>QKAF01000092.1 GCA_003246455.1 Bacteroidota bacterium
GCCTGGTACCAGAACCAGCCGCGGTCGTATTTCCAGTACATGCCCATCTCGTCGTTCTGCAGCGACCGCTCCCTGAGTGAACGGACGACCGCCTGCGGTACTTCTTTTTCACCCATACGGTGCAGTCCGAGCGCAATCTGTCCCTGGGTCATGTGCCCGCGGCGCGTCCACCATTTGCGGGACTGCTCGCGCCAGAAGTCAACCGCCTCGTCGTACTTTTCGGGGATCTCCTGTCCGAGGAAGTAGCTGCGGGCATAGAGATACTGGACCGAGAGATTATCGAGATAGTCCTTTTTCGGATCGAAGCTGCGTTCGCGTGCTTTCAGGTTGAGATAATCCTCGTTCATGCGCTCGTCCATGAACTCCACCGCGCGACGGATCATGCGGCTGACGCGCTCATCCTTTACCGTGACGCCCAGCGCGGCCAGGTGACCGAAGCCGGCGACGATGTACTGCGTGATGTAGCGGTTTTCGGGCATGCCCGGGAACCAGGGCCAGCCGCCGTTGCCGGACTGCGCCTTCTCGAGCTTCCGCATGGCAGACTCGAGGTTGTTGCCCATGGTATTGAGATCGAACAGCAGCGCGACGCGTTTCTTGCGCTCGCTTTCGTCCTTGCCCTGCAGCACCCACGGCGTTTCCTCGAGCAGGAGCATCTTCAGGTCCTGGTTCTTCTGCAGGTTCGAAAGCAGCGCGTCGCTGTTTTTCCACTGCTCGAACACGCGCTGAATCTTCGGGTTGCTCTGCGCGATGTGACCCGCGATGCTGTTGGCATAGTAGCGGTTGAACACCTGCTCCGCGCACTCGTAGGGATACTCGATCAGGTACGGCAGCGCCTGCACGGCGTACCACGCGGGCTGCGAGGTCATTTCCAGCGTCAGCTGATGCTGACGGAGCGTTGTCGACGAAGCCGAGTGCAGCAGCTTGTCGAAGGTGAACGTCTTCGTCTCCCCGCCGCGAATGTTGAGCGGCAGGGTTTCGGTCACGAGCATGCGGTTCGGAAGCACCGGCAATGCCATTTCTTCCCCGTCGGAGAACTCTCCGGCCTTCGCGAAATGTGCACGTCCCAGCGCGCGGTGGTGCTGCGGCCTTTCTCCACGGTGAACGGGCGCACGGCGTCCGCGAGTCCGAAGCGCGCGTCGACCGGCTGCATCGTGACCGCGTCAAACAGCTTCAGGGTAACCGAGCCCGTGAGCGTGGTATCGGAGAGATTGCTGACCTTGGTCATCAGGGAGATGTCGTCGCCGTTTCGCAGGAAGCGGGGCATGTTCGGCATGACCATCAGTTCCTTCTGCGTCACCGCGGTTTTCTCGAGGTAGCCCGATTTCAGATCCGGCGTATGCGCGTAGACGCGCAGCTTCCACCGCGTGAGGGCTTCCGGTGCGGTGAAACGCAGGACGTTGCCCTCTTCATCCGTCATCAGGTCGGGATAGAAGAACGCCGTCTCGTTGAAATTCGTGCGTGCCTTGACCGCATCCAATCCGCCGGAGGAAGCGTCGCCGGTTTCAGCGGATTTCTCTTCCTCGGCATCGTCGACGCTCTGCACTTTTTTCGAGACCAGTTCGTCCCTGGCGCCATTCGATGCTTCCTCCATCGCGACCATCGCTGCCGGCGCGGGGGCCGCACGGTCCGCGGCGAAACCCAGACCCAGCCCGCCCTCTTCCGACTTCGACATGTACATGCGCCGTCCGTAGTAACGCCCATATCGATTGAGGAGAAACAGGTTCAGCCGGTCATAATTCTGCGAGTACCCGGAAAGGATTTCGTTCCAGTCCTCGACATACAGCCGCGCATTGATGCCGCCGAAGCCGTAATTCGAGAACCGGGAATACCTCCCGTATGAAGGCCAGGAAAACCGCCCCCATTCCTGCCGGTAGATCGCGTCGAGCGAGGCGTCGTACATCGAGGCGAGGACTTCCGCAGCGATGCGTTCGCGATCGGGACCCTTGATCGTGATGCGCCATTCTTCCTGCGCACCCGGTTCCAGCTTGTCGCGGAACGTGGCCGTCTCGACCTGCAGCTGCTTGTTTGACCACGGCACCGAAATGAACACGGTCTGCTGGTAGAGGCGGTAGTGCTTCACGAAGAATACCTGGACGGTATACCCGCCCCGCTGGCTCTCCTCCGCCCTGTACCGGAACGACCGCTGCCCGGCGTCTTCCGTGCTCCAGCCTTCGCGAAGTTTCCGCGAACGGTCTTCCACGCGCGCCATCATGGAAACGCCATCGTAGGCGCTGCCGTAGAGGAAGCGGGCCTCTTCACCCGGTTCGGCCGAGGTCTTCTCTCCGACGTAGAATTCGGGCATCATCGACGGAACCCCGCCTCCGGGTCGATACACGGTCACGGTTTTACGGATTACAAGATCCTGTCCTCCCGGATCCTTCGCGCTCATGGTGATGCGATAAGCCCCCGGCGCGAGATCGTGAAGCACGAGGGAGTCGGTTCCGTCATCACCCGTGCTGAACTTCGTTTCGAGCAGCGTGCTGCGTGCCTCCCACGTGTCGGGAAGATTCTCGTCCTTGTACACGTCATGCGGGAAAGCGCGGGAGAAGTCCTCCTTCGACATCACCCAGCTGTCCGGTGCCGGAAGCGCGCGCGCGCGCAGCACGCGATCCGGCGGCGTGAGCGTTTCAATGCGCAGCGTCCCGGACGCGGCGATCGGCTGCCCGCCCAGGTTCCGCGCATACATGCGGAGTTCCTGCTCCTTGGTCGCATCGATCATCTCGGGAATGCCGAGAGACAGGGCGACGGAGGTATAGCCCGCGCTCACGGCGGTGGTGGCACTGTGCGTCTCCCCGTTCACATCCACGACATCCGCAGAGACCTCGTAGGTGAACACCGGCAGAGACTTCGGATCCACCGATCGGTCGGGCAGCGCCGTGAAGTCGATCGCGAAGGCGCCGTCGGCATCGGTCGTCGTCGACCCATGCCCGATCACCTGCGCGTCGCTCCGCGGGGCAGGACGCCACCACCAGAACCAGTAGGGATACCGTACGCGGCGGACGACACGCCAGTTCACCGTCGCGCCGTCGACGTTCGATCCCGCATACGCTTTGGCCTCGCCCGTGACTTTCACGGAGGTATTGAGGCGGTACTCTCCCTCGACGGGTTTGAACGCGACCTCGAATTTCGGCCGCTTGTACTCCTCCACGCGCACCGAGGTCGAGCCCCATTCATTGCGGATGTACATGACGCCGGTAAGCACACCCGAAGGAAGAGTGAACGTCGTGTTGAACGATCCGTAATCGTTGGAGCGCAGCTCCGCCTCATGCACCTTCTGATTATTTGCGTCGAAGAATGTGACGGTTGTGCTCGTATTTTTCAGAACGCTGAAATCGGCTTTCTCACCGCTGCCCTCGGTGAGGATGCCCTTGAGGTACAGCGTCTGCCCGGGACGATAGATCGCGCGATCGGTGAAGAACAGCGTGCGGCGACGGGTATTCTCACGTCCGCGCTCGTATGCGTTGTAGCTGTTGCGCACCGTCAGCGTGTCGCGGCCGACGGAAAGCTGGAACGATACCCCCTCTCGGAAGCGTCCCGGTTCGAGGACGAAGAGTCCGTCCGGGCCGGTGCGCACCGACCCCATTTCAACGCGCTCGTATTCGTACTTCGACGAATTCCATCGGTTGCTGTACATGCGGACCTTCACGCTCTTCAGCGGCGCACCCTCTGCCGCGTCGGTAACCCAGAAGCGCTGTTCTCCTCCCTGCGAGTCGATGTTCTCCAGACTCAGGCGCGTAACGCGCAGCCAGGTATAGGCGATGGCGTTGCCGTCGAACGAGAAGTCCTCCCGCGGCGACATGAAAATCATATACACGCCGGCGGGGAGTTCCGGTCCGCGGAGATCGACGAGGTGCGACTTGTAGTCCGTCTGCTTCGGCAGCTCCTGCGACCATTCCTTCAGGCTGCCGCGCCGAAGAATCTCCTCGAGCCGATCGCGCTGACTGACATCCCGCGTCGTCCGGAGAAGGTAATCGTCGTCTTCGTTCGCGAGCAGCTGCACGATGCGGAAATGCACGCGATCGACATTCCGATACCCGGCGCTCATGAGAAACGCGGCGTCGGGTCTCGTCGTTGTCTCAACAGCGAGCGACAGCTCCTTCGCCAGGATGCTGGAGCGCAGGGCCCGGCAGTCCGTGGCGCCGCGCGACGCGGGGAATCGGGCGCTCTCGCGTTCGCACACACTCAGCGCCGTCACGTAATCGTCATGGTCATAATGGTAGCGGGCGATTTCCGCGCCGACCAGCGTCGAGATCGGGGCGGAAGCATGCGTTGTATACAGTTTCTCGATCGCAAGGAAATAGGTCGTGTCCTTGTCTTCATGCAGGGTTTCCGCCCTGCTGAAGGCGAGACGCTGGAGATCCAGATCGACCAGGGCGTCCGCGTCGCCACGCTGCGCATGGAAACGGAGAAGCTGCTGGTAGATCAGCAGGGCCTGGTACTTGGTATTGCGCGGGTTCGGCGACGTGAACGCATGTCGCACGAAATCCGCCGCGGGGGTCAGCGCCTCGAGACCCTCGAGTTCGAAATCCGCCTGCGGAACCGGCAGATCGGCCTGATCATTGCGGAAAAAATCCAGCGCGCGATGCGCGAGTATGTCATACAGCGTCGGACGGTATTTCCCGCTCTCGCTCTGCTTGATCAGAATGGCGTCGTACGTGTCGACGGGAACGCTCTGCAGAATCTCCGCCGGCGCCAGCGATGCGACATACAGCGCTTTCGTGGTATCGAAAAACTGACCGGGATTCCAGGTGCGGAAATCCGCGTCCGCCGCATCGTTCACCTCGCTGCGGTCATGGATGCGCCACCGGTTCATCTGATAGTAATTCCAGTAGAGTTCCGCCATCATCGAGGTGAGGACCGCCTTCCCCGGCTGATCCGCCGCCGCGATCTCCTTCTCGAGATCCCGCACCAGAACGACTTCATCCTCCTCATTCGTCACCGACAGGAGGGCGACGCGGTACGCAGCCGCCTTGACGATCTGCGGCTGATTGTTTTCCGACTTCGCGCGGCTGTAGATCTTCTCCACCATCTCCAGCGCGGTTTTCGGCAGCCCCTCATCGAGCGCCTTATCGACAGCCTTCCACTGTTCATCGTAATTCCCGTTCATGAACGTGCTCCATATGACATGGGAAGAATAGCCGTCCGACAGCGCGGACGCGAGAAAGAATGCCGGGACGGTGATAAGCAGCAGCAAAGAGAGACGAATGCTCACCAGCATGACAGGTCTCCAGAATGGTAAGGTAAAAACAGAGGCGATCCGACCGGTTAGTACTCCTGGAATCGGATGAGGTTCCCGTCACCAATAAATACACACGTGCACGGATGCGCCATCAGGCACGTCCGGAACCCCTCCCGCGGAGGATGAGCCTTCAGGCTCGTCCGCAAATTTCTTTTACCCCGCTGGAGGACGACCCTGAAGGGTCATCCTCCAAAAGGATCAGGGGAAGGACCATTATAAATCTCCTGACGACCTCACCCCCGGCCCCTCTACTGGAAGGAGAGGGGTGGAAGAGGGTGCGTGTTACCAGACGATCAGTCGCCGCGCGGACACGCTGCCGCGGCTGTCGCTGACACTGACGATGTAGCTGCCGGCGCGCAGTCCCGCGGTCGGAAGCATCAGGGTATGGCGTCCCGCCGAGGCGGCATCGAAGGCGTATCCCTGCATTTTGCGGCCGAGC
>QKAF01000119.1 GCA_003246455.1 Bacteroidota bacterium
CGGTCACCGCCTATGCGTATAACGAGGATCCGGAAGCGTCGCCGCGTCAGCTCGAATCGACGCCGACGATCATCGAAGTCCGTCCGCAGATGTATGATCCGGGCCACCGTTTCGGTGAGAAAATCGACGCCGAAATTCCTGTCTCTCACACCTCCGGCCTCTCTGCGGGGTTCGTGGAAGTCGTCGCAGTCGATCCTCTCGAGATGACCGGCGATACCTACGAAGTGACCTTCGAATCGCGCGGCCAAGTTCAGAGAGCCTACGATCACAATCTTGATCGGATGATCGATGAAACGCTCACGTTGGACGATTTCTCGTCCTGGACGCTGCGCAATGTCACGACGAATGAAGTGCTCGTGAACAAGAGCGCTTCGATGGAAGGCCTGAAGAAGGAATTCTTCCTTCTTGACGGATTCAAGATCGGGGTGAGCGGGACGGGGTACTACAAGCAGTTCAACAAATCTGGCTTCCTTCCTGACGACCCCAAGGCGAATCACGATGAGATCCTCCGCATCGAGTGGGAGGGCGGTCCTGAAGTCTTCGAAGCGTTCGAAAGCACGCGAGGAGAAGGCGGCTATTCGTGGCAGCTGGGCTACACTGACGTCGTCATAAGCAGCCAGTTCAGCAGCGCGTTGAAAGGCTACGAGGTGAAGAAGGTCGTGGAAGTCCGCTTCGATACCACGAAGAAATCCAAGGGTTACATGTATCGTCGCGGCCAGAGTCCCAATTATGGTTACGTTGGCTATTTCGAGTCACCTATCCAGGTATGGGACGTTTCGGATCCGAATCCCGACAACCATAAGCAGCTCCAGTACGCATGGATCGAGCAGGCTAATACCGCCGGCAACGATCAGCGCTTCTTGCCGACAGCTAGCACGGTGGACCGGGAAATGCTGTTTATCCTGGACCTCCCGTACAGCGACACACCGGAACCCACGTTTTCTACACCATCGTTCTCGCTGGCGACCGGCAGCGGATCTATGCCAATTATGTACTGGGGATGGTATCTGCTCAAGGCCCAGTACGCCGGGATGCGTCAGCCCTTCCGCAATGGCAGCCTGTACCGCATCACGCCGAAAGCTCCGTTCGCGGCAGACGACAAGTTCATGTTCACCACGATGCCGCCGTCGTATGACAAGGAGCTCGCGAAGAAAGACATCACGCAGATCAACGTGTTCCCGAATCCGTATTACGGATCAAACAAACGCGAGCGCAACAAATATCAGCGCTTCGTCACCTTCAATCATCTTCCGCCGCGTGCGAAATTCAAGGTCTACACGGTTTCCGGCGTGCTCGTCCGTTCGTTCGAAAAACTGGACGACGGTACGCAGTATGCGACCTGGGATCTCCAGAATGACAACCATCTGCCCGTGGCAAGCGGTATGTATTACATCCACATCGACATGCCTGAGCTCGGCGTGGAAAAAATCCTCAAGCTTGCCGTGGTCACGGAAACCCAGTTCCTCGATCGTATCTGATCAGGGAACCAGGACTTGATTTCGTTTATGAACGTGAATGAAAGAAATAAAGGAGTAAATCTCATGCGCATCAGTCCAAGATATATTGCAGCGGCGCTCCTCCTTGCGTTCGCCCTGACAGGATCAGTGGCTGTTGCCGGCGGCGGAAACAAAGAAGGTACGGCGGCTGCTGACCAGCTGCTTGTCCCCGTCGGCGCGAGGGGCATTGCCCTTGGCAGTGCCTACACGGCCGGCCTGACCGGTATCGAAGCGATCTACTACAACCCTGCCGGTCTGTCTGGTTCCCGCCACGGTGTCGAAGTGATGTTTTCACAGATGAACGGTCTCGATAACGAAGACGGCATCAGCTACTTCGGTATCGGGAGTGACATGCCCGGTTTCGGGCACGTCGCCTTCTCGGTGAAGTCCTTTTCCTTCGGCGACATCCTGATCACAGACGAACGTCAGGTGGACGGAACGGGCGCGGTGTATTCCCCGACCGTTCTCACCCTCGGCCTCACGTATTCCCGCGCACTCACCGATCGTATCCGTTCGGGCGTGACGGTGAATCTCGTATCCGAAGAGCTTGACCGTGTCTCCGCATCCGGCTTCGCCTTCGACGTCGGTGTCCAGTATTCCGGCCTTGCCGGATTCGATGGCCTCGAACTCGGTGTCACCCTCCGTCATCTCGGCGGCAACATGAAGTTCGAAGGTCCCGGTCTCCTGCGCCTTGTCGATGAAATCGGCTCTGACCGTGAAGGCCAGCTGCTGAAAATCGAATCGGCCGGTTTCCAGCTCCCGACCTCTCTCGAGATCGGCGTGGCATACAAACACAGCTTCTCCGAACTGCACGACCTGCTCGTGATGACTTCGTTCGAGAACAATAACTTCATCACCGACCAGTACCGCGTGGGTGTGGAGTACATGTTCAACAAGTTCCTCGCGCTTCGCGGATCGTACAGCATCGCCGGAAACGCCAAGACGGATTTCGAAGACGAGACCGGCTATCTCTACGGTCCCGCATTCGGCGTCGGTCTCCAGCAGTGGACCGGTGACGTGAAGCTTTATCTCGACTATGCCTACCGCACGCGCGAAGTGTTCGGCGGTCAGCATGTCGTTGCCCTGAAAGTCGGCTTCTAACAGCGGCCGTCTGACTTATTCAAAACCCCGCGTCGGTTCGCCGATGCGGGGTTTTCTTTTTCGTTCGCGTGCGCTGCTCCGACGGAGCGCACCCGTGGTTGGGGAGGGGGCGGTACGACCGGCGCGAGGGGACACGGCGCCCGCACTCCATCGCGATTTCGTATATTGACGGAATGAAATACCTCTTTGCCGCATGCCTGTATCTGCTCCCGCTCATCGCCGCCGCACAGGTCGTCCCGGACGATGCGGTGCTGGCGACCGTCGGCGACGAACAGATCACCGCAGGAGAATTCCGCGCGCGCTACGCGCTCAGCGTATTTCCGTACAAGGATCAGGAGCGCCTGATCCCGGTCATCAAGGTGCAGTTCCTCTATTCGCTGATCGCTGAACGCCTGCTGATGGCGGAGGCGAAGAAGCGGGGTTTTGACGCCGAAGACCGCTTCCGGAGAAACAGCGCGATGGCCAGGGAAATGTTCATGCGCGACCGGCTCTATCGCGACAGTGTCCGCTCCCGCGTGACCGTGACGCCGGCGGAAATCCATGCGCGTTTCATCGAGGAGCAGCAGCGCATCCAGTACGACTTCCTGTTCAATACAAGGGAGTCCGAAATACGGAATCTTCATCGGCTGCTGCGAAGCGGAATTCCGTTTGACACGCTGCTGGCGGAACAGCAGCGCGCGACGGCCGGGAACGATCAGGCCGCCCTCCGTGAGACGGAAATGGATGCCGCATTCCGGCAGCATATCGACGCGCTTGCGCCGGGGGCCGTTTCGGAACCGCTGGAGGGGAACGATGGCTGGTACCTGGTCCGGAAGATGGATTACGGAGATCCCTTTCGCAGCGAGTTCGAACTTCAGAAGCGCTCCAGACGCATAGAAAGCCAGCTTCGCAGGGAGAAGGAAACCGCGGCGTCGGTCGCCTTCGTCGGCCGCCTCTGGCGGGGGAGGGAAGCACGGTTCGAGGAGACACCCTACCGCGTCCTCGGACAGGCGCTGCTCGAGGATTACCGCGCGCAGGCGAGACGGGACACGAGCGAGGTGCTGCTGCCGCGAACGGCGGTGTTCGATTCGCTGCGTACGGTGTGGGCGCTGCAGTTGAATGATCCGTTTCTTCGGATCGGCGCCTGGACCCTCGGAATCGGCGACGCGCTCGATCGTCTCGAAGCGTCCGATCTCCGCCTCTCGGCCGCGGAGATTTCTTCCGTGCCGACGCTGTACCGCACACGGATGCACGAACTCGCCGATCGCTTCCTCCTTACAAACGAAGCGTACGCCCTGAATCTCGACCAGCATCCTGACGTTCTGCGCGACATGGCGATGTGGGCCGCGAACGGACTGGCGCAGATGATCCCCGAACTGCTGTGGGAACAGTTCATCGCGAGCGACGACAGCCTCTGGAACTACTATGCGGCGCACGCTGACCAGTTCGGTTCGCCGGTAGAGGTCAAAATCGTTGAAGTCCTGATGCAGGACGAGACCGCCCTGCAGCGCCTCGTGGAGCGGTTTCGTGCCGGGGAATCCCTACACGCCCTGGCCGCGGAGTTTTCCGAACGACCCGGCGCTGCCGAACGGAACGGGGAACTCGGGTTCTTCCCCGTGACCCGCCACGGCCTCCTCGGCCGCACCGCTTTCGGACTGCGCATCGCCGATGCCGCGGGACCGCTCTCAACCCCGGAAGGATACTCCTTTTTCCAGCTGGTGGACCGGCGAACGCCGCCCCGTTCCGTCGCGGACTGGGACATGCTGCGCGACTCCGTGACGGCGGCGGCGCGGGAAGGAATCGTCCGGTCGAAGACCGATGTGCTGCTCCGTCGGCTGACGACGCAGGAAGGGATCTCCGTCAATACCGCGCTGCTGAAGGATATTCCCGTCGCGCCGATGCAGATGTTCACCATCCGCGCACTCGGATTCGGCGGCCGCATTCCTGCGGTTCCGGGCGTCATGCCGCTGTACGAGGCGGTGATGGAGGGGCTCGGCGCGCGCGCGATCGTGGCGCCCTGAGGCAGCGGCCGCAGACGGGGAGAATGACCGGGGGAGACAGTGAAAGGGGGGAACGACGCGTGAGGGTATAAAAGCAAAAGGAAGCCGGGAAGGCTTCCTTTTTCCTGTTCGTCGGGGCGAGAAGATTTGAACTTCCGACCTCTCGGTCCCGAACCGAGCGCTCTACCGGGCTGAGCCACGCCCCGAACAAGAATTTAAATATAGCGGGAAAATCGGGAAAATGCAAGAGGTGTCGGCGAGATCCGGCATGCTTTTCACGGAAAAATCAGTAGGTGTTGACCACGCCGCGAAGCTGCTTGTAAAGCATTTCCCTGGCGCGGAAAATATGCGCCTTGACCGTTCCCAGAGGAAGGTCGAGCTCCGTGGCGATCTCCTCGTAGCTTTTCTCTTCCTGGTGACGCATCACGATGACGATGCGGTACTTCTCTGGGAGGGCGTCGATCGCGTGCTGGATGGCCGTGTTCTGCTGCGTGCGCAGAATCTCTCCGTCCGGCGTGTGCGACTCGTCCGGAATCTCGTACTGCGGCGCGCTGTCCTCCCCGCCGATCGGCCGGTCGATAGAGAACGTTTTCAGCTTGCGCTTTCGCAAGTAATCGATGCAGTTGTTGGTTGCGATCTTGTACAGCCAGGTCGAGAACGCGAACTCGTCGTTGAAGGATTCGAGGGAGTTGAACGCCTTGATAAACGCCTCCTGGGTGAGGTCTTCGACGTCACCCTGCGTGCCCACCATGCGCATGATAAGATGCGCGATCGCGTTGTGGTATTTCTTCATGAGGCGCTTGTACGCCTCCTGCTTACCCGCGATGGCTGCGGCGATCAACTGCTTGTCTTCGATGCGCGACTGCTCGCGCCGTTCTTCTGGTGTCTGGTACATATTTCAGGCATTAATGCATCCGTTAAATCTAATGGATCAGGCGCGGAAATCAAATACGCGAGGGATTTCAGACCTGCTCATCTTGGAGTTGCCGGGGCATTTTCCTAAGTTACATATTCACACCGTGACTTGAACAAAATCTGAATATATGTCTGCAATAAATATCCTTTTTATCGGTGATATCGTCGGAAATGCCGGTCTCAATGCGGTCCGGCTTTTTCTTCCCTCGCTCCGGGAGAAGCATGACATCGCGTGTGTCATCGCGAACGGAGAAAACGCAATGGAGGGGAAAAGCATCAGCGAGCAGCAGTTCCGGGAACTGCAGGAACTGGGGGTGCAGGTCGTCACCTCGGGGAACCACATCTGGGAAAAATGGCATATCCAGAAGCTTCTGAACACGGAGCAGACGCTGCTGCGACCGGCAAACTACCCGCGCGACAATGCGGGCCGCGGATTCACCGTGATTCCCCTCGGCGCGGCCGGAAGCATCGGGGTAGTGAACCTGCAGGGGCGCACTTTCATGAACACCATCGACTGTCCCTTCCGCACCGCCGAATGGGTGGTTGAGCGCCTGCGGGAGCAGACGCCGATCATTTTCGTCGATTTTCACGCGGAAGCGACGGCGGAAAAGGTCGCGATGGGCTGGTTTCTCGACGGACGCGTGAGTGCCGTCGTGGGAACGCACACGCATATCCAGACCGCGGACGCGAAAGTCCTGCCCGGGGGGACGGCCTACCTGACCGATGTCGGGATGACGGGTCCGTATGATTCGGTCGTCGGGATGCGCAAGGATATCGCCCTTCGGCGCTTTATCAAGCAGACCCCGCATAAATTCGAAATGGCTACCGACGACGTCCACCTGTCGGCCGTGCTGGTATCGGTCGAAGTGACGACGGGGAAAGCCGTCTCCATTCAACCCATGACCCTTCCGGAGTTCAATCGTCATGCAGAGTGACCTTATCGATGGGAAGCTGATCTCCCAGCTTATCAAGGACGAAGTCCGGGAGCAGACCGCGGCGCTTCGCGCGCAACAGAATGTCATCCCCGGTCTCGCGTTCATGCTCGTCGGAGAAGATCCCGCATCGCAGACCTACGTCGCCTCCAAGGAACGGGCGTGCGAGTACTGCGGATTTCACTCCACGACCCTGCGTCTGCCGGAATCGACCTCGGAGGAAGAAATCCTCGGTCGTATCGATACCTGGAATATCGATCCGGATATTCACGGCATCCTGGTGCAGCTTCCGCTGCCGAAGCATGTGAACGAGGACCGCGTGATCGAAGCGATATCCCCGCGAAAGGACGTCGACGGATTCCACCCCATCAGTGTCGGCAAGCTGGTGATCGGGCAGGAATGCTACCTGCCATGCACTCCCGCAGGCATACAGGAACTGATGATCCGCAGCGGCGTGGAGACGGCAGGGAAGCATGTCGTGATCGTCGGCCGCAGCAACATTGTCGGGAAACCCATCGCCAACATCCTCCTGCAGAAAGCCGCCGGTGCGAATGCGATCGTCACGGTCACACACTCGGCAGCGAAGGATATCTCCATATACACCCGTCAGGCCGATATTCTGATCGTGGCCACCGGCAGGGTGAATACCGTCACCGCGGACATGGTGAAGGACGGTGTCGTCGTCATCGATGTCGGCATCAACCGGGTGAACGACGAATCGCGTCCGAAAGGGTATCGCATTGTCGGCGACGTGGATTTCGAGGGTGTACGCGAAAAAGCATCGATGATTACTCCTGTTCCGGGCGGGGTCGGTCCGATGACCATCGCCATGCTGATGAAAAACACGTACCAGGCGGCCGTACGGTCGTCTGCACAGCGCTGACGCCTTCCGGCAACCAACTTGCACTTGCGATAGAGGTACCACATGGTAATTGGAATTCTCAAGGAACGCTTCGAAGACGAACAGCGCGTGGCGCTTTCTCCCTTCGGCGTCGAAGCGCTGGTCAGTGCCGGCGCCACCGTCATCATCGAATCCGGCGCAGGGATCGACGCCCGTTTCCCGGATGAGCAGTATCAGAAATCCGGCGCGACCATTGCCTACTCCGCGGAGGAGGCCGCCGGACGGGCCGATATCGTGCTCAAAGTCATGCCCATGGTGAAAGACGAATGGGAGCTTCTCCGGCCGGGCCAGACGCTGATGTCGTTCCAGCTGCTCGGCATGGGGCGGAAGGCCTTCATCGATCACATGCTGGCGAACAATGTCACGACGGTCGCGTACGAGTACATGCGCCGCGCCGACGGGAATTTCCCCGTCCTGCGCGTGATGAGCGAGATCTCCGGACAGGTGGCGGCACAGATCGCCGGCCGGTATCTCCGCTCGGACCACGGCGGTCGCGGCGTCCTGCTCGGCGGGCTCGGAGGCGTCGCGCCGGCCGCGACGGTCATCATCGGCAGCGGCGCATCCGGCATGGCGGCCGCGCAGGCGGTGCTCGGTCTCGGCGGCCAGGTGATTCTCCTCGATAACGACGTCGATCAGCTGCGCTACGCAGACAGCTTCTTCAACAAGCGCATCACGACGGTGGTCGCTTCTCCGGAAAATCTGCGGCGCGGGTGCAAGATCGCGGACGTTCTCATCACCGCGATCAGCATCAACGACGAGGAAAGCCATCATATCATCACCGAAGCGATGGTCAAGACCATGAAGCCAGGCGCGGTGATCGTCGACATGTCCATCAATCAGGGCGGCTGCGTCGAAACGAGCCGGCCGACGACGATCAAGGATCCGGTGTTCGTCAAGCATGGCGTCATCCATTACGCCGTGCCCAACATGCCGTCGGTCGTGGCGCGGACCTCGACCTATGCGCTGACGAATTCGATTCTCCCGTATCTGAAAGTGGCCCTCAAGGGACTTTCGCCGGACGAAAAAACGGATCCCTGCATCCGCTGCGGCATGCTGACGTGGCAGGGGAAACCGACGCATGCCATTCTCCAGGATATTTACGGCATGGAAGTCGAGCCGTTCGATTGCTGCTAATGCAACAACCTTATAGAAGTGGATTCTGAAAAGGAAAACGTTTTATGGAATGGAAGTCCATTTATCGAAGTAAGCTCAAGACAGCCGATGAAGCCGTTCAGGTGATCAAATCCGGCGACCACGTCTACATCCATCCGGGATGTGCCGTGCCGGAGACCCTGATCCGGGCGATGGTGGCCCGCGGAAGCGAATTGACCGACGTCCATGTGGATCATATCCTCACCATCGGTGAAGCGGGGTACGTGTCCGAGGAAATGCAGGGACACTTCCGCCACAACGCGCTTTTTATCGGAAGCAACGTACGCAGCGCGGTCAGCAGCGGCCTTGCCGACGCGACGCACATTTACCTCCACCAGGTCGCCAAGCTTTTCTATGACAAGATCATTCCGGTCGATGTCGCCCTGGTGCACCTTTCACCGCCCGACGAACACGGGTTCTGCAGCTTCGGCGTCGGCGTCGAAATGACCAAACCCGCGTGCGAGATGGCGAAGGTCATCATTGCGCAGGTGAATCCGAACATGCCGCGCGTGCTCGGCGACTGTTTCATCCACATTTCGAAGATTCATCATATCGTCGAAGTGGATGTGCCCATCAGGGAAATGCCGCAGGTCGGCGAGGTAACCGATCCGAAGGAACAGGAAGTCTACGATCAGATCGGCGGGTATATCGCGGAGCTGATCGAGGACGAAAGCACGCTGCAGATGGGTATCGGAGCCATTCCCGACGCCGTGCTGAATTACCTGGAAAACAAGCGCGATCTCGGCATCCACACCGAAATGTTTTCCGACGGCGTGATCAAGCTCGTCGAGATGGGGGTGGTCAACAATGAGAAAAAGACCCTGCACAAGGGGAAAATGGTCGCGTCCTTCGTTCTCGGCAACCGGAAGATTTTCGAGTTCATCGACAACAACCCGATTGTCGAGTTCCATCCGAGCCACTATGTCAACGATCCGTTCATCGTGGCGCAGAACCGGAAAATGGTCGCCATCAATTCCGCTCTGCAGGTCGATATCACGGGACAGGTCTGCGCCGACTCGATCGGTCCGCGGCTCTTCAGCGGCTTCGGCGGTCAGGTCGACTTCATCCGCGGCGCTTCCCGCAGCGAAGGAGGCAAACCGGTGATCGCGCTTCCCGCGACCGCGAAAGGCGGCGAACTGTCGCGTATCGTCCCGCACCTCATTCCGGGAGCCGGTGTGACGACCAACCGAGCGGACGTCCACTATGTCGTCACGGAGTTCGGCATCGCCTCGCTGTTCGGTAAGACCGTCCGGCAGCGCGTGAACGAGCTGATCCACATCGCGCATCCGAAGTTCCGCGAGGAACTGCGTGCATACGCGCGCGAAGTGAAGTACATATAATCCGCGTTGACACGGGCGCGCATCGCAGTCGTCGCGCCCGCCGTCTGCAGCAATTGCCGGGGAGTACGCTCCCCGGTCTTTTTTGCATTGCTTCTGACGGTAAAAACGTCGATACTACGTTGTATTCGTCATATCCGCTATTCAATACTCAACGATGCCAGGGTTTGTATGACAGTCTCGCGATTTACTGTTTCCACCCTCGTCGCGCTGCTTTGGCTCATCGCCGGCATGCAGGCGCATGCACAGTACCGCACCCAAATGTCAGTTCCGGCTCCGCCCAGCGTACTCTCTCCCGATCCTTCCGTCTGGTGGATCGGACCGCAGATCGGAGTGAACATCAACTCCCACACGGGAGATTTTCTTACCGACTTCTGCCAGTGTTCCTTCGAGAACGGTTCGGGGGTCGGCGTGAGTGCGGGATTCGAGATTGGACATATGTTCTCGCCCCTGTTCGGGATCGCCCTCAAGGCGGTGTACAGCGATCTTCGCGCCGACTACAGCTATGAAATTGATCTCAACGCCCTGCTGAACACTGGCGAAACGGTGCTTGCCCGGCACGAACGGCAAAACGAGGTCGAACTCGGATATTTCATGTTCAATCCCGTTCTGCAGCTGCATCCTTTTCCCGGGTTCTACCTGTTCGCTGGGCCGGCCGTCGGCGTAAACACGGTCGGAAACACCACCTACAAGGTTGTCATGGTGGATGAACGGTATGTCATCGACATCGGGAATCCCGATGAGCGCACCATCGAAATCGACAGCGGCGAGATTCCCGGCATCGAGAAACTCCGCATGGACGTTCGTTTCGGTTTCGGACTGAATATCCGGCTCGGCCGCAGCTTCGTGTTCTCGCCGGAACTCTCCTACAACCTTCCGCTCACCACCATCTCTTCCGACGACAACTGGAAAGCAGAAGCGATCCACGTCATCGGCGTTTTCAAATTTGAACTGTAATCAGCATGATTGTCGATACCATGAAATATATTCGCATCCCACTCCTGTTTTCCGGTCTGCTGATCGTGCTCACCGCGTGCGGCGGACTTCCCCCCGAACTGGTTGTCGATCACGACGGTGTTGTCGCGGAGAATCTCGGCGAGGCGGTCAACTCCTCCTACGACGATTTTGGAATGTACCTGTACATGGACCGGATGTATTTCACAACCAACCGTCCCACGCACGAGGGATACATCCAGGGCGACGATTTCTGGTTCTCCGACCGGGAACCGACCGGATGGAGCAGGGCGCTCAATTACGGCGCGAAGATCAATACGCAGCGGGACGAAGGATCTCCGTACATCGGGACGGACGGAGAGTACGTCTTCTTCGTTCAGTGCTGGACCGAAGACGGGCTCGGGGACTGCGACCTCTACTCCGCACGCATGGATTACAACGGGAAGTGGCAGGAAATCACCAATCTCGGGAACCGGGTGAATTCCAAAAACTGGGATTCGCAGCCGTATATCTCCCCGGATGGGGAATATCTCTATTTCGCGTCCGACCGCAGCGGCGGTTACGGCGGCACCGATATCTGGCGCAGCAAACGGCTGCGCAGCGGCCGCTGGGGTACTCCGAAAAATCTCGGACCCGAGATCAATACCAGCGGGGATGAGAAAGCCCCGATGATCGCGCCCAATGGCGTGGATCTGTATTTCTCGAGCAACGGCCATCCGGGGCTGGGGGGCTTCGACCTATTCCGCTCGAGCATTCTGCAGCGGGAGAACTGGTCGCCGCCGAAGAACGTGGGGAAGCCCTTCAATTCTGCCGCGGATGAGCTGTTCTGGAGGCTTACGGCGCGGGAAGACACGGTGTTCATCGCCTCGTCGCGCGACGGCGGCATGGGCGGGCTTGACCTGTACGCGGTATGGCCCAATCCGTTCAAGGACAGCACGCGGTATATCTACTACGTCAAAGGCGTGGTATATGACACGATCACGAAGATGGGAATTTCGAAGGCGCGGATTCGCGTCACCCCGTCACAGGGGGCGCCGTTTACCATCGAAACCAACAGCAACGGCCGCTATCAGTTCCGGACCGAACTTTCCCGCTCCTATGAAATGACCGCCTCGGCGACCGGCTACGAAGAAGTCGCGGCCAATATCGCCGTCCCGTCATTCCTCTATTACAACGAGTTTCGCAAGAGTTTCGGACTGCCGCCGATCGCGCCGGTCGCGTCGACGGATGAGGGAGACGGGACCGGAGGCCGGCCGGCCGCAGACCTCATCGTGTCATACTTCGAATTCGATAAATCGGACGTGCTCCCGGAATACAAGGAGGAACTGCGCGACCTGTTCGAAACGGATCTGAAGCCCCTGATGGACGCCGGAACCGTCTTCACGGTGACGCTCGATGCCCATACCGACGACCGCGGCACGGAAGAATACAATTTCAGCCTCTCCCGCAAGCGCGGAGCCGCCGTGAGCAAGTATCTGCGTGATCTCGGCGTTCCTCTCGAAGCCATCAAGGTCAATGCGTACGGAGAGGCCCGTCCTGCCTCACCGGGCGACAGCGACGAGGCGCGGTCCCTCAACCGTCGGGTCGAGCTCCGGATCAGCACGCAGTAAGCTTCATTCCGGCGTCTGGATGGGGCCCCCGTGTTCTCGGAAGTACCCGGATTTATTCCTTGATTCCCGGAGGGGGATTGAAGACATTCTGCTGTAACTAATCTCCAGCATTTTTGTCTTTATTGGTGGCATCTCACTGCGTCTCCAGCAAAAAGAGGATTCCCCTTGCTGCATTTATCCGGTCTCCATCGTCGAATGCTCCCCGCATTCATCCTCTCCGCGACACTGATTCTCCTGACGGGCGGCATGCTGCAGGCGCAGCAGTTTCAGCTCAATATGGGGAACCCGGATTTCACCTACTATCCGCAGATTGAAATTCCCTTCGAAGTTCTGGACAACAGCGCAACGCTGGACACCATACTCGCGGAAGATTTCATGCTGTTCGAGAACGGGGTCAGGATGCTGCCCCTGGAGATTGCGTGCGGGGACCTCAAGGGCGCGCAGAAGATTCACTTCTTCTTCCTGATGGACGTCAGCTACAGCATGTCGTTTCGTGAGGGCACGACCCAGTACGACTGGGACAGCACCAAGTGGCGGCGCGCGAAATCGGTGTTCATCGAGGGTTTCAACCAGCTTCGTCCCCAGGATGAGGGCGCCCTCGCGAGTTTTGCCGGGGATTTTCACCTCGAGCAGGATTTCACGCCGGACAAGAAAATGCTGATCGATGCGGCTTCCGGCATGTATCTGCGCCCAGGGACCTCCCTCTACACCGCGATCGCCACGGCGGTCAGCTATTCCGCGGCCAAGCCGGGGAAGCGCGTCATCATTCTCCTGACAGATGGTGTCGATAACCGGTCGCGGCATACGCGGGAGCAGGCGATAGATCTTGCCTGGCAGGCCGGGATTCCGGTGTATCCGATCGGATTGGGTTTTTACCCGGATCAGAACGATCCGAACCGTGTCGACCAGGACACGCTCCGGCGGATTGCCACCGGTACTGGCGGGAAGGCCTATTTCGCGCCGACAAGCGAAGACCTCTCACGCATTTTCACCGATATCATCCAGAGCATCTACAGTATCGGCTGCGTCCTGCGGTATACGACGCCCGATACCTGCGAAGACGGTTCCATGCGCGATGTCAAGGTCGAGGCGAACATCAAGGGCGTGTATCTCGAAAATTCGTTCACCTATACGCTGCCCGATCTTCGTTCGCGCCTGACGGTGAGTGTTGATATTCCACCCGTGGTGAGAGCCCGCGACGTGTATTCGCTGCCGGTCATGGCGGACGGGGAAGTACGTTCCGGCGAACCGATCAGTTTCCGCGTGCGCCTGAATTACGATCCGCTGCACATGACTTTCGAAGCGCTCGATACCGGGCCCGGAGTCATTCCTCCCGCCGACATACGCATCACGGAAACCCAGCCGGGGACCCTGCTGTTCGAGGCGTCGAATTCCATGCCCACGCAGGGCATTGCGTACGGAAGCGCGACGCCCCTGTTCACGCCCCGCTTCCGCATGCTCGATCACGACAGCGTTGCGCCGGCCGGCGTTTCGATTGCCGTGGATTACGCCGAGCAGAATTGCGTGATGGTCACGGCCACGCATCCCACGAACTTCACCATCCACGGCTGTCCGGAGCAGGTCACCATCGGTTTCGATACGACGCTCGTCGCGGTGTCGGGCGGCGTGCTGCGTCTGCCGATCCTCATGACACCCGGAGTGGATTACCGACAGACGCTCGAGTACTCATTTGTTCTGAAATATGATCAGAGTCTGGTGGCATTCGATCATATCGAAATCGACGGCAGCATATCCGAGCGGATGAACCTCTCGGTCACCGACGATCCGGGTATGCTTCGCATTGATGCGCAGCCCGGCTTGCCGTCGGAGAACAGCGACATTCTTCTTTTCGTGTATTTCAATGCAATCGAGACCAAGGATGCCCGACTCGTTCAGGTTGAAATTTCCGACGTGACCGTCGCACAGGCCGCTCCGGGGCTGGTCGGATACAACTGCTTCCCCTCCGTCGCACTGTACGGGGAACGCGTGTTCATCGACGGCGTGTGCAATCCGCTGCTCCGTCTGCGGCCGAACCCTTCGCTGGAACAGAATCGGCCGAACCCATTCTCCGCCGGTTCGCAGCAGACGCGGATTTCCTATTCAGTGTCGGGCGTCGCACCGATGCGTCTCGAAATCGTGGATCAGTTCGGTCGCGTCGTCGCGGTCCTCGAAGAGGGGCTGAAGCAGGCAGGATCGTACACCGCCACGTGGACCCCTGATGGACAGCCCAGCGGCGTCTACCTCTGCGTCCTTCGCGAAGGAGAAGTTGTCAGAACGAGAAATATCGTCTATACGAGGTAGATATGCGGCGGGTGCTGACAGCATGTTTCTGCGCTTTCATTACCGCAGCATCGCTTTCGGCACAGACAGTCCCGGTGCAGTCCCGGATCGTCGACATTGACATCTCCCGTTTTCCGACCGTTGAACTCCAGGTGTCGGTGACGAGCACATCGACATCCGAACATCCTGCGCTGAGCGGCGTGCATCTCGACGAGAACGGCATCCCGCAGCGTATCGAATACTTCGACTGCCCGCGGGACAGTGTTCGTCTGTCCGTCGCCATACTTCTCGACCGTTCCGCCAGCATGGCCCGCATCGGGGACAGGGAGGACCCTGACAGCACGAAAATGCGAGAAGCGGTGAAAGCGATCCGCGCATTTCTCGACCTTCTGGGACCGCAGGACGAATCCGCGCTCTTCAGCTTTTCGACCCAGGAACTCACATTACGGAATCTTTTCACCGTCGAACAGGATTTCACGTTCGACGCGCAGCGTGTGAAGGGCGCTCTCGTCCCGATCGTCGCACGGGGCGGCACACGTCTGTGGGAGGCGATTATCGAGGCAGTCAAGCTTCTCGAACCGCGGCGGGGCCGGCGTGCGCTGATCGTCCTGACGGACGGCCGGAATCAATACGGGGAAGCCTATCACACGCCGGCGATCGCCGCCGCGGTGGACGCGGGGATTCCCGTCTATACCATCGGACTCGGCATCGATGCGGATATTGGCGCGCTCGCGGGTTTCGCTGCGGCCACCGGGGGGCGGTTTTTCTTCGCGCCGGAGGCAACCGATCTCTCGGAGGTGTTCAGCGGCCTCGCAGGAACGCTCATCACCGACGCCTGCGTCCTGCGCTATACGTCGAGCAATCCCTGCCTGGACGGAAGCCTTCGGAATATCGATCTGACACTGGTCGGAAACGGGTTCGCCACTGTGGCAGACAGTTTTTATTCGGTGTCGCTGCAGCTGAGCCCGGTCACCCTGGAGATACTGGGAAACACCTCCGTGACCGCACGCGATACCATCCACGTACCCATCACCCTTGCGGAGCAGTTCCCGACCAGGAGGCCGCTAACATGCTATATGACAGTCGATTACGAGCGTAACCTCATGCAGTTTGTCGGGGTGAACTCTGATGGAACCATGACGCAGGGAAGTCCGCCCACCATTGTTGAAGGTCCGCCGGGGGTACTGGAAATCAGCAACGTGGACTTTTTCCCCTTTCTCCCGACGGGGACGCTCTGCGAACTGCTCTTCCTCGGCGTACCGCGGGCGAATGACACGACGGCACGCTTCGAGGTTCACGATGCGGAAGTGCGAAGCGCATGCCCGACGTCCGTTACCGCCCGCGGGGCTTCGATTACGGTGAAGGCGTGTGAGGACGTTTTTACGCTCGGAGACACTACGCTTATCGTACTTCCGGGCGATGGGAGCGTCACGGATGTCCCGCTGCGGATCCAGGTATCCTCGCCACCCGGAACGCCGTTCTCCCTGTCGGTCGTCCTGGATTACACGGGAAGACCGTATGAGATCGTCGGGGTGGAAACGCGGGGGACGCTCAGCGCCGAAGGGGGCGTGATCATGGAGCAGATCGCGGCGGAGCGTGTCGAATTCAAGGTCCGGGGGACCAACAGCGAGAGCGAGACCGTCCTGCTCTTTGTCCGCGTCCGGGTCCGAAAAGCGCAGAGAGAACCTGTTCGGACAGAACTCCCCGTCTCCTCATTCGAGGCGAGCGGAAACTGCATCGTCGATACCCGCATGGCGGGAGGAGGGAACTGGTCGAGATTTCTGATCGACGGCATATGCGAGCCCGTGCTGCGCATGCGGCCCCGGCCGGACCTTTCCAACCATCCGAATCCATTTTCCCCGGGGACCGCGATCCGATTCAGCATGCGGGCAGACGGTCCGGTGCTCCTGCAGGTGATGGATTCGGGAGGACGGATCGTTGCGACGCTTCTGGATGCCTGGATGAGTGCCGGTGAATATCAGCACCGCTTTGAAGGGAGGGATCTGCCTGCAGGTGAATACTACGCGGTCTGCACGACGGCGGAAGGGCAGACGGTGCGGAGGATGCTGCTCGTCAAGTGATCAGAGGGAGGCCCATTCGATGAGCTTATCGCGTACGCCGCTCTCCCCGAGCTGAGGCGCATCGTACAATCCCGCTGCGTTTCTCTGTCGCAGCGCTTCGTACAGCGACACCGCGGCCGCAACGGAGACATTCAGGCTTTCGACCATCCCCATCATCGGAATTACATAGATCCCGTCAGACAGGGCGCAGGCTTCGTCCGAGACCCCGCGGGACTCATTGCCGAGGACCAGCGCGGTTTTCTCCGCAAAGTTGATTTCATGCAGGGTGATTGCTTCGCGGCTCAGGTGCGACGCATACACGCGGAACCCGTCTTCCCGCAGCGCGGCGAAACAGGCTTCTGTATTATCGTGGACCTGGAAATCGAGCCATTTCTTCGCGCTGGCAGAGCTCTGCTTCCCATGGCGCTTCAGGTTGGGCGCCTTCTCGATGGTGTAGAGCAGATGCACTTTCTGGATGCCGACGGCATCGGCGGATCGCAGAATCGCGCTGACGTTATGGGGATCCCACACGTTCTCGATCACGATGGTCAGATCGGTCTGCCGTCTGCGCAGCACAGTCTCCAGGCGCTGGCGTCGACGGTCGGTGATGGTATCGATGGTGTGTTTTCGCATAGAAAAAAAAGCCATCCTCGCGGATGGCTGGTAGCGGGTGACGGACTCGAACCGCCGACACGTGGATTATGATTCCACTGCTCTACCGACTGAGCTAACCCGCCGTGATAGAGAATTCTAAATTACGCGGAAGACCAGTAAAATCCAAACCGAAAATCGCCGTGCGGGCGGCTCCCGCGGCCAGGCCGGGCGGCGGCGGCGGTCGTGCGGACGCATTCCGGAGTAAGGTGTAACTTGATCTTTTTTCAAGTGTTATATTAGCCGGGTACCGTTTCGCGGGGAGCCGGCCGGTATCCTCACGGACAGTGCGAAAGCACGGACTCGAGTCACATACTGGAATGAAATGATATTGCAGAAGACCTTCCGCCGGCGTCTTTTCTCCATCCTTCAGATTATTCTGTTAACAGGACTAGCGTTCCTGCATCCGGGCCGGGCGACCGCGCAGCCGGATCTGAATTTCAAACGAACGCGTCTCGCCTGGCCGTACATCGAGGTCTACTTTTCCGTCGGCTGCAACGGCGTGAAAAATTATTCGCTGCAGCCCTCCGATGTGCGCCTTTTCGAAGACGGCCGCGAGATACAGGATTTCGGTATCTGGTGTCCTGATCCCACCTCGCGCTGTCCTGTCACGGTCGGCCTCGTGTTCGACGCCAGCGACAGCATGAAAGGGGAAGGGAACGAGGGCGCAAAGGAGGGAGGGAAAACCTTCGTCGGGAACATGGACAACAGCGTGGACGAAGCCTGTGTCATTCATTTCAATCAGTCGGTCTGGACCTATCAGCAGATGACCACCGACACGGTGCTGCTGAAAACGGCCGTAACGCTTCTCCCGGCAAGCGGCGCCACCGCGCTGTGGGACGCGATCTGGAGAGCCCTGGCGATCGTGCAGAACAACGGGCACAACCAGTGTCGCGCTGTCATCGTTCTGTCCGACGGCGAGGACAATTCTTCCACCAGCCACGGACTCCAGGACATTATCCCCTTCGCGCTCAGATACAACATCCGTGTGTTTCCCATCGGCTACGGTGAGCACATCGCGGCCGACGACCTGCGGGAGCTGGCAGCGCTGACCGGAGGAGTGTACTACGAGACCCCGAATGCATCCGAACTCGCCGGAATCTATCGTGAAATATCGACGATCCTGTATGATTATTTCCAGGAATGCGTCCTCGACTTCGACCCTCGCTGCGGCGACGAGAAGCCGCACGAAGTGGAATTACAGGTGAACGGAATCTGCGGGGGGAGTGCTTCGATGCTGCGCACCTACATTCCGCCTTATGACAGCAGCACCTTCAAGACGCGCGAATTCCAGCTCGCGGATGCCAGCGGGATGGGGGGAGGCCGGATCCGCATGCCGCTCGAGCTGCGCTCCCCGTTTTTCCGTGAGCTGCTGTACCCGCTTCGGCTGGAGCTGGAATTCGACCGCTCGAAGATGCGGCTGCTTCGCGTCGAAACCCCGCCCGGCACTCTCCTTTCCGGCATGAAAATCGACATCGCCGATCGCACGAACGGCGGGATCGTCCAGATACCCGACAACCGCGTGATAGAGGGGGCAGGGACGCTCTGTTATGCCGTGTTTGAAACCGAATTTCACGACGATGCGGCAGACTATCCGATACATGTCGAGAGCGCGGTCTTCGAGAAAGGCTGCATCGTTCCGCAGTTTTCGGACGGTATCCTGCACGTGAGCGCCAGCGCCGCGGTCCTCGAGTGCACGGTCGGAGCTCCGGACAGTCTGACATGGAACACCGCGCGTCACCGCTACGATCCCGACCCGGTTATTGTGCGTATCGACCTCGCGAACTCGGGGACGATACACGCCGCGGACGGCATTGTCTTTCTGGAATACGACAATTCGGTATTTGAATTGATAGAGCCCCGCAGTCAGTACCAATCGATCGATACCCTCCACGCGGGGGGGCAGGCCAGCGTGCAGTGGAAGCTGGCGGTGAAGCCGCGGGCGAACCCCCTCAGCGCGGAACTCTGTCTTCGGAGCGCCTTCACCGGTCTCGAAGAATCACGATGCTGTACATCGGTGGGCGTTCCCGCTGCCGGAATGCTCCTTGCCTGCAGCGTGGACCTGCCGTCACTGCAGTACAATGAAACAGCAAAGGCCTTCCTTCCGAACCCGTTTCCGGTGCGGCTGAATGTCAGCAACGACGGGGTCGTGCAAAGCGGTACGATACAGGTTCTGCTGCATCTGCCGGAAGGACTGTATATCGAGGGCGGGCAGCAGTACGAACAGACATTGAATCCTTCCACGCTGGCGCCGGGCGAGAACGCCTCGGTCTCCTGGAATCTGCGACTCGTTTCGCTTCTCGGGGGGGATCGGCTTCCGGTGCGCTTTGAACTGCGGAACGACGGATCGGTCTATCGAAGCTGCGACGATACGCTTATCGTTCCGTGGATTCCTCCGGTGTTCGAAGGCGAAATCACCCCGGATGGGGCGACGACATTCTGTGTGGGCGACAGCGTGCGGCTCGATGCGGGCGCGGGGTATTCGGCGTACCACTGGAGCACGGGCGAGAAAACCCGATATATCGTCGTGCGGACAAGCGGTCTTTATTACGCCTATGTGATGGACGCGCAGTGGAATGTCGGCGTCACGAAGAACCTCCGCGTCATCGTGAATCCGCTCCCGCCCAAGCCGGAAATCACCCGCGATCATAATACGCTGACAGTCCCCGCCGGCGCGTCGGTACAATGGTATCGCAACGGAGCCGCTCTGCCGGGAGCGACGGGGACGCAGCTTCATGTCGAGTCGACCGGCGTTTATACGGCCGTCGTTCGCAACGGTTCGGGCTGCACGAACACGTCGGACGCATTCGCAGTGAACGTCCTCGGTATCGGGGTACCTTCCGTACCGTCAGCATTCTCTCTGTCGCTGTTCCCGCTTCCTGTACGGAATGAACTGCACGTACGTCTGCAGGGCACAGCCGACAGCGCATCGGTCGATTTTCGCATCTACGACCTTCTCGGGCAGCGTGTCGTTTCGCATACGACGGGCGCCGGTGCGGCGTTATCACATGTTACCCTGGATGTCAGTGGGCTTCGCCGCGGACTCTATCTGCTTGTCGCTTCCAGCGCGGGGCATACGGCGACGGAAAAATTTCTCCGCGAGTGACGGACTACCGAGTGAGGGAAAAGAAAACCCCCGTTCCACATCAGCGGAACGGGGGTTTTTTCGCAGAGCGGATGAAGTCTATTTCACAAGACTCATCTTGCGGGTCTGGCTGAAGCTTCCCGCGCTCATGTGGTAGAAGTAGGTGCCGCTGTCAAGATTTGCAGCGTCGAGGGTTACCTGGTAGGTTCCCGGATCCTGCGCCTCACTGACGAGCGTGCTGACCTTGTTTCCGAGCATGTCATACACGGTGATGCTCACGAATTCGGACTTCGTGATCATGTACGTGATGCTCGTGGTCGGATTGAAGGGATTCGGATAATTCTGACCGAGCGTGTAGCCGGTCGGAACCACGTCGAGACGGGAAACGGAAAGGACCTTCGGTCCGCCCGCATCATAATCCCACGTGTCGTAGAACTTCGGATCGATCGATCCCCACTGGGCGCGAATGACCACTTCGTCCTGCGAATCGTCGATGTTGGCGATATGGTTGTTGCCGAAGCCGCCTTCATTGTCGCCGCCGTTGATGCCGAACTTGAATTCCTGGCCGACGAAGCGCTTCGAACCGGTGCTGTCGGGGCCATAGAAAAAGACGGCAGTGTAGATGGTGTCGCCGGCCACGGCATCGCCGTTGGTGCCGTCGTCATACATCTTCTTCGGCAGATCTTCGCGAAGCGTGAGACCCCAGGTGGTCCATCCGCCGGTCGCGGGACCATTGATCCATACACCGCTGGCGGTGATGAAGTCCGTCGTCGTGACGTTATCGACACCCTGGATGTCGGTCAGCGTCGAACCCGCGGCAACCTGATAGTATGCCGGACGGAGATCCAGCTCCCATGTCACCTT
This sequence comes from Bacteroidota bacterium, assembly GCA_003246455.1. Classification (GTDB taxonomy): domain Bacteria; phylum Bacteroidota; class Ignavibacteria; order SZUA-365; family SZUA-365; genus SZUA-365. The sequence continues at coordinate 21,318 of QKAF01000119.1, forward strand.
CACGTCACGCGCCAGCACGCTGGTGTTGCGGAAACGCGGCATGCGGTTGGGACTGACCTGGCTGTCCTCGGTGTCCATGAGGTCGATGATGTCTTCCTCGGGGACGAACGTGCGGCGCTCTGCCAGGGGATCGGCGGGATCCGCGTCGAAATTGAAGTAGGTTTCACGGATGTCCTGCCCGTCCTTCTGGACGTAGTACTGGTAGTACACCGTGGCGCCTTTCTTCAGCACGAGGGTTTCGCTGCCCACATAGGTGTTGGTGAAGCCCTGCTTCGTCAGGATGGTGCGGGTGGGGCTGACGCCGTTCAGGTCGCGCGCCGAGCCGCTCCAGCCGGTCTGCACGAACAGGGTATCGCCGGTGCGGAAACCGCGCTCCTGGATGGCCTTGCTCATATCGACCGTGTAGTTGACCACAACGGTATCGCTGCCCTTGAAGGGAACAGGCGCGACGTCATCGAACCACACCCACTGCAGGGTACGGTCGGATTTTGCCGCGTCGATGGTGAAGCTGCGGTTGTTGCGGCTTTCCCAGGTCTTGGGATCCGCATCGGGATCATCGGAGCCGGCGATCACGAACTTGTATTCGATCACATCGTTTTCGTTGACCTCGGACTTCGGAATCAGCACCAGGCCGGAATAGAAATTCTCGGCGGTGTACTGACGGCTGCCGCCGTTGCCGTGCGGCTGCTCGGGATTGAGGAAGAGGGTATGTCCCCAGCTGAGGTTGCCGAGGTAGTCGGGGGAAGCGGCGCCGCGGATGCCGACTTTATCGGTCGCCGCGTTGAAGCCTTCCCAGCCCTGCATGTTGACGCGCACCCAGACCGCGATGCTGTCCATCTGCGGGGGATACGGGCGCCAGAACTGCTCGTGCCGGTCCGGCGAACCGTTCACGAACTGAACGGGGAGCGTCGCGGTGCCGCTCGTTGTCAGCAGCACGCGGTTGCCGTCGGGATCTATGTCGTTTTCCCAGCCCTTGTGTTCGTTGTCACCGATCGCATCGACGGCGTTGGTGAAGAACTTGTAATTCACGGTGGCATTCGCGGGGAATTCCACGGTCGCGGACCAGTAGTCGCCGCCGATGTTTGTCATCGTCACGCCCGTGCTTCCATCCCACGTGAGGGGCGGGGTGTCGCCGCGGATCTGGACGACGGCTTTGTCCGGCCACAGGGTGTCAGGCACCGTGGCGGTGTTCGCGATAATCGTGACTTTCATGACCTGCGGCTTGGGCATCATCAGGTCGAAGTCCCACGCGTCATAGAATTTCGGATCGATCGAACCCCACTGGGTACGGATGGTAACATCGTCCTGTGAGTCGTCGATGTTGGCGATATGGTTGTTGCCGAAACCGCCTTCATTGTCGCCGCCGTTGATGCCGAACTTGTACTCCTGTCCGATGAATCTCTTCGAACCGGTGCTGTCCGCCGCGTAGGCCAGGATGGCGGTGAAGATGCTGTCGCCGGCCACGGCGTCGCCGTTGGTGCCGTCGTCATACATCTTCTTCGGCAGATCCTCGCGAAGCTGCAGGCCCCACGTGGTCCAGCCGCCGGTTGCGGGACCGTTCATCCAGACGCCGTCGGCGAGAATCGCCGCAGGGTCCGTCACATTGTCGACACCCTGGATATCCTTGAGCGTGTCGCCCGCGAGCACCTGGTAGATCGCCGGCCGGATGTCGAGTTCCCACGTCACGTTCACCGCACGCGAAAGCACGCTCGTGTTGCGGAAGCGCGGCATGCGGTTGGGACTGACCTGGCTGTCTTCGTTGTCCGTGAGGTCGACGATGTCGGACTCGGGAACAAAAGTGCGGCGCTCTGCCAGGGGATCGGCGGGATCCGCGTCGAAGTTGAAGTAGGTTTCACGAATGTCCTGGCCGTCCTTCTGGACGTAGTACTGGTAGTACACCGTCGAACCCTTGCGGAGCACCAGCGTCTCGCTTCCCACGTAGGTGTTGGTAAAGCCCTGTTTGGTGAGGATGGTGCGGGTCGGGCTGACACCGTTCAGATCGCGCGCCGTGCCGCTCCAGCCGGCCTGCACGAACAGGGTATCGCCGGTGCGGAAACCGCGTTCCTGGATGGCCTTGCTCATGTCGACCGTGTAGTTGACCGTAACGGTATCGCTGCCCTTGAAGGGAACAGGTGCGACGTCATCGAACCACACCCACTGCAGGGTACGGTCGGATTTGGCCGCGTCGATGGTGAAGCTGCGGTTGTTGCGGCTTTCCCAGGTCTTGGGATCCGCGTCGGGATCGCCGGAGCCGGCGATCACGAACTTGTATTCGATCACGTCGTTTGCGTTGACCTCGGACTTCGGAATCAGCACGAGACCGGAATAGAAATTCTCGGCGGTGTACTGCCGGCTGCCGCCGTTGCCATGCGGCTGCTCGGGATTGAGGAAGAGGGTATGTCCCCAGCTGAGGTTGCCGAGGTAGTCGGGAGAAGCGGCGCCGCGGATGCCGACTTTATCGGTCGCTGCGTTGAAGCCTTCCCAGCCCTGCATGTTGACGCGCACCCAGACTGCGATGCTATCCATCTGCGGGGGATACGGGCGCCAGAACTGCTCGTGCCTGTCCGGCGAGCCGTTCACGAACTGCAGCGGCACCACGATGTCCTGGTCCGCGGTGACAAGCACGCGATTGCCGTCCGGGTCAATGTCGTTTTCCCAGCCCTTGTGCTCGTTGTCACCGGCTGCGTCCACGGCATTGGTAAAGAATTTGTAGTTGATGGTCGAATTTGCCGGGAACGCGACCGTCGCGGTCCAGTAATCGCCACCGATATTCTGCATCGTCACGCCCGTGCTGCCGTCCCAGGTCAGCGGTGCGGTATCGCCGCGGATCTGGACGACGGCCTTGTCGGGCCACAGGGTGTCGGGCACCGTCGCCGTGTTCGCGATGATCGTGACGTTGACGGTTTGCGCCAGCGCAAACCCGCTCGTCATGAGCATCAGGAGCATAGCGAGAAGCATTGTGCCTTTTCTCATATGAAACCTCCGGTTAATGGTGAGTGTGTTGTGCGGAAAATCTATTTCAGAAGTCCACTGCAAGACTGATGGTCTGTACGCTCTTGAAAATGCCGAAGTCCTGATACGTGTAGTCGAGCGCGGCGGCGGTCGTTCCGAACAGCGGGTAGTGCAGACCGAAGCCGGCGGTGAGTCCTTCTTCGGTATCCTGGAGGAACAGCGCCTTCCAGCCGACCCGGACGAAGAGAATGTCACGATAGCCGAACTCGCCGCCGAGGTTGACATGCTCGTTGTTGTCGTTGGGACGCACGGCGTCGGCGGAAATCGTCGCGGTGAACAGGTCGCTGCGCTGCAGGTCGTAGGAGATGCCCGCGCGGAAGAAGAGGGGGAGTTCCCAGGAATCTGTTTTCAGGTTTGCGACAATCGTTTCGTTGTTGCCGGTGTTCTCCGGATCGAGATCGATGCGCCGCGTGAGATCCTTCCCGTCCAGCTGCATATCGCCGCCGAAGTTCGAGAGGACGGCACCGAGGCGGAGTCCGTCGAACGGCGTCCGGAAAGTCAGACCGACGTCGAAGGCAATGGTCGAAGCGCTCTCGTTCCATATATGCTGGGAGATGTATTTGAAACTGCCGCCGATCGAGAACCGGTCGGTGAGATTGCGTGCATACGTGATGGTGAAGGCGAGATCCTGGGCGGTCCAGCGTTCCCCGGTGCCTTCCGGCATCGTGACCGTATTGACGTCCTCCTCGCCGTAGTCGAGCTGTGTCAGGCTGATCCCGACCGCGTTATTGGCATCGAGCGCGAGCGTCAGTCCGACCCAGTTGAAGTCGGTCTCCACCAGCCATGATGTGTGCGAGGCCATCACCTGGCTGTGGCCGACAGTGGACAGGGCGCCGGGATTCCAGTACATCGCGCTTGCGTCGTCGCCCAGCGCGACGAACGCGCCGCCCATCGCCATGGCACGGGGTCCCACGCCGATGCCGAGGAACGGCGCCGCGGTCGTACCGACTTTGCTCTGCGCCTGCAGCGCTGAAGGAGCTGCGAGAAGCATTGCGCCAAGCAGCAGCACAGACAGAGCGGATCGTAGCAGGGTGTTCATAAGCTCTCCGTGTTCTGGCTATTTGATGATGGCGATTTTACCGGATTTCTCGCCGGCCGGCGACTCCAGCACATAGAAGTACACGCCGTAGGCGATGTCGAGGTTTTCTTTCGATTTCAGGTTCCATGTCACGGTGCCGTCGTCGATGGCGCTTTCATGGCGCAGGGTGATCACATGCTCTCCGCGCGCGGTGAAGACGCTGATTTTCGCCTGTGCGGGCACGTGAATGAAATCGATCTTTCTCTCACCGCGGCCGGTCGTGATGCCCGGAGGCAGCGGCGATTCGTGTGTGGTTGCCGAAACGTAAGGGTTTGGTACGACGCGCACGCGGCTGAGCTGGTCACGGGCCAGCCCGTCATCGACCTCCGGCAGCGACGGGACGAATTCGTATACGTCTCCGTTCCGGAACGGCTTGGTCGTGTTGAGGACAACCAGGTCGCCGTCGGAAAACGTGAAGACAGTGTCGCTGGGGACGCTCGGACGGTTTTCGAAGGCCATGATCCACGTGAAGAACGGATCGCCGCTGCGTTTCAGATCGAAGAATGCCAGCTGGTCGGTCTTCGAGAGAACGCCGTTGCCGTCGGTATCGACGAAAATGAAGGGGATCCGGTGATTCTCCGTCACGTTGAACACGGTGAAATTGACCGGTATGGCGGGAGAACCGTACAGAGGCGCGGATGTGTCGACAACCGACGATGCGAAGCGGATTTCGTAGTCGGAAGGATACCGCGCGCCGCGCAGCGTATCGCCCGGCCCCAGCAAGATATCCGTGGTGGCGAAGGTGAAGATCATGCTTCTCGCGCCGGTATTGAATCCCGAGGTGGAATCGACCAGCCGGATCTGCCAGTCGTTCCGGAAATTCAGCTGCAGACCGTCGAAGATGTCGGAATCGATGGCTTCGGAGACGTACGGGCTGTTGAGGATGTACGGGCTCCGGTACACCGGGTAATAGGTGTAAAGGATCTCGTACTCCCCGGAAAGGCTGCCCGGGGACGCGGCGCGGATGTCGCCGCGACGTGCATCGATGTGGTAACGCGAGGGATCCACCGGACCCGAAGCGTCCTTCACGAGCACGTCGGCGGCATTGATGTTCCCATGCGGGAGCTTGACTGGAAGCGTGTCCGTCACGATGATCGTGTGGGCCTGCTGCGTTTTGTTGAGGACGGTATAGGTGGTCGTGATCTGGGCCAGCTCCTGGAAGTCCTCCTGGTCGATGATGCCGTCAAGATCATTATCCACCTCGTCCGACATCACGTCCTGGAAGGTCAGCTGATAGGTATTGGGCTCGAGCCGCAGCGGATCCACGACCTCGTAACTGAGTTCACCGGTCGCCACCGACGATGCGGAAGTGATCTTCACGCCGTTGAGCGGTGCGACATATCCTGCGACCGGGGCATTCGGAACCACCACGGCGGTATTCACGTCGACTTCCGGCGCGCCGGTCGCGGTGAGGCGGATGCGCTTGGAGTTCTCCGCGGGGAAAATGTCAGTGAGTTCGTTGCCGCGGTCGTATGCCACGATCGCGTAGTAATAGGTACGGCCGTTCTCGACGTCATGATCGACGTATGTGTGCTCGAGTCCCGAATTCGTGCCCAGGTTGAACGAGCGACCTGAAACCGTCTCGAAGAGGGCGGGACTGGGACGGAAGTACCCCTGGATGTTGTTTTTCAGATCGTACTGGACGATCGGTTTGAATCCGACCACATTCCCATCGGCGTCGGTCACCTTCGCGGCGTCGATGAAATTCGGGTCCGTGGCCTTGTAGATCCGGTAGCCTTCAAAATCATATTCCTTCAACACCGGATCGAACGAACGTTCGGCCTTGCGGTCCCAGTACAGCGTGACTTCGCCGTCGCCCGGCACCGCGGTCAGCGTGGGCTTGTCGGGTGCGACAGGGAAGCGGTAATTGCTGTTGTAGATCTTCTGCACGGTTTCGCGATGCTTCAGCAGATCCTGCAGGTCGGTGTCGAATCCGCCCTGTCCGCCGCCGTATACCAAGGCGAGGGAGAAACGCTCGATGTTTCCCGCAAGCAGCGGGAAATGTCCCGAACCGTAAATGAAGTCTCCGTCTTCTCCGCGCTGCGGACGGTTGTTGATAATTGATTTCGGCACGTCGAAGAAGCCCGGTGCCATGCGCTTCCACAGCTCTTCATCGTCGGCCAGGGTGATGTCGCTCGCCGGCGTGAAGTACTGGAACGAGGTGAGGCCGATCTGGTCGCTCTCGTCGACGTCGGTCTTGTCGATGTTCGGTTCGCCGGGAAGTCCGGTATCGAATCCGCCGAATTCATATCCGGAGGTCGGGGATCCGTCACCTTCACCGTAGTCGTTGGTGCCGGCAACGCCGTCGCGCCCGGTGTCGTCGAAGTCGACGTTCCAGTCTCCGTCATTGTCGATCAGGTCGTTGCGTTTTTCGTCGAGCATCAGGTCAGTGCTTCCGCTGCCGGTGACATAGTTCGCGTAGCGGACCGGGCGGAGCAGGTCGATAAGGGTATTGCCCTGCGTGTCGCGCTTCACCTGCCGGAAATGCAGGAAGTAGTTTTCATCGATGACGCCGTCGAGATCGTTGTCGATGCCGTCGTAGGCATTCGGGTTGACGATGCTGTTTCCCTGTGCGTCGGTGATGATGTTGCCTTCGGCCAGGCGGGTCACGCCCGGTTCGATCAGGAGATCGAGTCCCCGGGTGGAGACCGTCGTCTGTCCCGATCCGATGACGACCGTGCTGCGTTCGTAGTTGTCGTCGATGACGACAACCGTCATGCCGCTGCTGATCGTGGTGGAGTCGAAACTTTCCGGAGCGAAGAGCGGGGCCGATGCCGCGAAGCCCGCGTCATTGTCGTTGTCGATACCGTCGAACGGATTTCCCGGACTTTCGAGGAAGGCATAGCCGACCACGCCGACCGGGCCGACCCAGCTCGGGTTGCGACTGTTGTTGTCGGGGTAGTCGCCGGTATAGGTGAGATCGAGACTGACCTCGAAGAAAGAGAAGTCGTCATCGTATTCCTGCGGCGTGCCGTCGTTGCCCGTTACGCCGATGTATGTTCCGACGAGCATGCCGAACACGGCGCGGTTGTAATTCGTCGTCCCGGTGTTCTTGATTTCATAGAGCCAGAAAATATTGTCCTGGGCGAGGAACTGCGCCCACTGCAGGGCACGCACGCGCATTTCGAGGGCGAGGCCGTTGCGCGCGAGGTTTCGTGAGTCCGGCTTGAACGAAACGCCGAGGGTATTGTTCGATGCGAAATTGTAGCGCTCGTCGTTGTTGTCGTCCATTACGAAGAAGGTCTCCTCGTCGCTGCTGGAGGTCTTGCCGAAGAAGCCGTTCCACGAACCGCGCCAGCCTGGATCGGAGGCGTCGTTGAGCTTGTCGGGCCAGAACGACGGCCAGGTCTTGTCGTCGGTGTAGAGCGCGACCCCGTCCTGGCTCGTGTTGAAATATCCCGCAACCGGTTCCCAGGTCCACGGGATGCCCGCCGGGGACTCGTCACGCCGTTTCGTCGGACGATCCACCGGGGAGGTGACCACGCTGTGGAAGGTCTTTCCATCGTACTGCACTTCCGCGCCGACGAAAGGACTCACATCGCCGAGATACCCGTTGTTGTCGTAGATCCAGGATCCGCGCGGGCCGCCCGTCGCAGGCTGTCCGATGACGCCCCAGTTCCCGAAAACGGTTTTGACGCGATTTCCCGCGACCACGTTTGAGCGCCGGTATTCGCGACCGCTCTGCGCGAATGCCTGCATGCCGAGCAGGAGCATCAGCAGGCAGGCGGAGATGTACCGAAGTCGTTTCATAAAAGCTCGATGATTGCCAGGATTTTGAATTTCTTGTCTTTCGTGTGCCATGGTCGCCTCGCCTAGAATTCCAGGTTCAGCCCCAGCTCGATGCGCCGCGGCTCGGAGTAGAACGTGGGATTGTTGAACCATGCTTCGATGGTGTTCACGTACTCGGGGGTGTTCTGGGCCTTGATGCGCGCGAGATCCGTCGTATATCCGGCACGCCCCGTATCGTCGAACACGCCGTACTCGTTGAGGACGTCGAAGACGTTGAAGACGCGAAGGAAAACCACGAGATCGGTCCAGCCCAGCGACAGCGTCTTGTACAGACGAAGGTCGGCGTTCAGCGTCGACGGCTTGATCTGGCTGTTGGTGATCAGCGAGGTGATGTCGTCGCTTCTGCGCGGCGTGTAGGGCATCCCGCTTCCGTACTGGATGATCAGGCTTCCGCCGTACGACGGTCCCGCGTACGAGACCGATGCGTTCACCGTGTGCCGCTGATCCCAGCTCAGCGGGGTCAGCTGCACTTCGGGAAGATCGCCACGGCTCGCGGCCTGCTGCGCCGCGTAGGGATCCGAGGCAGTTCCGCGCGCGATCTGGAAGGTGTAGTCCAGCGACGCGGCGAGACCGCCGGCAAAGCGCTTGTTGAAAGAGAGAACGATGCCGCGGGTGTAGGCGAAGTCGCTGTTGACGACTTTCGAATAGGTTGCCGATCCGCCGAAAATGATGATCTGCTCGGAACGGGTTCCGGCGAGATTGCGGGTGTCGCGGATGTACGCGGTGACGTCAAGGGAAATGTCGTCGCTGAGCTGCTGCTGCAGCCCGATTTCCGCGTTGATAGTCTGCTCCGGCTCGAGGTCGGCGTTCCCGACCGTTCCCTGGTTGCCCGTTCCCGATCCGAGTTTGAAGAAGGGGTTCGTGTAGAGCAGTTCGAACCGGGGGACCTGGAAAAAGTGTCCGTAGGAGAAATGGAGAACGCCGCGGTCAGTGACGGGGAAGGCCGCTCCGAATCGCGGACTGACCTGGTACTTGACTGTCGCGTCGTGATACCAGTACGCCTCTCGCTCCGCCAGGGTGACGTCGGGTTCTCCCACATCCTGCAGTCCGTTCCCGTTCAGGTCGCGAAAGCGGTTTTCCGGACGAATGGGATTGAAGATATTGGGGTCGGTCGGATCGTTCAGCACCTGTCCGGCGGGATCGAAGACGTCGATGCGCACGCCGAGATTGATGATCAGGTCGTCGAACTCCATTTTATCCTGGACGTACGCCGCATACTCGTTCGGTTTTCTCGTGTATTCGTCATGATACACGCTGCTGACGTCGAGTACCCTGGGATTGATGAAGGGGTTGCCGGTGGCGGGATCGAAGTCGGTCTGCTGCTCGGAAGGACGGAGGGTGATATTGTTGAAGAACAGCTCGTGCATGCTCATCTGCAGGCCCGCCTTGAGCAGGTGCTGCTGATTTACCTGGCTCGTGATATCGAACTTGCCGACCGTTGTCGTCGTGTTGCGTTCGAAATGCGACAGGTCCGTTCCGCCGGTGGCGAAGCTGTAGGAGGTGATCTGCGTCAGGAGATTGGGGTGGACGTAGCGCGGGTCGTCGACACTCTCGTACACGTAGCGCTTGAAGTTCTTGCCGAAGCGTGACAGGCCGACGGTGTAGAACGTGCTGGGGGATACGACATGCGTCAGCTGCGCGAGATGCGTCTGGCCGACGCGGTAGTTGGTCGGATTCCCTTCAGGGTCGTAAACGTAAAACTGGTTGTAATCCTGGTAGGTGACATCGTCGTAAATGTACTGGTACCAGAGTTTGATATCGTTGGTGATGTGGAAATTCAGTTTCCCCTGGCCGTAGAATTTCTCGCTGCTGTTCATGCTCACGGTCTTGCCGTCCCCGAGTCCCGATGCCGGATCGCGGCTGTCGATGTAGTTTCCCGCGCTGTCGATATACGCGATGTTCTGCGGCTTGTAGCGGTCGATGCCGTTGAGCCAGCCGCCGAAATTGTTGTACCGGCCGTTGACGGAGAAGAACACCAGGTCGGGAACGACCGGACCGCTCAGCGACATATCGACGTTGCTGATCGCGAGCGGATCGAAGTTGTCGATATCTCGGAACACATCCGTATTCGACGAAACGTAATCGCCGAAGTAGGTGCCGATGCTTCCGCTGTAGGAGTTCTTTCCTTCCTTCGTCGCGATGTTCACGATGCCGGAAAGGGCCTGCCCGTATTCGGCGTTGAACGCGCCGCTGACAAGCTGCAGCTCCTGGACCTGGTTCTTGTTGACTTCCACAACCGTGCCGCCGTCGTAGACGTCCGTGACCGGCACGCCGTCGATCCAGTACGCGACCTCGCCCTGGCGTCCGCCGCGAACGTGGCCGTCGATATACCCGGCCTGCAGGTTCAGTACTTCGCTGACCTCGGTGACCGGCAGGGCGGCAATCTCCTCATCGCCCACCACGGACGTGGAAGCGGTCAGGTCTTTCCGCACCAGCGGACGTGTTGCGGTGATGACGACTTCCGCGCCGAGTTCGACGACCGCTTCTCCCAGGTTCACATTGATGCGCGTGGTCAGATCGATGTTGACGCGCACATCCTTCACGGTGACAGGGGAGTAGCCGATGGCGGAAGCCTTGAGCTCGTATGTCCCCGGGGGGACATTCAGGATGGTGTATTCCCCGTCCAGGTTTGTTGCGGCGCCCATCGTGGTCCCGACGAGAATGATGTTCACGCCGGGGATGCCCTCTCCGGTTTCCGAGTCGACGACCTTGCCGGCGATCTTGCCGGTGGTGCCGGCATGCAGGGCGGCAGTGGAGAGGAGGGCGAATAGAAGAAAAGCGAAACAACGTTTCATAGCGTTCTGCGCACTGGTTGCGATGTAGTTTAGACGTTGCGGTACCGGGATGGGGGGGGCCCGGCGGTTTGCCGTATCACGAGTTCCGGCGTAAAGCGCCGGTGAAGGGGTTCGAGTTTCGGATGGTCCATTCGCGCGAAGAGACGTTCTGTCGCGAGTACACCCAGCTTGCGGATCGGCTGGCGCATGGTCGAAAGTCCGTAATAGCTGGCGAGTTCGATATCGTCGAAACTCACCAGGGAGATATCTTCCGGACAGCGGAGTCCCGCCTCCTTCAGTGCATGCATTGCTCCGAACGCCTGGATATCGCTTGCCACGAATATCGCGGTCGGGCGCCTGTCTTCGGGGAGCGTCAGGATGGTTTTCATGATCTCGCAGCCGGCGTCCTTGCTGAATCCGTCGTTCGTCGACTCCAGGACGGGATAAAAGATCCCCGCGTTATGGACGGTGTCGATTTCTCCCACCGCCGAAAGGTACCCCTGCGACCGTTCCTGCGTCGGTGTCGTTTCCTTGTTGCCCGTGATCATCGCGATACGCGTATGGCCGAGCGAAATCAAGTAACGGGTCGCTGCATGCGCGCCTTCGACGTTCTGGACGAAGAACGAATCGAAATTCTCATTGAAGCGGTCGACGAGGATTATGGGGAAATTGTTTTTCAGGTATTTCTGCGTGTAATCGGGCGGGAGGTCGATCGAAGCGATGAGCATGCCGTCGGAATGGCCGGCCCGCAGCGATCGCTGCAGATAGGTTTCAATCTGTTTCGGATGGTTGACCCCGTATAGCAGGAGGTCGTAGTCACGCTCGAAAAGGAAGTCCTGGATTCCGCCCAGCAGCTCCACGAAAAAGTAATTCGTGATATAGGGCATGATCGCCGTGATCGTCCGGCTTTTCCGGCGGGCGAGCCGCTGCGCGGAGGCGTTCGGCCGGTAATCCATTTTCTGCGCAACAGCCAGAACGTGGTCACGCGTTTCCGCAGAGACCGATGGGTGGTTGTTCAGTACTCTGGAAACGGTTCCAACGCCGACGTTGGCTTCCTTGGCGATATCATATATGGTAACGCCCAATAGATCCTCCGTGCGGATGACAGATCATGCTGACAAATTATGGAAGCGATTCCAAGGTAATAATTCTGAATTGTCATTGTCAAGACAATTGCGGTGATTTTTCGGAAAAAAATGAGAACAGCATTCGGATTGTATGAGAAAATCGGGTCTAAAGGGTTGAAATATAACGGGCAAGCCGGTGTGTGATAAAGGACGGCAGAGCGAGGCGAATGCCTTCGCGGACGGATCGAAGGACTGCGCGCACAGTTGCAGTCTCACGCCATTGGGAGAGAGACTCCACTGTAACTTTTTTCCGCCAGCCGTGTCGTTGGAGATTCTGATTCGTCGTTACGGGACACATATCTCTATGAGGATCTATGCTCAGAATCCTGTCCGTGGCAATCGCCGGTCTTGTTCTCCAATGTGTAGCGGTTTCGCAGCCGAACCTGAACTTCAAGCGCATATCGGTGAACTGGCCGACGGTCGAGGCCTATTTCTCGGTGGGCTGCGGCGGCAATCCCGCTTACGACATGACGGCGGAGAATTTCACGCTGTACGAAAATGGCGAGGAGGTCAGCGACTTTACCCTCTGGTGTCCCGATCCCACCAAGGTGCGCTGTGCCACCTCCGTTTCACTGATTTTTGACGCCTCGGGCTCGATGTCGGGCTCCGGCAATGCCGGGGCCAGGCAGGCCGGTCATGCATTCGTGGATCTTATGGACGGCGTGGTCGACGAGGCCTGCCTGGTGTATTTCTCCAGTACGGCGTGGGTAGAGCAGAAAATGACGACGGACAAGGCCGTGCTCCATGCGGCGGTCGATAGCCTTCCCGTTCTTAACATGACTGCGATATGGGACGGTACCTACCTGGGGATCACCGAGATGATCAGCAGCGGCGTCAACCCCTGCCGCGCCGTAATCGCGATGACCGATGGCGGTGACGGGGGGTCGAGCCGAACGGTCGCAGAGATCATCGCCCTGGCGAACCGCCACCACATCCGCGTCTTCACCATCGGCCTGGGTACGGGGATCAACGCGACCGAGCTCCAGCTGATCGCTCTGCTGACAGGTGGCAGGTATTACCAGACGCCGAACGCGGGACAGCTTCCTGCGATCTACCAGGAGATTTCGACGATCATCTTTCAGAGCTTCCAGGAATGCGTCATCACCTACGAACGAGATTGTGCGGACGGAGGGATGAGAACGGTGGACCTGCAGCTGAAGAACTTCTGCGGCGGTGCGGATACGAAGTTGAAGACCTACCGCGCGCCTCTGGACACGACGACGTTTACGAATGTGTTCCTCGATCTCGGCGACGCTGAATGCCGCGGTGGCACGGATGTCACGGTTCCGTTGAACTTGAACACACCGGTGCCGGACGGTCAGTTCAATCCGCTCTCCTTCGAGCTTTCCTACGACACTCTTTCCATGCGCTTCAAGCAGGCACAGACGACTCCCGGCACCCTGCTGGAGGGGATGCCAATCACAGTGACGCCGATAAAGGGGGGAGTACGGATCGGGACGACGGATCGAAAGCTGCTGACCGGGATCGGGACGCTGATGGAGCTCATTTTCTCCACGTCGAACCCAGAGGACACTGTGCGGCGGGAAGTCACCGCAGAAGAAGCGCGTTTCGAGTACGGGTGTCTCAGGCCGCTCATCGATCCCGGACAGATCGACATTACGCCTTCACCCACCATCTCGGGTGTCTCGGTGATATGCGAAGGGGGAAGTACGTTACTGTCCGCGCCTGACGGGTATTCGGCGTATCTCTGGTCGACCTCCGACACGTCGCGAAGCATCGTCGTCTCCAAAGCAGGGGATTACACGGTCACCGTCTCTGATTCGTCGGGACGGCATATCACGCTGCCTGTTTTCACCGTCACCGTCGAGCAGCCGCCGGCACCCAGCATTTTCGTGTACGGTTCGACAGTTCTCTGCGAAGGAGATTCGGTCGTCCTCGGGGCGAGCGGGGAATTCGCCGCCTACCTGTGGACAACGAACGATACGACCCGGTGGATCGTCGCGAGAACGCCCGGTGCGTATGCCGTCACCGTCTGGAGCGCGATCGGGTGTGAAGGAACCTCCTCGGCCATCTACGTGGTGGTCAAGCCGGCTCCGGTCAAGCCGGTGATCACCTTGTCCGACAGCGTGCTCAGCACCGACACGGCGGCATTTCATCAGTGGTACAAAGACGGGAGGGAACTTCCCGGTGAGACCCGGCAGTCTCTCGTCATCCACGAACTCGGCGCGTACCAGGTGAAGGTGACAGCGGAAAACGGCTGTTCAGCCATGTCCGATCCATTCAACGTGCTCTCCACCTCCGTCGATCACCCGCCGACAGTCAGTGAATTCCAGGTTTACCCCGATCCCAGCCTTGGAATGGTGACCGTCCGGCTTTCCATGAACAAGCCTGCCAGGATCACACTCGAACTCACGAATCTTCTCGGGCAGTCCTTGCTTCGATTTATCGAGGATGCCCCGACTGTCGACTATATCCGACAGCTTGATTTAACCGACGTCCTTCCGGGTGTATATATTCTTCGCGTCCACGCAGGCGGCGCATCATGGACTCGGCGACTTGTCCGGCAATGATTGCCGTAACGTTTGCCCCCTCAGAAGGCTTGGCGGTACACGTCGGGAATTCATCCCGTACGAAGTATTCAGAAGGAAGCCAGTGCGGACTGCCTGCTTGAACGAATCCGGTTAAAGTGCCGCCAGCGCAGGACTTGCATCCAGAGCTTCGGCGATTTTACAGACGGTTTCCACTGCCTGAGCGCGGGGATGATTGTTTGCAAAGAGTAGAACATGCTGTGATGCCTCCACGAGTGCGATGATATTGCTGATGATTTCTTTCAACTCCAGGTCGCTGTAGCGATAATCGTACCGCGTCACGTTGTCGCCGTCGAACCAGTTCTGGGCATTTCGCCCATGGAGACGGTAATACGACAGTTCCCGGCCGGGATGGAGCACGCTGCTGGTCAGTCCCGGAAGACGGGGAGCATCGACGGAACACAAGGTTGCTCTCCGTTTCTGGCAGTAGGCATAAGTTGTTTCATTATGCCAGCTAACGTGCCTGAATTCAAGTACAATGTTAAATGAATTGAAGTACTCGATCAGTTCGTCGAGATAGCCGAAATTGTCGCCGGTGCATTTGAAGCTGTAGGGAAACTGGAAGAGCAGGCAGGCGAGCTGATCGGTGTCGGCGAGCACCATCATGGCGTCGGCAAAATCCTGCCAGGTCTGCTGCAGCGCCCGGCGCTCATGCGTGATGCTCTGATGGGCCTTGACGCTGAACTGCATATGCGGGGCCTTGTTGCGGATCTGGAACAGGGTGCTGGCGCGCGGCATGGTGTAGTAGGTGTAGTTCAGCTCCGTCGCCGGGAAAAAATGCTGATAGTACTCCAGCATCTGCGGTTTCCGGGTCCCGCGCTGGTAAAAGGGACCGACCCAGTCGTCATAGGAATAGCCGCTGGTGCCGAGATATACGCCCTTCTGCCGCAGCTTCCAGATGCTCCGCGGCGGGATGATGCGCGTCTCTTTTTCCGTGAAAAGGCTTTCCTGGTACATGGCCGATGTAGAGTTAGTCAAATGTCTAACTCAATCTACATTGCGGCGAATTCATTGTCAAGGGGAATGTGCGGATCCGGCGGGGGGAAAATGCAATTCTCTTTTTCTTCCGTTTTTGTCCAAAATCCTGCATGTTGTCTGACATGGAAATCCAGACGAGGCATGCATGAAAAGAGCCGAGATGCTGCTGCCCGCGGCAGTGCTGCTGTTTCTGTCGCTGACGGCGACCCCGTCCATGCTCCGGGCGCAGACCGGAAGCGAACCCCGGAGGCCGGACGCGGAGGATATCCATGCGGCCCGTCCGTACACGCGATGGTGGTGGTTCGCCGATGTCATTCAGCCGTCGGATGTGCGGGCGCAGCTCGACTGGATGAAAGCGAACGGCTTCGGCGGGGTGGAGATCGCGTTCGTCTATCCGCTGCACGGCGACAGCGCGGCGGTGCGGCTCCCGTGGCTGTCGAAAGGATGGTCGAATGCGGTGGCGGATGCGGCGTCGTATTGCGACAGCATCGACCTGGGCTGCGACATCACGTTCGGAACGCTCTGGCCCTTCGGCGACAGCATGGTGCCGCCCGAGGACGGCGCGCGGGTGTTTGGCGACAGCGTCTCTCCGGCACAGATGCGGCTGACGTGGGAACACCCGCGGCGGGGACGCGTGGTCAACCACCTCGATCACGGTGCGCTGGAGCGCTATGCCGACCGCATGTTTGCCGGGCTCGCGCCGGCGCTGGAGGGGAAGGAACGGCACCTGTTCTGCGATTCGTGGGAGGTGGAAACGAAGCGGCTGTGGACGCCGGGGTTCGCCGACGCATTCCGCACCGCGTACGGGTATGACATCCTGCCGATGATGGACAGCCTGTATGCACCGGCATTCGCGCCCGTGCTCTATGACTATATGAAGCTGATTTCCCGTCTTGTGATCGATGAGTTCTACACGCCGTTCGCGAAGACGGCGCACGAACATGGCGCGCTGACCCGCGTCCAGTGCTGCGGATCGCCGACCGATCTGCTCACGGCCTACGGCCGGGTCGATGTGCCGGAAAGCGAGGCGATACTCTATGAACCGGCATTCTCGCGCATCCCGGCCTCGGCCGCGGTGCTCTCACGCAGACACCGGGTTTCGGCGGAAACGTTCACCTGCCTCTACGGCTGGAAAGGATGGCCCGGTCCGGGACCGCATCAGGGCGAGGAACGGATCGACGACATGAAGCTGCTCGCGGACGCCCTGTTTGCAAACGGGGTGAACTGGATCGTCTGGCATGGCGCGCCCTACAATCCGCCCGGCAGACATGAGAAATTCTATGCATCGGTTCATGTCGGTCCCGACGCGGGCTTCGCTGCGGAACTCCCGGCATTCAATTCCTACCTGGCCGAGATCTCCGCCGTCATGCGCAAGGGACACAGCTACAGCGATGTCGCCGTATACCTGCCGCTGGAAGACGCGTGGATGGCGGGCGAACTGCCCGATTCACTCAAGATGCCGTGGGCCTGGGGCGCGTACGAACTGCGCTACCAGCGTGTGCCAGAGGCGCTGAAGGGGTATCAGCCGCTCTGGATCAACGCCGAGGCGATCGAGAAGGGGATCATGCATGACGGTCGCCTTCGAACGGGCGATGCGACGATACGGACGCTGTACGTGGACGCACGCTACCTCGACCGGCAGACCGTGTGGGCCTTGTTCGATCGCGCGTCGGAAGGACTGAACATCTGCCTGATGCAGCGTCCTTCGGAACCGGGATTCCCATCGGGACGGCTCTCGAGCCTGGAATACAAACTGGCGGTGGACGGTCTGCTGGCGCTGCCGACGGTTCGGGAAGACGCTTCGGCGATCCGGGAAATGCCGCCGCTCGTGGAAGGGGAAGACATTCCGGATTTCTGGTGCCGCAGCGAACGGGAGACGGCCTGGCTGTTTTTCGCTCATCCCGCCAGCCGGGGACTGCATTATCCGCTCGCCTATGGACAGGCCGCCGCCGCGGGAACGGAACGACGGGCACTGACCGTGCACTGGCAGGGACAGCGCATCCCTGTCATGCTCGATTTCACGCCCGGTGCCTCCATCCTCGTCGAGGTCGACGGGGAAGGAAATGCGCGCCAAAAAACGTACATTATTCCATCACCATAGAATACCGGGCGGGGATATCGGCACCACTGCTGCCCCTGCGGTATTCGGTACGGTATTGTTTGTTGATTGCTTCGAGGTAGAGTCATGAAGTCCCTGATCCGTATATACATCCTCCTCAGTCTGCTCGTCTCGGTCGCCGCCGCGCAGCCGACGATGACGCTCAAACGCGTCCGCGTCGTGAACTGGCCTACCGTGGAAGCGTATTACCAGATCACGTGCATCGGACAGCTGAACATCACGCATACGGCGGCGGACCTCACCGTAACCGAGGACGGCCTTCCGGTGACCGGGGTCACCGTGTACTCGCCCGATACGACGCAGCACAGCCCGATGTCGGTCGCCCTCGTGTTCGACGCGAGCGGCGGATCGGGTGGGAGCTATAATCCGCCCATGAAGATTGCCGGAGCGACGTTCATCAACAAGATGAACGGAACGACCGACGAGGCGGCGCTGGTGTTCTTCAACTCACTGGTCACTCTGCAGCAGCCCATGACTTCCGCCAAATCGACTCTTCTCAACCAGCTGAGTACGCTCGGGTTCGTGGGCAGCCGCGCGATGATCGACGGAACGCACGCCGGGGTGATCCATGCTGCCAGCGCAGGGCAGAACAGCAACAAGGCGGTGGTGCTCGTCGCCAACGGCTATGACAATGCAAGCAGTTACACGGCGCAGGACGTGATCGACCTCGCGCGTTCGTACTCCGTGCGCGTTTACGCGATCGGACTCGGTGCGACGTTCGATACGGCCACCATGAAGATGCTGGCCGACAGCACCGGCGGAGTCTTTTACAGCGTGCCGGATACCGCGCAGCTGAAATACACCTACAGCGAAATTTTCGAACACATCAGCGATGAAGGGCGTGAAAGCCGGCTGACCTACAGCACCAGCTGCCAGGACGGCGGGATGCACCTGCTCTCGGTCGGCTTCGACAATCTCTGCAGCGGCAGTGACGCGAAAACGTATGCCTTCACCAAACCGAACGATCCGTCGGACAGGGGGATGATCGATCTGCAGATCCTGAACACCGAGGCGCTGGCGGGAACCTTCATCAACGTCCCCATCACCATTCTCAATTCCCCGCACGGGACGCTGCACCCGCTGGCACTGGGATTCACGTTTCCCAAGTCGGTGCTTCAGCTGCAGGATGTGGAAATCACGGGGAGCTCTCCGCTTCTCAACACCAGCATTTCCGTCATTCCGGTCGGCAACGACTATGTCGTGCGGACGAACAGCGCCGTCACCGTCAACGGACCGGGCGTGATTCTGTCGCTCAAGTTTTTCGTCATCGACAGGCCGGACTCGACATCCTGCCTCGTTTCACCGACCGGCGCGTCGGTGAGCAACGGATGCCTCATTCCGACACTCTTCGGCGGACGGATCAACATCGGTGTGGCGCCCCATCCCGTGATCCAGGCAGTCGGTCCCAACGGCGTCTGTCCGGGTGATTCGGTCGTGCTGACGCTGACGAAAGCCTATGACCGTTACGAATGGACCACCGGGGATTCGACGCGGAGCATCGTTCTGCGCAGCGGCGGCAGCGTCGCCGTCGCGGTCACCGATCACGCGGGAAGGACCGGGCAGTCGCAGCCGTTCATGGTCGATTTCTTCGATGCCCCTGCTCCGAAGCTTTCCACCACGGGAATGGTGTCGCTCTGCGCCGGCAGTTCACTGCCGCTGTCGGTATCAGGGAACTACGCTGCATATCAGTGGTCGAACGGGTCGACGCAGCCCTCGCTCACCGTGGATACTGCGGGAATCTATTTTGTCGATGTGGTCGATACCACCGGATGCCATGGGCTTTCCGATACGCTGTTCGTGACGCTCGACGACCCCGCGGTGTCCATTACCGCCGACGGTCCGCTGACGTTCTGCGAGGGTGATACGCTGCACCTCCGGGCCAGCGACGGCTTCACGTCGTGGCGGTGGAGCAGCGGCGGCGCGGAACAGGTGCTGCCTGTTACCGCGAGCGGTCGATACGCCGTTCGCGCGATCAACGCGGCAGGGTGTACCGCCGAATCCGACACGGTCGACGTCGTTGTCCTGCCGCGCCCTCTCGCGGTGATCACCTCGGACAAGTCCTTCACGCTCTGCACGAATGACTCGCTGACGCTTGACGCCCAGGCGGGACATGTCTCGTACCTGTGGTCCACGGGGGCCACGACACAGCGCATCAGCGTCCGCACGCCCGGGACATACTGGGTGAAGGTCGCCGGCAGCAACGGCTGCTTCTCCGCGCCCGCAACGGTGAGCATCACCACGCCTGTGCGGCCGGTCCTGACCCCGGGCGGAGCCCAGGTCGCCTGTTTCGGCACATCGGTGCATGTCGACGCCGGAGACGGGTATATCGCGTACCGCTGGAATTCGGGTGATACCACCCGGTTTGCCGACCTCCAGCTCTCAGGCGACTACTGGGTGGACGCGACAGAGCCGGGCGGCTGCATCGTGCGATCGGATACCATCGTCGTGCAGATCCGGCCCCGGATCGAACCGGACATCACCATTGAAGGATCACAGAATCTCTGCGAAGGCGACAGCGTCGTTCTGTCCGCCACGATCGGGTACAGGTCCTATTACTGGAACACGGGTGAAACCCAGAGCCGGATCGTGGTGCGCACGGGAGGGGTTTATCGGGTTACCGCATACGATAACGAAGACTGCAGCGGGACATCCCGTGATGTGACGATTACCCTGCAGCAGCGTCCCGCGAAACCGGTGATCACGCGTCAGGACGCGCTGCTGATCGCCCCGCTCGCATCGTCGTATCAGTGGTATCGAAACGGCCTGCCGATTCCCACCGCAATCAATCGCAGTTTCACCGTGGCGGTCAACGGGTGGTACGCCGTTGAGGTGTTCAACCAGTTCGGATGCGGCAGCAGGTCCGACGATCTGCAGGTGAATGTCACGTCGGTCGACGTTCTCCCCGGCGGATTTACGCTCGATATCTATCCCGATCCGACCGACGGCCTGGTGAATGTCATGGTCGACGGACCGGGGCTGTCGGACGTGCGGATGGATATCGTCAACATGCTCGGACAGAAAATGGACAGTCATGCATCCCATGCGGGCGGCCGCGTCCGGCACACCTTCGATCTTCGCGGTGCGCCGGCGGGGATCTACGTTCTCCGCGTGGAAACCGCTTCGCGCATACTCACGCGAAGATTCATCAAACATTGAAGTATCCCGAGACGGCTCGGGGCCGAAATGGGAAATGGTCCGCTGCGAAGCGGACCATTTCCGTTACCGGTCGGTAAAGAAAATGGATTTGAGGGAAAGCAGTTTCAGCAGGGTCGAGACCGCGAAATCCAGGTACGACTGCTGCTGCAGGAGATCCCCGATGATGATGTGTTCGGCGTGCACCAGCGCGTCTTCCTGCAGTTCCGCGACGCGGTTGTTGAGCCCGTGCCAGGTCGACTGCAGACGCGTTCCGTAGTTGGCGTAGATCTGATGCTTGATCAGGTTTTTCACCCGTGACGACATCGAAAGCGCGTCACGACCGTGTCCGTTGTCCGAAAGATCGATAGCCTTGATTTCGAAGGTCCGGTAATCGCCGCGCGAATGCGTGTACACCGCCATCTCGCGGATATACAGCTCGCTGTAGCATTTCCATTTCGCCTGGCTGTACACGTCGCCCTCCAGCGCGGCGTCCTCGATGATGTAATGCAGCTTCTCCAGGTAGGGATGGACCTCGACAGGTTCGTGCATGTACATGTCCTCGAGCGCCCACATCAGGTTTTCCTTGTTCATGTACCTGCCCTCGTTTTTCAGCCGGTCGTGGACTTCCGCCAGCAGCAGGTCGTAGAAATTGGTCACGAGCTTCAGATGCGAGTGCAGTTCGGGTGAAACATAGCGATCGAGAAACCGCTGGTAACTGTGCATTCCGTACACGTAGCCGTGTTCGTCCCGCGCGATATCGAGCAGGTCCTCCAGTGCGTCATGCATGAACCCGACCGTACTGTACAGGTGCTCGCCCGGTGCGTCGAGAGCCATTTTTCCGACAACGACGCCGACCCGGTTCAGGTGTGCCGCGGAGGTGATGCCGCACTTCCGTTTCAGTTCGTGGCCGATGAAGAGCTGCAGGATGCTGCGCACCTCACTGGCGTATTTGCCGTAGAAGGGGAGCAGCTCACGCATCTCGGGCAGTTCGCCGAACAGCAGGCGTTCCTGCAGCTGCTGGAAATCGGCGGATTCTTCGATCTGGCTGCGCGCATCCGAAATCTCGGTCGACGCGTTGTGCTGATTCCGTCGCGGGGTGCCGAAGTCGCGTGCGTGCTCCTCGAGAAAGCGGCCGATGACCGAGTGCAGGCTGTTCGCCTGCTGGACGCCGTAGAGCTGTGAAAGCAGCGCGTAGTCAGGGACCTCCCCGCGCACGATCTGTTCGAGCATGCGCACCGCGTCCTCGTAGCGGTGATCCGATTTCATCTGCATGATGGCGCTGGAGTATCTCATACGGCACTGCCTTTCCGTGTGGGCGGATCAATGGTTCTGGTTTTCGGTGGATTCGTAAACGCCGCGCGCGGGGGCCATACTGGCGATGTCGCCGAACGTCACGGGCGGCTGCACGCCATCTCCCCAGAACTCCCGAATGAGCGCGTCCGCTTCCTGCCGTCCGAGGTCCGCGGCGCTGCCGGCTGTCGCTGTCACCCCCGGCCCTGCCTGGTGCGCGGAGGCGGTGTCGCGCGTCTGCTGCATCGCCGACGGCAGCGGCACGGTGTCGCTGTTCCCATCCGGCATGCCGGCGATATGCACGGTCTGTGTGGGGAAGGCGAATGCGATCCCGAGTCGCTGCGCGAGGCGGAGAATATCGGTAAAGAGGCGATGACGCTCGCGCAGCTCGGTCGGCCAGTCGGGCGCTTCATGAAACACGTAGAGCAGGATATTCAGGGAGAAATCGGCGAATTCATTGAAATACACCATATACATGTCCTTGCGGGTGTACGGGTGTCTCCGCACCAGTTCCCGGATGCCCTCACAGAAGGCATCGATTTTTTCGGGCGGAGTGTCGTACTGCACGCCCAGCTTCGCGGAGATCCGGCGGTACTTCCGGCGGCCCATGTTGTCTACCGCGGCGCTGACAAGGCGGGAGTTCGGCATGGTGATCTGCGAATTGTAGAACGTGCGAATCCGTGTCGACCGGAAGCCGACTTCCTCGACGCTGCCTTCGAGATCGCCGACCTTGACCCAGTCGCCGATTTCAAACGGCTTGTCGAACATCACCGTCAGGGAACCGAAGAGGTTCTCGACGGTGTCCTTTGCAGCAAGGGCGAATGCGACGCCGCCGATGCCGAGTCCGGCCAGCAGGCTGGTGATGTCGATGTTGAGATTGTCGGCGACGAAGAGGAGTCCGAACGCGATGACGATGATTTTTAGCGCCCGGCGGATCATCGGGACGAGCAGGTCATCGAATTTCGATTCCGTCCGTTCGGCGAGACTGGCGAAGTAGCCCGCGATGAGGTCGACCAGCCGGTATGCGGCCCACACGCCGCTGGCGGCGATCAGGAACTGGGTGGCGAAGAAGAGGATGGTCGCGGCCTGCAGCGGGAGATCGAGCGGTCGCAGCAGCAGGGACCACGTCAAGGCCATCGCGAAAATGCCGAGAGGTTTGATCAGCTGCCGGTCGAGACGGAACTCGGACGAGGTTTTCCCCCTGCGCATCAGTCTGAGCACCCAGGAACTGAACAGCGAGATCACGATCCGTTCGACGAGCAGGCCGATGATGACGATCAGAACGAGCGCAATCCAATGCCAGTTCTCGAAATACACGGCGCGCGTGCGGAGCGACTCCGGGACGTGGCTTCGGACCCAGTCCGAAAACGTGTCCGGCGCGATGGTTGCCTCCACTCCCTCGACCAGCTCATGCCCGCGAACCAGTTCGAGAAGCGCGGGAAGCGATTCGACGGTCTTCCGGGAAAAATGCCAGAGACTGTCCGCGTCCATGGTCAGAGAGACTTCGGCTTCCGCCGATGGCTTGCGCCAGACGTAACGCATCCCGGTGTAGTTTTCCGGGATCTCCTCCAGGTCGACGAATTCGAAGCGGTCGAGGAAGGACTTCAGATCGCGTGCGGCTTCGATGCCGCGCTCATCCCGCAGTCCCACGGGAATGCCCGCGAGATTGATGCAGCGGACGGCCCGGGCGATCGCACTGTCGGCCGTACCCTGGTTTTCCGTTGAGGCGTAGGCGACCATGTTGACCAGGTAGCTGCGAAACGCGGCCCGCGGCGTATGTCGGTCGACGGTCAGATCCTGCGCGTGGAGGAAGGGGGTTCCGATAAGGAGAAACAGGACGGCGAGAAATGTCTTCGCGGGAAGCAGAGACGGTGTGAGGGATGAGGAAATGCGTGCTCTGTCTCCAGGGTGCATGGATACTCGTGTGCCGTGATACAAGTGTAAGTCCCGGCGAAGGCGGGTCGGGGAAATATACGGTTTTCGCCCCAGCTATTACAGCCGCGGAGCTGCTTCCGCGGCGGCTTCGCGCGTGAAATCGTGTGCTCCGAGCTGGATGCCCACCTTCTTGAGGAAGTCATTCGGGGGGATGCCGCCGGCGAAGACCCAGACATAATCGTTCGCGATCTCCCGCTGCTCCCCGTTCACCTCCAGGGTGACAGACGTCTCCCCGATTGCCACGGGGTTCGAATTGAAGACGACCTCGAGCAGCCGTGCGTCGGTGCATTCCTTGATCCGCTGGGCGTTACGTTCCTTGATACGGGCGAAGTCGTCTTTGCGGTAGGAGAGCATCACTTTGTTTCCTTTCTGATGTGCCAGTCCCATGGCCGCTTCCACCGCGCTGTCGCCGCCGCCGACGACGAGAATGTTCTTGTTCGTGTACGCATCCGCCTCGATCAGGCTGTACATCACTTTCGGCTGCTGTTCTCCCGGAACGCCGAGCTTCCGCGGGGTTCCGCGGCGACCGAGGGCGAGGATGACATACCGCGCACGGTAGCTGCCGAGTGCCGTCGTGACCGTGAAGATGCCGTCTTCGCCGCGCGCGATGTCGTCGACTTTTTCGAAGGTCCGCACCGCGAGCTGCGATTTCTCGAATACCGTATTCCAGAAGTCGAGCAGGCTTTCCTTGCTGATTTCCAGTGTCTTGAATTTTCCGTACATCGGGAACTCGACCGGCGAGGTCATGACGAGTTTCTGGCGCGGGTACTTGGCCACGGTCCCGCCGAGCTCGTCCTGCTCGAGCGTGACGTAACGCAGTTTCTTTTCTATCGCCCGCAGGGAAGCGCTGATACCGCCGGGACCGGCGCCGACGATGCAGACATCCGACGCGTCCTCCGGGGTGGGAGCGCCCTCCGCGATCCGCCGCGCGATGGCGTCGACGACGTCGCGTCCCTGGTTGACGGCATTCTTGATCAGTGCGAGACCTCCGAGTTCGCCGATGATGAACATCCCGGGAACGTTCGTTTCGTACTCCTCGGTCAGTTGCGGCATATCCGCGCTGATCCCCGGGTTCGCCATCACGATCTCGATCGCCCCGACCGGACAGGCTTCCGCGCACAGACTGTGACCGATGCACTTGTGGCCGTTGATGATGGCCGCCTTTCCGGCGATGATGCCGAGCACGTCGCCTTCCGGACATGCATCCGCACAGGTGCCGCATCCGATGCAGCGCGAGATGTCGATATGCGGATGCTGTGCCTGGGGACCGCCCGAGTGCAGTTTGCCGCGTTCCGCCGCCGCGCGCGCCTCCCGCTCCTGCCGGCGCACGCGCCGCATGTAGGGGATGGTCGTCACGAAGACGAGTACCACGAATACGAGGAATATGAAAAAACCTTCCATATCGCGTCCGCTGAATGATCCGGAATTGTTATCTGAAAAAAATACAGATGAAAATTCCGCACTGCAAATTTCCTGAAGGCTTGCGTGCGTTTCCTGATTTGCCTAGTTTTTGCGAATACGACTCCCAGACTCCGAATTTTGCACGCCGGCAAGTAAGGGGAAGGGCTGCAAATCACCGCGCACAGAAGCAGTCGAGCCGTCATGTCGCCAACCGTCCATCGCCTGTACATCGCAGTACTGTTCACACTCGGAATCGGCATCGCACTTATCGTCGGGTACGAGGGATTCCACTATTACCTGACGTCGCCGGAGGAGCGCGGGAATATTCTCGCGGATTACGAGGCCCGGATATCGGATATCGATGTCGAGATCGAACTGATGCGCGAAGGACTGGGCGTCATGGGGCTGAGCGAGGAACAGCTGCGGGAAGAGCAGGCTTCGATTCGCGAGGAAGCCGAATACTGGACGCACTGGGGCGCCACCGGATTATTCGGCCATGGACTCGGAATCATCGGTTCGCTGATGATGGTGGCGGGAGTGGCCATCTACTCGACGCGAAAGCGCGTCAAGCGCTTCCGTTTCACGGGGAAGATCAAGCACGTCCTCGAATTCCACATTTTCCTCTGTCTGCTTGGTCCCACGCTGGTGGTTTTTCATTCGACATTCAAATTCGGCGGCATCGTATCGGTCAGTCTCTGGAGCATGATCTTCGTGGCGCTCAGCGGAATTTTCGGCCGCTACATCTACACGCAGATTCCGAAGACGACCGACGGGGACGAGCTTTCGCTCGATGAACTCGCACGGGAAAACGAGGTGCTGCGCATGCGGCTGCGAACGCAGTTTCACCTTGCCCCCGCGACACTGGATATGATCGACCGCGTCAGCACGCTGCCTCCGGCGGACGGAAGCGTCTCGGCCCTGCGGTCGCTGTCGGCACTGGTGCGGGACGATTTCACGCGCCGCGCGCGGTTTCGGTCGGTGCGGCGGCAGCTCATTGCGGAAGAACTTCCGGCGGATCAGGTCGACCATGTTCTCGGCGTCGCACGGAAGAAAGTCCTTCTCGTGCGGAAGATCGCGTTCTTCGACACCGCCCGGTATCTCTTCCAGTACTGGCATGTGATCCATCTCCCGTTCTCGATCATCATGTTCCTGATCCTCATCGTGCATATCGTGCTGACCGTTTCGCTGGGCTATACCTGGATATTCTGATGCGCATCGGACGCCTGCTCAATATCTGCATGTTCGTTCTGCTCTTCTCCGCGCAGGCGGCGGGGCAGATCGCTTCGCCGGGGAAACTCTCCTCGTCGCATGCCAGCCTGGAGGGCGTCAAGAACTGTACCCGCTGCCACAACTTCGGCGAGAAGACATTCCGCGATAACTGCCTGACCTGCCATACCGAAATCCGGTCGCGCGTCAGCGCGAAGCAGGGCTACCATTATTTCACCCGCAAGCTCGAATGCGCGAAATGCCACAAGGAGCATCATGGCAGGGAATTCGAACTCGTGCGGTGGAATCCCTCCTCGTTCGACCACAAGCAGACGGGATTTCTGCTCGAGGGGAAGCATGGCAGCCTCGAATGCCGGAAGTGTCATACCGCGTCGAACATCAAGGCGGCGGACATCCGGCGCAAGGGGGCTTCCGTCCTCAGTCAGACCTATCTCGGGCTTTCCACCGACTGTGCCACCTGTCATGACGACGAGCATCGCGGTCAGCTCAAGGGCTGTGCCGATTGCCACGGCACGGAAAGCTGGAAACAGACACGGTTCTCCCACGACCGCGCACGGTTCCGGCTCGAAGGACGGCATGCGGGGGTGACCTGCGGGAAATGCCATCCGGAGAAGGACGACGGTAAGCAGCGCAACGGCGATACGCGGTACATCCAGTTCAAGGGCATATCGTTCAGTGCCTGCACCGCCTGCCATGAAGATCATCACAAGGGCGCGTTCGGGAGCGACTGCCGCAAATGTCATTCGCCCGCCGGGTGGAAGCAGCTGCGCATCGCCGAAGGCAGCTTCGACCACGCCCGGACGCACTTCCCGCTCGAGGGCCGCCACGCCAACGTCGCGTGCGCGGCCTGCCACACCGGCGGGGACTTCGCGAAATACCGCGACGCCGATCTCAGCCGCTGCACCACGTGCCACCGCGATTATCATGAAGGGCAGTTCGCCGACCGCAAGGATGCGGGCGCATGCGACGCATGCCATACGGTGCAGGGCTTCACCCCGTCGCGATATGAACCCGCGCAGCATGCCGCTACGCGATTCCCGCTCCGGGGGGCGCACGAGGCAATTCCCTGCGGTCGCTGTCACGAAAACATCGAGATCAACGGGAAGCAGAGCCCGCGCTTCCGATGGACGGATCTCTCGTGCCGGGGGTGTCATGCGGATCCGCACGCGGGGCAGTTCGACGCCCGCGTCGCCGAGCAGGGCTGCACCGGCTGCCACGACGTGGAAAGCTGGCATGTCTGGCAATTCGATCACGCAAATACGAAATTCCCGTTGACAGGACTGCACCGTGATCTGCTCTGTGAGAAATGCCACACGCGCGGTCTCATCGACGGGAAGGAAACGGTGCGGTTCCGTTTCCCGGATACCCGCTGCGGCGCCTGTCATACCGATGCGCACCGGGGGCAGTTCGCCGAAGCGGACGGAACGACGGAGTGCGCGCGATGCCATGAAACCTATGGTTGGCGACGCGTCCGTTTCGACCATGCGACCATGTCGCGATTCGCACTGACCGGCAAGCATGCGGACCTGCCCTGCACGCGCTGTCACAAATCCGAGATTCAGGACGGTATTTCCTTCGTCCGGTATCGACCGCTCGATTTCCAATGCGCCACCTGCCATACGACGGGCAGATGACAAGCGAAGCTACTTCCGGAGGCGTTATGCACAGACTGCTTCTCTTTATGATCTTCATGCTCGCGACCGTCACGGCCATGAGCCAGGAAGCGGATACGCTGGCAGTGAAAGGGCACAGGACCTTCGGGATCGATTGCATGGCCTGTCACACGACGAGTTCCTGGCATGCGCTGAAGAAGGAAATCAGTTTCGATCACAAGCAGACAGGCTATCCGCTCGCCGGCAACCATGCCTCCGCGTCCTGCAACGCCTGCCACACCGGCGTCCCTTTCAGCGAAATAAAGACGGACTGCGCATCCTGCCACAAGGATCATCACAAGGGAGAACTGGGAAACCGCTGCGGCGACTGTCATACTCCCGCGGGCTGGCGCGCGCCGAACGAAGCCGTCGCACGGCATCAGCTCACCCGTTTTCCGCTTGTCGGTGCGCACGCCCTGGCCGACTGCCAGTCCTGTCACCTCAACCAGGCGGTGCACGAGTACGTCAACACGTCGACCGAGTGCTTCAGCTGTCACCAGGCGGACTATGAGGGAGCCCGGGAGCCGAATCATCTCGAAGGGGGCTTCGATCGCGACTGCGCTCTGTGTCACGATCCCGGCAGCGGAAGGTGGAAAGGGGACTTCGATCACAATACCACGGCGTTTCCGCTCCGCGGTGCGCATGCCGCCACGCCTTGTACGTCCTGCCACACCCATGGGTTTTCGAAGCTCGACACCGAGTGCTGGTCATGTCACGAGCGCGATTACATGGGCGTACAGTTCCCGAATCACAGCGAAGGACAGTTCTCGCGCGACTGTGAAAGCTGCCACGATATGAACGCCTGGAGTCCGGCGAAGTTCGACCACGACCTCACGAGCTTCCGGCTCACCGGGGCGCATCAGCGCGCCTTGTGCCAGTCCTGTCATGTGAACGGACAGTACGCGGGTCTCCCGCTGCAGTGCCAGGGCTGCCACGTGGAGGATTACAACCGGACATCCCAGCCCAGCCACCAGCTTCTCGGGTTTACCCAGCAATGCGAGGACTGTCACAACACGGAAGCCTGGCAGCCGATTGAACGCATGCCCGTCAGCATCGACCATGACCGGACGCGCTTTCCGCTTCTCGGGAGGCACCGTACGGTCGACTGTATCGAATGTCACGTCGGCCTGCGCTTCTCGGGCACGCCGCTCGAGTGTTTCGTCTGCCATGAAAGCGACTATCGCGGCGCCGTCAATCCCGATCATGCCGCGGGCGGCTTCGATCATGGCTGCCTGCAATGTCATTCGATGGACGGATGGAAACCGGCCACCTTCGATCATGCGACGACCAGATTCCCGCTGGAGGGCGCACATCTCGCCGAGCCCTGCGCCTCCTGCCACATCAACGGCAATTACACCATCGTCTACGTGGATTGCTGGCAGTGCCATGAGTCCGATTACAACGCCGCGCAGCAGCCGAATCACGTGACCTCGCAGTTTGAACGCGACTGTCTGCGCTGCCATACCGTGGATGCCTGGAAACCCGCGACCTTCGACCATGCGACGACGAAGTTTCCGCTCGAGGGTGCGCACCTTGCCGAGCCGTGCGAATCCTGTCATATCAACGGCGATTATAACCTCGCGTATGTGGACTGCTGGCAGTGCCACGAAAGCGATTACAGTGCCGCGCAGCAGCCGAACCACGTCACGGCGCAGTTCGCATACGACTGCACGACCTGCCACAACACGCAGGCGTGGAAGCCCTCGACCTTCGATCATGCGACGACGCAGTTTCCGCTCGAAGGTGCGCACCTCGCCGAACCGTGCGAGTCGTGCCATATCAACGGCGATTACAACATCACGTACACGGACTGCTGGCAGTGCCACGAGAGCGATTACAGCGCCGCGCAGCAGCCGAACCACGTGACTGCGCAGTTCGCCCATGACTGCATGACCTGCCACAACACGCAGGCGTGGAAGCCCTCGACCTTCGATCACGCGACGACGCAGTTTCCGCTCACCGGAGCGCACCTCGCGAAACCATGCGAGTCGTGCCATATCAACGGTGATTACAACATCACGTACACGGACTGCTGGCAGTGTCACCAAACCGATTTCAACGCGACCCAGCAGCCGAACCACGTAAGCGCGCAGTTCGCGCACGACTGCACGACCTGCCACAATACGCAGGCGTGGAAGCCTTCGACCTTCGATCACGCGACGACGCAGTTCCCGCTGGACGGCGCGCACCGCACGCAGCCCTGCGAGTCGTGCCACATGCCACGAAAGCGATTTCAACGCCACACAGCAGCCGAATCACGTGAGCGCGCAGTTCGCCCACAACTGCACGACCTGTCACAACGCGCAGGCGTGGCGGCCTTCGACCTTCGATCACGCGACGACGCAGTTCCCGCTGGACGGCGCGCACCGTACGCAGCCCTGCGAATCGTGCCACATCGGGGGGAATTACAATCTGACGTACACGGACTGCTGGCAGTGCCACGAAAGCGATTTCAACGCCACGCAGCAGCCGAACCACGTGAGCGCGCAGTTCGCGCACGACTGCACGACCTGCCACAACGCACAGGCGTGGAGCCCCTCAACTTTCGATCACGCGACGACGAAGTTCCCGCTCACCGGCGCGCACCTGAGTGAACCGTGCCAGTCGTGCCACGTCGGGGGGAATTACAATCTGACGTACACGGACTGCTGGCAGTGCCATGAAAGCGATTTCAACGCCACACAGCAGCCGAATCACGCCGCCGCACAGTTCGCGCACGACTGCACGACCTGTCACAACGCGCAGGCCTGGAAGCCATCGACCTTCAATCATGCCACGACGCAGTTCCCGCTCACCGGAGCACACCTCAGCGCACCGTGCCAGTCATGCCACATCGGGGGGAATTACAATCTGACGTACACCGACTGTTTTCAGTGTCATGCCACGGACTATAACGGGACGACGCAGCCCGACCATGCAGCCGGTCAGTTCAGTCATGACTGCAGTGTCTGCCATTCTTCCGCCGGCTGGACGCCGTCGAATTTCGACCACGCGAACACGAATTTCCCGCTGTTGGGCGCACACGCCGCACAGCCGTGCCAGTCGTGCCACATCGGCGGCAATTACAATCTGACCTATACCGATTGCTGGCAGTGCCACGAATCCGACTTCAACGCGTCCCAGAATCCCTCGCATTCGGCTGGCCAGTTCAGCCATGACTGCACCGCATGCCATTCGCTTGCCGCATGGCGGCCCGCGACCTTCGACCACAACAACACGGGCTTCCCTCTGCAGGGAGCACATGCGACACAGGCGTGCCAGGCCTGTCACATCGGCGGGGATTACACGATCGTCTACACGACCTGCATCCAGTGTCATCAGAGCGATTACAACGCGACGGTGAATCCCGCGCACGCGACGAATCAATTCCCGCAGGACTGTACCACCTGTCATACACAGAACGCCTGGATCCCGTCGACGTTCGACCATGCGGCGACGGCGTTCCCCCTGACCGGGGCGCATCAGACGCGGCCCTGTGTCGACTGCCACGTCGCCGGCAACTACACGATCACGTACACCAACTGCTACCAGTGTCACCAGAGCGATTTCAACGGGGTGGCCAATCCGTCCCACACGGCGAACCAGTTTTCGCAGGACTGCACGATCTGTCATACGACGGCGTCGTGGACACCTTCCACGTTCTCCCATGCAGGCACGAATTTCCCGCTTGCGGGCGCGCATACCACGGTCGCGTGTCTCAGCTGCCATGTCGGCGGAAACTATCAGCTCACATACACGGACTGCTACCAGTGTCATCAGAGCGATTACAATGCGGCGACCACGCCCGCGAATCATCAGGCGATGAATCTGAGTCATGACTGCCTGACCTGCCACTCGCAGACCTCATGGTCGCCGGCGTCGCAGTTCCGCACCATGCATAACGTCAACGCACCGGCGGGATTTCCCATTTACGGAAACGCCAAGCACGAGTATCAGAACGAGTGGACCAACTGCAGCCAGTGTCACACGACGAATAACACCGCGACCTTCTGCTGCACCACGTGCCACGAACACAGCAACCAGGCGAACGTCAACAACGATCATCAGGGCACATCGGGGTATACGTACAACTGCACCTCATGCGCGAACGCCGGCTGCCATCCTGACGGGAGACACTAGCGATGCCGCTGACCTGCCGGGTGTGCCGCCTGTTCCTCCTGTCGATCGCGCTGTCCGTGACCCTTGCGGGCGCAAGCGCGTCCGCTCAGACGGAAGAGCCGCGCGAGGAGCGCGGTACCGTCACGTATGTGACGAGTTCCATGGTGTACGGGGACCTGGGACGCGGCAACGGCCTGCGCGAAGGGGACACGGTGATGGTCTTCAACGAGAAGGGACGTATCGCCATGGTGCGCGTTCTGCACCTGGCTTCGAAATCCTTCTCGGGCGAGGTTCTGGAGAAAAACGGCACCATCGTGCAGGGGAATGCTCTGCACGCGCGGGTACAGCCGATCGAGATTCCGGAGCAGCCCGGGCGAACCCCCGACAGTACTGCCGCGTCCGTCGTACGGCGTCCTGAGGAATCGGCGCAGCGCGCGGAGTATTCTCCCCCCGCGGGAAATGACAGCGGCAGCGCTTCAGCGCGGGAAACGCGGCTTCACGGACGATTCGCCCTGCAGTACTATGCGATGAATTCGAGTGCCGCCGCAAACGGACTCGTGTTCTCGCAGCCGGCGGCCGTGCTGCAGTTCACCGCCGAGCATCTTCTGTCTCTGCCGCTGCAGTTCAGTTACTATTCCAACCATCGCTTCGATGCCCGCAGCGACGCGGCGCGCAGCGGCAGTACGCAGGAGCGTCTCCGCAGCCGGTTCTACCAGTTCGCGCTGCAGTACGGAGGAGATGAGACTCCGTATTCCATCGCACTCGGCCGTTTCATCCCGTACCAGGTGGGGGGAATCGGAACGGTGGACGGTGCAATGGTTGCCGGTCGAAGCGGAAAATTCGAAGGCGGTGTCATCGCGGGAGCCCAGCCCGGATATACGAACTCCGAAGTGAACCTCAACGACCAGAAGGTTGCCGCGTACGCAGGTTTCACGGACGGCGCCTCCGGCTGGCAGCTCCGATCCAACCTCGCATTTGCGCAGACATATCGCGACGGGGCGCTGGACCGCGGGTATTTCTATCTTGTCAATTCTCTCGCTCTCGGGGGAGAGGTGACGCTGTATCAGAATGCGACGCTGGATCTTTACGACGCGGACCGGGGCAGCGGGAACGCACGTCCGCATCTTACCGACCTCTACCTCTCCACCACATGGCGTCCCGAACGCTGGCTTTCACTGACCGGATCGTTTGCGGACCGCAGAAGCGTGTATTTCCTGCGGAGCTTCGCCGCGCTGCCGGATTCCTTTTTCAGTACGTCCCGACTGCAGAACTATCAGCTCAGCGCGGGAGTGAATATCTCCGGCGGGATGTACGCCTCCGTGACGACATCCCTGCGCATGCAGGAAAACACCGACAAGGCGGCCATGGCGTACAGCGGCCGGTTCACATGGTCCAACTTCCTCGCATCGCACACCAACATCTACCTCCTCGGAAGCTATACGGACAACCTCTACAATACGTCGCGCTCGGTGGGATTCGAAGCGAATCGCGACCTGATCGCGGGGCTCTATGCCGCGCTGCGCCTGCAGCAGTACCGGTATGTGTACACCCGCAGCGACCGGACGCTCGATCGCTTCGCAGTCGCAGTCGACATGTACTACCGTCTCGGCGGCATGTGGTATCTCTCGCTGAATTATGAGCGCTACTGGGAGGGCGGCGCGGCATCGGACCGGATCTACTCCGAGGTCAGCATGCGGCTCCGCTGAGCGGATGCGTACGAGCGAACGCGGCGGGACTGGTGGGTCCGCGATTGGAATGAGGGCGGAATCCGGCGCAGGGAGGCGTCAGGGTCTTTCTTGTTCGAGCCGCTTCATGGCGATCGTTTCGGCGGTGAGGACGTAATCGGCGGCAGTCGCAAGGGAAGGGAGATCCCCATACCAGTTTCCTGTCACCGGATCCACGAGTTCGGGCAGAACTCCGTCGTGCCGGAGCGCCTCTCGCGTCACCGAATGGAACAGCGCTTCCGCACGCGTGAGATCGCCTTCCACGGCGTACGCGCGTGCGAGACGGAGGGCGATCTGCGGGCGTGCCTGCCGCGCAAACCAGTCTCCGCCGGGTTCCGCGCGATAGAGGTTCACGGTATCCTCTATCGCATAGCCGGACTCGACGGCGTCGAGGGCGAAGCGCGCCGCCGGGGAGGATGGCGGAAAGACGCCGAGCGCGATGCCGTCCGCGATGAGGGGATGAAACAGCCGCGTCTCCAGCGCGGTGAGGCTGTCGGCCCGTTCATGCGACAGCACGCCGTCGATGAGACCGAGGACGGCCTGCCGGGCACGTGTCGCCGCTTCGTCATAGAGATACTGCTTCAGATCCTGATGCATCAGCGCCGCGTGTCCCGCGGCGACGTGCAGCGCGTGTGCGGTGAGCAGCGTCGCGTACACGCCGGGCAGGTCCGACATTCCTTCTCCCCACGGACTGTCGTCCTGCGTCAGCAGCCCGAGGCTGTCGAGACGGTACATGAGGACATCGGCGACTTCCCGGCTCATGCGGGACCAGTACGGGGCGATGAACGCGCTGTCGGAGAAAGCCGCCCCTGATGTGAGCGCTTGCTGCCGGGCGCGTTCGCGCAGCGCATCGAGCGCCATGATATAGCGCGGCATGGCTTCGTATCGAATGACGGACTGTTCGCGGTCTTCCCATTGCCATTCGTTTCCGGAACCGTCGTAGCGTCCCGGTGAGACGAGGTAGGGGAATCCCACACCATGTTCCCGGCCGTAGACATCGTAGAGCTTGTACCGGTCGTGCTGGGCGCGGTGGATGAAGTCGAGCGCGCCGCGCGCGGCGGTCGTCAGTCCGCTGACGGCAAGGGCTTCCGCGGCGAGGAGATGGGAGGCAGGGAGGCAGACGGCCTTGCTCGCCGGGTGAAGGGCGGCCACGAGCTGTCCCTGCGACAGCCCGCTCTCCCGTACCTGCATCTGCAGCATCGTCACCAGTGCGCGGCGGTATACCGACTGTTCGTCCGCGGTGAGGACGCCGGGAAGGTATGCGGCCTCCGCGAGATCGGCCTGCCACGCCGCAATGTCGCTGTCGAGAGCGTACGCGGCGGAGCCGTCGCCGAGAAAATCCTCCATGTCGCGATCCGCCAGTTCAGTGCAGCAGGCGTTGTACGCGAGGATGTGATAGGTCGTCCGCAGTCCCGCGGATTCCTCTTTCTTTTCCTCGTACCGCCAGTAGGGACGGTCGAAAACGAACTGCAGACCCAGTTCGGCATCATCATCTGCCGGCTGGCGTACCGCGATGATCAGGATGCGGGATTTCGTCCGCAGCGGATGGTACCAGAACACCTCCGTCTCCCCGTTCCGCGCATGCAGGATTCCCGTCCCCGGGAGAAAACCGCTCTCGGCGGGGATGAATGCCTGCGTCCCGCTGCCGTTCTCGACGGTGAGACTCAGGCGGGAGAGGACGGTCTCGGTCGGCAGGTCGGGAGAAATCCGATCGTACAGCCGCGGACGGCTCCAGAGCAGCATGGCGCTGTCGGGCTGCCAGGCCGAGGTCATGACCCCGTTCGAAATGTATCGAGCGGGTTCGCTTGCGGGTGCGTCGATCAGTTCGTCGAGAACGTGGTGCATGGAATCCGCGCGAACGATGCGGAAGATTTTCCCGGTAATGCCGCCGTTATCGCCGGCGTCATAGACGCGCACCGCGAGCAGGTTGAATTCCTCGCGGATGAACCGGGGCAGAGGGTACACACGGAGAGAGCGGATTTCTGACCGTACATGCGGTGGGAACGCGCCGGTTTTCCCGACCAGTACCCCGTTGAGAAACGTTTCATCCGCATCGTCGACGCCGCTCATCACCAGGAGGAGCGAATCGTTCCGCATGGATCGCGGAATGCGGAATCGCACCCGGTACCACGCGAAGCCGTCCGTAAGCGGGAAGCCGCTGGTTTCCCATGCGCCCGGGACGGTGACGAAATTCCATTCCTGCTCTTCGTCGATGTACTTGCTTCTCCACACGTCGTCGTCGCCCACGCGGAATGCGGCAAGTCCCCGCAGATCGATCGACGTGGTGTCCTGGGCCTGCAGTGAGGCAGCGAGAACGATCAGGGCGAGGAAAAGAAAGGGGCGGGACATGTCAGATCCGGCGGAGAAGGGCATGAACGAAGCGGGCGAGATCGTCGGAGGCCTGTGCGGCTACACGGGTAACCTCTTCATGCGTGACCGCCTGCCGTACGGTGCGGGCCACGTTCGTGATGCAGGAGACGGCGAGAACAGGGAGCGCTGCGCGGCTTGCGCTGATGATCTCCGGCGCTGTCGACATCCCCGCCGCATGCACTCCCGCCAGGCGGAAGAACGCGATTTCGGCGCGGGTCTCGTACGTCGGGCCGGAGCAGAAGCCGTAGGTCCCTTCGCGGAGAGGGATGCCGGCGTCCGCCGCAGCCCGCCGAGCCGTATCCAGCAGCAGCGGATCGAACAGGGGACGCGTGAGCGGCTGCGCGTCCGTACCGAAATCCTGGAGTTCAGCGCCCATGCCGCGCGCGGCAGGGAGCACCAGCAGGTCGGAGATCAGCATGAGGTCGCCGGCGTCAAAGGAGGGGTCGAGCCCACCCGCCGCGTTGGTCACGATCAGCAGGCCCGCGCCGAGAGCGGCGGCGAGCCGTGCAGGGAGCGCGGTCATCGCCGGACCGTATCCTTCGTATCCATGGACGCGACCCTGAAACAGCAGCAGACGTTTCCCCTGCGCATGCGCCACCAGCAGGCGTCCGTCGTGGCCGGCGATGGTCGATGCCGGATACCCCGGGAAATCTTCCGTGGCGCGCTCGTCGATGATCTCGACGGTTTCCGCGAAGCCGCCGAGTCCGGAGCCGAGCACGATCGCCGCATCGATGTCGCCGCGCGTGAACGCGCGTACCGCGTCGATCAGATCCGCCGGAAGCGGTGCGCGCAGGTGCATGTTGGCGGAATGGTTCATAGACTGACCAGCACTCCCGCGATCGTGGCGGTCATCATGGTCGCGAGCGTCCCGCCGAGCAGGGCGCGCAGACCGAGACGGGAAATGTCCTTGCGCCGTTCGGGAGCGAGGGGACCGAGTCCGCCCATCAGAATCGCGATGGAGGAGAAGTTCGCGAACCCGCAGAGCGCGAACGCCGCCATGGTGATGGCTTTGTCCGAATACAGCGCGCCGGTCTTCAGCATGGCCGACATGTCGAGATACGCGACGAATTCGTTGAGCACGAGTTTCGTCCCCATCAGGCTGCCGACGCTGAACGATTCGGCCCAGGGGAAGCCGATCCCGTAAGCGGCATACTGAAACACCAGGCCGAAGAGCAGCTCGAGGCTGAGGGGTTTCCCGAAGGCCGCGACCAGGCTGCCGTTCAGATCCCCGATGCGGCCGAGCAGTCCCAGCAGGTAGTTGGACATGGCGATCAGGGCGATGAATGCGAGCAGCATCGCGGCGATGTTGAGCGCAAGCTTCAATCCGTCGGACGCGCCGCTCGCCGCGGCGTCGATGAGGTTGGACGCGGTCTTGTTCTTCGGAACGCGCACGTGCCCGAGCGTAAACGGCGTGCCGGTCTCGGGGAGGAGCACCTTGCTGATGACCAGCCCCGCCGGGGCGGCCATGATGCTCGCGCCGAGCAGCTGCGCGGCAAAACGGACCTGCGCATCGGAAATCGGGATCCCGTGCAGCTCGGCGTACGAGAATCCGAGCATCTGCACATAGGCTGCCATGACGCCGCCCGCAATGGTCGCCAGCCCGCCGACCATCACCGTCAGCAGTTCGGATTCGGTCAGGTCCTTGAGAAACGGACGGATCATCAGTGGGGCTTCCGTCTGTCCGACGAATATGTTGGCGGTATTGGAAAGCGACTCCGCGCCGCTGGTCCCCAGCAGCTTCATCATCAGCCATGCCATTCCCTGGACGACGCGCTGCATGACCCCCAGGTAATAGAGGACGGACATCAGGGAGGCGAAGAAAATGATGGTCGGCAGAACCTGGAAGGCGAAGAAAAATCCGAGCGATTCAGGGCTGCCCGGACTGCTGGCCAGCGGACCGAAGATGAAACGCGCGCCCTCGGTGGTGAAGGCGAGCACTTTCACGAATCCTTTGCTGAGAAAGTCGAAGCCGTACTTCGGCCAGCCGAGCGGTGTCCACAGCGCGCGGAGCCAGTCGCCCTTGATGATGAGAACACCGAATACGAGCTGGATCAGCAGTCCCTTTCCGACCAGCGACCATCGGATGCTCCGGCGATGCCGGGAGAAGAGAAGCGCGATGCCGAGGATCAGCGCCGTTCCGAGGAGTCCGCGAAGGATGCTTTCTATCATTCCGATTTCCGGACTGCATCGAGATCCGTCGTCCAGCACTTGCGGCATCTCGCCTCGTAGGCTTCGTCGGCGCCGACCAGCACGCGTTCGGATCTGTGCGCGACACGCTGGGTGCGGTTTGCGGGGTTACCGCATACCATGCAGATGGCGAGCGTCTTGCTGATGTACTCCGCGATCGCGAGCAGCTGCGGCATCGGTTCGAAGGGCTGGCCGAGATAGTCCTGGTCGAGCCCGGCGACGATCACGCGGTGTCCGCGGTCGGCGAGATCCTCGCATACGCGGACGAGTTCGAGATCGAAGAACTGCGCCTCGTCGATGCCGACCACGTCAACATCCCCGGCGCGTTCTCGGATTTCCTCCGCCCGCGCGACGGTGATCGATGGAAGCGAAACCCCGCTGTGCGAAACGATGCGATCCTCCGCATAGCGGGTATCGATGACGGGCTTGAATATCGCCACCCGCTGTTTCGCGATCTGGGCGCGGCGGAGCCGGCGGATGAGTTCCTCCGTTTTACCGCTGAACATGCTGCCGCAGACGACTTCCACCCATCCGGTGTCCTGCGGGAGATTTTTTACGGGGATATGATCGACCATGAACGGACCCTTGAGAATACAGAGACAATGCCGGAAAAGTACGGGGATTTTTCCAGCAAATGAAATTCGGGGCAGCAGTGCCGGCGCGCCGTGAACGCGCTGCGCGGCGCCTTGATGCGTACGGAAACTATTCGGATATTCCAGCGCCATTCATTTTATCTGCAACCGTGAACCCGCGAGAAAACAACCATATCCGATACGTGTTCCGCGTCGCCGCGCTGCTGCTGCTCAGCGTCTCGATCCTCCGGGCGCAGGACGAACCGGCGTACGCGCGTCATCTCGCCGCCGCTCGGGAGCTGCTGCGGCAGAACGCCGATTCCGCCGCGATCCATGCGCGGAAAGCGTTGAACGACGCAGGTGACGAGGCGGAACGCGCCGCGGCGCGGGAGGTCTACGCTGAAGCGCTGCGGCAGGCAGGCGACTATACCTCCGCCGAGGTGCAGTACGGCGTTTTGATCGCGGGGGCGCTGGAGTCCGGCGACGCACAGATGCGCGGCCGCGCATTGAACGGACTGGGGGTGATCAACCGCATTTTCGAGAATTACGACGCGTCGATGTCGCATCACGCGGAGGCGTACCGGGTGTTCGACTCCCTCGGCAACCGGCTCGGCGCCGCGCAGGCCATGCACGATCTCGGTGTGACACTGCGCAATCTCGGCCGCGACCGCGAAGCGATGGACATGCATCTCCGCGCGCTGCAGCTTCGCAGCCAGGAGAACAACAAGGCCGCGATCGCGGAATCCCACAACAGCATCGGCACGCTGTACTGGTACGCGGGGGAGCCCGATTCCGCGCTGCAGCAGTACCGGCAGGCGCTCTCGCTGAGGAAACAGCTCGGCGTCCTCAGCGTCGAGGTCGCCGCAACGCTCAACAACATCGGCAACGTCTATCGCACGACCGGTGAACCTCTGCGCGCGCTCGAGTTTTTCCGCGAATCCCTCAATATATCGCGGACCATCGGCGACGAAGGCATGATCGCGGTCACGCGCAAGAACATGGGCATCGCCTTCCGTCAGTCGGGCGATTTCGAACGGGGCCGCGCCGCCCTTGGCGAAGCGCTCGCGCTTGCCCGGCGCCTGCGCATGGGACGCGTCCTCTCGGAGGTGCTCGAAGAGCAGTCCGTGCTCGAGGAAGCGGCAGGCAATCCCACCACGGCGCTCTCGCTGCTGCGGCAGCATTCGGCGGTGCGCGATTCGCTGCAGCACCTGATGGGCGTCGAACGTCTCCGGCAGGCCGAGGAGCGCTACGGCGAGATGCGGAGACGGCTTCAGCAGCAGGATGCACAGGATTCGCGTGAAAACGAATTCCTCATCTTTCTTCTCGTCATCATCGTCCTGCTGGTGATCATCGTGGGCATCGCCCTCTCGACCCTGCGGCTGCGCGGAAGAACGAACCGGGCCCTCTCGGAGAAGAATTCCGAGATTCATCAGATGAACAACCAGCTCAAGCAGCTGAATCACGATCTTGCCCGGTCGGAGGAAAAATACCGGCTGCTGTTCGAGCGCCTCCCGGTGGGAGTGTTTCTCTACAACGCGGATCTGACGATGCTGCAGGTCAACGATGCGTTCGCCGACATCATCGGCAGTCCGCGGGAACGCCTGGAAGGCCTCAATTTCGGCTCTCTCCGAGACCGGCGTATTATTCCTGCGCTGCAGGCCGCCGTCAGCGGGAAGCCGGGAGCGTATGAAGGGGAATATCTCGTCTCGACCAACGACAACATCCTGCAGGTGTCGGTGCGTACCGCGCCGGTGCACTACAGCGACGTCCCCGACGCGCACGGCATCGGCTTCGTGCTCGAGATCTCGAACTGGAAGCGCGTCGAGCACGACCTGATCGAATCGCGCGAAATCGCCGTGCAGGCCGACAAGCTCAAGAACGCCTTCCTGACGAACATCTCGCATGAGATCCGCACGCCGCTCAATATCATCATGGGCTATTTCGGCATCCTGCACCAGGATCTCGGGGACAGGATCAGCGAGGAGGAAGCCGAGTATTTCGAGAAAGTGGATTTCGCGGTGCGCCGTCTGCTGCGCACGGTCGACCAGATTCTCACGCTCTCGATTCTCGAGTCCGGCAGCTATGCGATCAATCCCGAGCAATGCCACCTCTTTGCGCTCGTCGAGGAAATGTGTGAAGAACTGGTCCCGCTGGCGGCGGACAAGGGGCTGACCGTCAATTTCGAGCAGTCGTGCCGCGACGTCTATATCAACGTCGACAAATACGCGGTCGGCCAGGCCCTGCGCAACCTGCTCGACAACGCGGTGAAATTCACAGACACCGGACAGATCACGCTGTCGCTGCGCTGCGGCGGCACGCATATCTCCTTCGTGGTGGAGGACACCGGAATCGGCATGTCGGAGGAATATGTCAACCAGCTTTTCGAAGCGTTCTCGCAGGAGGATTCCGGGTATTCGCGGACGTATGAAGGGCTGGGACTCGGACTGCGGCTGACGAAACGGTATCTCGACGTGAACAACGGGAGCATCCGCGTTGAAAGCGCGAAAGGAGAGGGGACCACGTTCACGGTGACGTTCCCGGTCGCGCTTCACTTCGCGCATCCCGACCCCGAAACCTCGTCCGCGGCTGCCGAGGTGCAGGCGCCGGAAGTCCGGCGCACGCTGCTCGTCGTCGAAGACGACCATGAAACCCAGAAGTTCCTCCAGCTCATCCTTTCCCCGTCCTTCGACCTGTATTTCGCCGATTCGGCCGAGGACGCCTGGGACACCCTGCATTCGGTCGCCGTGGATCTCGTCCTTATGGACATCTCCCTCCGCGGTGACGAAGACGGCCTCCAGCTCACCGGCCGCATCAGGGAAGAACCCGGCCTGCACCAGCTTCCCGTCATCGCGGTGACCGCGCATGCCTTCGCCGACGACCGGCGCCGCAGCCTGGAAGCCGGCTGCAACGAGTATCTCCCGAAGCCGTTCCGCGTCAATCAGCTCAGGGAACTCGTCGATCGCTTCCTCAAGTGACTTTTTCCCTTTTTTTTCCCATTATAAGAAATCCGAATCCACTACTCGTGTAAGGATACACATGGACGAGCAGCGTATCGATCGTCGGTCATTTCTTCAGCGCGGCGGGAAGGCGGCGGGGTTCGCCGCTGTGGCCGTCGCAGGCGGTTTCCTCCTCCGGGAAGAGAGCCGGCAGCCGTTTCACCGCGGCGGTGACAAGCCGCTGGTGCGCGATCTCGGCATACCCGGTATTGAAAGGAAACTCGTCGCAGTGCGCGGCGAGGATCCCTCCCGGATGACCGCCGCGGCGCTGGACGCCTTCGGCGGTATCGGCGGCTTCATTGCCTCCGGCGATTTCGTGGTGATCAAGCCCAACGTGGGGTGGGATCGGAGGCCGGAGCAGGCCGCCAACACGAATCCCGACGTCGTCGCGGAAATCGTGCGGCAGTGTATCGCCGCGGGCGCGGGACACGTGCTCGTCACCGACGTCACCTGCAACGATGCGAAACGCTGTTTCAATCGCAGCGGCATCGCCGCAGCCGCGCGGGATGCCGGGGCGGAAGTACAGCTGGCGGAGGACGCGCGCTTCCGGGAAGTCAATATCGGCGGCGCGATGCTCGGTCGACAGCTCGTCTACGACGCCTATCTCGAAGCCGACAAGTTCATCAACGTCCCCATCGCCAAGCATCACAGCCTGACCAAGGCCACGCTCGGCATGAAAAACCTCTACGGCATTCTCGGCGGCAACCGGAGCCGGCTGCATCAGGATATTCATAACAGTCTCGCCGACCTCGCCAATTTCCTGCGGCCCACGCTCGTGATCATGGACGCCTACCGCATCCTGCTGAGAAACGGTCCGCAGGGCGGCAGTCTCGCGGATGTCGAGGACAGGAAAACCCTGCTGGCATGCACCGATCCGGTCGCGCTGGACGCCTACGCGGGCGAGCTGTTCTTCAGCCTGACCGCGGAAGACATGAAATGGGTCGGACTCGCGGAATCCCGCGGTCTCGGATCGGCGGACCTCACCGGCATGAAAATCGAAGAACTCACCGTCTGACAAGAAAAGGATACCGAACGATGGCTGTCCCCGAGAAACGGTTTCTGTACCTGCGAAACGTGCGCCGAATCTCCCAGGCCTTCTTTCTGCTGCTGTTCCTCGTTCTGCTGCTGCAGACCAACATCGATTCCCTCGACAGGGCCGACACACTGCCGCGCATTTCCGCGCCGGTGGACTTTTTCCTCGAAATCGATCCGCTGGTCGCCATCTCCACCGTTCTCTCCACGCACACCCTGTACCGCAACCTGATCCTCGCGGTAATCCTGATTGTCGGAACGCTGTTTCTCGGCCGCTTTTTCTGCGGCTGGGTCTGTCCGATGGGGACCATCAACCACATGCTCGCGGTCTTGAAATCCGCGCGCATGAAGGGACGGCGCCGCCTGGAACAGAACAGCTGGAAACCCTATCAGCGCTGGAAGTACGGAATCCTTGCGGCGATGCTCGGGAGCGCGCTCTTCGGTTCAGTGCAGATCGGGCTTCTCGACCCGATCGCCCTGCTCACCCGATCCTCCGCGCTCGTAATATTACCCGGGTATAATACGCTCACACAGGACCTGTACGCCTGGAGTCTTCAGCCGCACGCAGGATTCGGGGATTTCCTCCTCACGCCGGTATCATGGGTGACGCATGCGCTGCTCATCCGCGCAAAAGCGGTGGTGTTCGACCAGACGTTTCTCATCCTCCTGATTTTCGCCGGCATCCTCATCGCGAACCGCTTCATCACGCGTTTCTGGTGCCGCGGGCTCTGTCCGCTCGGCGCGCTGCTGGGCGTGATGTCGAAGACGTCCGTGCTCGGACTGGAGAAGCGTGCGACGCTGTGCACCGACTGCAACCTCTGCGCGCTGCATTGCCAGGGCGGAGACAATCCGAAGCCCGGTGACACCTGGCATCAGACCGAGTGTCATCTGTGCATGAACTGCGTGGCCAGCTGCGCAGAATCGGGCATCGCGTTTCGTTTTTTCCCGGGACAGGAGGAAAGCACGCAGGAAGTG
The DNA here is from genome assembly GCA_003246455.1 of Bacteroidota bacterium. Lineage (GTDB taxonomy): Bacteria > Bacteroidota > Ignavibacteria > SZUA-365 > SZUA-365 > SZUA-365. The sequence goes on from QKAF01000119.1 coordinate 65,338, forward strand.
AATCTGACGCGGCGAGCGGTCGTGGCCTCCGCCGGCGCGGGACTGCTGGCGATTCCGGTCCTGCGCGCCGCGACACACCCCGACCGGCCGGGCGATCCGAGCCTGGTGCGTCCCCCGGGTTCGCTGCATGAAAAGGAATTTCTCTCGCGCTGCATCCGCTGCGGCGAATGCATGAACGTCTGTCCGAACAACGCCCTGCATCCCACGCTGACGCAGGCGGGGAGCGAGGGCATCTGGACGCCGATGCTCATGCCGCGCATCGGGTACTGCGAACCTACGTGCGTTCTGTGTTCGCAGGTGTGTCCCACCGGCGCCATCGACGAGATCACTGAGCGGGAGAAAGCCTGGGTTCCGCAGGCAGGGAAGGAGAAGACCGAAGGACCGCCCATTCGCATCGGCACCGCCTTCTACGACACGGGCCGCTGTCTTCCGTACGCGATGGCCAGGGAGTGCATCGTCTGTGAGGAATGGTGCCCCACGACCCCGAAATCCATATATTTCGAGGAAACCGAAATCGAGACCCGGGACGGTGAATACCTCTACCTGAAGCGGCCGCATGTCGACCCGGAACTGTGTGTCGGCTGCGGCGCCTGCACGTACGCCTGTCCCATCAAAGGCTCACCGGCCATTTACGTGACGGCGGTGGGTGAAACGCGCAATCCGCGCAATCGCATCCTCCTCAAGGAGAAAAACCATATGCCGTCATGAGACAGGGTAAAACACAGCGTCGGCTGAAAAAGGAACTCGGGCTGTTCGACGTCTACGCGATCGCAACCGGAACGACACTCAGCGCGGGGTTTTTCCTTCTCCCCGGCATCGCGGCCGCGCAGGCGGGACCCGCGATGATCCTGTCCTATCTCATCGCGGCGATTCCCCTGATCCCCGCCATGTTCTCCGTCGTGGAACTGGGAACCGCCATGCCGCGTGCCGGCGGCGTGTATTACTTTCTCGACCGGACGCTCGGCCCGGTGACGGGCATGATCGGGGGACTCGGCACCTGGCTCGCACTGGTGCTCAAGGTCGCCTTCGCCCTCGTGGGCATGGGCGCGTACATCGGGCTGTTCTTTCCCGAGATTCCCATCGCGCCCGTCGCGATCCTGGTGGCGGTGTTTCTCGCCGGGATCAACCTGTACGGAGCGGGAAAAAGCGGACGGCTGCAGATCCTTCTCGTCGTCGTTCTGCTCGGCATCCTGATCCTCTTCATCGGCGACTGCGGCGTGAGCATCAATCCCGCGCATTTCCAGGGGTTCTTTGACGCCGGCAGCAGCGCGATCCTCTCCACCGCCGGACTGGTCTATATCAGCTATGTCGGGGTGACCAAGGTCGCAAGCCTCTCCGAGGAAGTGAAAAACCCGGAACGGAATCTGCCGCGCGGAGTTTTCCTCGCGCTGGGCAGCGCGCTGGTGATCTACGCCCTCGGAACCGCCGTGATGGTCGGCGTCGTGCCGATGAGCGAACTCGCCGGGGATCTGACCCCCGTGGCAACCGCGGCCAACCGGGTTTTCGGACGCACGGGCAGCATTCTGGTGACGCTGGCCGCGCTCGTCGCCTTCGTCTCGGTTTCCAACGCCGGCATGCTGAGCGCTTCACGCTATCCGCTCGCCATGGCTCGCGATCACCTGCTGCCGCGCGTGTTTTACCGGCTGAGCAGGAAGGGGACGCCGGTTGTCGCGATTGTGTCCACTTTCGGCGTCATCGTCGCGATCCTCTTGCTTCTGGATCCGGCCGGGATCGCCAAACTGGCCAGCTCCTTCCAGCTGCTGATGTTCGCGCTCGTCTCGCTCGCGGTGATCGTCATGCGCGAAAGCCGCATCGAATCCTACGACCCCGGCTATCGCTCGCCCTGGTATCCGTGGATGCAGATCATCGGCATACTGTCTCCGATGGTGCTGATCGCGAACATGGGGATGATGTCCATCCTCTTCACCACCGGCCTCATCGTGGCCGGCATCGGCTGGTACATGTACTACGCGAAGGGGAAACTCTCGCGCACGGGGGCGATCTACCACGTGTTCGAGCGCCTCGGGCAGCTCCGGCACCAGGGACTCGACAGCGAACTGCGCGGCATTCTCAAGGAGAAGGGTCTGCGTGAAAAGGATCCCTTCGACGAGATCATCGCCCGGAGCATGGTGATCGATATCAAGGAACCGGTGGAATTCTCCGACGTGGTGGACCGGGCTTCGGGCTGGCTTTCACAGATCGTGTCCCATACCTCGGCGGAAATCGCGCGGCAGTTCATGGAAGGCACCCGCATCGGTGCGACGCCCGTGACGCACGGCGTGGCCCTGCCGCATCTGCGGGTCGACGGACTGCTCGAAGCCGAGATGATTCTCGTCCGCGCGCGCAAGGGGATACACATCGCGTTCAATAATCCGCTCACCGGGCACGATGAAGAAGAGAACGTCGCGGCGACGTTTTTCCTCGTCAGCCCGGAACAGGATCCCGGTCAGCACCTGCGCATTCTCGCACAGATCGCCGGTCGCGTCGACGACGACAACTTCATCACGTCGTGGGAGACAGCGGAGACCGAGCAGGAACTCAAGGAGACGCTGCTGCACGACGAGCGTTCCATCGCGCTGCATGTCCGCGCGGGAGATCCGACGGCGGAGATGATCGGCCATTCGTTCCGCGAACTCGCGCTGCCCGAGGGCTGCCTCGTCACGTGGCTGCGGCGAGGGGACGACGTCCTGGTTCCGCGCGGCAGTACCGTCGTGGAGGAAAACGACCGTCTGACCATTATCGGCGATCCTTCATCGATCCGCATCGTCCGCGCACAATATCTTCCCGGGACGGCGGGCAAGTCGCGCTGGTCGCGGTTGTCGCGGTCCCGCTGAATTGAACAGAATCCGAGGTAAGGAGTTCAGATGAAAACGCCCTCCATCATGTTCCTGCTGACCTGCCTTCTGGCGTGGACGGGCTGCGACAGCGATCCTGCCGCGCCTGCCTATCGCGACGACCTCAGCCGCGCCCGGGATCGCTGGGGACAGATGGGTTTCGACAGTTATGAAATCACCCAGCGCCGGAACTGCTACTGCGCACTGGGCGGACGGCCCGTTCGCCTCCTGGTCCTGCGTGACAGCCTCGTGAGCGGCGTGAATCTCGAGGACAGTACCGCGCTGTCCGCCGACCAGCTGCAGTGGTATCTGACAGTGGATCAGCTTTTTGACACCATTGCCGCCATCGATCCGTCGAACGTCGCAAGGTTTCAGGTACAATTCGACACCAGCTATGGCTTCCCGGCCTATTTCTACGTCGACCGCGATCTGCAGATCGCGGATGAGGAGATGGGCTACGATTGCTTCGACCTGCATCCGCTGCGATAGGACGAGACCGGGACCGGTCGTCCGGCGCGGGGAAGGAAACGGGCTGTCTGCCGGGACGCAGCAGGGACCGTGGAATGAACGAGGAGGAGGCAGAAATGTCATCCGATACCACCATGCACGACGAAGGGCATTATACCGGGCTGGTCGCGGACTGGTACGACGATTTTCTCGCGGGCGAAGGCGAGGATATCCGGCTCTACTCCAGCCTCATCCAGGCCGATGATGCGCCGGTGCTTGAACTCGCCTGCGGTACCGGGCGCGTCCTGCTTCCGCTGCTGCGCGCGGGTCTCGAGGCGGACGGGCTCGACCTTTCCGGGGAGATGCTCGCGAAATGCCGGACGAAATTATCCGCCGAAGGACTTTCCGCGCGGCTCTTCCGCCAGGGTATGGAGGATTTCGATACCGGGCGGGAGTACCGGACCATCTTCGTCTGCGGCGGATCGTTCCAGCTGCTTCCGACGCGGGAGGCTGCGCGCGGCGCCCTCGCGGCCGCGTATCGTCACCTGATGCCGGGCGGCCGCTTTATCCTCGACGTCGTTCTCGGCCCCGCGCCGTTCGGAGGAAACGAGCCGAATACCTGGAAAACCGGGCGCATCGCCGCGCGCGGCGGAGAACGCATCGTCTACAGCAGCCGCAGCGAATCCGACCCGATTTCCCGGCAGTCGCATCTGCGCACGCGCTACGAACTGTACCGCGACGATCGTCTCGTCGACACAGTTCTCGGCGAGCTGCGGCTTCGGGAGTACAGCAGGTCGGAAGCGGAGCTGCTTCTCGCGGAAGAAGGGTTCCGTGTCGAGCACGTGGAACAGCGGCGCGTCATGTCCACGCACGCGGTTTCCGTCCTTTTTATCTGCAGAAAAAACGCATAACCAAATCACACTACAGGAAAGCTTCCATGTCAGAATTGTGGTCCTATCTCGAACAGATGGTGCGTATGTACGCGCTGGATATCGTCATCGCCGTGATCATTCTTGTCGTCGGCCGCTGGGCGGCGAAGAGCGTCGTCAAGCTCACCGGCCGCATCATGAAAAAGCGCAGTGTCGATGAAACCCTTTCGCGCTTCCTTCTGAGCCTGATGTTCGCCCTGCTGATGGCCTTCGTGATCATCGCGGCGCTGGGGCAGCTGGGCATTCAGACGACCTCCCTCGTCGCGATCGTGGGCGCCGCCGGCCTGGCCATCGGGCTCGCGCTGCAGGGGTCGCTGTCGAATCTCGCCTCCGGCGTGATGCTGATCACCTTCCGGCCCTTCCGCGCCGGGGACTTCGTCGAAGTCGGCGGCGTCTCCGGGGTGGTCGAAGAAGTCTCGATCTTCACGACGACCCTGAAAACACCCGACAACAAGCGCGTGATCGTGCCCAACGCGCAGATCACCGGCGGAACCATCGTCAACTACTCCGCCGAGGACAAGCGGCGCATCGACCTCGTTTTCGGCATCAGCTACGGCGACGACATCCGTCGCGCAAAGGAGATCATCGACACGGTGCTCGCCGAGGACGAGCGCATCCTCGACGACCCGAAGCCCACGGTGGGGGTCGTGCAGCTCGGCGCGAGCAGCGTCGACATCGCCGTTCGTCCCTGGGTGAAGACCGCGGATTACTGGGACGTCTTCTTCGCGACGAACGAACGCATGAAACAGCGCTTCGATGCGGAAGGCATTCATATTCCGTTCCCGCAGCGCGACGTGCATGTGTTTCAGAAATCGTCGTAGGGACGAGCCAACGGCTCGTCCACTCGCGGGACGCAGGTTGGAAGACCTGCGTCCGCGTACGATGCCGTGCGATACGAACGGCGGGATTGCAACCTGGAAGTGATTCTGCCGTAGGTGACATTGAGCATTTTCAACCAGGAGCATTCATGAACGAAAAGAAATATTCAATGAACTCCCAGAGCATCGTCGGCATCGTCGTCCTGCTGCTGGGAGTGGTTCTCACACTCGGAAATTTCGACCTCGTCAATTCATCCTCGATTCTCCGCTACTGGCCGGCGCTGCTGGTGGTGTTCGGAGCGATCAAGGCATCGCAGCCGGGACGCGGCGGCGGACGGATCTTCGGCATCGTCATCGCAGGCGTGGGCGCCCTCATGCTGCTCGACCGCCTGGACGTCATCTGGTTCGAATTCTGGGATCTCTGGCCCCTGATCCTCGTGCTCGTCGGCGCATCGCTGATGCTGAAGTCCGGCAGCCGGCAGAAAATGCGGACCGGGGAGACTTCGTCCGAATACATCAGCGGGACCGCCATCCTCAGCGGTATCGAACAGCGGAACAGCTCGCTCTATTTCAAGGGCGGCTCGGTCAGCGCGATCCTTGGCGGACATCAGATCGACCTGCGCAACGCCGACATCCCCGAAAACGGGGAGGCCGTACTGGAGGTCTTCGCGTTCATGGGAGGAATCGAACTGAAGGTCCCGGAAGACTGGCTTGTCGTGCTGGAAGGATCCGCCGTTCTCGGCGGCTTCGAGAACAAGGCGCGCGGTGCCGGCGGCGGCCGGAAGAAATTCATCATTCGCGGCCAGGCGATCATGGGCGGCGTCGAGGTGCGTAGCTGAACCCGGAACGGATTGTAGTGCTTCCGGTGTTGTGACTTCATAGCCTCGAGTATCAGTCCCAACATTTCATTTCAAGGAGAATACCATGGCCTTTCAGCTTCCCGAACTGCCGTTTCCGAAGGATTCGCTTGCACCGTTCCTTACCCCCGAAACATTCGACTACCACCACGGCAAGCATCATGCGGCATACGTGAACAATACCAACAACCTCATCAAGGACACCCCGTACGACGACCTCGCCCTTGAAGAGGTGATTCGTAAAGCCGCATCGGAAGGTGCGACCGGCCTCTTCAACAATTCGGCGCAGATCTGGAACCACTCCTTCTTCTGGAACTGCATGTCGCCCAGCGGCGGCGGCGCACCGACGGGAAAAGTCGGCGAACTGATCACGCGCGATTTCGGCAGTTTCGACGCGTTCAAGGAGCAGTTCACCAAGACGGCAGTGACGCTGTTCGGTTCGGGCTGGGCATGGCTCGCGCTCAATGCGGAAGGCAAACTGGAGCTTCTCCCGCTCGCGAACGCCGACACGCCCATCATCCATAACAAGAAGCCACTGCTCACCGTCGATGTCTGGGAGCATGCCTACTACATCGATTACCGTAACGCCCGCCCGAAATTCGTCGAAGGATTCTGGGATGTGGTCAACTGGGAGCAGGCGAACAGCCAGCTGTGAGCTCCTTCGTCACCTCTGCC
>QKAF01000062.1 GCA_003246455.1 Bacteroidota bacterium
GTTGGACGAACCTGGCTGGAGCAGAACGTCGCGGGGTGGAGTTCGCCGCAGGCGAAGTAGCTCGTCGGGCTCATAACCCGAAGGTTGTCGGTTCAAGTCCGGCCCCCGCTACAAAAAAGGCAGAGTCATTGGCTCTGCCTTTTCAGTTTTTACAGACATGACAGGGAGAATACCATGTTCTGGACCTACATCATTCGAAGTACTCAGGGCTATCGCTACATCGGTCAGACGGGAGACCTTGTGCGTCGTCTGTCCGATCACAACACCGGGCGAAACCATGCGACGAAGCACGGAAGCAATTGGAAGTTTCTGCACATCGAGCAGTTTGAAACGCGTTCCGAGGCCGTCAAACGAGAGCGATGGTTGAAATCCGGGGTTGGACGAACCTGGCTGGAGCAGAACGTCGCGGGGTGGAGTTCGCCGCAGGCGAAGTAGCTCGTCGGGCTCATAACCCGAAGGTTGTCGGTTCAAGTCCGGCCCCCGCTACAAAAAAGGCAGAGTCATTGGCTCTGCCTTTTCAACGTCACGTTCTTGCAGTGCTTCATGCGCAGCGGTTTTTTGTCTTCTCGCACTGCGGTTTCGTGCAGTACCGTCGGCCGACCCCGTGGTCTGCCCGAAATAGTATTGGGAACTCGTCTGAGAAATGAGGAATTTCAGGGCAATTCCGGTGTCTCCCTTTGGGGTACATTGCCAATGAGGTGTGCATGAGACGGACACATCAGACTGATCGAATGGAAGGAACGCGCATCGGAAGCGCGCTGACGGTGCTCGTCCTTTCCGTGCTGATTATTACGGCGTGCAAGGATGATCCTGCAGGACCAAATCCCGATGATGAAACGGGCGCAAGCGTCCATCTGACTGCGCCTGCTGCGGGAACCGTGATTCTGCGCGCATCGAGTGTTCGCCTCGACTGGGAGGTCCGCGAGGGCGCCGTCCCCCCGGATTCGGTCCGCCTGCAGTACCACCTGCTTGACGGGAATCACCCCTGGCAGGTGATCGCGAAAGTGCCGTTCTCCCCTTCCTTCCGAAATTTCCGCTTACCGGATTCCCTTCAGGGGAGATTCGAGCTGCGCATTCAGGGCACGGAGGACACTGAATGGGATGTGGTGTCCCCTCTGCTGGCTGCTTCTGTCGTGATCCGTCTCGTTGAGCCGGTGAAGGAACTGTTCGTGTTTGCGCAGTCGGAAATGCAGGTGCGGTGGGAATTGGACTTGCCGGAATTTCCGGCGGGTTCGTCCCCCATCGACAGCGGTGAAGTCGAAATCCAGTATGCATTGCTCGGGGCGTCGCTGCAATGGCAGACTGTCGCGCGCGTTCCCGCATCTCCGAATCGCTATCTCTGGAGAATGCCGCAGTCGATCGACGGCGATTTCGCCCTCCGAGCACGCTCCACAGCCGGAAGCGAATGGAGTGTCGTTTCCCCGCTTCACCTCCAGCACCATGACGTGAAGTTCACAGCCCCCGCGGCAGGCAGCAAGTATCGCGTCGGAAAAAAGGTGCACATCGGATGGAGCAGCGGGACAGCGGTGAACGGAAGCGACCGGGTGTTCCTCGAATACCGCGAGGGCGGCGGCGCCTGGCAAGGGATAGGAAGCTTTGCGTACAGCACCCTCGGAACAGACTGGACGCCTCCGGCATCAAAGGGCAGGAAATACGCGCTCCGCATACGCCATGAGGATACCCCGACCTGGACGCAGCTGGATGAAGTCTACACGGCCGACATACGCATCCGCGACATCACGGCAGGGACGGTACTGGCACGCGGCACCCCACTGTCTGTCCGCATCGATGTGGACCTGCCGTGGACCTCGAGCACGGCTTTCACGCTGGATATGACCACGAACAACGGTGCGACCTGGTCCCCCGCCCTGGAAGGCTGGACCGGCGTGTTCGACCATCCCGCCTCACAATCCTGTCGCTTCCGCGCCTGGCGTGACGACCTCCCCTTTGCCGACACATCAGCGACATTCTCCGTCGTGGATAACCTCGTCGATTATCCTGTCCTGGTTGTCGGTCAGCACTATGTCTACGAGTATGTCGAGCTGGTATGGGAACAGATCTTCGGCGGCATTCATGTGACACCGCGCGGACATCCTGACGTGCATGTACTCGTCCACGGGAAGACCGTACTCACCGATCGTACGCTCTATGATGTATCCCACTGGAGTGTGGGGAGCCAGGATACTGTCCGCACGACGGTCACGGAGTTCCATGACGGTCTGCATCGCATCACCGGAGACTTTCGACCGTATTCCATTGACCGCATCTTCGGACGCCTTGACGGCGGGCTTCAGACCGTCCGTTACGGCTGGGGCGACAATTACCAGTTCGACCTCGACCGCAGCCGGGGGCTGGTGTACGCCGTGGAACGGGTGAACGGCGGAGACAAGGTATACGACCATACGTTCAAACTGCGGTAATCGAAATCACCACACCCGGCCAAGCCCCCATGAAATCACCAGATGACTCTGCTCTGCTTCTCCGCAGCGATTACGAACAGCTTCTTGCGTTCAGATCCATACTCTGTGCCGACGGATACAAGCCCATCAAGCGGTGGATGGGCGGGGATAAAACAGACGACGGTGCGTTCACCGTCACCTGGCCGGAGTACGACGAGACCACCGTCGCGTTCTTCCACGCTGCAGGATGGGCGAAATGGGCAGACTTCGGCTACGTTCCCGCCGCTGCGGCGAAAATGCTCGCTGATGCTGGCTTCATCAGGACTGCCAGCATCGAACAGGTGAAGACGATGCTCACGTATTGCGTCCGGGGCGAACGGTTCTGTGACGGGCACTGGGACACCATGATCAGGCAGGGCCACATCTGCAGGCTGCTGGACCGGCTCACGGTCCTGTACGAACAGCTGGCAGCACAGGAAGGCCCGTGATGCGACGACATTTCACGAAAGACACACCGTGATGCACCGCGGCAAAAAAAAGGCAGAGTCGATCGACTCTGCCTTTTCGGTTTTGGTACTTACTTTCGTACGATTTTTCGCGTCCATAAGGATTCACCGGTATCGATCCGCAGGATGTACACCCCTGGCTTCACCGTACCGAGATTGACCTGCCGCTGATAGTCCGTTACCGGCCGGCTCTCGTGCATCTCGAGCACGGTCTGTCCCAGCAGATTTGCCAGGATCAGATGAACGCGTACGGGTTGTTCGGAAGTGAAGCGTACGGTGACCACGCCGTCATTCGGATCCGGGAATACTGTGAAATCATGGATCGTGGCCGGGGGAGCGATTCCCGTGGTTTTCACCGGGAAAATGTCCGACACCGCCGAACACCCCTCAGCTGTCGTCACCCTGACCTGGTATTCACCCAGTTCGGTGATGGGGAGAAACTGCGATGTTTCACCGGCTATTTCCATGCCGTCCCTGATCCACTGATAGGCATGGGCGGTGCCCGTGCCGAGCACATCCCCCGCGCGCGTTATCACGGGTGTCGCAGGCAGCGGATAGACGGTGACGACCAGCGGCTGGGATGTCAGTGTGCACCCGCTCGAATCGACGACCGTGACGGTGTACGATCCGCTGTCGGCGACGGTGATCTGCCGCGTCTGCTGTTCGCCGGTACTCCAATCATAGCGGACATAGCCGGGACCGGCGTCAAGTGTCACGGAATCTCCGTGACAGAACTCGGTCGGACCAAGCGGAGAAATCATCGGCGGCGCCACCGTATTGATCACGATGGTATCCGAGCTGACGTGGCAGCCGCCGGGACCAAGTACGACGACAGAATACAGACCCGGGGTGCGGACGACGATTGAATGCGATTTCGATCCGGTGCTCCACTGATAATCCGCATATCCCTCCTTGGCGGCCAGAGTCACACTGTCGCCCGGGCACAGAACCGGCGAACCTGTTACAGAAACCGTCGGTTTCGGTTCCGTCCGAATGGTCACGTGTATCGTATCTGAGCGACTCGTGCAGCCGCCCGGATTGACTGATTCGACCCAGTACATTCCCGGCTGCTTCACTGTGATCGACGAAGCGGTAGAACCCGTCGACCACCTGGGGGCGGTGTACGATCCCACGATGGAGATAATCAGGGAATCCCCGCTGCAGAAATCCGTCGTACCGGTCAGGGCAAGATCGATATGGGGTTCCTGGATTTCAACACGCACACTGTCGGATGTTCCCCAGCAGCCGCCGGAATCCCGCACCGAGACCGCGTACCAGCCCGCGTCCCGCACGGTGATCATGCGCGTGGTGTCTCCGGTCGACCATTGGTATTCCACATAGTCCGGCTGCAGATTTGCAGACAGGGTCGCGGATTGCCCGGGACACAGCGTGATCGGTCCGCCAGGGACGATGGATGGGTGCGGGGCCGGATGCACCACGACAGTGACGAGAGGTGATGTCCCTTTCCCGCCGATCGAGTCCGTCACTGTGACGCTGTAGTCGCCGCTGGTGGTGACTGTGATGCTCTCGGTCGTATCACCGGTCGACCACGCGTAGGCAGAAAAGCCCGCCGGCGCGGAAAGAACGACGCTTCCCCCTTCGCAAAAATCGGTGGAACCGCTGAGAGTGATCACCGGATGCAGCAGGGGCGGATAGATGCACACTTCCCCGGGATCGATAACCGGTATGCGACACCCCTGTTCGAAGGCCACAGTGTCGGTGCGCACCTCGCAGCACACGGTATCCTTCGGATTCGCGGTATGGAACGTGAGTTCCAGCATACTCCCGCTTCCGCTGACGACCTTGCGATACGGAACAGATATCTCGACACCGCCCTGCACCGGGGTGACCGTGAGCGGTGTTCCATACAGAAGTGTCCCGGAAGGTGTGGAAGCACCCTTGAGAGCCAGGCACGAAGGATCGAACAGTACGGTGAACGTCAGCGGATAAATGATTTCATCGTTGATCGGGGTCAGCAGATTCAAAGGTACCTTGACATCAGAATCCCCCATCCCCTGCGCGTCTCCGAACTCGAGATAGAGATTGCTGAACGTCGTGGTGTCCATCGGCGCCCGGTACGTCTTCGTTTTGATATCCGTGCCGCCGCAGAAATTGGCGAGCTGAAGCTCCACCGTCCGCATCCCGGCATCGGCACAGTTCCGCTCATAGGTGATGATGCATTCCTGGAAACCCTGGAAAATGATCGTCGAGATTTCCTGATAAATCACAGCCAGCTGAGCCGAATTGGGAGAATAGTAATACCTGCCGCCGGTCAGCAAGGCGACCATTTCCAGCGCTGCGGGAATGGTCGCAGGACCGAACCCAAGGGTGAAGACGCGGATACGGTGCCGATTCGCCAGCGAAATGACTTCCTCGAATGTCCGCGAAGATCCCGTATCGCCGCCGTCTGTCATGAGGATCACCGCCCTGCACTGGTTCACTCCATTATTGACGAGCTCAAGAATCGCGGCATAGGCGCCGTCCCATAACGCGGATCCTCCTCCGGCGGGCAGCGCATCGATGGCGGAATGGAGCATCGGCTTGGCCGTGGTCATCTGCTGGTACACAGTCACATTTGTGTTGAACCATATCACGGCTGCCTCATCGACGACACCGTCCATCAGATCGACGAACGCGTGACCGGCCTGCTTCGCCTCGGTGTTGCTGGTCCCTGCCATCGACCCAGATGCATCGAACACGAGCGCTACGGAGATCGCGCACCGAATTGTCGGATCCGGACACCAGAGTGTGAAATCCTTGATCTCCTGTCCGTTCTCGAATATCCGGAAGTCCTGCTTCGTCATGTTGTAGGCGGGATTCCCGTCGCAGCCGACGGAAAAGTACAGTTCGATCGTCGGCCAGTTCACCGTCACCCGTTTGAAATTGAGATTCGGCTGGCTTCGTGCCGTTTCGGGTGCCGCCATACACGCGAGCGCGAGCGCGATCATGAACACACTGCGCATGAAAACGTTCTGAAGTTTCTGCTGATAGTTTCCCACGGAACCCCCCGGTTGCATTTGAGACATCTAAACTTTGCCGAATGATACAAAACCCGATGAAAAGCGGCAAGTCTTCGAAATCACATTCCTGCGCAGGCGTTGATCCAGAGGCGGCGATTCCGTACTTTCATCGGCAAGTACCTGCATATTTTCATCTTCTTCTCTGTATTTCGGTTCCGCGCAAACAGATGATCGCTCGATCATTGATGCAATAGATTCGATTCCATGTCGCATTCATTGACGGAAAGGAGACTTCGTATGCACAGACGTGTACTCAGTGGCGTGTTCCTGGTCGCTGTTCTCGCGGCGGGCTTCACACAGGCTCTCGCGCAGCAGACCACAACCGTACCGGCGTCCCCCATCGCAGCGGACGCGTATTCCTTCACCGAATCCCCCTCCTCCTCCGCTCCCCTCGGTATCACGGGGCAATGGAGCAACGCGCCCGATCTCCTGACCCCGAAGTGCTATGCCTCCGCCGCATGGTACGACGGAGAACTGTATGTGTTCGGCGGACTGGGAGGCGACCTGCGGTACGACCTGAAATGCTACAAACTCAACGCGGCTTCCGGACTCTGGAGCGCCATCGCGGCCCTTCCGCTGCAGCGTGCGCTCCCCGTGGTGCAGACCGTGAACGACAAGATCTACATCATCGGCGGATACAGCAGCACGAATCCGTTCACCGTGCAGGGTACCGTGCTCGAGTACGATCCCGTGGCGAACACCTACACGACGAAAGGCAGCATGCCGACTCCGGTGATGGGCGCCGGATCCTTCGTGCACAACGGAAGAATTTTCGTACTGGGCGGTGGAACGACCGCATTCACCACTTCCATCACCACGATTCAGATCTATGATCCGGCGACGGATCAATGGACGGTCTCCCCCTCCCAGACACCTTACACCGCGTGGGCGGAAGGCGTCGCGGTAGTCGGCAATACCGTCCTGTTCGTCGGCGGTGTACGCTACACCAACGGGCAGGGACTCTACGGTGCCTGGGCCTACAAGGGATCGATCGTCGACGACGAGATCAGCTGGATGCAGATTGCCAGCTATCCCGACGGTTCCGTCATGCGGTTCTCCGCCGGATCGGACGGAAGCAAAATGTACTTCACCGGCGGCTACAATGCCGCGAGCCAGAATAACGGCCCCCCTTCCGGAAAGACGTACTCCTTCGATCCGGTCAGCGACGTATGGACCATGATGGACCAGAAGCCGACACCGGTGTACTTCGCGAGCCAGCTGGTATTCGACGGCAGCGACAAGCTGTACATCATCGGGGGGAACGACGCCCCCAGCCATGTAACTCCCGCAGTCGAGGTCCTCAACGTGCAGGCCGCGGGCGGACCGATGGTTTCCTTCAAGAAAAAATCCTCCGACGTATGGCTGAAAAACGGTAACAGCATGCAGCTGGATATCCCGATTGCGAATGTCGGAAGCGCGGCGCTTACATGGGCCGCGAACGTGGATGATCCCGCAGGCAGCTGGATGTCGCTCGCGCTGGCATCCGGCACAATAGCGGCGGGTGAAAGCACCGTCATCCCGGTGGTGCTCAATACTGCCGAGGGGAACGGCACCCACATGGGCACGATTACCGTCACATCCAACGATCCCGCGAATCCGTCCACGGCGCTCTCCATCGTTCTGCACGTACAGGACGAGGACGTCGATACCGATCAGAATGTCCTCATGGAGGAAGGCACGGGCACCTGGTGCGGATTCTGTCCGTACGGAGCCGACAGTCTCAAGGCGGTTATCGCACGCTATCCCGGCCGTGTGCAGGGCATTTCCTATCACGGCGGCAGCACGACGGAACCTCTGCAGACGCCGTCCACTTCTTTCTGGACAAACATTATCCGACTCGGCGGATGGCCGCAGGGATCGGTCAACCGCATCGTTTTCCCGGGCCAATCCGCAGCCGCGCTGAATCGGGATACCTGGAACACCCACATCGCGGAAGTGCTGGAAACGCGGCGGAGCCCGATCAGCCTGAATGTGGAGGCGGTGCAATACGAACCCGCCACCAAGCAGACCTCCATTACTGTCGAAGTGTTTTTCCACCGGGATCTCGCCACGCCGATCCGCCTCAATATCGCGCAGGTGCAGGACCAGATGAACTACACCCAGTCGTTCTACCCGGCTTCCGGGGGAACGCAGAAGCTGTACCCGTACTTCCATGATCACGTGCTGCGCCAGATGATTCCGAGCGATGCCGGCGAGGTGATCAGTTCGGGAGAAACGGTGGTCTCACAAACGAAGCGGAGCAAGACTCTGTCCTTCGTCTCCGTCGATTCCACGATCGAGACCAGCCGCTTCGTGATCTTCGCACACGAATCCGACGGCAGCGCCTACGGTGAGGTTCTGCAGTCACTGGAACTGCCGCTCGCGGCGTTCATCGTCGACGTGCCGCCACTTCCCACGGATGTCGCGCTCACGCTGCATCAGAACTTCCCGAACCCGTTCAATCCCGCGACGACGGTGCAGTTCGACCTGCCGATGCGCAGCGCCGTGACGCTCACCGTCAGCGACGGACTCGGAAGAGAAGTCGCCAGGATCGCCGACGGCGTGCATGAGCCCGGCAGGCACACGCTGCACTTCAACGCGTCTTCCCTGCCGTCCGGCAGCTACTACCTGACGCTGCGGGCGGGAACGCAGGTCCGCACGCGCAGCATGACGCTCGTCCGTTAGGCCGAATCATCGCCGGCATGGATGATATTCGAAGGCAGGGTCACTTGGCCCTGCCTTTTTCATATATTGAAGCGGACACCGTTTTACGATGACGCGAAAAGCCCATGCCCCATTTCAGACTACGATTATCGAAACCGGATCAGCACATGTGTGCTCTGCGCAGCGAGACGCCTGCCTGCCTGCGCATGAATCTCCGAACCCTTCTGCTGGCTGCCGTCCTCGTGGTGTCGGCTGCTCCGTTGACCGTCGCGCAGATTCCCGCCTCGCCCAACAGGCAGAACAGTGCGGGAGAACGCGAGGGCAAATGGACGCTGCTGTTCGACCGTGAAATGAAGCCGGTGGAAACGGAAGACGCAGCCGCATTCTATTCTGTGATCACGTTCAAGGACGGAAAGGTTGTCGGAACAGCGCGAACGTTTTCGCGTGCGGGCAGAAAGGTCTCGGAGATCACCTACGTCAACGGACTGATGGAAGGGACGGCCACCGGCTGGTTCGAATCCGGAACCAGGGAATTCGAAACCCACTACAAGGCCGGGGTCCCGGACGGACCGGAAACCGTCTGGTTTCCCTCGGGACAGAAGCGGACCGAAGTCACGTACAAAAACGGACGGGAAAACGGCATCCAGACAGAGTGGTATCCGAGCGGCGCGAAGAAATCGGAGATCCCCTACCGAAACGGACAGGTCGACGGCATTGCACGCCGCTGGTACGAATCCGGAACTGCGCAGACCGTGATGCCGCATAAAAACGGGCAGATCGACGGGACGCGTATCGACTGGTATGAGAACGGGAAGAAAAAATCCGAGATCCGCTACAGGAACGGGAAACGCGTCGGGACCGAAAAGAAATGGGATGAGTCCGGGAACCCCCTGCCGAACTGATCAGCACATTCCCACACGCACACCATGCAGCCGGACGCTATTCCTCCCCCGCGCTCGCGCGCGGTATCAGGAGCTTGCCGCCGTACTCGCCACCGATGAGGCGATCACCGCGGTCATGACGGCCACGTTGATTTCCTCCACCACGGATTTGACAGCCTTTCCAACGGTTTCACCCGCCAGCATTTCCTTCACTGTCTTTTTCGCCTCGCGGCGTTCGCCCTTGGGGACGACCTCGTTGAGCAGTCCGCAGGCGTGCACCAGGCTCAGCAGGGAGAGCAGCCGTTCATCCGGGGAAACTACGCCGCGTATCAGATCATAGAGATTCTGTCGCACCATGCGTTCCGGCTGCGGATCGCGCTCCGGGTATCTCTGATAAGGAACGACCCAGAGAAAGTGTTTTTCCACGCGCGTAAGGATGCCGCGTACGACGAGGGACTCGTACACCAGCTGATTTATTTTCTTGATCTTCCGCGGCAGACGCATGACCCAGTACTTCGCGTCCTTTTCCTTCGCGGATCCGGCAATCAGTTCGAGCGCCGCATCCTGCAGGGGATCCCCGGTCGGCGTCCGGTCGGTGACGGCGATGCGTTTCTCAAGCCAGAGTATCCGCTTCTTCATGCTCAGTTCGAGCAGCAGCGCGCCTGCGATTCCGTAAGGGACGGCGGTCTCACCAGCGAGCAGAATCGATCCCTTCTGATCGTGCGTCGCGATGAGTAAAAGCTGTTCGGCAAGTGTCAGCGTCATTCGATACTCCGTATGTGGTGATTCCGGAATATAGCGATCAGCGGAGCCCCATGCGATAGATGTAGTCGACGAGGCGGCCGAGCGTCGACACGTAGCTCCCGTATTCATTGTCATACCACCCGAAGACCTTCGCATGTGTCACCGGGACCTGCAGCGCCCGGTCGGAAATAATTCCGGCCTGTTCCAGCATCGAGGAAGAAAGTTCGATGAAGCCCGTGCGCGTATGCGTGTCATGTCCCTCGATCACCACGGAGGCAGGCACTCCCATGAGGTCGGCCGAAACGTTCTGCGTCATGCTGAACCGCAGCAGCCCTGCCTGCGCACCTTCTGCCGCTTCCCGGTAGATCTCGTTGATCGATCGCTGATTGACGGAGGGCGCCCCCATACGGTCGAGCGGCGAGTGAAACGTCAGGTTGAGATTGATGAGCGATACGGAACTCGTCGGGATGCGCACCGAATCTGCCATGAATCCCACGCGCATGATATCCGGCAGCACCTGCTCCAGGGCTCGCGCGGCGCCGGTCGACGACAGAATGATGTTGTTGAACACGGAACGCGTTTTTCGAAGATCCGCGGCGCCGGTTCCCGGAACGCTGTCAAGGACGCTCTGCGTATTCGTCGCGGCGTGGATGGTGGATAATGACGCGGTGAGAATGTTCGATGTACGTTCCGATTCAAGCAGCGGCTTCATCATATGCGCGAGGGCGGTCGTGGTGCACGATGCGGCGGAAATGACGTGGTGTCGTGCAGCGTCGTATGCCGTGTGATTTATTCCGTAGATGATCATCGCCGCATCGTCGGGCGTGGAGGCGGTGCGGTCCTTTATCTTGAACGGCGCGGTCGCGATGACCCGTGCCGCGCCGGCGGCGAGATGGCCGCGCAGACTGCCCTGCGCCGCATCGAACGGAATCGTCGGATCGAGAAACCGCCCCGTCGCATCGATGACCAGTTCCACGCCGAAGGTCCGCCACTCGATCTCCTTCGGATTTCTCGCCCGGCGGAGCAGCCGGATCCGCATTCCGAAAAACTCGATCAGCGCCTCTTCCGCATCGAGTATGCGAATGTCGCGCCGGCCGTTTACCCCGAACAGGAACGTCTCCGCAGCGCCGTACGTGGAATCCGATGCGAGCGTCTGCACGGCATCCTCGAGCTGCATTCCGATCTCACGGCCCGTGTTCACCACCAGTTCGTCGAACGTTCTGTTCGCGGTAAAGTACCAGATCAGCATTTTCCCGATGCGGCCGAACCCGTTGATTCCCGCGACACGCCGATTTCCTCCACTGGGATTCATTTCCACCTCCTACGGCATCTGAACGTGAATGAAGCTGATGGGAAACTGTCCGCGGTAGATCGAGCCCATGCGCCCGTCGATCGCGATCGCGTCCCCTGAGCGGAACAGCGTGTCATTGATCACGCACGACTTCTTTTCCTCGTCCACCCGCAGGGCACGACAGTCCACCACGCAGGTCTTTCGCAGACGCACCGCGGTCACCGCCGCATGCGAGGTCGCGCCGCCGCGCGCAGTGAGCAGACCGTCGCATTCGAATATCATCCCGATATCATCCGGTACGGTATCGGGACGGATGAGGATGAGGTGTTCTCCGGGACGCTCCCTGCGGAAGCGCTGCAGGTCGGCGAGATCGAAACAGACACTCCCGTTCATGGCGCCGCCCCCGATACCTATCCCCGAACCGACTTCGTCGATCCTCACGGCGCCGAATTCAAACACCGGAATCCGGGCTTCGCGCTGCGGCGCGTGGTCTCGCGTCTGCAGGATGTGGAGGTCTTCCGGCTTCTCCGATTCGAAGGTGAACTCCATTTCCTGATGTCCGAAACTGTGCTCGAGCACCACCGCGGCCGCGTATTCTCCGAGCGTTCGATAGAGTTCCGGGAACATGATTTCCAGCGAGGCTTCCACCGGTGTCTGCGAGCGCAGACGCTGACGCTCCGATATCGGCAGCGTGTGCACGAGTCCTGCGACAATATCCTCGCCCTGACTGCACACGGTGAAATCCCCGTACAGCGAGATGCCGGCTTCCCGCACGAACGGATCATGCGTAAACAGCACGCCCGAACCGGAACGCGAATCCCGGTTTCCGAGCACCATGCGCTGGACCACCACCGCGGTCCCCCAGTCCTCCGCGATCTGGAGTTTCCGGCGATAGACGCGCGCCCGTTCGGTGTACCATGAGTCCAGCACCAGCAGGACCGCCTGCACGAGCTGCTCGAACGGATCCTCCTCTACGCGCACGCCGTTATGCTCGAGCACCCGCCGATAGGCCCGGGCGATGTCGCGCATCTGTTCCGGGAGAAACTGAATCTTGAGCGTCACGCCGCACCGTTCCTTGAACGCGATCATCACCGCGTCGAACGCATCACGCGGAATGCCGTTGACCATACCCCAGGTCTGCATGAAGCGCCGGTAGCAGTCCCAGGCGGTCCATCCGCGGTGCTCCGACCGGCTCATCCCTTCGACGATGCCCTCGTTCATGCCGACGTTCAGGAAGGTGTTCATCGCGCCGGGTATGGAGATCGCGGCCCCGGACCGGACCGAGAGAAGCAGCGGGCGGGAAGGATCGCCATAGCTTTCGCCCGCGAGCGCTTCGAGCTGGCCGAGACGCATGCGCAGAAGGTCGACGACTTCTTGACGCATGTCGGGGTGGCGGATGATGGCATCGCGCCGCCGGAAGAGCTCCGTCGTCAGAATGAAACCCGGAGGGACCGGATAGCCGAGCTGGTAGAGGCGCTTGAGATAATAACCTTTCGCGCCGAGGAACACCGGATTGTCGAGCTCCGGGTTGGACTGGAACAGGCGCGTGGTCACGAGCCGCGGATCATACCCCATGACGCTC
The DNA here is from genome assembly GCA_003246455.1 of Bacteroidota bacterium. GTDB lineage: Bacteria > Bacteroidota > Ignavibacteria > SZUA-365 > SZUA-365 > SZUA-365. Next base: position 13,067 of record QKAF01000062.1, read on the forward strand.
TGAATCACATCGGAGCGCAGATGCTTGAGCATGTCGTTCATCGACGCCAGCACCGCCGCGATGAAATTATCGAGCTGCTGTATCGGGAAGGTTCCGGAGATCAGATCGCGGTAGACGCGTTCCGACCACGCATGCGTTTCCTGCACCCGCTCCGCGTCCGTGAGCCCCGCGGGCAGATACTGCGGGACGATGCGCTGCAGCTGTCCCTCATGCGGCGTGATGAAGTTGTGATAGATGATGCTCTTGACGTTGTCTTCGAGAAACTGGAACAGATTGATGTACTGGTGGATGGTGAACGATGTGGTGCTGAGACTGAAACGAAGCATTTCCACAGAGGAATTGAATCCCTCGTCGGAATATCCCTCGATCTCGAGCGCGCGGCGGAAGAGGGTCAGGATACAGTGTATGCGGCGCAGCGTCGCCGCGGTGATGTAATGGAGATTGGTCTCCTCGATGATGCGGGAGAGCAGTTGTGCCGCGAGGGCCTCGAAGCGATAGACCAGCCCGAGCGCCTGGAACTTGGGCTCCAGGTAGCGGCCGTACATCGACGGGATGCCGGCCGCGATATGCCGCTTGTAGTAGATTTCCTCCCGCCCTTCGCTTCGTGCGGGATCCAGGATGACCTCGTGCAGACGGCGGAGCGTCCGGAATACGAAATCGAGAAGACTGCTGCTGTCGCCTCCTTCAAGGAGGGTACGGAATTCCTCGATATCGGATTTTCGCATGGTATGGAGTTTTTCCATGTGCGGGAGGATGTCGTCGACGGCAATGCTGTATTTCTGCTCGAGCAGCTGGTGAATCCGGCAGAGGTGCAGGACGCGCTGCGCATGAATATCGTCCGGCGCGAATCGTTTCGCCGCGGTTTCCTTCAGCAGCCCCCATGCCATGCGCGGAAGCGCGGGCGGGGTGCAGTGCAGATCCTCTGCGAGCCGGACCGTCGCTTCATGCGTCTTCTCCCACCACGCGGAACCCGCGGTGAGACCGGCATGAACTTCGGGCGGAACGCAGGGCCGCAACGCGGCTGCGTCTCCTCCCGCCCAGTATCGGAGAATATCCGTCGTCAGCTGCAGATGCGTGTTGTTGCTCTCGGCGTGGATCTGTTTGCGCAGGAAATGAATGAGCGGATCGTGCCGTCCCGCGACCTCATCGATGACCGTGCTCTCATCCCGCAGTTCGCCCTCTGCCCCGATCTCGTTGAAATACACCGGGAACAGCAGGGCCAGCTGCTTGACCAGGAAGAGAAGCGGCCGGATATCCGCGTTGAGCAGGGATGTCACGTCGCGCTGAAACAGGTCATTGTCCTGGATAAAAACGCCGCCGAGCTTGAGATGAAGAATCAGCGATGAGAGCAGACGTGCGCTTCTCTGCGGATTTGCTTTGATGAGATCGAGCCAGACCCGGATGTTCTTGACATGATCCGGACCGGCCGGGCTCCTCCAGTCTCCGCCGGTCTCCCCCGTTCCGGGGCGCACAAAACCGAAATCGATGAGGGCCTGCGTAAAACCGTCGATCAGCGGCTGATCGTCTGCGGCGAAAATCACCTCTCCCAGCGTTCGGAGACAATCCAGCACCGTGCTCATGTGTTCGCCGCGCAGCGTTTCGAGGATGCGAAACAGGTCGACCAGGAATGCCGACATTTCCGCGCTGCTGCTGTGCTGACGAACGCCGCGGAGAACACGGTTGAGATCCCAGAACAGGTATTCCTTCAGATGCGCGAGCCCGGGAAGCGGAAGGATCGCGCTCAGGTAATATGCCTGCTGCAGCGGAGAGGAGAACAGATCCGCGGCGCGTCTGAATCCGTCGGCGACGGTATTGAAATCCGGCACCTGCATGAGGTCTTCCCAGGTCGTCGCGCTGTCGAGCTGTTTCTGCATGGACTGAAACGCTGCCTCCCCGAGTGCTAGCAGCAGCCCGTCGCGCCCGCTGCCGAGCAGGTCGTTATGCCCCGCCAGGATTTTTTCGACGTACCGCTCGTCCTGCCAGTAGCGGAGATTCGCTGTCAGCGCCCTGCGCAGCAGCTCCGTGAAATGCTGCCTGTTCCCGTCATACCCGAGCACCCCGCCGGTGACGGAGCGCAGCAGCGCGCTGCTCACCACCGCGAGCATGGGATGCCGCGCCGTCGCTTCTTCCAGCGTCTCCCGCGCGCGAGCGATGACGGCACCGATCGCCTCCGGCTGATCCGCCGCGACGCAGTGTTCGATGAATTCGAGCAGTGTCTGAAATACCCGGCGATGCTGGGAAAGCGGCGCCTCCGCCGTGAGAAGTTCTGCACAGATGCCGACGAGGGTGGAGAGCAGTTCCGGCGCGCGCTCATGCCGGCGGTAATACCAGAAGTCCTGCAGCGCGATGGATCGAAGCTGTGTGACGATCCACTCCCTGTCGGGATACCGGTGGTGATATTCGTTGAGGTAGTCGTGCAGCCGTTTGTGCACGCCGTGATACCGCGCAGCAGCGTCAAGCAGCGCCTGATGCGCAGCCGGAAGGACGGTCGTCTGCGGGCGTGTCGTTTCGAGATTGGCCCTCAGCGCCGATGAATCAAACGTGTGGGTAGGCTCCATCTGCTGTGCCTCAGAGGGATTGCACACGTAACGCGATGCCGCTGTTCGGGCAATCTAGGGTATTTCGTCGAGAGACGCCATGGAAACCGTGCCCCCTGCACGAAAGTTTCTCACAGCTGTGCTGCGGCGGCAGGACGCGGGATCAGGCCGAGATATACAGGTAACGTTTGATTTTCTGTGTCGCCGTTTTTTCAAACGGAATCCGCTGTTCATGAACCGCGGCGAGCTGGGAAAAGCGGTTGACGTTCGCATTGACGTACGCATGCAGGTCCCGGAGAATTTCGGTCGCCTTCTGTTCGACGTACTGCAGCGCTTCTTCCTTCAGATGCGCGAAATGCTGTTCGATCTCTTCGTAGTTGAGATGCACGAACGCGACCAGGCGCCCTTTCTTCTCCATCACGAGCGATTCGAGCACGTAGCGGTGGGTGTTGATGACGGATTCGATTTCCTCCGGGTAGATATTCTCCCCGCTCGATCCGACGATCATGTTCTTGAGCCGTCCCTTGATCGAAAGATGTCCGTCCGCATCGAACACGCCGAGATCACCCGTACGGAACCAGCCGTCCTCGGTGAATGCTTCGCGCGTCAGTTCCGGTTCGTTGTAGTACCCGCGCATGACACTCGCACTGCGCGCCTGGATTTCGCCTTCGCCCGACTGCGGATCCGCGTTGGCGATGCGCAGTTCGACACCGTCCATCGCGGGTCCGGTACTCTGGAAGCGGACGTTCTGCGGATTGGCTCCCGCGAGCATCGGTGCCGTTTCGGTCAGACCGTATCCGATGGCATACGGGAACTTCGCCTCGCGGAGGAATCGCTCCACCATGTAATCGAGCTTCGCCCCGCCGATGCCGAAAAAATGCAGGCGGCCG
>QKAF01000067.1 GCA_003246455.1 Bacteroidota bacterium
ACCAAGTACCGGCATTACGCGCCGCATGCAGATCTGTTTGTCCTCGCCGTGCGTGACGACGACGCCATGCGTGCCGCGCTCGCAACCGTCATTGCCGAAGCCTCCGCCGCGGGCCGGCGGGTCGGACTGCTTGCGCCCGTGCGTCTCCGCGGCTGCGGCGAGCACGCGTTCTCCTCCCTTCGCGACGGGACGCCCGTCGACTACGCCCGGCATCTCTACGCCGGGCTCCGCGCCCTTGACGAAGAACGAGTCGATGTGATGTACTGTCCCGCCATCGCCGCCACCGGCATCGGCGCCGCCGTCATGAACCGCCTTGGAAAGGCAGGGCGGGCGCTGGAGTAAAAGAGTACCTGAATGAACTCACCTCGCCACAGCAAGCCTTCGGCCCCCTGCCCCCTCTCTTGACAGAGACGGGGGATTCGTGTTTTAGGGGTATGGGGGTAACACGGCATACGGGCCTGACTTTTACATTTCATTTCGAGAGCAACCATAGTACGTTGATACCATTCTTGCTCGAGATCCATCAGAGGGAGAATCGATGGACATCAACCTCAGACGTAAAGCATTATCCGCTCTTCCTCCCCCTCTCTGTCAAGAAAGGGGGTCGGGTGCCGAAGGCTCGCTGTGGCGAGGTGAGTTCATAAAGACTTTGCAGAAGGAAATTTCACGTATGCAGGATACAACAGGAGAGAGGTTCCCCCATCTTGCGCAGCATGAAATATTTGCTTATTATACAAATGTCTATGTATCATTGAAGTCCGCACCATGTCCATTCGCTCATTCATCGCCCTCTATCCGGATCCCGCGGCGCGGGAGGAAATCGCGCGGTTCGCGGCGTGTCTGCGGCTGCGGGAGCGCGGCGTGCGCTGGGAGCAGCCGGACAAGATCCATATCACGGTGAAATTCCTCGGCGATATGGAGCCGGACGCGCTGGATGCGATTGCGGAGGGCCTTCGGACCGGTCTGCCGTCGCTGGCGCTGCCGCAGGACGGGATACACAGCCGCATCGATATTACCGGCGGATTCCCGAATCTCCGGCGTCCGCGTATCGTCTGGCTCGGGTTTTCGGCGCCGCCCGCGGAGGTGGTCGCGATGCAGAAGCTGGTGGAGGACGTGTGCGCGGAAGCAGGCGCGGAAAGGGAGCGGAAGGCTTTCACGCCCCATTTCACGATCGGGCGCGTTCGCCAGGGCGCCGATACCGCCGGTTTGGAAAATGCTCTCCAAGCATGTAGTTTTCAGCCTTCACCGGTTCGTTTTACACGGCTGCGCATCATGGAGAGCACGCTCACGCCACAGGGAGCGATTCACAAGGAACGCATTCATTTTTCACTGACACCCGGGGAATAACTGCGGGGAAGTTTTTCACCAATTGGAGTAGCAACATGTCCGACGAACGCGAAGGTAAAATCAAGGCACTCGATCTTGCGGTGCAGCAGATCGAGAAGAATTTCGGCAAGGGATCGATCATGCGCCTGGGAGACGGTGTGATCACGCAGGTCGAGACCATCCCCACCGGGTCGATTTCACTCGATTTCGCCCTGGGTATCGGCGGCATTCCGCGCGGCCGCATCGTGGAGATTTACGGTCCGGAATCCTCCGGCAAGACCACCGTCTGTCTGCATGTCGTCGCCGAGGCGCAGAAAAGCGGGGGACTCGCGGCCTTCATCGACGCCGAGCATGCCCTCGATGTCGGGTACGCCCGCAAAATCGGGGTGGACGTCAACAACCTTCTCGTTTCTCAGCCGGAGCACGGCGAGCAGGCGCTCGAAATCTGCGAGACGCTGGTGCGCAGCAACGCGGTGGACATCATCGTGATCGACTCCGTCGCCGCCCTCGTGCCGCGTGCGGAAATCGAAGGAGAAATGGGCGATCCGACCATGGGAACGCAGGCACGCCTGATGTCGCAGGCCCTCCGCAAGCTCACCGCGGCGATCAGCAAGAGCAAGACCACGGTGATCTTCACCAACCAGCTGCGTTCGAAGATCGGCATCATGTTCGGGAATCCGGAAACCACCACGGGCGGAAACGCGCTGAAATTCTACGCCTCCATCCGCATGGATATCCGCCGCAAGGACGTGCTGAAGGATGCCGGGAACATCATCGGCAACCGCGTGCGCATCAAGGTGGTGAAGAACAAGATGGCCCCGCCGTTCCGGGAGACGGAATTCGATATCCTCTATAACGAAGGCATTTCCCGTATCGGCGATCTGCTCGATGTGGGCGTCGAAGCCGGCGTCATCCAGAAAAGCGGTTCGTGGTTCTCCTACGGCGACGAACGTCTGGGACAGGGCCGCGAAGGCGTACGGAAATTCCTCAAGGAAACGCCCGACCTTCTTGCCAAGATCGAAACCCATGTCAAGACCGAACTGGGGATCGGGGTCCCTCCGGCGGAACACGGAGCCGACGCTCCCGAGCTCGACGCGGACGCCTCCGGGGATGAGACGGAAGGAAAAGGGAAGAAAAAATAGCGAACCGATGCATCGCGCCGCTTCCCCACAGGGTGTGCGGGAAGCGCGCGAGGCGGCGGGAATGCAAGGATGGTGCACCTATGGGCAGAATGGCCCTGACGCTGTTCCTCGCCGCGGCCCTTCTGGGCGTCGCGTGCGAGGATGATTTTTCTCCGAAATCGGATTTCTCGCAGCAGCTCGCCGTGTTCGCGGTGATGGATCCCGCGCAGCCCGTGCAGACGGTGCGTCTCGCATGGAGCTACGACGCCCAGCTGGGCCTGGAGACCATACCGCTGACGGACGCCCAGGTTGCCGAAGCCGATGTGCGCGTGATCCGCGGGGGAGAAACCTACGTGTTCCACGACACTCTCGTGACGGGCGCAAAAGGCGAATCCATCCGGTCGTGGATCAATCGCGACCTGCATCCCGTCCCGGAAAAGGATTATCGGCTGCGGGTGACCGTCCCGGGGCATCCCACGCTGACTTCCACCATTACCCTCCCTTCACGTCTGTACGTCCGCGGCGACCTCGTTCGGCCGGACACCGGGGTGAACACCATCCACATTTACCACGGGGTTCAGTCGTTCGTTCACAAACCCGCGGCGTTCTACTTCCGTCTCTGGGTTCAGCTGACGAAATGGACGCCCTCGGATACCCTCGTCGAGCGTAAGGAAATTCCCCTTCGCCACGTCACCGCCACGGACACCTGGGTGTATCCGTCGCCGGGACGCGAAACCGAGGCTTCGTATTCCGTAGGAATGCTGCGTCAGATCACCGACGGAATGATTCTCCCGGGCGATTCCGTGCTCTCCAGGCAGGTGATCGTTCAGGCCTACGGATTGGAAAACAACTTCTACAGCTACTACAAGGTGGTACGGGGATTCGAGGATCCGCTCAGCATGCGCCTTGATGCCCCCGACCTCTCCTTCATCGAAGGAGGACTCGGGGTATTCGGCGGCATGGTGTCCGACTCGGTGATCTACAACTACTTCCGCTTCGCAAGGGAGTAAGCGGAAGGAGCGGAAGGGGCGGTAGGGTCGGTTTTGGAGGATGAGCCTTCAGGCTCGTCTGCGGAAGGGGCGACTCTGATCGGGTGAATCTCCGGCAGAGTGAAATTCGCGCCTTTCCCTGGGAGGCATTTCTGCGTATCTTACTGATCACGTTCAATTGCCTTGACTCATCCGTGGCAATTGCAGACATTTTGCGTTCTTGATTATTCTCAATATCAATCTGTGTAATCTGTGAAATCCGTGGTTACTCTTCCCTCAAATACATTGCTGCGCCTTCTCGCGCTGCTGCTCGTCCTGCCCTTCCTTTCGGCCTGCGAGAACGACTTTTCCCCGAAAGCCGACTACGAGGAGCGCATCGTCGTGTTCAGTGTGCTCGATCGCTCCGCGGAGTTCCAGGTCGTTCGTCTCGAACGCACGTTCGATGCTGAGAGCACCAATCCCGACAATCCGATCGCACCCGATCCCGTGACCGAAGCGGAAGTGTCGGTGTCGAACAGCCGGAAGAAATTCGTGTTTTACGATACGCTCGTGACGCTGGGCGACGGCTCGCAGAAGAAGGTCTGGATCAATCGCGAGCTGGTTCCCACCGAAGGCACGGAGTACACGCTGACGGTGGACGTCCCGGGATTCAAGCGCGTCACGGCGGCGACACAGGTGCCCAGCCGTGCGTACGTGCAGTTCCAGGTTGTCAACGGCGGCGTCCGTATCGCGGCCGTCGAGAACACTGCGTATCCCGCAAGCGGATACTATTTCCGCATGTGGGTCGTCGGGACGAGGAGTGAGGGCGGGACGGAGGTCGAAGTCCGCCGTGAGGTTCCCTCGCGCTACAACTCGATTACCGGTGAGTTCGAGTACTCCGAACCGTCGCGCGACAAGGCGGTGCTCTTCTCCAACGGCAACATGCTGCGTGTCCACAC
>QKAF01000068.1 GCA_003246455.1 Bacteroidota bacterium
GCAGGGAATAAAACTCGAATACCGAACCGAACAGCTGAACGGGAATGCTGCCGCGCAGGTACTCCGTCATGCGGCCGGTTTCCGGGTAGCCCTCCAGCAGACGCTCTCCGTCGTACACCGTGTACTCCCCCCTCGGAGTGAAGCCGTACATCTTGCACCCCGGATACAGACTCTCCTCGCGCTCGGCGACCATGTAGTACGGATACGTCACGGTGTCCTGTTCTCCTGCGAAGACGAGCCGGACCTCCGCCGACAGTTTCACGTTCGTCGCGTTATCCAGCACCCGGACGGACTCCGCAAGAATGCGGTCGAACTCCGCGTCGTCTGATTGCGCGGCGCACTGCATGGAGAGGAAAAACAGCAGTGCGACAACGACGATGCGTGCATTCATGTACACCCCTGTCAATGGGAAATGATGAAGGACCGTGAATGCCGGATGCCGTCTGCCTGCACCGAAAGAAGGTACATGCCCGGCGGGAGTCCGGCCGTCGGCAGAGAAAGGACCTGCCGCGGTGCGGCGTCGGCGGATATCGTCAGCCGCAGCCGTTCGCGCCCGAGCAGATCGTGCACGGTGAGGGAGGTCGTCCTTGCGGACGTCAATCCAAGTTCCGCAATGAGCGTACTCCCGCGGCGCAGGGGATTCGGATGGAGGGATCTGATAATCGGAGAGCCGGGAAGCCCGGCGTCCCTGATGCCGAGAGTCCCTTCAACGCGATACGATATTCGCACCGCGCCCGGTGACAGCGCGGGCGGAGAGAACGTGAGACTGTCCGCATGCAGACCGGGGACCAGCATGGTCGTATTCGGACCCGCTTGCACACGCGTATGTCCCCTGCCCCAGGCGGGATCCGTATCGAACCAGGACGGCGCCGACTCAACGGTCCACATCGGCTCCACCCCGCCGCCGGTCCAGACCTGCAGTTCGCGCGAAGGAGGAGGCGCCTCTTCGCGCTCTCCTTCGAAGCGAAACAGCCAGGGCGTGAAGACGATGCCGGCAGGCGCTCCGCCGGAGGCGCCGATGACATGCGTGCAGGAAATGTCGAGCAGGCTGTCTCCGCTGCGGACCTCCCAGCGCACGGTCCAATCTCCTTCATACGCCCAGGCATCCGCAATGTGGAGCAGCCACTCGGCGGACCACTGTTCGCCGGGCTGCAGGACGGGAACGATGCGCATGCTGTCTTCCCCGGCCGCACAGTGTAGCATCGGAGGCAGAACGATCGCGACATCGCAGGAGGGCATGACGACTTCGCCGACATTGGTCAGGGTATACTGCAGCTGCAGCGGATTCGGGATGTACCGTCCGTAATACGGATCATACCACGCGGAGTCATGTCCCGCCGTCGCGCACGCGTACGTGTAGCGTCCTTCAGCCGCAAGGACGTGCAGCGTATGCGCGCAGCGCGCGGCTTGGCTGTCGTCTTCCCGAAGCGCGATGACCTCGAACGAAAGGTCCTGCGCCCTCGCCTGCCGCAGGATCTCAACATGCCACGTCACCGTATCGCTCTGCCCCGGATCGAGCGATGCGAGCGGCTGGAGAAGCGATTCGCTGGCACCGGAACTGTCCGGCGGACGCAGCCACGCGGTCGCCAGCTCCTGCCGCAGATCCCCCGTGTTGACAAACACGGCGGAAATCTTCACGGTATCTTCCTGCGCGGGTGTTGTTCCCGGGACGAGCGTGTCGGTCGCGATCCACGAGCATGCGAGCTGGGCGCGCATCGGCAGCAGCCGAATCACCGCCGTACAGCTGTGCGTCAAACCGTCCGCATCCGTGACGTACTGCACGCGGAGGGTATCTGTCACCTCCGTGTCGATACCGGGTTCCGCCACAAGGCGCCAGTCCAGGATGCGACGAAAGCGTTCGCGTACATAGAATCCGCCGCGGAAAAGCGTTTCGCCCTCCGCCGCACGCAGGTGCGGCGCGCCCGAGAGATCGAGAAACAGGCCGGAATAGAATCGCACGGTATCCGTCTCGTTCTCGACGCGCAGGTGCACGCGTGTCGTGTCGAATTCCGTCTCACCGTCCGCACGCAGTGTGAGAGCCGCCGGTGCCTCGAGCTGGCAGTAGGATCCCCGCACTCCCGGGACGAAGAGATCGGTCCCACAGGAACGCTGGGCGTAGCCGAAGGTGTCCACGATGACCACCTCCGAAAAGACCGACCGGTCGAATTGCCAGGTCCGGGCACGGAGTGTCCAGTCCAGCTCCACCGTGTCGCGAGGCGCGATCGGCGGAATGGCGCGAAACGTGGTATCGGGCACAATCGGCGCAAGACCGCTGTTCGGCGGGAATCGCAGCGCAAGTCCCTGCAGCGGCGCGGCATTGTCGGAGTGATTGATCACGCGGAGATGAAGCCGTACGGAATCCGTCTGCAGTCTCGTGTTCGTCGCATCTCTTTCGAAGGCGTTTTCCTGCCACACTGAACAGTCAAGGTCGGCGTACGTGAAATCGGTGTAGATGACCTTGACGCGTTTGACCACGGATGCGCCTGTCGGACAGGGATCCTCGGTGCGCACGGAGACGACGAGGTACAGATCTTCCCGGGGATAGATGCGGTCGAAATTCGTCAGCACCGCCCACTCACGCGTCACTTCTCCCTGGGGCGACAACGCCGCAAACTGTTCTTCCGCCGAAGTTCCGATATGTTCGAGCTCGATTCCCCCTTCGACGCGCAGGCGGAGCTGCAGCGCACCGGTCGTGTCCGTCGCCGATTTGTTGCGGATGCGCAGCGCCATCGGAAAACGTGCGGGTTTGACAAGCTTACGGGGAACGTCGATCAGGATAGTGTCCGGTGCGGTCAGATCGAGCGCGATCTGCCGCATGCTGCTGTCTCCGAGCGCGGGACGAGGGCACAGCGACCCCATCGCGAAGGCGGCGATAAATGCGTCGCTGCCATAAACCCCGCTCTTCGGTCCGGGTAAACCCGGGGTCGGCGGGATGCCCGAAGTATCCGCGATGCCGCTCAGGTAGAGGGTGTTTCCATCGAGGCACAGCTGCCCCTGGTCCGACTGCGGCCCCTTGATCCGCGTCGTCATCCGCACCGCCCCGGCGCGCGTATCGAACGCGGAGACGAAAGTGCCGCCCGACGTCATCACAGGGTTCGTCAGAAAGAGTTCCTGTCCCGACACGTACCCGGTACAGAGGACGAGCCCGCAGCCGTCCAATTCCATGTCAGAAATCCGGATGCCGTACGGATACCCCAGCAGGCTCACGCGGCGCAGCGTGCCGTCGGGTTCGATGACGCCGAGGAGCGCGGAACCGTAGTTCGGATTGAACGAGGTGATCAGCAGCGAGTCGGCACGCGGAAACGCAGGCGAGGACGTCCAGCCGAAGAAGTACATGGCGCCGGTGCTGTCCAGCTGCAGCATATCATTGCTCGAAGCGTACTTGTCGACGGACTCGTTTCCGGTACTCCCGAAGTAACTCGAGAAACGGATGCTCCGCCCTTCCGGATCGAGGCGCATGAGAATGAAATCCCTCGAGCCCGCGATCGTGTCCTGCAATGCGTGGACGGCCGGGAAACCGCCCGCACCCGAACTGTAGCCTATCAACGCCACCCCGCTGCCGTTCACCGCGAGATCCTGGAAGTAGTCGTTATCCGGCCCCCCGAGGAGGGTCGCGTATTCGAGACGAAAATCCGAGCCGGAATAGCGCATCAGGTAACCATCCGTTTTCCCTTGATTGACCGGGAAAAGGGCGTCCGCGGTCGTCATCGGCGGGGTCTGGCTGGTGCTGGACAGCAGCCAGATATCTCCGTCGGGACCCACTTCGAGGTCGACAATGCCCGAAAGCCCGGACATGGGCAGATAGGAGGCATAGTCGATATCGCCCTGGCAGTCGAGGATAAGCAATCCGTACTGGGAGTGAATCGTATCGGCGGCATCGACCGTAAGAAGCGAGTCGAAACTCATTCCGTTATAGGTATTGACCAGCAGCACCACCACATCCCCGGCCCCGATCGCCGCATCGAGCAGAAAAAGCTGCGAGCCGTAACGCCGGCTGTATATCAGCGTGCCTCCGTCGCGGTCGTGCTTTGCGACGAATACGGATTGGTCGTTCTTCATGAATGCGCGTCCGGGAGGCAGCTGCGGAAAGTCGGTCGAGTTCGTATTCCCGCAGAGCACGACGTTTCCCGCGCGGTCCACCAGTGGAATGGGGGAACTTTCCCCTGCCGTTCCCCCATGATAATACGTCAGGTACAGATGCGCGTCAAACGGCGGCGGGGACTGGCCGAGAAGCGACCCCGGTTCCGCGAGAAAAATGCAGAAGAGAACGAGATTTACGGTCCGAACAATTCCATACCGCGACACCACCCACCTCCGTATCAAGGTCATGTTCGAGGTCCCCGGTGAAGGGTCCCGGGGGTATGCAAGATTATCAGGTCATCAAGTGTGGAATAGTATCATACACCACGCCCAATGTCAAGACACCGCCACGTACCCGCGCGCAGCAAACGGCTGGCGCTTTCGACCGGCTGGCGCTTTCGAACGGCGCTCTCCCGGAACGGCCGCTCCTCCGAAGAAATCCTGTTCAGTGATCAAGCAGCGGGATCACGTCGCGCTCTGCGCGATGAAAATCCTCCACCGTATCGAGCTCCATGCAGGAGAAGGGGCTGATGTCCACCGCATACAACGCGCGTCCCTCGCGAATGACCTGTTCGAACGCCGCCTCATAAAAGATGTTCACCCGTTCCTCCTCGGTGATCATCCGATCGAGCACGTCGAAAAGATGGGTGGTGAATGCCGGGGAGAATCGTTCGATGCCGATGGATTCCCCCGCGGCATCCGGAATGGAAACGACCTTGCTGATTTCTTCGATGCGTCCTTCGCTGCCGAGCCGCACCTTGATCTCTTCCTCCCCCACCTCGATGGCCCGGTTCAGCGCGATGCAATCCGCGTGCGGCGATGCGAGCAGCGCATCCACGATGCGCCGGTCGAAAAGAATATCGCTGTCGAGAAGCAGCATCCCGGCGCCCGCGACGACTTCACGCGTCAGCCAGAGCGAGTAGATATTGTTCGTCGAGTCGAAACGCGGATTGTGGACGAACACCGCATCGAGTTCGGGCCACTGCCGACGGACGGCGGTCTCGATCTGTTCCCGGAGATACCCGGTGACAAAGACAATGCGCGACACGCCGCTGGCGAGCAGGTTGTCGACCGCGCGGACGAGGATGGAACGCCCGCCGAGTTCGAGCAGGCATTTTGGCGTGTTGTCGGTAAGCGGACGCAGCCGGGCGGCGATGCCGGCGGCAAGGATCACAGCGGTCATGAGGTTGTCGCGGGTTTGAGTCGGTGGTTGATGAGGCTTTGAAAGGGGTACAGGACCACGGCCCAGGCGTTCGCCGCGATGACCAGCCCGTAGATGTAGATGTCCATCCGGTTGAACAGCGCGCAGATGACGAGAAAGGTGATCTGCGTCGTCGGTCCCAGGAACAGCCAGAGGCGGATGATGACGCGATTCCGCCGGTAATACTCCTTCGGCTCCGCCACCGCGAGATGGTTGTGCTCTTTGCTGCCGGAGGTGATGCGGCTCTGCAGCCGTGAATACCCGACGTAGATCCCGATCAGAAGACGGTCGAAATAATGGTCGCCCTGCCTGCGCATTTCATCGCGTTCGGCTTCGAACGCCTGGAGATCCTCCTCGAACGTGCTCACCCGGCCGAGAACCACATCGAGAAAGCGGTTGCGGTAGTAATCGACGAGGATGGCATGCACGGCGTTGCTCAGTCCCGCCGCCACGAGCATCAGCCACCAGAACGCCGGATCGTCGGACGCGTTGGCAAAGCCGATACCGATACCGATGTAGACGGTAACGTCCACAACGTAGTCCGACACCCCGTCGAGAATGCGTCCGGTGCGCGTGCCGTTTTTCTTGAGCCGCGCGAGCTGTCCGTCGCTGCAGTCGAGCACGTCGTACGCGACGAGCAGCACGGCGCCCGCGATCAGCATTGCGGCGCTGCCGAGCGCGAAGCACACACCGGCGATCACCCCGAGGAGCATCGATATGACCGTGATCTGGTTCGGCGTGATGTCGGTGCGGTATATCGCCTTGACGAACAGGAAGGCCAGGGGCCGGTAAAAGACAAGATCGAAAAATTCCTCGACCTCACGCATTTTCAGCGAGGCCAGGTACTGTGCGCGCAGACTCACGCGAGCACCTCTTCCCTGATGCATGCGACGATCGCATCGGCAAGGAGACGGTTTTGTTCCTGCGTCCCCAGTGTTATGCGCATATGTGCATGCAGCTGGGGCTCATTCATGAATTTCACGATCATCCCGCGCTCGGTGAGCCGCGCTTTCAGCGAAGCGCACTGCTGCTCGGGCATCTTGACGAGAACGAAGTTCGCATGGGAGCGGAACACGGTGAAACCGGGGAGCGCGCCGAGCGTCTGCCGGAACATCTCGCGATCCTCTTCCATTTTCGCCGCGATATCGCGATAGTAGCCGGCGGAATCGATCGCCGCGAGCGCGACCTGCTCCGACAGGCGGTGATACCCGAGATACCGCGCGCTGAAACGCTCGAGTTCGCCGAGCATGCTGCCCATGACCGCGTACCCGATGCGAACGCCCGCGAGCGCGTAATACTTCGAAAAAGTGCGCACGATGAGGAGATTCGGATACTCCGCATGAAGCGCTCCGACGTCGTTGTTTTCCTCCAGCGCATACGACCAGTACGCCTGGTCGAGCACCACGATGCCGTCGCGCATGTGCGTGAGAATCCGGATCAGGTCGTCATGCGCGAGCGCGTTGCCCGTCGGATTGTTCGGCGAACTGATGAGAACGACATCCGGATGCTGTTCGTCATAGAGACGAAGCATGGTCTCGATATCGTATTCGAAAGACGAATCCCCTTCAACGATGGGATATTCCACGGTGACCCCGCCGACTTCGTCGGCGATGGTCTTGTAATACCACCATGAATGCGAGGGTATCATGATGCGGTCACCCGCCCCGAGATAACAGTGGACGGTTTGTTTCAGAATATCTTCCGCCCCGTACCCGAGCAGGATCGCCGATTCCGGGACACCGAAATCCCGCGCCAGCCGTTCGGAAAGGACAGATTTCACCCCGCGCTGAAAGTCGCGGGAATAGACGCTCATTTCCTCGATCCCGGCGCGACGCAGGACGTCGAAGCATGCGGGAGCAGGACCATACTGATTTTCATTCCGGTCGAAATAGAGCAGAGAAGCTGACACTTCTGTCTCCTGAATGTTAATGTTCCCCAATTTCAGCGGAAATCCGGTTCGGAAAATGCTGTTGAAATCTCATCAATGGTATTCAAAATCGTGAATAATTTCAAGGGTGAATTTATTCCGCCCCCGGCTCGGCGCGCGCTGCGGCGCCATCGGAATCGGGGCTTGCGCCTGCGTCCCATGAGACGTAGCTTTCCTCTGAACCGCCATGACAGCGACGGAGGCCCCATGAAACCGATCATTTTCATTCTGGCAGCGGTTACGATGTTGGCCGCTTGCGGACCAACGGACGTGAAGCGGACGGATTCGCCGGCCCGGGGTGAATCGGCCGTCCTGACGGACGCCGTTCCCGGGCTTTTCGCCTCGAATGTGATCAGCACCGGGCTCAACGAACGCGATGCCGCGATGACCGCCGACGGCTCCGCGTTCTACTTTTCCGTTTGGTCGAACGGCGGCGGAACGATCTGCGAAAGCCGTTGGGACGGCCGCGGATGGTCGACTCCCGTAGTCGTGCCGTTTTCCGGAGAGTACAGCGATGTCGAACCCTTCCTTACCGCGGACGGATTACGGCTCTATTTCGCCTCCGACCGACCGGGAAAGGGAGACACCGCGGCGGGCGATTATGATATCTGGTATGCCGAAAGGGACGGGGACGGGTGGGGAATTCCGGTGAATGTCGGTCCGCCGGTAAACGGACCGGGAGACGAGTTCTACCCGTCACTCACCGATGCGGGGAGCCTCTACTTCACCGCGACGAGGGAGCCCGCGGCAACAGGAGAGAACATCTATGTCGCGCGGCCGACAGCGAAAGGGTATGCAGAACCGCAATACACCGGGCGGGCCATCAATTCAACGCGCGGAGAATTCAATGCCTTCGTCGCTCCGGATGAGTCCTACCTGATTTTCTCCACCTGGGGACGCGAGGATGCCGTGGGAGGTGTGGACCTGTATATCAGTTTCCGGAAAAGCGACGGAAGCTGGACAAACGCTATGAACATGGGACCGCAGGTCAACGGTCCGCGGATCGATTACTGTCCCTTTGTCACCCGTGACGGGAAAGCGCTGTATTTCACCAGCGAGCGCTTTGCGACGCCGCTCGAGAAGCACAGCTACGTGGATCTGCAGCACCGACTCACGCGTCCGCAGCAGGGCAGCAGTGACATCTACCGCATGAGCGCTTCCATCATCGGGGAACTGCGCAGCCGCGCCCTGGCGGAGGAGGAAAAATAAGCAGTCCCTGCCGGTACAAGATCTCAGGTTCCATCCAGCCATGAAATCTCTTCCGACAGGGACTGATGCCCTCACTCCTCCTGGAAGTCCTCCACTCCTCCAGCAAACCCTCACTCCACCGGGAGATCCTCCACTCCTCCAGCAAACCCTCACTCCACCGGGAGATCCTCCACTCCTCCGGCAAACCCTCACTCCACCGGGAGATCCTCCACTCCTCCAGGAAACCCTCGCTCCTCCGGGAAATCCTCCGTCCCGTCCTCCGTGCTTCACCGCAGTTGCGGCGCCTCCTGCAATTAACCCCATGGGTCATTGATCATCGCTGGGTGGAATCTTCTGCGGAGCCCCCCGGCACCGCGGCATGACATGGGATCGTCGTACCGGACCCGCTTCCAGCGTACAGCGTCGGAGCTGCGCGATCAGCGAGCACAAATAAACGAAAAAACGACCCTCCAACTCTTTCAAATGCGGGTCGAATCGTTGTAAAATCCGCTAAAACGGGCTCATTTTTAACATTTTTCTCTTTCCACCCCGGTAAGATGTGAAATCGGCGCTCCCGGACGACCGAATTCCACGAAATTGTCTGCGCGGGAAATACCGCCGTAAGGGGACCGCTGTCGAAAGGACATCACACCCAGAGGTCGTTCGCGGCGGTTCTCTCGCCGCCGGCGTCTCCCGTGTTCCTGACTCCGCGCGGCTCGATGATCATCACGCGGCATTCGCTCTCCGCCCGCGGCCGATGCTCGACGCCTCTTGGAACGACGATCAGCTCCCCTGCGCCGAGCACCGCGGTCCGATCCCGGAACTCGATCGTGAGCTCGCCCTCGACGACGAAAAACAGCTCGTCGGTATCGTCATGCCTGTGCCAGACGAAATCCCCTTCCAGCTTTGCCAGTTTGACCTGGTAGTCGTTCAGTTCCGCGATCACCCGCGGGGACCACTGTTCGGTGAAAAGGCGGAATTTTTCGGTGAGATTAACGGGTTTCATGATGCTCCTGTTCATGGACGCGCCGCTGGCTTGTCCATGCGGCAATTCCTGCTTCCTGCCTCCTGCTTCCTGCCCGTGGACGAGCCGCTGGCTCGTCCCTACGAGGGGGTCACGTCGCGGACGACCTCGCCCGGGGTCATGCCGAACTCCTCCCGGAAACAGGTCGTGAAATAGGACTGGCTGCCGAAGCCCACGCCGTAGGCGATCTCCGCGATCGTTCCGGCGCCCTGCTCGAGCATCTCCTTGCCGCGGCGCAAACGGATGGTCCGGATGAAGCGTGCCGGGGACATATCGGTCAGCGCCTTGAGCTTGCGCTGGAAATTGCTGCGGCTCATGCCGATTTCCTCGAAAAGCACCGCGGGATTCAGGTCTTCATCGGCAAGATGGTCGTCCACCAGCCGGATGACGCTGTCGAGGAATTCCTGATCCTTGGATACATACTGACGGGGGTCGAGGCGGAATCCTTCAGAGGCCGGGAAACGCGCGGCCTGCGCACGGCGCACGGCGATGAGGTTGCGGACCCGAAGCTGCAGCTCCGCCGGGTCGAACGGCTTGGTGAGATAGTCGTTCGCCCCTTCCTCCAGGCCGATCATGCGGCTGCGGTCGTCTCCCCTCGCCGTCAGCAGAATCACCGGGATATGGCTCGTCTCCGCATCCGCCCGGATGGATCGGCAGAGCGCAAAACCGTCCATGACCGGCATCATCACGTCGCTGATGATCAGGTCGGGTGCATCGGCGCGGGCACGCGCAACGCCCTGCTCGCCGTCCGACGCCTCGATGACGCGATACACGGAAGCCAGGATGTCATGCATGTATTCACGAAGATCCGCGTGATCGTCCACGAGCAGAATCAGCGGCGCCGCTTCCTGGCGGCCGGCCGCTTCCCCATCGGTCACATCGCCCGTGTCGATCTGTCCCGCATCGGCCTCGGGGTGATGTATCGCCAGGATTTCTTCCTGCGGCTCTTCCGTGCGGACGGTCTCCGGACTGATGCGCGCCGGCAGGGTAAAGGTAAAGGTGCTCCCCTCGCCCTCCTTGCTGCGGACGGTGATGTCTCCCCCGTGCATCGTGACGAGTTCGCGTACGAGCGCGAGCCCGATGCCGGTTCCGCCGCTCGTCTGTTCATGCGCGCGGTAGAATCGATCGAAGACCAGCGGCAGCCGGTCCGCCGGGATGCCGCAGCCGGTATCGGTGACCTGGATCGAAAGCATCGGAGCAGCGGCCGCCGAATCCTGCAGGGTGACCGCCACGGTGATGGATCCATGGACGTCCGTGAACCGGAAGGCGTTCGACAGCAGGTTGACGAGGATGTGCTCGAGCGCTTCGCGGTCGAATCGCAGGCTGCAGCGTTCCACCCGTGTGCTGAATCGGAGCAGGATGCCCCGCTCTTCCGCATGCGAAGCGAAGGACGCGGTCACCCCGCGCAGGACGGGGATGATGTCTTCTTCGCGCAGCGACAGGTCCATTTTCCCCGCATCGATGCGCGAAAGATCGAGGATCTGGTTGACCAGCTGCAGCAGGCGTCGCGCATGCAGCGTGATGACACTGGACTTCTTCACCAGCCAGGGATCCCCCGCACGCTCGGTGATCTGCGCGGCCGGACCGAGAATCAGCGTCAGCGGCGTCCGGAACTCATGCGAAATATTGGAGAAGAACCGCGATTTCAGCTGATCGATCTCCTGCAGCTGTTCTGCCTGTACCCGCTCGCGCTCAAGCTGCTCCTGCAGGCGGACGCGGTTGACGCGGATCCGCAGAAGCAGCCAGAACAGGCCGAGAATCACGAGGATGTACAGGGCGTAGGCCCAGACGGTGCGCCACAGCGGCGGGGTGATGCTGATGATCAGCGAGGCGCCTTCTTCGTTCCACACGCCCGCGGGGTTCGCGGCGGTGACATGGAAGACATATTCGCCCGGACTCATGTTCGTAAACGTCGCGGTGCGCGTATTCCCTGCATCGATCCACTGATCCTGATGTCCCTCCAGGTTGTAGCGGTACCGGTTTCGCTCGGGAGAGGTGAAATCCAGCGCGGCGAAGGAAATCGTGATCATGTTCTGGTCATACGAGAGCTCGATGCGCCGGGCGATCGAAAGCGGCCGCTGGAGAGGACTTCCCGGGACACCGACCTGTACGGGTGTGTTCCAGATACGCAGTTCGGTGAGCACGACCGGCGGCGGTTTTCGCTGTCCCGCCGGCGGAGATGCGGGCCGAACCGTGAAGCCGTTTGTGCCGCCGAAATACATCGTCCCGTCCGATGATAGCAGCGTGGCCCCGGGATTGAACTGGATATTGATCAGGCCGTCGCGCGCGTCGAAGCGTCTGGTGCTGCCCGTCCGCAGATCGAGCGCGCTCAGGCCTCCATGCGTGGTGACCCAGAGCTGATGCCTTCGGTCGAGAAACAGGCCGCAGACCGCGTCGCTCGAAAGTCCCTGGCGCACCGTGTATCGCCGCCATTTCCCGCTGATGGGGTCCAGCTGATACAGCCCGGCGCCGAGAGTGCCGACCCACAGCTGACCGTCGTCCCCCTTGATGATCGAGGTGATATGCTGGCGAAACGGCGACCCCGGGGTGGAGACGGCTTTCTCGAAATTCCTGACGATGCTGCCATCGGGAAGAATGCGGTACAGCCCTCCCACGCTGCCGACCCACAGCACCAGGCCGTCGTGATAGAGGGCGCGCACCTGGTGCTGCAGCAGCGTCAGCGAGTCGCTGATGTAGCGCGTGAACTCCCCGGTTCCGGGATCGATGCGGTTGACGCCGTAGTTGCTGCCGATCCATATCCGGCCTCGGCCGTCCTGCAGCAGCGTGTGAATGTCGTTGTGGGAAAGTCCCTTCGGATCGTCGAATCGGGCGCGATACACTTTCCAGTCGCCGGTGGCCGGATCGTAGCGGTTCAGACCGCCGCCGTAGGTCCCCGCCCAGAGCAGGCCGTCCCGGTCTTCGAGCAGGGAGTAGATGCGCTTCTCGCTCGGACCCTTGCCGTTCAGCGGGGCGAACGTACTGCTGCGCGGATTGTAGCGGCAGATCCCGCCGCCGAACGTCCCGACCCAGATACTGCCGTCGCGGCTTTCCGAGAGCGCGCTCACGTCGTCGTGGACGAGACTCCCCGGCGCCAGCGTGTGACGGAAGTGGCGGAATTCGAGGTTGCGCGAAGTCATCACGCTGATGCCGCGCTGTGTTCCCACCCAGATGTTCCCGCCGCGATCCTCGCGGATGACATAGACCATGTTGTCGGCGAGACTGAACGGATCGAGCGGATCGTGGTAATAATGCGTGAAGCGGCTGCTGACCGGGTCGAACAGGTCGAGCCCTGCGCCGGTGCCGATCCAGATCAGTCCCTTGCTGTCTTCGAAAATGTCGTAGATGTTCTTGTCGCTCGTGCCGTCCGATCCGCCCGGCGACACCGGGTAGCGGATGAAGGACGCCGTTTCGGGGACGAGCCGCACCAACCCCTCCGATGTCGCGAACCAGAATCCGCCGCGCGAATCACGCAGGGCGTCGAGGATGTTGGGACAGCCGATCAGATCGATATTGGTGCCGAGAAAATCCCGTGTCGCGCACGAGGACTGCGGGTCGAGGATCGCCGCGCCCGCGCCGACGCTTGTCAGGAGAAAACGGCCGTCGCTGAGGGGGAGCACGGTGCGCTGGTATATTCCCCAGCCGCAGGGATACGGCTGCCTGTCGCCGAAAAGATGTGAAAATTTCCCGGTGGTGGAATCGAAACGGTCCAGCCCGCCGCCGCTGGTCGCGACCCAGAGGTTCTCTTCGAGGTCTTCGAAGATGTAGCTGACCCGATCCTGGGACAGCGTGCTGGAATCTTCCGGATTATGCGTATAGCGGATGAAGTGATCGGTGCGGGAATCATAGCGGTTGAGGCCGCCTCCCTCCGTCCCGATCCACATGGCACCGTTATGATCCTCGAACAGCGCCCAGATATTGGTATTGGAAAGGGTCGTGCTGTCTTCGGGATTGGAGCGGAAGACGGTCATGTTGTAGCCGTCCCATCGGCCGAGCCCGGCGCGCGTTCCGACCCACATGTAGCCCTGCTGGTCCTGGTGCAGGCAGATCACACGGCTGTACGGAAGTCCCTGTTCAAGACCGATACGGTCGAAGCGTGCCTGCGCGTGCAGCAGCGCGGGCAGAACCCCCATCACCCCGAAGGCGAGAAGTATTGAGAAAAACCTTCGCACCGACCTCCAGACAACGATTCGGACACGTTGGATTGAAATTACGGCATTAGCGCATGGATCACAATGCCATATGCGGTCCCAGGTCCCCGAATCCGGATATCCGGACTCGATTCCCCTCTGTCGTGACCTGCGGCGCCGTCGTGCCGAAGACGAGTTCCGTCACCAGCAGGAGCGGGAATGCCCCGCCGAATTCGGACACGATGCTCTGCCGCGACTGCTTCTCGCCGAACGCGGGATAGTATTCGGTGTCGGTAATCCGGGCGTCGGCGCCGCCATGCAGGCGCAGGCGGACCGCGGTCCCGTCACGCGTCGCGTCGAACGCCGCGGCGTCCTTGGCGCGCAGGCTGACACCGGGATGAAAATGCAGGAAACTCCGCAGCCGATGCGCGCCGCTGCCGTGAAGCCAGTCCGCGATCAGTATCCAGTCCTCGGCGAGCAGCATCGCCCGTTCGTGCAGCATTCCGGACTGCAGTCGCGTGTAACCGTCATGCATCCCGCGCAGCACCTGTATCCCCTCGTGCGACGTGCGGGACAGGTGCCGGATACGGGCCCGGCGGCCGACACGGAAACTTTTCCACACCTCCGACTGCTCCGCACCGTCGATTTCAATGGTGTTGTGTGCCGCGGTGCTCCGGGAGTAGGACCGTTCGCGCGACTCGCGATAATGGTACACGCCGGTATCGGTGATGAAGCGCCTGCCGTCGAGCGAAAGTTCGAAGCTCAGCGTGTCGCAGTGCGCGTGCCCCGGCTGATAGTCGGGACCGACCTGCCCCGCATCCATCACCAGCCAGGCGCGCGGGTTCTGTGCGACGAGCAGTCCCGATACCCGGCGCGGATTCATCGGCGCGCCGGCTGCGTCCGGCGTCTCCGCCGATGCTGCTTTCGCAGATGGCACCTCGCCGCTCTGCGCTTCCCCGTCGGACGCCTCCGCCTCCGGCGCATCCGCGTCGGGATGAACCCCTTCCCGTATCTCTCCCGCAAGCCGCTGTCCGCGAGCGAGCACTTCATCGGTACGGAGGAAAAAGCTGCCGGTGGAATCGTTGAAAAACGGGATCTCACCGTCGGGGTGACGGACGGTCTCGAGAAACGCGGTCATGCGGACGGCCGCGTCGCCGAGGCGGTCAGACACCGTACTGCCGCAGAGAATGATGGCTTCGGCCATGTCGAGGATGTCGTTTGTCATCGACACATGGTACATCGGACTCCGCTCGAAGTGGCAGCCGTCATCGAGAATTTGTTCGGCCAGTTCGCGTTCGAGCAGCCGCGTCCCGATTCGCCGCGCCTGTGCCCCGGCCGCGGTGTCGAGATAGAGACCGGCAAATACGAGCGCCTTGATATTGCGCAGGAGGTGATTCGCCATCGTGCCTTTTTCCAGGTTGCGCAGCAGCACGCGCGTCATGCGT
This sequence comes from Bacteroidota bacterium, assembly GCA_003246455.1. Lineage (GTDB taxonomy): Bacteria > Bacteroidota > Ignavibacteria > SZUA-365 > SZUA-365 > SZUA-365. Next base: position 14,993 of record QKAF01000068.1, read on the forward strand.
TCGACTCCCCCGGCGAGCCGCGCGAGCCGCGGATCGTGTTCCGGTATTCCCGCCTCCCGCAGCATCGCGTGCAGGCGTACCCAGCTTTCGATCCGAATCGACAGCACGTAGGCATGCCAGGCGCTGCGGCGCGCGCCCGGCGCATGCAGGGGGAACGCGGCGCTCCATTCCTCGATGAACGCCAGGACGGCTTCCGCGGTTCGTGCCGTATCCTCTCCGGCGCGTTCGGCGTTCTGCAGCAGTGCGATGAGGTAATCGTGGTACCCGAAATGAAACTGCCAGAGAAGGGGTTTCCGCTCCACCGCGGCGCGCAGGGCGGCGGGATCGGCCGGAAGAATTTCCACGTCGTGCAGGAAGCTGAACCGACGGGCGCCGGGATCGATGTCCTCGCAGTGGTAGCGTCCGGAAACGGGCGGGACGAGCGAGACTGCCACCCGGTCCGTTTCGCGGTCGAAGAACGTCCGCGACATCCCCGCCTGCTCCAGCATCCGGATCGCGACGCCTTTCAGTGTCCGGTGCACGCGCCAGCAGATCATCGAAAACCGCAGGTGGCGCAGGGAGTGGAACACCACGATCGCAGGAGTCGGACGCGCCGACGCAGAAGCGGACGGTGCGGGAACCGCGGGAAGGCCGGCGTCCTTCGCCGGACGCGGTTCGTTGTGGCGGGGCTCTGAGGAAGTATCTGTCATGTCAGGGTTCCGTCTTTCCGTCGAATCAGGAGAAGTGCCGCGGCGGAGAGGGCCGAGACGAGCGCCCCGTCGAAACAGATATTCGCGAGGTACAGGTGTTTGATCAGGTCGCGCTCGCCGTCGCCGAATATCTGCATCCACATCTCGACAAGGGAGGCCAGGGCGAACAGTACCGTGAATCGTGCGAGCGTGCGGATCAGCCGATGCGGAGCACCAGCAGCATGAGCATGACAATGAGTGGCAGCCCCGTCGGAAACGCGGCGTGCTTGAGCCGGGTCCATGCATTGAGCGGCGTGGAGCCCGCGGCGGTCGCGGGCAGCCAGACCGCCCACGGTTTCGCCGAATGCGGTTCGTTGTACAGCACGTGCTTGGACAGGTGCGTCAGTTCCGCGCGCTGCATGCTGTCCGCGGCGAAGACGAGCATGTCCCAGGCGATCGACGGTTCGTGCGCGAGGATATCGACCACGGTGCGATGCGTCATCAGCGGCTTGTAGCGCTCCATCGCTTCGC
>QKAF01000003.1 GCA_003246455.1 Bacteroidota bacterium
GCTCCGTGACACCTGGGCGAAGGTGAACAAGCAATGATTATCGCAGTCACCGGGGGAACGGGATTTCTCGGTTCGCATCTGGTCGACCGGATGCTGGAACAGGGACATCAGGTACGGACGCTTGTGCGGAAGAGCAGCAACCTGCGCTGGCTGGAAGGGAAGAATGTCGAATTCGTCGAGGGCGACATCCGGGACGCCGCCTCGCTCGAACCGTTCATCAGGGATGCGGATATCGTCTATCACATCGCCGGAGTGGTCAAAGCGCGGGACCGCGAAGGGTACTTTGCCGGGAATGTCGGAGCGACGGAAAACATGCTCGATGCCGCACGGCGATTCGCCCCGAACCTGCGCCGTTTCCTCTACGTCAGCAGCCAGACCGCCGCGGGTCCGTCTCCGTCATTCGACCGGCCGGTACGCGAGGACGATACGCCGCGCCCCATCACGACCTACGGTGAAAGCAAGATCGCCGCGGAAAATGCCGTGCGCGCCGCCGGGGATACGCTGCCCTGGACCATCGTCCGCCCCCCGGCAATGTACGGTCCGCGAGACACCGAGATCTTCATCTATTTTCAGGCCATTTCTCGCGGCCTGAATTCCATGATCGGTTTCGACGACAAGCGGCTCAGCCTTCTGCACAGTGACGATCTTGTCCACGGAATGATACTCGCCGCCGAGGCGGAAAACAGTGTCGGGCAGACGTACTTCATTTCCAGCGAGGAATTTTATTCCTGGCCGCAGGTGGGAAACATCACCGCGAAGGCGCTCGGCAAGCGTGTGTTCACGATCCGTCTGCCGCATGCGCTCGTCTACACCGTCGCCGCGTTCGCGCAGGGATTCGCCGCGCTGCAGCACAAACCCGCGACGCTGAATCTCGAGAAGGCGCGCGATATCACGCAGCGGTACTGGACCTGCGACATCAGCAAGGCCCGGGCGGAGCTGGGATATCAGCCCCGGGTATCGATTGAAGAGGGGATTCGCGGCACGGCGGAATGGTACCGCGCTCAGAAATGGCTCACGTAGCCGGCAGGTCCTCGCGGTAGAGTCCCTGCGACGTGATGAAGACCTGGACAGCCCAGGGGACGAAGTACTGAATAGACAATCCGTCGCGCACGCGGCGGCGGATATCCGTCGAGGAGATATCGATGAGCGGCATGGAGAATCTCCGTGCCGCTTTTCCGTAGGGGTGCGAGGCCATGTCGATCTCATACCCCGGACGCTCGGCCACCGCAAGCACCGCGAGCCCCGCGATGGTTTCCGGTTCCTTCCACAGATGGAATTCCAGGAAGGTATCCGCGCCCATGAGCAGGAAGAGCGTATCGTCGGGATGCTTCATGCGCAGGTGCTTCAGCGTGTCGAGCGTGAACGACACGCCCGCGCGTTCGACTTCATAGTATTCTCCCCGGAGTTTCCCGTTGTCGGAAACCGCAAGCTCCACCATCTCCGCGCGCAGGCTCGCGGGGAGACTTTCCGACCGGTGTTTGAACGGCGACTGGAAGGCCGGCACGAGCAGGACGCGGTCGAGCGCCAGGGCGTCGATCGCGCTTTGCGCCAGGATCAGATGGCCGAGATGGGGCGGGTTGAAGGTTCCTCCGTACACGCCGATATTCATGATTTCTCCTTCATGCGCAGGCTGCGGCGCTCATCGGCAGCGGGAAAGCTCCGTACAAGTCTGCGTACTTCCTCCGCGACTGCCGCGTCAATCGATGCGCGTTTCTCCATCCGGGTGAATTTCCATAAAAGATAGCGCTGCAGAAGAAAGAAGGAAAGCCGGCTGTTGTAGCGGGCGTAATACCGCAGCTGTTCGCGGCGGTATGCCACGACGATCCGCGGGTTGCCGAGAGGGTCCGATCCCCCTCCGTAATGCACCACGGCCGCCTCCGGACGGTACAGGATTTTCCATTCCCGACGGCGGAGCCGCGTGCAGATATCGACATCCTCGAAGTAGAAGAAATACGCCTCGTCAAATCCGGAAACCGCTTCCCATGCCGTCCGGCGGATGAGCATGCACGCGCCGGTGATCCACTCCGGCTCGAGTGGCGACGCGGCTGCACGCGCTCGCGCATCGAGAAGTGCGCCGCTGCCTTCGCGGCTCTGCTTCTGCCGCTTCCGTTCCCGGAGTTCGCTGCGCAGGGACGGCTGTTCTCCGAACGAAAGCTGGAAGCGGCCGTCGGGAAATGCGAGGGCGGGACCCGCCGCGCCGGCCTTCGCATCCGCATGCATTGCATGAAGGAGCGAGGGGAGCGGGTCCGATCGCATGTCGAGATCGTTGTTGAGGATGAACAGGAAATCGCCGCGCGCGGCAGCTGCGCCGCGGTTGCACGCGTAGCCGTAGCCCCGGTTTTCGGGAAGCCGCAGGATGCGAATGTGCGCGCCGGCACTTTCCTCGGTACCGGGGCCTGCAGTCGCACCCGGAAAGAGGTCCGCGGTGCAGGGGATATCCGCGGCGTTGTCCACCACGATGATCTCCGACACCGTTTCGAGTCCGGCCAGCTGCCTGACCAGGTGCTCGGTGAAGGAGAGCTTCCCGAAATGAATGACGATCGCCGAAACGGAATGACGCATGGGAATCAGATGATCTGGGCGCGGATCCTGCGGACGGTTTCCTCGCGGCCGAGAAGCTCGGCCATCAGGCCGAGATCGGGACCGTGCTGTTCCGCGCTCAGCGCCAGGCGCAGCGGCATGAACAGACCCTTCCCCTTGATGCCGGTGTCCGACTGGACCTGCTTGATGAGTGCCTTCACTTCCGGAGTCGCCCAGGGATCCTGGGTTTCCGCCAGGTCGGCGAAGCGCACGAGTACCTTCTGCGAATCGGAAGATGCCACGAGATCCCGGTCCTCGGCGCTCTCGAGCGTCACCTGTCCCAACGTCAGGAAGCGCAGATGCGCGCCGATATCGGACGGGACGGTGAGGTAGCTGGCGAATGCGGACACCACCGCTTCGGCTCGGGCGGGGGTCTCGGCCTCGAAGCCGGCGGCGCGCATCCACGGACCGCAGACTTCCGCGAGCTCGGCCGGGGGCAGTGCGCGAAGGTACTGCGCGTTGAACCAGTTGAGCTTCTCTATGTCGAAGACCGCGCCGGCTTTGCTGACCCTTTCGAGCGAAAACGTCTTTTCGAGTTCGGCGAGCGTGAACAATTCGCGGTCGTCGCCCGGATTCCATCCGAGCAGGGCGACAAAATTCACGAGCGCCGCAGGGAGGTAGCCTTTGGACCGGTAGTCTTCGACGGCCACGTCGCCCTGTCGCTTGCTGAGTTTGGTGCGGTCGGCGTTGAGCAGGAGCGGCAGATGCGCGAACGCAGGCGCCTCCCAGCCGAAGAAATCGTACAGCAGGTGGTGCTTGGGCGCAGAGGGCAGCCATTCCTCGCCTCGGATCACATGGGTGATTTCCATCAGGTGGTCATCCACCACGTTCGCGAGATGATAGGTCGGGAATCCGTCGGATTTTATCAGGACCTGGTCGTCGATGGAATCGAAATGCATGGTGATCTCACCGCGGACGAGATCGTGGAAGTACATCTGTCCGACGAGCGGGACCTTCATCCGTATCGTGAACGGCATTCCGTTGTCCATGCGTGACTGCACGTCCGCTTCGGAGAGGGCGCGGCAACGCCGATCATACGCGGGATCGCGTTTCTCGGCGACCTGTTTCTCCCGGGACGCTTCGAGTTCCTCGGGCGTGCAGAAACAGCGGTAGGCCTTCCCTTCGTTCAGGAGCTGCTGCGCATGTGCGGAATAGATCTCACTCCGCTCCGACTGGACATACGGGCCGAAATCTCCGCCGATGCCCGGTCCCTCGTCGAAAGCGATACCCGCCCAGGCGAGTGTCGACGCGAGGTTCTCCGCGGCACCCTCGACGAAACGGGTACGGTCGGTATCCTCGATACGCAGGATGACGCGTCCGCCGAGACCGCGGGCGAAAAGATAGTTATAGAGGGCGGTACGGAGTCCTCCGACATGGAGATAGCCGGTGGGACTCGGGGCGAAACGGACGCGGGGTGCGGGAGCGGACATGGGCAAACTGGTTCCTCGGTGAAAACGGTCGGCAAAAGCTCAAATATAGGGATGCGAAGGCGGAATCGGAACTCGCCTTGACAATCCACCGCTTGCGGGGCTATTTTGAAACAAATTACTCCCGCCGCGTACACTTGACGGGTATCGACGTCGGAAAGAGACTACAGAGCGCTGGAGCAGCATCATGAGCTTCGCATTCACGGAAGAACACATAAAACAGATTTCCCGCATCCTCGAGGTTGAGGCACGCCACTACGGGAACCACTACCGCCTCGAGCTCAAGGGGGAGACCCCGGATCGGCGCCTGGCACTGGAGATCTATCCCCGTATCCCGCTGGGAGATGTCGAAGGTTCACTGGTGAGCGTATTCACGCCGAACGCGAACCTGCAGATGCAGCATTGTTCCGGCATGGTCGTCAGCGAACTGATGGGAGAAGTGACGTTTTTCGCGGAAGCCGGCGGGAAAATGGACGGTCTGATCGTGGAAAAACAGGGCGCTTGTTCTCTCTACTCGAATGTCGACCGGGCAATGCTTTCCGGCGACTTCACCAAGCTTGGTCCCGAAGTCATGCTCTCGGGAATCGCACTTTCGCTGACGGAACTCATGCTTGAAGAGGACGAGGAGACCGATGACGCCGCCGAACGCCCCGAAGCCTGACATCGCCGTCGCATTCCGCACACACTGCGGCAGCATCGGCGCGGCGCTTTTCTCCGACGCGATACACTTCGCCCTCCGGAGGGAAAAACGTGCGGCCGAGGCCATTTCCTGCGCCGTCGTCACCGATGACGAGATCCACGAACTCAACCGCCGCTTTCTCAAACACGATTATCCCACGGATATCATCACCTTCCCGCTGGAAGACGACCCGATAGAGGCGGAACTGGTCATCAGCGCTGATACGGCACGGCGCCAGGCACGTGAGTACGGCGTGTCCATGCGCAATGAATGCATCAGGCTCGCGATACACGGAGTCCTGCATCTGTGCGGGTACGACGACCGTTCCGACGGCGACCGGGAGGCGATGAAAGCCAGGGAAGACTTTCTCGTCCGTCAATACACGAAGAACGACCGTAAAAAGCGCTGACTTGACATTCGCTCAATCAAGTTCTACTTTTTCCCAGTAACGATTGCCCTCAACTGTTCATCGATAGATAGAGGAATGCAGGAACGTATCGTAGAAATCATCGTGTATCTCATACACGAAATGCAGACCGACAAGCGCCTGGGGGAGATTGATCTTCGGGCTCTGTCGGATAAAGGCTATACGCAGAACGAAATCAGCACGGCATTCAGCTGGCTGTTTGATAAAATCCACCTTGGCGACAACATCCTGACCGAAGGGAGCAGGAGTCAGCCTCATTCACACCGTGTCCTGCACGATTCAGAACGAACGGTCGTTTCGCCGCAGGCCTACGGATATCTGCTCGAACTCAGGGAGCTTCGACTGCTCGACGACATGGATATCGAGCTCGCCATCGACCGCATCATGATGGCCGGTTTCGGCACCGTGGGAATCGACGAGATGAAATCGGTCATCGCATCGATCATTTTCGACTACGACGATTCCAACCGCATCGGCAGCAGACTCATGTTGAACAGCAAGGACACCATTCACTGAGGTGTTCTTCCGCGTGTACCGCCCTGTTCCCGTTCCGCCGCGCGGAGCGGGTCGGCAGTGCCTGCGATTCGCGCATCCGTGCAACGTCAACCATTGAACCCGGAAATCATGTCCAAATCTCTCATTATTGTCGAGTCGCCGTCAAAGGCCAAAACCATCAACAAGTATCTGGGGAAGCAGTTTGTGGTCGAGGCTTCCGTCGGTCATATCAAGAATCTTCCGTCAAAAGACCTCGGGGTGGACGTCGAGCAGGGGTTTGAACCCCGGTATGTGACGATCCGCGGGAAAGCGCAGGTCATCAAGGACCTCCAGAAACGCGCCGCGACCGCCGATTCCGTCTACATCGCGACAGATCCCGACCGCGAAGGCGAGGCGATTGCCTGGCATATCGCGCGTGAACTCGAGAAACAGCTGGCGGGGAAGAACCTCTATCGCGTGCTGTTCAACGAAATCACAAAGTCGGGGATCGAAGAAGCGATGAAGCAGCCCCGGCGCATCGATGAGCGCATCGTGCGCGCCCAGCAGGCGCGGCGCGTCATGGACCGCATCGTCGGCTACAAGGTGAGCCCGTTCCTCTGGAAAACCATTTACAAGGGACTCTCCGCCGGACGCGTGCAGTCGGTCGCACTGCGGCTGATCTGCGAGCGCGAACAGGAGATTGCCGATTTCGTGATCGAGGAATACTGGACGATCACCGGGGAATTCCACAAGCCGGGTGACGGGTCCTTCCACACCAAGCTCGTAAAAGTCGACGGGCAGGCGCCGGTGATTTCGGACGAGGCCGCCGCTGGTGCGCTGCTCGAGAAACTCCGTGCCGAACAGTATGCCATTTCCGACATCCAGTCGAAGGAAATTTCCCGTTCGCCTTCTCCGCCCTTCATCACCAGTTCGCTGCAGCAGGAAGCGTCGAACCGCCTGCGCTTCACGACAAAGCGGACGATGCGCATCGCGCAGCAGCTCTACGAAGGCGTGGAACTCGGCGACGAAGGCGCCGTGGGTCTGATCACCTACATGCGTACGGATTCGACACGCATCAGCAACGAAGCTCTGCAGCACGTCCGCGAGTATATCGGCGGCCAGTACGGGGCGGAATTCGTTCCCGACTCCGTGCGGAACTTCAAGGTGAAGGCAAGCGCGCAGGATGCGCACGAGGCCATTCGCCCGACCTCGATGGAAAACACGCCGCAGCGCGTGCGGCCGTTCCTCTCCCCGGAACAGTACGCGCTGTATGAACTGGTCTGGAAACGATTCATCGCGAGCCAGATGTCGGCCGCCCGGATGCAGCAGAAAACCGTCATCGTCGACGGCGGCATCTATCAGTTCAAGGGTGTCGGCTCCCATTACACGTTCCGCGGTTTCCTCCAGGTCTATGACGACTTCGCCGGGGAGGACGGGCAGGTGGTGGACGAAGAGGAATCCATCATCCCCGAGGGGCTCGAGGCGCGCGATACCGTCGTGCCGCAGCAGCTCGATCCGCATCAGCATTTCACCAAGCCGCCGCCCCGCTACAGCGAGAGCAGCCTTGTGCGTGAGCTGGAAGCGAACGGCGTCGGACGTCCGAGTACATACGCCCTGATCGTGAGTACGATCCAGGATCGCGGTTACGTCGAGCAGAAAAACCGGCGTTTCCATGCGACGACGCTCGGCATGGACGTCAGCCGGCTGCTGACCACCCATTTCGACAGTCTGTTCAACGTCGATTTCACCTCCCGGATGGAGCAGGAGCTCGATACGATCGCCACCGGCGAGTCGTCCTACATCAAGGTGATGAACGACTTCTACGATCCCTTCATGGAACTGCTCAACAGCGTGTCGCCCGAGGACGCGCGGCTGATGGAGGAGACGGACGAAGTCTGCGAGAAGTGCAATCGTCCGATGATCATTCGCTGGGGGCGGAACGGGAAATTCCTCGCCTGCAGCGGATACCCCGAGTGCAAGAACGCCAAACCGCTTCCCGGCGAGGCGGATCGCATGAAGATCGACGAGAAATGTCCCGACTGCGGCCATGACCTCGTGCTCAAGCAGAGCCGGTACGGAAAATTCATCGGCTGCAGCAACTATCCCGAGTGCAAATTCACCCGTCCGATCACCCTCGGGTTCAAATGTCCCAAGTGCCAGGACGGGGAAGTGGTTCAGCGCCTGACAAAAACCAAGCGCACATTCTACGGGTGCACGCGCTATCCGGACTGTGATTTCACATCGTGGGACAAGCCGGTTCCGCAGGCTTGCCCTTCATGTAAAAATTCATATCTTTTAGCGAAGTACACCCAGAAAAAAGGTGAGTTCCTGAAGTGTCCTGAATGCAAGGAGGAGTTCTCAAAAGATCTCGATCCCTTGGATCCCATGCAGGTCGCAGCTTAGGACGGTCAATGAAAGCGAGTATTCAGCGCTTCTGTGATTATCTGACCGTGGAGCGGAATGCTTCCCGTCACACGGTAGTCGCGTATATTCGTGATCTGGAACAATTCCACTCGTGGCTGTTGTCGCTTGCAGAGAGTGAAAAGATCGAGCTCGATGCCGTCGATCGCGGGAGCATCCGGATGTATCTCGGAGTGCTCGCCGACGAGGGCCTTTCACGCAGAAGCATCAGCAGAAAGATGACGTCCATCCGGACGTTCTTCCAGTTTGCCGAGCGGCGCGGACTGGTCGGGGAGAACCCCGCCGTCGATCTGCACGCGCCGAAAATCGACCGGCGTCTGCCGGCCTTCATCGATGAGGAAACTGTCGGGCGTCTGATGACGCTGCCGGATACCGGGAGCATCGACGGAGCGCGGAACGCCGCGATCCTCGAGCTCTTCTACAGTACCGGGATGCGGCTCAGCGAACTGACAGGATTGAATGTCAAGGATCTCAACACAAGTACGCGTACGGTCCGCGTACTGGGGAAGCGGCGAAAGGAACGCATCCTCCCTGTCGGGCAACCCGCGATCGACGCCATCGGGCGTTACCTCGAGTTCCGGCGGCAAAAGGGGAGTAAACAGGATGTCGATCCCGACGCACTGTTTCTCAACAACCGCGGCAGTCGGCTTTCGAGCCGGAGTGTATATTCGATAGTCAATGACCATCTCCGGGCTGTCAGTGATCAGGAGCAGTGTTCCCCCCACGTGCTCCGCCACAGCTTCGCCACGCACCTGCTCAACAGGGGAGCGGATCTGCAGGCCGTGCGAGAGCTGCTGGGACATGAGAGTCTTTCGACCACGCAGATCTATGCGCATGTCACCACTGACCACCTGAAGCGCGAGTATGCGAAAGCGCATCCGCGAGCCTGAACATACAACCAGAAAGGAGCGTACTAATGAACGTCCAATTCACCGCACGCCATTTCAAGGCCCATGACGGGCTGAAGCATTATGCAATGCAGCAGGTGTCTACGCTCAAGAAATACTACGACGGAATCGTGACCGGCAACGTCACCCTGCGATTCGAGAAAGCAAAGGATTCGGTGAAGATCGCGGAAATCAACCTTGCCGTGTACGGGACCCAGCTCGTAGCCATTGAAAAGTCCGAGAATTTTTACAAGTCCATAGATAACGCCGTTGAAAAACTCGAGCGCCAGCTCCTTAAATATAAAGGTAAACGCCGCGGCTTGTAATTGATCGTTCATACAAGGGATTGTATCTTGTGGGCGGTAACACCGCCCACTTTTTTTTATCCGCATGCCAACTCCGACCGACCCCCTGAAAAATCTCAAGGTGCTGGAAAGCAAACCGATCACCGTGCGCCGTTTTTTCGAGAAAAACCGACTGCGTCTCCGATTTACGTCGGCGAACGGACTCGAACAGAGCGCGCGCCTCATCGCGGAGAAGAATCTTCACCGACCGGGTCTTGCGCTGGCGGGGTACGTCGATCTCTTCACGTATCACCGCGTCCAGGTGTTCGGGAATACCGAGATCAAGTACATGGAATCCCTCGATGACGCCGGGCGGCAGGAGGCGTTCCGCCGCCTCTTCAGGTTCGAGATCCCGTGCATCGTGGTGACGAACGGGAATACCCTGGATACCGCGCTGGTCGACATCGCGACGCAGCACGGCGTTCCCGTCTTTTATTCCCGCTTCGAGACGACGAAGGCGATCTATTTCATGAGCGACTTCCTCGACGATCAGTTCGCGCCGAAGACCGCGATCCACGGAGCGTTCATCGACGTGTACGGGGTCGGCGTGCTGTTCATCGGCAGATCCGGTATCGGGAAAAGCGAGATCGCGCTCGACCTGGTGGAGCGGGGGCACCGGCTGGTGGCGGACGATGTCGTGGTGGTGACACAGAAAGGGGAAGGGATCCTCATGGGATCCGGTACCGACCTGGTGAAGCACTTCATGGAAATCCGCGGGCTCGGGCTCATCGACATCCGCGCCATTTTCGGTATCCGCGCGATCCGCTTCCAGAAGCGTCTGGAGATCATCGTGCAGCTTGAAGAATGGGATGATGCGCAGGATTATGACCGCACCGGTCTCGATACCCGTGAGATGCCCGTGCTCGGGGTGCCCATTCCGCACGTGAAGCTTCCGATCTTTCCGGGGAAGAACGTCACCGTGATCACCGAAGTCATCGCGCTGAATTACCTGCTCAAGCACTACGGCTACGACGCCGCCACCGAGTTCTCGAACAAGCTCAAGACGCGTCTCGAGGAGAAGGCCCGCGACGAATCCGACGATCGCGCCATCGACTGGTTCGAGCACGATTTCGAGTGACGCCGCCGTAGAAACCGGGTTGATTTTTACCCGTCTTTTCTGTTTTTTCCATAGAGAGACACTTCAGCATATCAACGCATCTCGCACGCTTTAGACGTACATTCCAATCTCAGACGGAGGTTCTATGTCACCTCGCTATCTGTTCGTTGCCTTACTCTGCTGCGGACTCCTGGTCTCCTGCGGAAAGAAATCCGGAGAAAAAGACCCGATGGGCGAAACAGCCGTAGTAGCGTTGTCCGGCGACGCGGATAACCTCAACCCGGTTGTGGCAAACTCATCGACCTCGGCCGACATCCAGGGAAACATTTACCCCACCATGTTCGATGTCACATTCAACATGCGCGAGGGGAAGCTCGAGTTCGAACCCAGCCTGGTAACATCCTGGGAGTTCGCCAACGACGGGAAGGACGTGATACTGCACCTCCGCCCCGATGTCCGATGGGAAGACGGCATCCTCGTCACGCCGCAGGACATTAAATTCAGCTATGAACTGTACGGGGACCCGGAGGTCGCCAGTCCGCGGCGCACATATCTCGAGAGCATGATTCAGACCGACGGGAAATTCGATGTCGACAAGAGTATTGATATCATCGACGACACCACCATGGTGTTCCATTTTACACGGCAGTACCCCCTCCAGCTCTTTCATCTGAACCTTTCGCCGATTCCGCGTCACATCTACCGGAACGCGGACCGCAAAACCATGCGCGCGAATCCGGCCAACGAACATCCGGTCGGTGCGGGCCCCTTCAAGCTCGAGGAGTGGATGCGGCAGCAGCAGATCGTGCTCACCCGCAACAACAATTCCACGCTCCCGTATCCGTCGAAACTCGAACGGGTGATTTTCCGCGTCATCACCGAACCGACGACGCGTCTGACCGAACTGAAGAAGGGTGATATCGATGTGATGAAGCCCGTGTATCCCGAGGATGTCTCGGACATCCAGGAGAACAACCCGAACATCAAACTGCAGACACTGCCCCCACGCAGCTACGAGTATATCGGCTGGTCGAATATCGACGTCAAGGAATACCTTGCGAGCGGGAAAAAGAACATCGTGCCGCATCCGCTGTTCGGTGATCGCCGTGTGCGACAGGCACTGACCTATGCGATCAACAGAAAGGGTATTCTGGACGATCAGCTCGGTCCGTACGGCGAACTCGCGGTGACCGATTTCTCGCCGATTTTCCGCTGGGCGATTCAGCATGATCTGATTCCCTATCCGTACGATCCCGAGCGTGCCCGTCAGCTGCTTCGCGCTTCCGGCTGGAGCGATTCGAACGGGGACGGCGTGCTCGACAAGGGCGGGAAGGATTTCACCTTCACGCTGTACTACAATGTCGGCAACAAGCGTCGCGAATACGTCGCCACGATGGTGCAGGAGAATCTCAAGCAGGTCGGCATCAAGGTGGAATTGCAGTCCGTCGAGCCCGTCGTGCTGTACCAGAACATCGAGGAAAAGAAATATGACGCCTTCATCGCCGGATTCTCCGTCGGTCTTGCGATCGATCCGGCCGACCGCTGGGGCGATATCAACAGTCCGTTCAACACCGTGGGCTTCCAGAACAAGCGCGTGGTGGAACTCCTGAAGCTGGGCCTGCATGTCGCCACCGAACGCGACGCCGGACCGTTCTGGAAGGAGATCCAGGCGATCCTGCATCAGGAGCAGCCGTGCACGTTCATGTACTGGATCAAGGATATCGTGGGCGTCAACCGCCGGCTGAAGCACGCGAATCCGAACATCCTCGGTGTCACCGACCACATGTGGGATTGGATGATCGGAGATCCGAATTCCGCGGTCACGTATTGATCGGTTCATGTCCCTGATATTCGGGTAAGGAACGTCCGTGCTCAGGTATATTTTTCGACGTGTATTGTCAGCAGTGCCGCTGCTTTTCGGGCTGCTGACAATCACGTTTTTTATTGTCCGTCTCGCGCCGGGGGATCCGGTTTCACTCTACATCCAGTCGGATGTGGATCCGCAGTACGCGGAGAACCTGCGTTCGGCGCTCGGACTCGCCGATCCATTGCCTGTGCAGTACGTCAAATGGCTTAAAGGGACCCTTTCCGGCGAGCTGGGAATGTCGTTCAGCAAACATACCGAGGTCACGAAAATCCTGGCTGAAACCATCCCCAACACGCTGCTTCTCACCATCTTCGCATTGTTTTTCAATTTTGCGGTCGGCATCGTCATCGGGATCATCACGGCACTCAAGCGAGGGCGCGCGATCGATCATGCGGTGAATGTCACGTCGCTCTTCGTGTACTCGATGCCCGAATTCTGGCTCGGCCTGATGCTCATCCTCGGCGTCTCGCTGCATCTCGATCTGCTCCCCGCCCATGGGATGCATTCGCCGATGGCGCGGTATCTCAGTCTTCCGGAGTATGTCTGGGATGTCCTCCAGCATCTGATCCTTCCCGTGTTCGTCCTGGGGATTGCTTCCGCGGCGGCGACGGGCCGCTATATGCGGGGGAGCCTGCTGGAGGTCATCAACCAGGATTACATCCGCACGGCCCGTGCGAAGGGGCTGAGCGAATTCCTCGTTGTCGGCAAACACGCGATGCGGAATGCACTGATTCCGATCATCACACTGCTGGGACTCTCCCTTCCGTTCCTGCTCGGTGGTGCCGTGATCGTGGAAACCGTGTTCAGCTGGCCCGGGATGGGGAAACTGACCATCGACGCGATTTTTTCCCGGGATTATCCTCTCATTATCGCCTGCACGATGGTCTCGGGCGTCATGGTGATCATGGGAAATCTGCTCGCCGATATCCTCTACGCGGTCGTGGATCCGAGGATACGTTATGACTGACATGGGCAGCCCATCATCCTCGCGTCTCATGCGCTTCCTGTACCGGAACATGCCGGGAGTGGCATTCCTGCGAAGCGGTCACCGGACCTTCGGTATTCTTCTGCTCGCGTATTCGCTGACGTTCCCGGTCATTCTGCTTTCATCCATCGGGGAATTCACCCGGGCCTGCGAATCGATGGCGCTCAGCCTCTATCTGCTCGCCGTCGACTCGGCGCACCTGGTGATCTTCTGGCGCGGCGACATCGTCGAGCACTGGATCGGCGCGATTTTTCTCGTGGTCATGCCGCTCGTGCTCTGGACTCTGAACCGGAGGTACCTCCGACGGAAGGCGCTTGACGGCGACGAACATGAACTCAGCCAGTGGGCGCTTGCGTGGAGGGAATTCAAGAAGAACCGGATTGCCGCAGCCGGGATGGCGGTCATCATCATCCTCTACACGGAAGTTTTCCTCTGCCCCTTCCTCGCGCCGTTTCATCCGAATGCCTTCCAGGACGGGATCGTCACGAAGTACCGGCCGCCGCTCTCATCCGTCACCATTCTTCACCTGCGTGAGGATCGGGTGCAGGGAATGGAGATGACTGCGCTCGGGGTCAATCCCCAGCACGCCGATGCCATACGCAAGCTCATTGCGATCAATCGGGAACTGACCGATGAGGGCTTCAACAGGCAGCAGGCGGTGGATGCCTTCCACGTCGAGGGGGCAAACGTGCTCGCAACCGTCGGGAACGAGCTCGTGACCGTCTCGATCGCGAAACTCGTCGGTTCGGACGCCGAGACGTTCGCAAGCGAACGGTTCTATGTCCTCGGGACAGACGGCTATGGCCGGGATGTGCTCAGCCGGATCATCTACGGTTCGCGGGTGTCGCTGACCCTCGGGTTCATCGCCGTCCTGCTTTCCGTGACGCTGGGAACCTTCGTCGGACTGATCGCCGGGTACTTCGGACGGATCACCGATACCGTGCTCATGCGTACGGTGGATATGCTGCTGGCCTTTCCCGCACTCTTCCTTATACTGATCATCATCGCGGCCTTCGAGAGCGTCGCCGTGCCGCGTATTGTCCTCATCGTCGTCGTGCTGGGGCTAACGTCGTGGATGGGCATCTCGCGGCTCGTCCGCGGTGAAGTTCTCAGCGTCAAGGAGCGGGAGTACGTGCTTGCCGCGCGCGCGCTCGGGTACACGCATCGTCGCATCCTCCTGCGGCATATTCTGCCCAACACGCTGACCCCGATCATCGTCAACGCGACGCTGCGTATCGGCGGCATCATTCTCGTGGAGGCCGCGCTCAGCTATCTGAACATCGGCGTGCAGCCGCCGACGGCAAGCTGGGGCAATATCATTTTTGAGGGGAAAGACGTGCTGTCCCAGGCATGGTGGGTTTCGACCCTGCCGGGGTTTGCCATCGTCATCGTCGTGGTGTGCTTCAATCTTGTCGGTGACGGACTCCGCGATGCCTTCGATCCGATGCTGAACAACGAAAGATTATAACCAGAAGCCGGGAGCTGATCATGACCAGTGTGGAACAGCACAAAATCATTCGGGAGCTGCGCGACTACGCTATGAAGATGTCGCGTGCGGAGCAGGAACAGTTCGACATGTACCGCAAGCGCGACAGGGACGACGAGGATCTCGATCGTCTCTCGAAGCAGAAACTGCAGGAGATGTACGACAAGTATGTCGTTGCCTCGCGTCCCAAGGGAAATCCTCTCGACGCGCTGTTCGGCAAGAAACCCTGACAGTGCATTGAACGGCGCGCTGCGAAATGGTATTTTTCATCGACGGGCACGAACGAATGCCCGTCTTTCGCTTCAGTAACTCATGTCCCGTGGTGGTGCAACCGTGAAAGAACAGCAGCGCAACGAAATAAAAGTCGGATTGACCGTGGTGATCGGCATCGCGATTCTCCTCGTCGGATTCTCCACGTTCAAAGGGTGGACGATCGGCGCCGACGAGTACGTCGTGCGGATGCATTTCCCGGCTTCGGCCGGACTCAGTGTCGGCGATCAGGTCACGGTCAACGGTGTGCGCGCGGGGAAGATCGAATCGGTGGAGCTGCAGAACGGGGGAGTGGAAGTCCGTGCGCTCGTATCAAGCAGCATTGAAATTCGGGAGAATGCGCGTCCGATCATTCAGATGGTCGAATTGATGGGAGGAAAGAAGGTGGAGATCAGCCAGGGAAGCGAAGGGAATGCGCTTCCCGCCGGGACGGTGCTCGCGGGACGGGTGGACCCGGATATCGCAGGCGCGCTCGGACTGCTGGGCGACATGGAGAGCAATGTCAGGAACATCGGGGCCCAGGCCGATACACTCCTGCGCGGCATCAACGCCATCGTCGGCGACAGGACCTTTGTTGCGTCGCTGAAGGAGACCGTCGCAAACCTGCATGCGGTCACCGGGGATCTTCGCGGCTTCATGTCGCGCAACAACAGGAACATCGACGTCCTGGCACAGAACATGGTCTCGCTCACCGATCGCGTCGACACGATGCTGGCGGAGCTGCAGCCCGCGGTAAGCGACGGTCTGAAAAAATCGGATCGCATGCTCGGGAATGCCGACTCTCTGATTACCGAAGTACGCGGCATCCTCCGCGAGATCCGCGACAGCAGGGGGCTTCTGAACACGGTTTTGCACGATACGACCTTCGTTCACCGCATGGACATGATGCTCACCAAACTCGACACGCTGAGCAGCATCATCATCAACGGCGAATTTACCACCAACATCGATCTCTTCTGACGCCTGCCGCTCCCATCTCGCTAGGCCAGCCCCGGCGAGCCTGCCCCGGCGAGCCAGCCCCGGCGAGCCTGCCCCGGCGAGCCTGCCCCGGCGAGCCTGCCCCGGCGTGGTCCAGCCAGGCGGGCAGGACGCGGCACACGTGCTTCGTTTGACTTTCACCGAAAATCCCCCCATTTTACGCCATTCTATCCAATACCGTTGCCGGACGTTCTGTTCGCTGACCTCACCGTCTCGCGTGGGGACGCGTATACGAATCCCGCACACACCTATCATCACAGGAGGATCTATGAATCTTGTTGACCGTGCGAAAAGCAT
>QKAF01000072.1 GCA_003246455.1 Bacteroidota bacterium
TTCGTGATGGATTTGACCGCGCTGGCATAGTCCAGGACGGAATTCCACAGACTCGATCCCCCGCTGGCGAGCAGGCCGAGAGCCACGATGCCTGGGAGGGTCTGCCACGCCGCGGGCACGAGTTCACTGACCGCGGGCATGGCAATATGCGCGGTCAGCATCCCCGCGGCCACTGCCAGCAGCTGCAGGGCGACGCGCCGCCAGCTCTCCGCCGACTCGTCTTCCCCCTTCCTGCTGAAAAAGGGAATCACCCCCTTGACGATTTCGACGAGTCTTTCCGAGGCGATGCTGAGAGCGACGATGTACGCAATGAGGTCGGACAGGGCGGTGAGTTCCATGATGCCTCCAGAGGTGATGGACAGAGGCGTAGCAATGGCAATGGCAGGTCCGTCTGATTTCACATATCCCGATGTGATTCTACGAATACGACGAAAGATGTTGCAGGCGGATGGTTTTCCGCCCTGTCCGGGATTCGGACGGCCGAAAGCTTCTGTAACCCCGGTTACAGATTTCGTGTCGTATTCTACAGTATATTCCAATGCAGAATTCACCCACAGAAGAACGAGATATGAAACGACACCGTTTCTCCCCTGCCGTTGTCGGAGCGGGTATTCTCCTCCTCGCAGCGTTTTCATCATGCACGCACGATCCGGTCGGCGTCGAGACACAGCCCGAGGTCTGTTTTTCGACGGACGTCCTCCCCGTCATCCAGGCGAACTGCGCGAAGAGCGGATGCCATGCGGGAGGAAGCGCCATCGATCTCGGAACCGGCACGGCGATTCTCCGGTACGTGACGCCGTTCAAACCCGGCGAGAGCCGTCTCTACACGGCCATCACGAGCACCTGGTTCCAGCCCATGCCGCCATCCCCGAATCCCCCGTTGAACAAAACGCAGCGTACGACGATCGCCCTCTGGATTCTCCAGGGCGCCAGTCTCAGCTGCGGCTCATGACGAGGACCGCACCATGAAATACACGATCATCCTTCCCGCAATGCTTCTGACCGCCGTCCTGCTGTACGGCTGCTATTACGACAGCGAAGAGGCGCTGTATCCCCGGCTCGACAGCGGATGCGACACCACGAACGTCACGTTCGCGGGCAGCGTCGTCCCGATACTGGCCGCTTCCTGCTACGGATGCCACAGCAACGCCAACGCCCCGGTGTTCGGAGAGAACATCCGCCTCGAGGCCTATGCGGACGTAATCGCGAATCTCGACCGCCTGCACGGAGCCATCACCTGGCAGGACGGGTATACACGGATGCCGAAGGATGCGGCGCAGCTCGACGCGTGCGCAATCCGCACCATTGAAATCTGGATCGCGCAGGGCGCACCGCAGAACGCCGCGCCGACAGGAGGTGTACGATGAAACCGCTTATGATACTCCCGCTTCTCGCCTGCACCCTGCTGCTGCCCGGCGCGCTGTTCGCCCAGGACGTGGACAGCCTGCTCAGCGCCCTGACCACACCCGCAACGGAGTACGCGTCGGCGACATTCAAGGCCACGCGCATCATCAACGGACACTCCATCAAGCAGATGAAAGCGCGGCAGCTGGATTTCCGCATTCACCACCGGTTCGGCGAGGTGCGGGGCGGCGCGTATGAACTCTGGGGACTGGATCAGAGCACGATCTTTCTCGGCCTCGAATACGGCGTCACCGACTGGCTCATGGTCGGGGCGGGCCGTTCATCATACAAGAAAGCCTACAACGGCTTCGGGAAATTCCGGCTGTGGCGTCAGTCGTCGGGCGAAGAAAACATGCCCGTCGCGATTTCCGGATACGCCGGCATCGACGTACAGACGCTCGACTGGACGGATCCACAGCGGGAAAATTATTTTTCCTCGCGGCTCTCGTACATTTTCCAGCTGTTCATTGCAAGGAAATTCAGCGAGGAGCTGTCGCTGCAGGTGACACCGAGCGTGGTGCATCGCAACCTCGTCCCCACTGCGCTGGACGAGAATGACCTGTTCGCCCTCGGATTCGGGGGACGCTACAAGCTCACGAGCCGCATTTCCTTCAATGCCGAGTATTTCCTGGTCATCACCCCCGGACGCGAAGGCGTCGAGAAACCCGTCGACGCGCTGTCGCTGGGCTTCGATATCGAAACCGGCGGACATGTCTTCCAGCTGATGTTCACCAATGCCCTGCTCATGACCGAACGCGGGTTCATCGGGGAAACCACCGGGCAGTGGAGCAAGGGCGGCGTGCACCTCGGATTCAACATCTCCCGCGTTTTCACCCTCTGACGCGGAGCGCCGGGCTGCGCCGGTACCGCGGGTCGCAGAGTCGCCGCGGATCGCGAAGTCTTCGGACGAGAGCTCTGCACGGAAACAGGATTTTCGATTCTCACAAGCACTGGACCTATCATGAAAACTGCAATATATCTGACGCTCCTCCTCGTCTCCATCGCGGCACCCATGCAGGGACAGGATAAATTCCTGTGTAAAAACGGCCACATCTGGTTTTATTCCGAAACGCCGCTCGAGACGATCGAGGCACACAACTACACGGTCGCAAGCGTGCTCACGCCGGCGACCGGCGACGTCGTTTTCCAGCTCCTCATCAAGTCGTTCAAATTCGAGCGCGCCCTGATGGAGGAGCATTTCAACGAGAACTTCATGGAGTCGGCCAAATTTCCGAAAAGCGATTTCAAAGGAAAAATCGTCAACCTGAAGGAAATCGACTTTTCGAAAAACGGCTCCTACAAGGCCGTCGTTGAAGGAGACCTGACCATTCACAACCGCACGAAC
Source organism: Bacteroidota bacterium (assembly GCA_003246455.1). Taxonomy (GTDB): domain Bacteria; phylum Bacteroidota; class Ignavibacteria; order SZUA-365; family SZUA-365; genus SZUA-365. The sequence continues at coordinate 2,750 of QKAF01000072.1, forward strand.
CGGATTCGCCAGAACGGTACCATCGAGGTCAAGGGAACCGCGATTCTCGTCAAGGCGAAATTCGACATCGCTCCGAAGGACTATGACATAGAAATTCCGAGCGCCGTCCGCGATAAAATTGCGAAAACCGTCGCTGTGACGGTGGACATGACGTACGAACCCTACAGGAAATGAGGGCGCCATGAAAAAATCCCGTATCGTCCTTCTGGCGGGTCTGAGCGTGATCGTCGTGGCCGTCTCCGTCGGCCTGATGATGTACTTCAAACCCCATAAGGACTTCGCGACATCAACCCCCGACTTCGAACTCACGGTTGGCGAATTGATCTCCGCCTTCAGCATGGACGAAGCGGCCGCAACTGCCCGCTACGTGGTGGACGACAAGACGGTTCTCGTGCACGGAATCGTTCGTGAGATCGACACCGACAGCTTTGGGAACGCGGTACTCGTGCTCGAACAGGACGGTGTCGACGGCAGTGTCTCCTGCACCCTCACGCCGAAGGAATCCGCCGCATCGATCGGCCTGCGGCCCGGCGACCCGGTGCGCATCCAGGGGCAGTGCACGGGCATGCAGGGGCTCATCGAACCGGAAGTCATCATGATTCGCTGCGCCCGCGCGCGCGGGTAGCGCTCCGCACATGAAAAGAAAATGCCGCGGGATGCGGCATTTTCTTGGATGGAACCTGTTCATTCGCGGACCCCGCGATCGTCGTCTACCGCACCCGCACCACGCGCCGCACCCAGCTGTCGCGGCCGGCGGTGATATGGAGGTAGTAGGCGCCGGGGACGTTCCCCAGTTCAATCTGCCGGGTGTAGTCTTGGACAGGGTGTCCGCTCTCATACCGAGCGATTTCCTGCCCGATCGAATTGAGCACCAGCACGCGCACCGGGTCCGCGTGCGCGAGACGCAGTTCGATCGTGATGGCCCCGCGGGTCGGATCGGGATAGACGTCGAAGCTCCGCACTGCCGCCGGAACTGCCCCGGCGTCGAGCACCAGGACATCGAATTCATCCGACATCGCGCTGCAACCGTATTCATTCGTGACACGGACGCGGTATCGACCTTCGCGGAGGAGAACAAGGAACTGGTTCACCTCTCCGGGCATCACCGCCCCGTCGCGGTACCACTCATACGATACGGCCGTGGGACTCATCAGCACGTCCCCTGCCCTCGTGATGAGCGGCTTCGCCGGACTCGGCTTTGTCGTCACTGTAACTGTGTCCGTGTACCCGGGGCAAACACTGCCATAACGCACTTCCGCCCAGTAGTCACCCGGAAGATACACGCGGATGGACTGTGTCGTATCGCCCGTGTTCCAGAGATAGGACGTAACGCCGGCACCCGCGTCGAGCGTCACCGTATCCCCTTCGCACATGGGAATGCTTCCATCCACGGCGATCCGGCTGTGCAGGGCAGGATGCACGATGACGCGTACGGTGTCGGAAGTGCCCGGACGTCCGTCCACGGCGAGTACGGAGCAGAAGTAGTTTCCGCCTGTTTTCACCGTGAGTGTTCTCGTCGTGTCGCCGGTGTTCCAGAAATGCGCCGCATACCCGGGGCCGGCATCGAGCGTCACCGAGTCGCCTTCGCAGATCGACAGGGGGCCATCCGCGACAAGCGTGAAGGCGAAGGACTCCAGCACCATGGCAGGGATGTGCAGTATCTCCTGACATGTCGAGGTATCGGAGGGGGTGACCATGCGCACGGTGACATAGTAATCTCGGGGCAGAAGGGTAACGGGATGCTGAAGAGTCCAGCTCACGCCCCCCACGCCGCCGGGAGCGACCACGGATGGCGTCAGCGGTTTGATCTCACTGCCCGCCTGATCCGGGGGTGCGAAAGAGAGCGCCCCGGGGAATGATATTTCCGCGGTGACCGAATCGACCGGGAATGCCCCGATATTTACCATTTTCGCGAATACCTGGAACGGCATGGGATCGTACGCTTCCGCGGCGGTGTCCACCTGGATTTTCGGCACGATGACGTCACAGTACCATGCTTCACCCTCGGGAATAACAAGGCAGACACGACCGGAATCGATTTGCGGGATATGGCAGCCCTGCGATATCCAGGAGTCCACAGCATGAACGCCGGTGCAGACTTCCTCCGGAGGGGACGCCGACGTAAAGTGCAGATCGAGAAGCTTGCCGCTCCCCACGACTGCCCGCTTGTCGTTGACCGCGATGCGCGTGCCATTCAGAGCCGGTGTCGCGGTCACCGAAGCCCCCGCCAGCAGCGATCCTGCCGGCGCGTTGACCCCCTGCCACTTCAGATAGGTCGTATCGTAGAGAACGGTGAAAGAAAACGGATAGAGCGCTTCATTGTTGAGCGGCGTGACGAGATTCAGCGGTACGGTCACATCGCTTCCGCGCACGGCGAACACGTTCCCGATTTTCATGCGCAGACTGGAATAGGTCGTCGAATCGAGGGGGGCGCGGTACGTCTTCGTCTTGGCATCTGCGCCGCCGCAGTAATCCTGCAGCTGCATTTCGATAGTGCGTAATGCACCGTCCGCACAGGGGCGTTCGTAGGTTATAACACACTCACTGCCCTGGGTGACCGCGATGCGCTGGTAAATTTCCGTGACGATCACAGCGAGCTGCCCCGCGTTCGGTGTCTGATAGTACAGCCCGCCGGTCAGAATTGCTATCTGTTGCAGCTCGGTGGCGTTGATCGAGGTGCCGAGTCCGATGGTGAACACGCGGATCTTATTCCTGTTCGCAAAAGAAATGATCTCGGCAACCGTGTGCGTCGACGCATTATCCACGCCGTCGGTCATCACGATGACCGACCTGCACGGATTCATACCGAGGGTGACGAGTTCGGAAATCCCGGTGTAGATTCCATCCCATACCGCGGTCGAACCGCTTGCGGGCAGCGCATCCACCGCCGAATGAAGCATCGGCTTGACGGTTGTCATCTGCTGATAGACGGTGACAGTATTGTTGAACCATATCATCGACGCCTCGTCGACGACGCCGTCCATCAAATCGACGAATGCGTGTCCGGCCTGCTTCGCGCCCGCATTCCCCGAACCAACCATCGACCCCGACGCGTCGAAAACCAGGGCGACCGAAATCGCGCAGCGAACCGTGGGATTCGGGCACCAGAGCGTGAAATCATTCACCTCGATACCGTTTTCGAAAATATGGAAGTTCTGCTTCTGCATATCGTACGCCGGATTGCCGTTGCAGCCGACCGAGAAATACAGCTCGATCGTCGGCCAGTTGACCGTCACGCGTTTGATGTTCAGGTTCGGCTGCGCGGCAATCGGCACCGAAACTGCAAGAAACAGGAATGTCAGCGCAAAAACGGCGAGCGGGAATGGTACGGGATGCCTCCGCCGGTCCGTGAACGAATGGTGACTGTTCTGGTTCATGACTCCCCTCGCGATAAGTGTGACAGATTCATCATGCAGTGTATTGATTATTTTTTATCCTGAAGGCGTTGTTCGTTGTGTCTGCTATGGGGTTCTCAGGAAACGCGCAGTGCAGTACTGACCCGCCACGCTGGCGGTTGTGACAATGTACATCCCGGGCGGATGCGCACGCAGGTCGAGTTCGAAACGCGCGATTCCGTTTTCGGAAACCGCGTCATCCGCTTCCAGCCGATGCTGAAAGACAACCCGGCCGAGGATGTCGGCGACCGTCACCGTCATCGGGGCCGAATTCTGCCGTCCGACAAGCACCGTGAATATCCCCGTACCGGGATTCGGATAGATGCGCAGCGAGGCCGCGGCAGCGGCGGGGTGACGGACGGAAAGAATATTCACGGCATACGGATCGGATACGGCGGTACAGCCCCGCGCATCCGTAATTCGTACCGTGTACGTTCCGGTTTCCGCGAGCACGACATCCTGAGACTGTGCACCGGGGATCGGCGTTCCGTTGCGATACCACTGCCACGACGCCGCGGGCCCCGCGGAAAGCACGTCGCCGGTCCGCGTGATGACCGGCGTCGATGCAGCCGGATGCATCGTCACGACGACCGTGTCGGAGCGGCCGCTGCAGCCGCTGGCATCCGTGACGTCGACATAATAACTGCCCGCCAGTGTGACGGAAAACCGCCGCACGGCAAGACTGTTGCTCCACGCATAACTGGCATACCCCGCACCGGCGTCGAGATACACGGTATCTCCGGGACAGAGCGGGATGCTGCCCGTGACGTCCACCACGGGACGGGGACGCGGATGCATGAGCACACTGACCGTATCGGAATACCCGGTACGGTTCCCGAGCCGGAGGACGCACGAGTAGTCGCCGCTTTGCCGCACGGTGATGCGGCGCGTGGTGTCGCCCGTGCTCCACAGCCAGGCATCGAAGCCGGCGCCGGCATCGAGCGTCAACGAGGCGCCTTCGCAGAACTCCACCGGACCGCTCCGCTGCAGCTCGACGCGGAAATCCAGCGCCGACACCACCGGGATGTTGACCGCGGTTTCACAGCGCGACGTATCCGCGTTCAGGCAATGCGACAGCGCCTCGACGAGATAGTGCCGCGTGACATCGCTCGGCGCGTGGGTCAGCATCCAGACGAGCGTCGCGCTCTGCTGCGGTCCGAGCACGGCCGGGGAGGCCGTTTTCTCCGCGGCTTCCCCGGGCATCAGCGCGAGGTCGGGAGGGACCTCGATACGGACACGCACCGTGTCCGTATCCGTCTCGCCCGCGTTGTGCACGCGTACCGAAACGGGAAACGGCATCGGATCGTATTCGCCGCGGTTGGGATTCGCGATGATCGGAGGAGCGCTGATGTCGCAGACCAGCACCGGCCCAGCCGCGGGGATACGTACCTCGGTGCAGCAGTACACGTCGTCGTGGTTATCGAACTGCGCGGTGATGCACACCTGCGTCGTTACGGGACTGCTGCGCGGCAGCGCTTTGAAATCCCATGCCACCGCCGTGTGACTCCCGGCCAGAATGTCGGGTATCGCATAGATGACGGTGTCGTGGCCCGGCTGCAATCTCTGCAGCGCCGTACGGTCGTAGTCCACGATGAAGACGCCGCTGCGGGCGGCAATCGAACCGTTGTTGTCGAAGCGCGCGAGCACGGTGACCGGATCGGGGACGTAGCTGCGCCTGCTCGTCCGCCACTCGAGATCGAGCGCGGGAGAAATATCACAGAACACCAGGGGTTCGCTGCGCCACGGATACACACAGATCTCAGCAGGGTAGACCTCCGGCACCAGGCAGCCGCCGGCCATGGTCCACGATGTCAGGCCGATTTCGCTGCATACCGTATCCTGCCGGTCACGGGCTTCAAAGGTGAATTCCAGCATGACCCCGCTGCCGGTGATTTCTATTTTCTCGAAGGTCTGCACCTGGATGAGCCCCGGTATTTCCTGATGGGTCCAGGAGACACCCCGGAGCAGCGAAACTGCGGGAATGTCGACCTTCCGCAGTATCAGCGATGCGTCGTCATAGTGCACGCGGATGAGAGAAGGAACGAATTTCTCCTGCTGCATCGCCTGCGGCAGATTCAGCTGGACGCTGAACGTCCGTCGCGCCATGGTGTGGGTGGGGGTGAAATAGAGCGCCATCGGCTTGCGATCGCTGCTGTCGAGCGGTGCAGTGAACGCGGACATTGCCTGGGCGCTGGACCCGCATACATTGTTCAGCGTCATCGCGACCGTTCGCGTCCCCCCGTCCGCACAGCCGCTCCGATAGCGCAGCGTGCATTCGTCGAGGCATTTCTGTATGAGCGTGGAACATTCCTCGTAAATCGCGGGCAGCTGTCCCGCGTTCGGCGTCGAGAAATACTGCCCGTTGGTCATCTGTGCGATCATTTCAAGACCGGCGTATGCCGTCCCCAGTCCGATGGTGAAGATACGGACGTTATTCTGCGTGGCGAGAGCAATGATATCATTTGGTGTCTTTCTCGAGGAATTGTCAACGCCGTCCGTCAAGACGATACGATGACCGCACGCGTCTCCCCGCCGCCCTGGGCCACAACGATTTCGACCGCCGCGTACAGCGCATCCCAGATCGCGGTCGCCCCGTTTGCTGGAAGTGACTCGACTGCCGCATGCAGAAGCGTTTTGTATTTCGTCAGCCGCTGCTGCACAAAGGGCACCTCTGTGAAAAACATCACCGCCGCCTCGTCGATGTTCGCGCGCATACGGTCGATGAACGCATGCCCGCCCATCTTTGCCCCCGTATTCCCCGACCCTGCCATGGACCCCGAGGCGTCGAAGAGCAGCACCGTGGAGGAAGAACATGTCTGTGTCGCGGGCGGACAATCGACTTCGAAGGAATCGACGGGAATACCGTCTTCATACAGATCGATATTCCGCGTGACGAGGCCCAGCTCCGGGACTCCGCCGCAGCGTGCATCGATCGACAGTTCCACCAACGGCCATGCGTCGGTTTTTATCCGCGTGATTTTCAGCGACGGCTGCGCGGACAAGGTCGATGACAGAAGGATAAGTGCGACAAAAGGGATACAACGTTTCATGCGAGTTCCCCCCGCAAATCAAAACACAAAATCGTATGCGGAATAATCGTAATACTTGCAGTAAAAGGCAAACTGCTCCCCTACCTACCTGGTACCGCGTCATGCGATCGCACGCGCTCGTCCTTCCCCGGGATCTGCCTGCCAGAAAGCCCTGCCCTCCTGGCGCGTTCCCCCCGAATGAATAAAAAGGCGTCCCGCTCTACGGGACGCCTTTTTTCCTCTCATTCTCCACTCACTTGTGTGTGCCTCATCCGTTCGTTCACAGCACAAGATCATGTTGGGACGGCTCTGGAATACTTTGGGGCTCCTCTCTCACAAAGAACCTGCGTTGACATGGGGTTTTTGCTTCCGAGCCGTAGCGCGGTCGATGCCGTTGTAATCTTCAACTCTCTCGCGGCGCGCTTTCATAGTATTATTACCTACGCACCGGATAAACTGCAGAAATCTGTCTAAAAAAAATCCAAATAAGCTGAAATACCCGTGTTTCAGCCCGGATTGGACACCCGTGCCACTCGCATCCAGCGGTCATCCTATTGACGCACGAGCGGACGGGACAGCATTCCATCGGCACCGGTCAGCCGCACGATGTACATCCCCCGGGGAAGTGCGGCCGTGGCGGCGTGAAACTGATGGCGCCCGGCCGGGAGCGTATTCCCCTCGGTGACGGTGATGACCGACCGTCCAAGCGCATCGAGCACCTGCAGCGTCACCATTCCCGCACGCTCCATGTCGAACGACAGCGTCACCCCGTCCGTCGCAGGCTGCGGGTAGGGGCTGTGAAGTTCCATCGCGCGTGATCCCGTCCGGCGCTCCACCGTCGTGGGCACTGTGAGGGGGCGTGACCACAGTCCGTCGGTCCGCGCACTCCAGAGTCTGCCGCCAGCGGCGTGCAGTGCATGCACTTCCCCCTGCGTATCATCGGCGATCGTCCATGTGAGTCCGGCATCACTGCTCACGGCAAGAAGGTGCCTGCCGATGCTCAGCTGGACGACGGCGAAGAGCGAATCTCCCACCGTGACCATCCACCGGACATCCCGGTTCGGCGCGGGAGCCATCGAGAGTTTATCCCAGGTCGCGGCATTCCCGTTCCACCGGTACAGGCCAGAGAACGCACCGGCGTACAATTCCCCGCGATGGCTGTGCAGGGACGCCGCATTCCGCTGGAACCCGAGCGAATCCCAGGGGAGGAAGGTCCACTCCGGATCTCCCATCCTGTTGACGTAGGAAAATTCGGAAATGAGCGCGATGAGTGTATTCTCGTGATTGATGATGCCGGTGCCGCCGAGCCAGTTCAGACCGTTGTTGTAATTTCTCCAGGGCGTCTCCGTCCGGATGTTTCTGACGTATATCCCCGCTGCGCTCGTGATCGCATAGAGGGAGTCACCGCGCGCGGCGAGGCCGTAGACCGAGGGGAGATTCCCCGCCGAACCGCCGGAATACGCGCTCCAGTTCACCCCGGCATCCGTGCTGACCAGTACGCCGCTGAGAGACGTTCCCGCGAAAATACGGGTATCCGCGGCGGCAAACGACGTGACATCGGGGTAGGGATCAGCCTTCGGAAAGGTCAGAGCAGCCGTCCAGGTTCCTCCGAGATCCGTACTGCGATAGACGATATTCACCGTGCCGGCATACAGCACGCCCGCATGTTCGCAGAGCGCGCTCACGGTCTGTCTGTCGATTTCCGGTGCGGGGGTCCACACCTGCGCGCTTGCGAATGCGGTGGTGGCGACCATTGCGATCAGGGAAACGCGCAGGGCGCGAAAGAAAGAAAGGCGAAGCATGTTTGAACTTTCGTAATGATACAGAAATGCAGTTTTTCCCGACGACGGACTGAAATCTCGGCTGCGCGCTCAGATCCTGCCCAGCTGCATGAGCAGATCGATGCCGTCCCATTCGCCCCACCGTTCGAAAATCCTGCCGTCTCGGAAACGCAGAACTTCGATACCCTTGAAGCGGATGACTCTCCCGCTCGGCGGCGCCCCCAGGTATGCCCCGGTTTGCGTCCCCTGGCCAGTCCACCGCACGACGGCGGATGATCCATCGATGCCCACGACGACGTCCTCCACCGTGGCGGAAAAATCGGGGAACGCTTCGTAGAGTCGGACGATCCCCTGCTTGAAGCCGTCGTTATCATTCGGCCGACCGCCGGAATCATGGTCGACGAAATCCTCGGTATGCAGTTCGTCCACCACCGATTCGCGGCCCCGTCTCCAGCCCTCTTCGATCCAGCGGTGAACGAGGGGTATTATTGATTGCGCATCCGTCATGTTCGCTCCGCGGTTGGGAATAGATGTACGGGAATACTGCGATAAAGATACCATGCGGCGAAAAAAAAACCGCCCGGTCGAAGCCGGGCGGGGTGAGTACGGGAGCCATTGAGGCGGCGATCTATTTCGTCTGCTTGAAGCGGATATTCTCGGCCATGGCCTTGATGGCGGTATAGTCTTCGACCAGTTCGCTCCAGCCGTTCCAGAGCGCATAGTCCGGGTTCATATGGAAGGTTCCCATGAACGTACGCATCCGATGCTTGAAGAACATTTTGAACAGGCGGGTTTCTATCTCCGTGGGCGCATTGTGAAATGTGAGGAGATCGGGAAATGCGTAGGGGTAGTTTCCGGGCCGCGGAATCAGTTTATCCCGGTACAGCGACGCCACCTCGAGAATCGCGTCGGCCATGACATGATCGGCTTCGCGGATCATGTCGTCTCCTTTTGCAAGCTCGCCGCTGGCGAAGCGCGAAGAATGGCAGTTCGCGCAGGCGCGCGTCATTCTGTCGCGCTCGATCTGCCAGGCGTCGTCGCTGAGGCGCATCACGTCGATCTCGCCGGCGGTCTCGAGCCGTTCCGTCGGTTTCGCGTCGGGATCCAGCATCCCGAGGGCCTGGAGAATGGTCGTCCTGTCGGCGGCCCACCGTTCATCCTTCGGCATCGGCAGCCGTACACCGAAGAAGCCCCAGGCCGTACGGACCTCATGATTTCCTTTCGACATGTGGCAGTCCTGGCAGGTCGGTCCCGCGATGCTTTCATGCAGTGTCCCGTTCTGCCGCAGCAGGGCACGGACGCCGTGCTTGGAACCCGCGTACATCTCCCACTGCGGGTGATCCGAACCGGTATGGCAGGTCTGGCAGGCCTGCGGCTGCCGCGCCTCCGTTTTCGAAAACGCATGCCGCGTGTGACAGGCGTCGCAGCTCGCAAGGCCGTACCCCTGTCCTTCCGACTTGAGTTTCCGGATGTCCGCCTCCGTTTTCAGGCCGATCTTGTGGCAGCCGTTGCAGCCTTTCATCCCGGACATCATTGCCATGGGCTGGAAATGCGCGGTAGGCATCGCGTTCGACGCCGCCCACGCGTCGGCATGCTTCCCCTTGGTAAACTGCGCGACCTGCGTCTCGTGACAGGGAGCGCAGACGGCGGGGGTGGGGATGCGCACGTTCGCGATGTCATCGGTGCTGCTGTGCCCGCTCCCGTGACAGACATCGCATGTCACGGCATTCCTGCTGTGCTTGCTCAGTTCCCAGTCGGAAACGATCCCGGGAGTTTTCAGCCGGTGACAATCGATACACGCGTTCTGTGCCTGCGCAGTACCGAGAATCACTCCGCAGAATAGCAGCAGGATGGTGGTGACTTTGCTCATGTCGCGCTCCGGTCAATGGAGGAGAAAACCCACGAATCGGCGCATGCCCTTTCCTGCCGGAAACGACGGGCACTACCCGACGATACATTCATATTATTTGGACTGCGTCAATATAACGCACGACCAATACATCTGCAAAAACGCGCGGCACTCCCGTCTGCAGTGAAGCAGGAACGGGAGTGCCGACAGTGGATGAGAGGCAGGTTATTTTTTCGCTTTGTACCGGTAGTCGTCCGCCATGGTCCGGATCGCAGTGAGATCCTTTACCATTTCGCTCCACCCGTACCACAGCGCATAGTCGGGATTCATGTGGAAGGTCCCCTGGAACGTGCGCATGCGATGCTTGAGGAACATTTCGAAGAGACGGGTTTCAATTTCCGTCGGCGCATCATGGAAGGTCAGGAGGTCGGGGAAAGCGTAGGAGTAGTTCTCCGGTTTGGGGAGCAGACCGTCTTTGTACAGTCCGGCAACCACGCGAATCGCCTCCGCCATGACGTGGTCCGCTTCACGGATCATGTCGTCGCCCTTTGCGAGTTCCCCTTTCGCGAACTTCGAGGAATGGCATTTCGAACAGGCCGAGACCATTTTGTCACGCTCCGTCTGCCAGGCTTCTTCGGTCAGGCGTGCGACATCCGCCGCCTTGACGACATCAAGGCGCGCGGTCGGCTTGCCTTCGGGATCGAGCACGCCGAGTCCCTGGAGAATCGTTGCACGGTCGGCGGCCCACTGCGCGTTCTCCGGCATCGGCAGGCGGACGGCAAGGAACCCCCAGGCGGTCCGCACTTCATGATTCCCCTCGCTCATGTGGCAGTCCTGGCAGGTCGGAGCGGCAACGTCCTCATGCAGCGTCCCGTTCTGCCGCAGCAGCGCCCGCACGCCATGCTTCGAGGATGAGTACATTTCCCACTGCGGATGATCGAATCCCATGTGGCACGTCTGACACGCCTGCGGCTGCTGGGCTTCCTTTTTCGAGAACGTATGACGCGTATGGCACGCGTCGCAGCTCGCGAGTCCATATCCCTGGCCATCGGCCTTGAGTTTCCGGATATCATCCTCCGTCTTCGTCCCGATCTTGTGACAGCCGTTGCAGCCCTTCATACCCGACATCATCGCCATCGGCTGAAAATGCGCCGTCGGCATTGCGTTGGACGAGGCCCACGCTGCCGCGTGCTTTCCCTTCGTGTACTGGGCGACCTGCGTTTCATGGCACTCCGCACAGACCGCGGGCGTGGGAATGCGCACCTTGTCGATGTTCTTCGGCCCGTTATGGTCGCTCCCGTGACAGACGTCGCATCCGACCCCGTTTTCACTGTGCTTGCTCAGCTCCCAGTCCCGGACGATACCCGGAGTTTTCACCTTGTGGCACGCGAGACAGTTTTTCTGCGCCTGCGCACTGCCGAGCCCGGCGGCGAACAGTAGGATAAAAAGGAACAGTGCTGACTTCATGTGCTTCTCCGTGGTGATAAAACAGTATTTGTAGACGTTTTTATCTATTTTTACCGCATCAATATCGATATTACTATCGATTTTCGCAAGCGTTCGGGATATTTTTCGCGAATAAAATGACAAACGCCCGGACGTTGCGGACCGGGCGTCTGTCTGGAGGTATGAGAAAGGAATGTCAGTTGCTGCGGACGACCATGTTTTTCCAGAGCGTCTGGCGGCCGCTCGACAGAATCACGGTGTACACGCCGGTCGCATACTGCTGGACGTCAACAAGCACGTCACCGCCGTTTTCCAGGCTTTGAAGGTGACGGCGATGCATCGTACGGCCGAAGAGGTCGCACACCTGCAGCGTCCATGACGCTTGCGTGTCCACCCCGGAAACTCTGATGGATGCCGTCATCCGCGCCGGATGCGGGGTGATGGTCAGTCCGGGCGTTACAGGCAAGGGGGCATCGCCTCTGACCGAGCCGGTCGTCGGTACCCCGTCGTATTCGCTGCAGATCCCCTCTTCCGCTTCCGGTGCAGCCGGGCTGTGATCAACCCAGGATGAGTACTCGGAATCGCTGTCGGCATCCGCCGATTGCGCGAGGTGCAACGGCAGGACCTGCGCCTGCACCGCCATGGTTGCTGCGAAAAAAACGATGAGGAAACGAATCGACATGCCACCTCCAAAATTCGAGGGATGCGGATCTGAGGCTGGTATTTCTGATCGGGTATCATTCTGCAAAGATCATGCCGGATCCTGCGGCCTTATCCGGCATGTTTTGTCTGCTTTTTCACCGTTTTTCGTGCATATTGCTCACGCATTGAGAACATAGTTCACACTTTTTCTTCATCACGCCCTCATAATCCACACCGGCGATGAATACTCAAGCGATCCTCCTGCTGCTCACCGTGTTCCTTATCAGTCTCCCGGCAAACGCCCGCGTGCTCCTGGTCGGTCCCGGACGCGGAATGACGCTGCCGAGCCAGGCTTCCGCCGCGGCCCGGGACGGCGATACCGTGCTGATCGACGCCGCCTCGTATTCGGATGCCTGCCGATGGACCGCCGGCAATCTCCTGCTCCGGGGTGTCGGCGGACGTGCGCATGTGCGCGATAAGACGTACGGGGGAAAGGCGATCTGGGTCATCCAGGGAAACAACACCACCGTGGAGAACATCGAATTCTCCGGGGCGACGGTGCCGGACAGGAACGGCGCGGGCATCCGCATGGAAGGCACCGACCTCACCATCCGGAACTGTTATTTCCATGACAATGAAGACGGCATCCTCGCGGGCGACAACGCGAACAGCCGCATCCTCATCGAGTTCTGCGAATTCGCGCGCAACGGCTTCGGCGACGGATACTCCCACAACATGTACATCAACCATATCGCGGAGTTCACCATCCGATATTCCTTCATCCACCGTGCGAAGGTCGGCCACAACATCAAAAGCCGCGCGCACCGGACGTTCATCATCTGCAACGGGATCACCAGCGGAGATGACGGAACGACGAGCCGGGAAATCGATCTGCCCAACGGCGGGCTGGCGGTCATCGCCGGGAACGTCGTTGTGCACGGCGGAAGCACGCAGAATTCCAATCTCTGCGGCTACGGAATGGAGGGGCTCTCCAATCCTTCCCGCACGCTCTTCGTCACGCACAACACCTTCAGCACGGCGCGGGGGGCGGGCACGTTTGTCCAGCTCCCCGGCGGCGGCATCGATTCGCTGGAGATGAAGAACAATCTTTTCGCCGGCCGCGCGGTTGCGCTCACCGGGGGCGCGTCCGCCATGGATACGGCGGCGAACATTCTGGTGCGTGATATCGCCGACCTGCACCTGCAGGATCCCGCGGCGTTCGACTTCCGTCCTCTCGGCAGTTCCCCGGCGGTCGACGGCGCGGTACCCGTCGGAGACGCTATGGGGGTGCCCCTCCTCCCTTCGATGGAGTATGAGCATCCGGCCGGGGCGCGGCAGCGTGTGCTTTCCGGTCCACCGGATATCGGTGCAATGGAATTTCTTCCGCCGGCCTCCGTCTCCCGGCAGCCGGCGGCGTTTCGTATCGATGGCCCCTGGCCCAATCCCTCGTGCGGCAGCGCACAGTTCCGCATCGCGTCACGGCAAGGCATCACGCCTCACGCAGAACTGACGGATCTTTCGGGCAGGATATTTGTCCCGCCTCTCGGCATGCAGGGTGGACCGGATGGGCAAACGATTACGCTCGACCTCCGGGACATCCCGGCCGGGTGGTATGTCTGCAGAATTCGTTCGGGGAATGAAGCCGTCATCCGCTCCCTGATCGTGCGATAACGGGTTCTTTCGGAGGCCGGTCTCACCGGCGCGTGATCAGCTCAAATGCCGCGCATTCACCTGGCGCCGGATCTGCGCGAAGAGGGAATCCAGATTCTCTTTCAGGTAATAGCCCTTCGCCCCGGCGGCACGTGCCGCGCGCCGCAGCATGTCGTCGCTGTACGCGGTGACGATGTAGACACATGCCCCCTGATCCATGAGACGTATCCGCTCCGTCGCCTGCAGGCCGTCCATATCCGGCATGGCGATATCCATGAAAACCGCATCGGGCGCCTGCAGCCGGTACTGCTCGATTGCCTGGAGTCCGTCGTTGCAGAGGATCGGCGTCGCCCCGATGCTCATCAGCTGCGTGCTGAACAGAGCGCGAATATCCTCATTGTCGTCCACTACCATTACTTTCATGGGCGCACCTGCAATTCGAGAATCATTAATGGGTATTGCAGGAGTAAAAAGCGAATTTCTCCGCTGAATGTCAATGGGTGATCCTACGCATCCGACGGGGAGAAATCCATCCCCTTTACTTCGCAGGATTTCGCGGCCTGCGATTCCTGTCGACCCAGTACGCCCAGGCGACGAGCAGCCACATCGAAAGTCCGACATAGGCGATCGGGCCCGCATCGGGCGGCGGCGGTCCGAAGATGTTCATGACATAGATGATGGCAAGAAACGCGATGAGTCCCAGGAATCCCCACCGTCCCTTTCGATTGACCGCTTCGGTTGCCCGCTGGTACAGCCACACGCCGCCGATGAAAATGAGTCCCTCGACGACCATCGTCGCCGCCACGCTGTTCCAGAGGCCCAGTCCGACTTTCGTCGCGACTCCCGGCAGCAGCGGCAGATCAGGGCGATGCACGACCAGGTCGAGTACCCAGTGGCTGAGCACCAGTCCGCCGAGCAGCACCGACGACCGTGCATCTTTCCGCAGCAGGAAGTACGCACCGCCGAAAAGACCGGCCCAGATCAGCACGCCGACGAAGCTGTGCGATATCGGGTAGGAGACGAAGTCCAGCGGAGTGAACGCCGTATTGCCCGGATCGATTTCCACCCGTTCGATGCCGAGCAGCAGGAACAGCGGCCAGAGGAGGTCGATGAACTGGCCGGCCATGAACAGCGTACCGAGCGAGGGACGCGAGACAATTTTTTTCGCAGCGAGGCTTGTTCCGAAATGTCCGAGAAACACGATATCTCCTTTCTCATGAACGGGTCAGCGGGAGAGACAGTCCTTTCCCATACGTCTGTGGTGTGTCCCAAGTTACGGAGCAGGAAATTAATGTGCAGTTCCCGCGGGCCGGCGCTCCGGTTGTTACTTCGTCCTCGCATCCGCTATCCGGCCGCTTCCTCAATGCGCGCAGTACCGGATTCATGGTCTGGACTTTTCATCTTTAAAACCGTATAATATCCTCAACGTCAATTTCCTCAGATATCCGATCTTCGCCCGTGCTTGCCGTGGGTCCGGCCCGGCAGCGAAGTCGATCACCTGTCATGAGCGATCAACTCTCCATTGTGATTGCCGACGACCATCCGATTTTCCGGACGGGGCTGCGACGCATCATCGAACGGGATCACGCCCTGCGGATCGTGGCGGAGGCGAACGACGGTCTCGAGGCGCTCGCTGCGGTCCGAACGCTGGATCCGGAGATCCTGCTGCTCGATCTCCGCATGCCGAAAATGGACGGACTGGCTGTCGCCTCCGCGATACATGCGGAGCGGGGCACGGTGGGCATGCTCGTCCTGACGATGCTCGAGGATGAAGAAGTATTCAACGAGGCGCTCGAGTACGGTGTCAGGGGCTACCTGCTGAAGGATTGCGCGGAACACGCGCTGCTGCGAGCCATCCACACCGTCTCCACCAACCGCTACTATATATGCCCGCATTTCAATTCGGGAGACGGGCACTATGCTTCCGCGCAGGCATACGTCGCGGCACCACGCCTGCATCTCGATCTGCTCACGACCGCGGAACGCCGCGTCCTGAGGCTCGTGGCTGAAAGCCTGAAGTCGTCCCAGATTGCCGAGACGCTGAGTATCAGTGTGCGAACCGTCGACCATCATCGGGAAAATATCTGCCGCAAGCTTGGTCTCTCCGGCGCGTATGCGCTGCTCCGCTTCGCGCTCGCTCACAAGGAAGTGATGTGAGACCTTTCCTGTCCTTCATTCATCCCGCCCCCCGCGTCCGACTGTCGGAAGGCGGATGCTTCGGACTTCGGAATGCCTTCCGCCGTTCGGCCATACGCGGCCGTGTTCATCTGCGTACGATGCTCTCCAGTGCGCCGGACTGCGCGGGGTAGCGCAGCTGTTTCGTTCCTCCGCGTCGCAGCACGGTGACCGTCACGGGATCGCCGGCCTGCTTGATCGCGAAGAGATGCGTGTAGAAGACGCGCTCCCCACCCGATCGGACACTGCCGTCGGCATGCACCGGAACGTCGTTGATCGCCACGATCACATCACCCGCACGCAGCCCGGAGAGCGTCGCGTAGTCAGGTTCGACCGCGGTGACGAGCACCCCGACTTCCCCGCCCGGATCGAGACGGCGGCTCCGCCTCAGTTCCGGATCGACCAGAGCGGCGGTGAACATGCGGGGCAGAGGATTCCCGTCAACGCGAAGGTCGGCAATGTCCTCGAGGAACTGCCGGACGATATCCGCCGGGAGCAGGATGCCGGTGCCGGCCGCATCGCGGGTTTCCAGCACCGCAACCCCGACCACCTGGTCACCGAACAGCGCCGGAGCGCCGCTGAAGCCGGCCGGGAGCGCTGCGTCGATCTGAGCGGAGAGCAGCGGCACGCCGAAACGCGTGGAGGGGCGCACGGTGACGGATGTCACGACCCCCGGCAGGGGAAGCGGTTTCGTGCTTCCCGCGCGGAATCCGACAACCTGAACCTGGTCGTGCCTCCGCGGCATGTCGCCGAACCGGAGCGGCTGCATCCCCGAGAAGAAGGCCGCGTCATCCGGGACGACAATCGCGAGATCCGCGTCCGGCGAAACATACCGTACGGAGGCACGATACCGTCGCACGTCGCCATCGCGCATCACTATGATGTGATCGCGCCCGCCCAGCACATGTGCACAGGTGAGAATGCGCTTCCCTTCAATCACGAACCCGGTCCCGGAAGTTTCCCGGATGGGATCGGACACCCAGCTGTGCGCGTCCTCCGCCTGCGACGCATCCGACGTCACTTTCACTGCCGCGCGCATCTCGCCGCCTGGCGCTGCTGCTGCAGTGGAATTCGAAAACATGACGGGAAGAAGAAGGGAAAATACGGCAGGAATGATTTTCCGGATCATGGGAACCTCCTTTGGTTGTGCGCCACGACGCCTGCCAGCGGATGCGACGGACTTTTCCGCAGATACTGTTCGCAGAAGCAGATGGCGTATTTCAGGGGGTATCAATGATCAATGACTGGATGTGCACAACTCCCGTGCCATCCCGCCGTTCCTTCGAATTGAGGCCAGAATAACGGATAATTGCGGTCCGGATTGGTGCGGATCATTCACATCGGTGTGAACAGGGGCACCGCTCCGGAGGAAAAGCATCCGCACAGCTTTGATTCTCCAGCAAGAAGGGATTTCGGGAACAAAGCACCGGAACATCCGTAGAAGACACGGTTCTGAGCACTTTCAACATTTCATGTATTTCGTATCTGCCATGCCGAACTTCCCGCTTCGTCATGGCAGCGTCCACCAGCAACCCCATGGAGGTTTCAATGAAGTATTTTCACAGTCTGATTTCCGTGGCGCTGACGGCGGTTCTTCTTTTCTCCGCCTGCAGCGACGACGATCCGGTGACGCCGGAATCGGGGAACGGGGCATTCACAGTGACCGGCACCGTTTCGATCAAGCCGGGCATGACCGTGCCGGAGACAGCAAAGCTCTCCGCAATCTGGTCAATCTCGAGCGGCTCTCCGGACTACGCATACGTGTTCGGGAGAGGGAGCGTCGATCTCAGCACGATGACCTTCAGCATCACGTTCGACGCGACACCGCCGCCGCTCGCGCTGAACGATTATTCGTCTCACGGTGCACCCTCCCTCGGGGTGGGTTACATCGCACTCGCCGATTTCACGACACTCGAACCGCACATGCTGACCGAGACGGAATCAAAAAGTGTCTACGGCGCGGTCATGAACATGGGTGTCATCTATATCGGAGGGGACCCTGCGAAATTCAACACCGGCTCTGAAATTCTCTGGCCGGCGGCCTTTGTCAATGGATACGCCATGGGCGAGGGGAAGGAAACCAGCGAAATGTTCGATATTTTCGTGCGCACGACGGCGACCTCCTTCGTCCTGAGGATCACCGACGATCAGTCGGAATTCAAATTCCCGAACTGGACCTGATCGAAACGACGGGCTCCGCCCCGCTCCCCGCTTTCTGAAGAAAGACCTACGCGACGCGGATCTTTTTCCCTTCCACGTTGTACCCGCGCTCCCCATATGGCTCGAGTTTCTCGAGCCATATCTGTTCCAGCAGTGTAAGCTCATCGTTGATGTTGAAATACGGATCGTCGGTGATCTTCACTTCCTCGAGAATTTCGAACACGAACGCGTCCGCCCCGGAAGAAGTCCAGTCCGCCTGGAGCGCGGCGTTGGGGTGTGATTTCGTATCGAGCCGGAAGCGCTGGCCGTTCAGCACGCCTTCGAGGTTGAGACTGCTGCCGAGAAACACTTTTCCGTTCGCGGCATTCCGAATCTGGAAAATGCCGGAGGGTTTCGTGCGTTCCTTGTACTCGCGAATTAGATCTTTGCGGGAATCCATCGTCAAATCCTGAATGAAAATACATGTCTTTCAAGCTATGAATCACGGCGGGACCGGACAACCCCCAGAAGAAAAGCGGTCGTGTGACCGGAAACCAAAACCATGAACAGAATCGACATGAGGACCCGTGCGGGTTTTCTGACTGTCTGAACGATGTAAGATGCCCATCGATCCGACATCGCGATCTTCTCAGTCAATGGAATTCGCACCTCCTCTTCAATCAGATCGTATCCACATATCGAAGGACCCGCAGGGCGAGGAGCGTGATCCAGCGGCTGGGCTCCCCGACATTCTCCATCGCAAAATGTTCCGCACCGGAAAACCGTGACTGCAGCTTCCAGCGTCCGTCACGCCCCCGTTTCCCGCGGATGATATCCATCGCGGCATCCATGCGCGTGTCGTACGGCCAGCCGATCGTACGGAAATGGTCCATCGCCCGCAGCACCGTGTATTTCCATCGAAACGGCCAGGTGAAACGCAGGAATTTCCGATCGATGATCTTCCCGGTACGGTCGGAAAGGAACAGCCGGTGCATCAGAATGAATTCGATCGCGCGCTGTTCGACCTCCGAAAATTCGTCCAACCGATAGCGGTAGCCGCCAAGGCGGTATTCATGCAGTCCCTCCAGCACCGACAGGGTGGTGTGGAGCGAACTGTGACGCACCCCGTCGGAACGGTTGAATTCACAATTGAACCCTCCGTCTGCCAATCGGTTCGCGAAAAGAAAATCCACGATGCTTTCCAGGTCACGTTCTTCGGCACCGAAATAGCAGGCATAGTTCAAAACCATGCCGTTGACGCAGACGTCACTCTGGGGACGTGACGCCGAGGTCGCGATGCCGCCGTCGGGCCCCTTGCAGGCATGCAGAATGTCCGCGACGCTTTTCCGCAGGGGCTTCGCCTCGGGAATGACTCCGAGGTTCTTCAGGTCGAGCAGGGTATAATGTGACGACGTCCATTTCGGACGGTAGAAACCGCGTCCCCAGCTTCCGTCGTCGTTACGGTGCTCCATGTACCGTTTTCCCCAGCCGTCGCGCAGGATACGCCGGCGGAGCTGCGCGCTGTCGTCGTCGAACAGGTCGCGCATGACCTGGTACCGGATGGCGGCGTCTCCCTCCATCATCCATGTGATAATCGGGTCGTGCATGTTCAACCGATATGGATCGAGATGCCGAGCAGCGGGAGAACGCGTGGCATGCGCTGCCCGCTCGGAAGGTCTATCGCGCCGTTCGGGACGATGATCAGACCGAGATCAAACGCGGCGCGACCGCTGAAGTAGCGCACGCCGATCGTATGCAGGGTGCCGGAGGAAAGGATGCTCGAGAAATGCTCGGTCAGAAGCTTCCAGTTCGGGGAAATGCGCGCTTCGTAGCCGAGACCGATTCCGCCGAACAATCCGCCGTCGAATCCGATGCCGTACCCTCCCTCAATCTCCGCGAAACCGAGGCCCAGCGTCAGCGTGTTGTTTTCATTCCCTATGGTCATAACGCCGAATGCGGCGGGAATGGTTGCGCGATCCCACGACCCGAGAGACTTTCGCTTCAGTTCCTGTCCCCAGAACATGAGGGCGCCTCCGACGGCGATGCTGGTGCCGCCGCTGTCGAACAGGGAGTTCTTGACGATCAGATAGGAGTAGTACGCCTGGCCGCTTCCGATGGCATCTTCGAAGATGTAGACGCCGCCGGCGCTCACCTGCCATCCTTCCGCCACGCTGAACGCGGCGTACGGAATCCACGGCGCGGCGAGTCCCACGGTTCCGGTACCGGAAGGCAGGGCTCTGCCGGTCGGCATCACGAGCAGCGACGAAGAGGCGGGATCGCGCGGCAAGGAATCGACCGCAGCCTTCTGTGCCGACGCGACAGCGGCGGCGGCGACGAAGAGCAGCAGGACAGTCAACGGACGGACGAAAGAACGACGCATAGGGATATTCGGCTCTGTTTGAGGGAGGAATATCCGGATATTCGAAATCGGATACAAGCGTTCGTCACCCCTTGCGCCTTTCGGTCAGAGACAGGCACATCCTCCGCCATGTATTCCTCCGCCGATGCGGCAGCCGGCTATTTCGCCATCTGTGCGTCCATCATGCGCAGTTCTTTGGGGCGCTCCATGCGAACGAAGGTGCCGCGGATATCCTGGAACTTCTGTCCGTCGATCGATGCGGTGCCGTGAACCTCCACGCGGTCGGGCGCCGTGAATTCGAACGCGAACACCTCGTGGAATTTCTTGCCTTCCATGTTTTCAGAGACGTTCATGACGAACCTGTCGGCGGTTTCCCACTCACCGAGATGTTCATGACAGGTCCCGAAGTTGTCGACGCTGAACCAGTGGATTTTCCCGTCGTTCGCGTTGTACCCGGCGAGATTGTCGCCGCGCATGCTCCCGAGTTCGGGGCTGTCGAACCACTCCCGCATGAACATTCCGCTCCCATCCGCGGTACGGGAGAAGTCGCACATGTATTTGAACTGGTAGGTCTTCCCTTCCAGCATGAGTGTCACGGGGGCCTCCCAGTACCCGTCGAGACGAAACAGACGCGACAATGCCTCTGGCAGCGGCTGGCTGTCCGCGGTATTCTGACCACGCATCTCCTGATCCTGTCCGGCGGCTGGGATCGTCCCCACCGCGACGAACATCACGACGATGAACAGGAGACTCCATATTTCATGACGTTTCATGATACGCTCCATTTGAACGGGGTGTACGCGCAACCGCCGCCCTGGCGGCAGCATCCGGATCAATTCGTTCCGAGCACCGCGATTCCCCCCCCCTGCTGCAGGTGATCTCTTTTCCCCGGCTGGAAAAAAGGACGCACCCTGCAATTGCGGCGGTGCTGCAGAAGGGTGCGTGATACATTCATTCGCGTCATCGGCCTCGCGGCGACGGCGCAGCAGCGCCGGACAGCATG
>QKAF01000096.1 GCA_003246455.1 Bacteroidota bacterium
GCTTGTCGCTGGAGATCTGACACTCGATATGGCCTATCCGAACCCGCTCGAGTCCAGCACGTCCATCAAGTACACGCTCGAGTCCGACGGCTATGTCCTGATGGCGGTGTACAACGCACTCGGTCAGAAGGTCCGTGACCTTGTCGATTCCGACATGCCTGCCGGAAGCTTCAATGTCACCTGGGACGGAACGGATGCGTTCGGAAACAATGTTCCGAGCGGACAGTACTTCATCCGCCTCGGGATGGGTGACAATATGACCACCACGCAGCTCAGCGTGAAGCGATAACATTTCCCATCTCACAGCAGGGGCTCCGCCAGCGATGGCAGGGCCCCTGTTTTTGTTTCCGTGGACGCGCAATTGACATTCGCCTGAGCATCCCGTAGTTTCTTCCCCGACAATGAAACGCTCTTCCACGCACTTCGCCGGAGCCGGCGGAGTCCTTATCGGGGAAACGACCATGCATGAGATCCTTTCCGCGCTGCTGCGTGCCATCGATCAGGACCAGGCGGTCGCGCTCGCGACCCTGATTGAAACCCGGGGTTCGACGCCGCAGGTCACCGGCGCCTCGGCGCTGTTCACCGCCGGCGGACTGTTCCGCGGTACGCTCGGCGGCGGACTGCTCGAAGCGCGCGGCCAGCAGCGTGCCCTTGAAGCCCTGCATGCTGGTGGGCCGGTGATGTTCCGCTGCGACCTCATGTCGGACATCGCCGATGCGGAAGGAGCCATCTGCGGCGGATCTGCCCTGATCCTCATCGATGACCGTCCTGCCGAGCACGCCGCGGCGTTCCGCGACATGGCATCGGCGCTGAAGGAGGGAGCCGCCGGCGCGTTGATCACCAACATTGCAGCCGCTGGGGGAGAAGGGGTGCGGCTTCACCGCCACTGGGTTTCGGAAGCGGAAGCAGGCGGCACTGCGGACGGGGCATGGTATTCGGCGCAGCTTCCGGACATCGCCCGTGCCATCGCCAGCGGCAGGGCGGTGATCCTCCCTGGTACCGGGGAGGCTCACGACCGGGAGGAGAGCGCAAAGCAGGTCAGCGTCATACCCGTGTATCCGCCGCCGCATCTGATCATCACCGGTGCGGGACACGTGGGACGCGCGCTGGCGCATTATGCCGCGCGGCTGGATTTCCGGGTGACCGTGATCGACGACAGGGAAGAACTGGCGAACAGTACGGCGATTCCGGAAGCCGACAGCATTATCGTCGACGCGGGCGGAGCAGCGATCGCACGTCTGCCGATTCACCGCGACACCTATATCGTCATCGTCAATCGCGGCCATCGCGGCGACGCGGAGGTGCTTCGGCAGTGCATCGCCTCCGACGCCGCGTACATCGGCATGATCGGCAGCACGCGGAAAATCGCGCAGATGCGGCTGCAGTTCATCGAGGAGCAATGGGCCACGCCGGCGCAGTTCGACCGCGTGCACGCGCCCGTGGGCATGGACATCGACGCTGAAACGGTGGAGGAAATCGCCGTGAGCATCGCGGCGGAGCTGGTCGCGGTGCGCGCGAAGCTGCGGGGAGCTGCCCGGTGATACGCGCCCTGGTACTGGCTGCCGGCGAATCGCGCAGGATGGGACAGCCGAAAATGCTGCTGCCGTTCCGCGATACCACCATCATCGCCGCGGTCGCGGGCACGGCGCTCGCTTCGTCCGCCGACAGCGTGCATATCGTGCTCGGTGCCCGCGCGGAAGACATCCGCGCCGCCGTCGAAGGGCTGCCTGTTGCGTTCGTCATGAACGCGGCGTACCGGCTGGGAATGCTCACATCCATTCAGGCGGGCGTCCGCGCGATGCCCGCCGAGACGCGTGCCGTGCTTCTCATGCTCGGCGATCAGCCGGAAATTCCTGCGGAAACACTCGATCGCGTCATCGATGCGTGGCAGCGGTCGCGATCCGGGTTCGCCCTGCCGATCATCGGCGGGAAACGCGGACATCCGCTGCTCATCGACATGCGCCATCGCGACGAACTCCTGGCGCTGTCCCCGGAATCCGGAATGCGTCCGCTGCTCGCGGCGCACGCAGACGAGATCCTGCACGTTCCCGTCGAAAGCGATGCGGTGCTCCGGGACCTCGACACTCCCGACGATTACCGCCGCCTCACGGCCCGCAATGAAGGGGGGATCTGACCCGCATCCCGCTCCCCGGGGCCTGCTGACGGCACCGCGCGTTCCGTATTTCGTTCAGTTGCATCAACAGATGTTTTTATCTATATTCGCCACATCTACTCGACACACGCACCTGTACCTCACAGACGCACCTGCCAGATAATCGCACCTTCCTGTCCGTCTCCCACTATCCCACGGTGCCGAACAGCGGACATGCCGTTCTCCGTTGCTGCCCGGACTTTCCGGCAGGGGAACGGACGCATCTCTCCTACAGACGATTGAACTGATTTCGGCCATTCGACACGCTTCGGCGTCTCGCAGCTGATACCACGCACCTAACGGATTACGCATCCTGAACCGCAACGGGCCAATGCGCGATTACGCGCGCACTCCGATTGCCGCAGCGCATTTCCTTGCCGCGCGGGGTTCTTGTATCGCGATAAAGCGATATTACCGTCTTTAGTGCTGATGCTGTATAAAAATCAATCACGTTGTACAATTCGGATAAGAAAGCGCGCATGAGCAAGAAACAGCGGGAAGCGGTTATCGTCGGCGCCGCACGGACGCCGATCGGGAAGCACGGCGGGTACTACAACGCACTGCCTGCAGAGGATCTCGGGGTGTACGCGATGGAGGAGGCGCTGAAGCGCGGCGCGGTGGATCTGTCGAAGGTGCGGATCGACCACGTCGTCGCCGGGATGATCTATATCGACGCGCGGAACCAGCAGATCTACCTGCCCCGGAACGTGTCGACCCGCGTCGCGGCGCGCTTCGGCGATACCGACAATCTGAACGTCGCGCCGGGCAAGACGACGCTGCGGATCTGCGGCACCGGATTCCAGACGCTGGCGGACGCCCACGATCTGCTGACGGGGGACGAACAGCACCGGATGAACTGCGTGATCGCTTTCGCCACTGAAAACATGTCGCAGACGAGCCTGGTGCACCAGGGGCGGCGACTGAAAGACGACGTCTGGAGTTTTTCCGACGCGCCGGTGAGGGACTACCTCCTCGAGGGATTCAACCACTACCGTTTCAATACCCTGATGCCGCGCACCGCCGAGGAGTACGGCGCACAAACCGGCATCACGCTCGACGAGTGCATCCGCTTCAGCTGCCTGAGCCACGAGCGCGCCCGGCATGCACAGATGCATCAGTGGAATCGCTATGCCGAGCCCAACGGGAATGACCACCTCCGCGGAAGCTTCGCCCTCGACGCCGTCGACGAAGACGGCATCGCGATCAGCGTCTGGCGCGACGAAGGCACGCGCTACGATGCGACCTATGACGAACTGGCGAAGCTTCGGCCGCTCGTCAAGCCGGACGGGCTCGTCACGCCGGGCACGGCCAGTCAGATCAGCGACGGTGCTGCCGCTGCCGTGGTCATGGATCGGGATTTCGCAGAGAAAAACGGCATCCCGTATCTCGCGATTCTGCGCGGTTACCATTTCGCGACCGTCGATCCCCGCATCATGGGACAGGGACCGGTGCCGGCCGTCAACGGCCTGCTCGAGAAGCTCGGGATGAAGAAAACGGACGTCGACCTGTTCGAAGTCAACGAAGCCTTCGCGGCACAGTACCTCGGGGTCGAGAAGGAACTCGGGCTGCCGCGCGATGCGACGAACGTGAACGGCGGGGCGATCGCCATCGGCCACAACATCGCCGCGACCGGACTCCGCATCACGATCGACATGATCTACGAGCTGATACGGCGCGATCAGAAGATCGGCATCGCATCCGCCTGTATCGGCGGAGGACAGGGTGGCGCAGTCTGCGTCGAAATCGTCTGAGCCGCACTGGACCGACGACGTGTGCGAGTCGGTTTCCGGAACGCAGGAACGCCAGCCGGCAGCCGCCATGACCGGGAACGACGGGTTTTTGAATGAACCGCAACTGAATGAGGACATCTGATATGGGCATGTGCTTTTCGTACGGGAACCGCCTTCTCCAGAGACAGGTCGCCAGGCTCAACCGGGTGCGCACGATCGCATTGATCGGCGCCGGCACGATGGGAATCGGTATCGGGCTCGACCTGCTGAACAAAACTGCCTGCGCCATCACGTTCATCGATATCGCCGATGCCGCCCTGGAACGCGCACAGAAGGAGATTGCGGCCTACGCGGACGGCCTCGTCGCGGGTGGTCGCATGCTTCCCGAGGATCGGGACGCATACCTGTCGCGCGTACGATACACCAGCGACTACGCCTCGCTGAAGGAGGCGCAGATCGTGTGGGAAATCGCCACCGAGCGCCTCGACATCAAGAAGGCCATATTCGCCCAGATCGAAAAACACGCGGACCTCGATCAGCTTGTCTTCGTATTCTCCAACACGTCCTCCCATACGACGGAGGAACTCGCGGTGCTGTTCCAGGACCGCTTCCTGCGCGACCGCTTCCTCACCGGGCACGGGTATTTCCCCTTCCATCTCAACAGGCTGTTCGACGTAATGCGGGGGAAATACGCCAGCGAGGAAACCTTCATCGCGGGCGTCGCTTTCGCGGAGCAGATTCTCGAGAAAAAGACCATGGCGATGGTCAGCGATCATCACGGCTATATCGCAGATCCGATTTTCCAGGGCATGGGTGCCATCGTCAGTTGGGACGTGAGAACCGGGCAGGACATCATCGACCTCGCCTCGGTGTTCGCCATGATCACCGCCAATCCCTTCCAGGTACTCGACCGCACAGGGCACATGCCGTACACCGAGAGCGGCCACCATCTCGGGACCGCCCTGCCGGCAGACGACAGGCTGCGTTCGATTTACGACCAGGACGGGCGGCATTACCCGCAGTGGATCGGCGACCTGGAAATGGCCGGCCGCACCGGTATCGCGTCGCCTGCGCGGGAGGGCTTCTTCAAGTGGGAGGGAAAGAGCGGGCGCGAAAAGCCGGTGCTGGTCTACGATCCGACGAAGGGCGAGTACGTGCCCTACACCGAGCCGGATGCGGCGGCATACTGGTCGCTGGCCGGCGCGAATGCACTCGATCATCGGAACGCCGCGATAAAGAGCATCGACGGACTCATTCACATCGCAGAAGCCGAGGACATGGGAGGAAAGACCTTCCGCCGGTATGTGCTGCCGATCATGCTCTACGGTCTCGACCTCGTGCAGGACGGGTACGCCTCCGCAGGCGACGTGAATTCCGCGACGAAGGTCGGGCTGCGCTTCAAGAACGGCCTGATCGAGATCATCGACGGTTTCATCCGGCACTTCGGCATCGACGGACTTCTCGCGCTGATGCGCCGGGCTGCCGCCGACAATCCCGACCGCGCCGCACTGTATGACGTGGACGGCAGTATCGGACCGCGCAAAGGCAAGCCGTGTCTTCTCCATACGCTCAGGAAAAACGGCAGGACCACGCTCTTCGGTTACGGCCGCATCTACGGGACGCCCGTCAGCCAGTACAACGTCGTGACGGGCACGATGGAGCCGTATTACAACGATCTGCGCTTCGTGTATCCGAACCGGAAAGACCGCGTCGCGTCCGTCATTTTCGACAACCCGCTTCGCGGGAATGTCTGGAACCGCTATACACTCGATCAGCTCGACCACGCGATCGGCGTCTCGATGGAACTCTATGAGAAAGGCCTGCTCGGCGCGATCATCTTCACCGCGTCCGGCGTGAACATGCGCATGCTCGGCGCCGATGCGCGGCAGTTCAACCGGGGCTGGTTCGACGCGAATGCCGGGTATCAATTCCTGGGTGAGGAAGACGCCTCATGGTTCACCCGCGCGGGAATGCGGCTATTCCGCTTCATCCAGGAAAGCCCGATATGGACGATCGGCGTTTTCGGCGAGAAATGGGGCGGCGGTGCGGAGTTCACCTATTTCCTCAACCAGCGCTTCGACGTGATATCCCATGGAGTGGAATTCGACACGCTGTCCCGGGAGATGGTGCGGCGCGAGAGGAAGAACTACAATCAGCCCGAACTTGAATATGCCATCCTCGCCGGCTTCGGCGGGGTGCAGGAGCTGCGGCGGCTGGGGATGGGCGATTCGGTGATCGACGAACTCTTCCTCCAGGGAATGACCGGCACGCGCGCCTACCAGGTCGGACTGAGCAACGGCGTCGGCGACGACGAACACGCGCTGCTGGAAAAAGCCTATGAAATCGCGCGTCTGCGTCAGAAGTATGCCGCGCCGTATTCCGTCGCGCTGTACGAACAGCAGAAAGCCCGCGCCTTCCGTCACGGCATCGACGACGAGGCGCTCGTGCGCGAAACAGGAGAGACCTTCAATCCCGATGTGAATCCGTACGTGTCGACCGGCCTGCTCCGCCTGCTCAATATGGGCGGAAAGAATCCGCCGATGGACCCGACGCCCCGCGGCGTGCTGCCCGGCTGGACGAACACGTACGCGCAGCTGTTCTGACCCGACGGCAAACGACACTCACCACCTGGACAAAACCGGAGAATCGAAATGAACAAACAAAGAATCGCAGTCATCGGAGCGGGTCCGGTCGGTTCGATCCTCTCTGCGCATCTGAGCAATGCGGAACACGAGGTGCACCTGGTGGAGGTGCAGACGCACCTGATGGAAGCCATCAAGGAACAGGGGCTGCAGATCGTCGGCATCGAGGAGCTGTACGCGCGTGTCGACGAAACCTATCACGAGATCGAGGCCCTGAAGGGCATACCCATCGACACGGTGTTCATCTGTTCGAAAGCGATAGACCTCCCCGCGGTATCCCGGTCGCTCGAGGAACTCGGGCTCACGGACACCAATTTCGTCAGCTACCAGAACGGCATCGACAACGAGCAGGTGCTGGCGAAGCATTTTCCGAAAGAACGCGTGTTTCGTACCGTCGTCAATTACGCCGGGATGATCACGCGTCCGGGCGTGGTGCGCATGACCTTCTTCCACCCGCCGAATCATATCGGACAGATCGTGCCCGATGGCGTGGATCGCGCGAAGGAACTCGCGCAGATGATGAACGAGGTGGGAATCGAAACGCGGTACGCCGAGTGCGTGCAGAAAGAGGCATGGCGCAAATCCATTCTCAATTCGGTGCTGATGCCCGTATCCGTTACGACGCGGCTGACGATGGCCCGCATCATGGAGACGCCGTCTCTGAGCGCCATCGTGAAGGCGCTGATGAAGGATTTCGTGGAAGTCGCGCGCTGCGAGGGCTATGACTACGGACCGGACTTCGAGAAAAATGCCATCGAATACCTGGCGACGGCCGGCGACCACAAGCCCTCGATGCTCATGGATTTCGAAGCGGGGCGTCCCCTCGAGATCGACTACCTCAACAACAAGATCCAGGAGTACGCGGAGAAGCACGGCATCACCTGCGCGTACAACAAGCTGCTGTGCTCGGTCATACACGGGCTGCTGATCGATCGCGACGTCGTCAACGGAAAGCATGCGAATGCCGCGTAGCGGAAGCGATATCGCCGCGCTCGCGTCCGTCGATCAGCTGAAGGCGGTGATGGGTGCGTATTTCACCCGGGTGAAAGAGGCAGCGGAGGATCCCGCGCAGCGCGTCGCGTGGTGCTCGAGCGTGGGGCCGGCGGAACTCCTTTACGCCATGGGCTTCGAGGTATTCTTCCCCGAGAATCACGCGGCGATGATCGGCGCATCGAAGAAAGCCGCCGATTACATTCCCGTCACCGTGGCGCACGGCTATTCCCCGGACATCTGTTCGTACCTCACCAGCGACATCGGGGCGTTCCTCACAGGCGAAACGCCGCTGCAGCGCTACGGTTTCACGTCGCTGCCGCGCCCCGACATCCTCGTGTACAACACGAACCAGTGCCGCGAAGTGAAGGATTGGTTTTCCTTCTACGCCGCACACTACAGTGTGCCCGTCATCGGGATACATACGCCGCTGAACGTCGAGGATATTTCCGAGGACATGATCACGTACATCTCGCGGCAGTTCAGGAGTCTGATCCCGACGCTGGAGGAATGCGCGCCGGAGCGGTTCGACATCGACCGATTCCGGGAGCGCATCGCGCTCTCGCATGACGCCTGCGTGCTCTGGCGCGAGGTGCTCGAAACCGCACGGCACCGGCCATCGCCCCTTACGTTTTTCGATGCTTCGATTCACATGGGACCCATCGTGGTCATGCGCGGCACCACGCACGCCCTGGAGTATTACCGCATGCTGAAGCAGGAGCTCGACACGCGGGTGGCGGACGGCGTCGCCGCCGTTGCGGGCGAGCGCTACCGGCTGTACTGGGAAGGGATGCCGCTGTGGTTCAAGCTCTCCGGGATGGCGAAACTGTTCAACAGTCTCGACGCCTGCGTCGTCGCCTCGACGTACTGCAACAGCTGGATCTTCGATGATCTCGATCCGGCGAATCCCTTCGATTCCTCCGCGCTCGCGTACACGCGGTTGTTCATCGTGCGTTCCGACGACGTCAAGCAGCAGGTCATCACGGATCACCTGCGCGAGTACGCCATCGACGGCATCATCTACCATGACGCAAAAACCTGTCCGCGGAATTCCAACAACCGCTACGGTCTGCAGATGCGCATACAGCGGCAGACGGCTGTGCCGTACCTGGAGCTCAACGGGGATCTCAATGACAGCCGCTGCTACAGCGAGGAGCAGAGCATCATAGCCATCGAAACCTTTGTCAATCAGCTGGCGATGAGGAAGTAAGTGTATCGCGCAGGACTGGATCTCGGATCTTCATACACGAAGGGTGTGCTCGTCGACGACGGGGGACACATCGTCGATCATGTCGCCGTGCGCACGGGATACGATTTCCGGGCGGCGTCGAAGGAGGTGCTAGACCGCTTTTCCGAAGCGCATGAGATCCAGTACCCGGTGCTGAGCTGCGGCTACGGGCGCGAGCAGCTCGACGTGCCGTTCACGTCCCATTCGGAAATCATCGCCCTCGCCGCAGCGGTGCACCGCGTATATCCCGAGCGTCTCGACATCATCGACATCGGCGGACAGGACACCAAGTATGTGCGGCTGACGGAGACGGGCTACGTCGAGAATTTCCGGATGAACCGGAAATGCGCGGCGGGGACCGGCGCCTTCCTGGAAGAGATCGCCTTTCGTCTCGGCATGGATCCGTCGCTGTTCGACGCGATGGCGCGCAGGTCGGAGAAGGACATCCGCCTCAACAGCTACTGCACCGTGTTCGCGGTTTCCGAAATCATCGGTCTGATCAAGAACGGGAGTCCGATGCCCGACATCGTGCGCGGCGTCTACCACTCCATCGCGAAGCGCTGCGAAGAACTGGCGATTCCCCAGCACACGCTCGTGTTCACCGGGGGAGTCCCCGACCGCCATCCGATGATCGTCGAGCTGTTCTCGCGCCGCTGGCCGGACATCCGCACGCCGGAGCTGCCGCAGTTCATGGCCGCATACGGCTGCGTCCTGCTGGGAGAAGACCCCGGCGGGAGCCAGTCCGTCGCGGAGCCGGAACTGGCGGAGACGACCCCGCGCTGCGACGACTGCAGTGTGTAAGACAGGAGCAGCGCGTACGGACGCCGCTTTCCCACGAATGCTTCACCGAGAGTACAGCATGGTAAATCACAATCATATCATCGAAGTCCCAAGAGGATGCCATGAACCCAATTGATGCCTACGGGTATTTCCTCACTGCGGCGAACGCGCCGCTGGAGAGACGCAGTTTTACGATCGACAGCGTGGATGACGATCATGCGGTCGTCGCCGTCGCGGGATGCGGTCTGTGTCATACGGATCTGAGCTTCATTTCCGGGAGCGTGCAGACGAAGCACGAACTTCCGCTCGTGCTCGGACACGAAATCAGCGGCACCGTGGTGGCCGCGGGGTCCGGGGCCGAGTCCTGGGTGGGGAAACAGGTGATCGTTCCCGCGGTTCTTCCCTGCGGCGAGTGCAAGCTGTGCCGGGACGGCCGCGACAACATCTGCATGCAGCAGCGGATGCCGGGAAACGATTTTAACGGCGGCTTCGCGAGTCACGTCGTGATACCCTCCCGTTTCCTCTGTCCGCTGCCAGACGATCTCGCGGGATTCACCCTGCCCGAACTCTCGGTCATCGCGGACGCGGTCACGACACCCTATCAGTCGCTGCAGCGCAGCGGACTGCGCGAGGGGGATCTCGCAATCGTGATCGGCGTCGGAGGCATCGGCATCTACATGGTGCAGCAGGCGCGCGCCGCGGGTGCGACAGTGATCGCGCTGGACATCGACGACGCGAAACTGGCGACCGCCGCGAAACTCGGGGCCGCGTACGTGATCAATTCCCGCGAGCTGAGCGAGCGGGATATCAAGGAGAAGATTCGCGCAATCACGAAGGAACACAAGCTCCCGCGCTTCCAGTGGCGCGTGTTCGAGACGAGCGGCACCGCGGCCGGCCAGGGGGTGGCATTCTCCCTGCTTTCGTTTGCAGGCAGTGTCGGCGTCGTCGGTTTCACGATGGACAAGCTCACACTCCGGCTGAGCAATGTCATGGCATTCGACGCGGATGTCTTCGGGAACTGGGGCTGTCGTCCCGCCCACTATCCTGCCGTCGTGGACCAGGTGCTGAAAGGAACGATCAACCTGCGCGAGAATATCGAGACGAAGCCGCTGGATGCGATCAACGACGTCATCCCGCTGGCACTCGCGCACAAGCTCGACAGGAGGGTGATTCTCACCCCGTGACACGACAGAAGCGTCGTCCGCGCCCGGCTCGGCGCGATCATCAGGCATCATCGTTCCGTTACGATACAAGAAAAGGAGAAGGACATGGACCAACTGAAGAATCACGAGCTTGTCGAGGGGTACGAATACAAGGACATCATCGTGGAGAAGCGGCCCCTCCTCGACGGCAAGGGAAATGAAATCGCGGGCCTCTGTAATCACTGGATATTTCTGAACAACCCCGCACAGTTCAACTCCTACACCACCACGGCGGTGAAGGAGGTCATCCTCGCGTTCCGCGCGGCTTCCTGCGACCGCTCCTGTGTGGCGGTGGTATTCACGGCGATCGGCGACAAGGCGTTCTGCACCGGCGGGAATACCAAGGAGTACGCGGAATACTATTCCGGGAATCCGCAGGAATACAAGCAGTACATGCGGCTGTTCAATGACATGGTCACCAACATCCTGATCTGCGACAAGCCCGTGATCAACCGCGTCAACGGCATGCGCATCGCAGGGGGCCAGGAAATCGGCATGGCCTGCGATTTCACCATCGCTTCCGATCTCGCGCGCTTCGGACAGGCGGGACCGAAGCACGGTTCGGCGCCCGAGGGCGGGTCGACGGATTTTCTCCACCTGTTCGTCGGCGCGTCGCGCACCGTGGAATCGCTCACGCTCTGCAATCACTGGTCGGCGCACACCGCGGTGCGCATCGGACTGATCAACAAGATCGTTCCCGCGCTGAAGCAGGCCGACGGGACCTTCATCCAGAATCCGATGGTGAGTCTGCGCGAGTACGACGACTGGGGCAATCCCGCATACGGGGAATTCAAGACCGGCGCCGAGAAGGAAGCGGGGAAGGCGGCGATGGCCGAATGCACGGTGGACCTGTCCCTGCTGGACAGGGAAGTGAACCGGCTGGCGTACGACCTGGCGCTGACCATGCCGGACTGCACCGTGAAAACCCTCGAATCCTTCCGCAAGAAAAAACTGGAGCACTGGCAGCAGAACTCGGAGACGAACCGCTCATGGCTCGCGCTCAACATGATGACCGAGGCGAAGCTCGGCTTCCGCGCCTTCAACGAAGGCCCGAAGGGCAACCGCGAGGTCGATTTCATCCGGCTGCGCACGGAACTGGCGCAAGGACGGCCATGGACAGAGGCGATGATCGAGGAGTTCATTCCCCGTTGATTCGCGCGTTCCGGTCATAATGCCGCCTCACAAATCAGGAAGCACCGCATGGATTATCAGAGCATCGCAATACAGGAATCGTACGACGGGCAGGTTGCGGAAATCACCCTGAAACCCGCGCCCGCAAATATCATCTCCTCCGCGATGATGGGGGAGATCTATCACTTCCTCGCCGCGCAGCAGGAGATCACGCAGCGCAAGCTCGTCGTCATCTCGGGCGAGGGAAAACACTTCAGCTTCGGCGCCTCGGTGGAGGAGCATACCCCCGGGAAGGTCGGAGACATGCTGCCGAAATTCCATCGCTTCATCGGTGCGGTGCTCTCGAGCAGGGTGCCGACGCTCGCGAAGGTGACAGGCTGCTGCCTCGGCGGCGGCTTCGAACTCGCCCTGGCCTGTACGTTCATCCTTGCCGATGCGAAAGCGAAGTTCGCCGTCCCCGAAATCAATCTCGGCGTGTTTCCGCCCCCCGCCAGCGTTCTCCTGCCGTGGCGGGCGGGCGACGCCTTCGCCTCCGAGATGATCCTCGGCGGCGAGATGCTGCCCGCGGCGCGCCTGAAGGAGCAGGGTGTGATAAACGGGGTGGCCGAGGAGGGCACGCTCGACGCCGTGGTTGCGGCGTTCATCGAGAAGGTCATCCTGCCCAAGAGCGCGGCGGCGCTGCGTCATGCCTGCGCCGCATCCCGCATGTCGACCGCGGCACACTACGAGCAATTCATCGGTCCGCTCGAGACGCTGTATCTCGACGGCGTCATGCGCACCCATGACGCCGTGGAAGGAATCGCGGCATTTCTGGAGAAGCGCGATATCACCTGGACGAACGAATGATGCACGCGCGCGCCGCCGCGCATCATGCTGGTCTTCGAAAACGAGATCATCCATTCACCTGAAAGGTCCGCAACGTGACAGTACAAGAAATACTCCGCCAGTGTGAAGACCTCTACAACGACATCGACTTCGCGTATGTCAGGGACTGGAAAACGCGCCACGGCGCCGGGGCCATCGGGTACATGCCGGTGTACGTCCCGCGCGAGCTGATACGCGCCGCCGGCATGCTGCCGGTCGGCATCATGGGAGCCGGCGATCTCCTGGAAATCATCAAAGGTGACGCCTATTTCCAGTCCTACATCTGTCATATCCCCCGGTCCACGATCGAGATGGGCGTCAGCAACCGGCTGGACTGTCTCGACGGCATGCTCTTTCCCGCGATCTGCGACGTCATCCGCAATCTCAGCGGCATGTGGAAACTGCTTTTCCCGGGGAAGTACGCGAAGTACGTGGACTTCCCGCAGAACTTCGATGCGGAACTCGGGGGAACGTTCTACCGGCATGAACTGCGCGGGCTTCTCGCGGATTTCGCGCGCATCAGCGGAAGGGAGATCAGCAACGACGACATCAACGAGGCGATCGTCCTCTACAACGAGAACCGCCGCGTGATCAGGGAACTGTACGCCCTGCGGGTTGAGCGTCCGCATCTTGTGCCTACCTACGAGATGTATCTCATCCTGCGCGCCTCCAACATTCTCGACGTCGCGGAGCACACCGCCCTCATGCGGGATTACCTCACCGCGACGCTGCGGGAGGAGCGTCCGGTGCGCGACAACATCCGCATCGTGCTCACCGGTGCGTTCTGCGAGCAGCCGCCGCTGGGCCTGATCCGCGCCCTGGAAAACAGCGGCTGCAACATCGTCGACGACGACTGGATGCTGGGCGCGCGGTACATGCCCGACGACATCCCGGTCACCGCCGACGCAATCGGCGCGCTGACCGATGCGTACCTCACAGGTACCGTCGCCACCGCGTCGAAGTACGAGGAAGACGGGAACAAAGGCGCCTATCTCATCAGCCAGGTGACGCGTTCCGGTGCCGACGGTGTGATCTTCGCCGCACCGAGTTTCTGCGATCCCGCGCTCCTCGAGCGGCCGATGCAGCAGGAGGCGCTCAAGAGAGAAAAAATTCCATACACATCATTCAAGTATTCCGAAGACACCGGGCAGTACCAGGTCATCAGGGAACAGACCGGAACCTTCGCGGATGCGATCAAGCTGTGGGGAGATGCATGATATGAGTACGACAGCGACCGAATCGGTACAGAAAGAACAGAGCATGCTGCTCCAGAAGGACATGATCGCCGATCATTTCCGGCGTCTCGGAAGGGCAAAAGAAGAGGGCAAAAAGGTCGTGTATACTTTTGTCCCCGGGAATCTCAACGAGCTCATCCTGGCGTTCGACATGCTCCCGGTGCATCCCGAGATCAACGCCCTGCAGTCGGCGATGCGGAAAAAGAGCGCCGGCTACATCCGCGAGGCGGAGAAGCACGGGCATTCCGAGGACGTGTGCACCTACGTCAAATGCGATGTCGGCATGCTCAAGTCCGGAAACATCGGGCCCACCGGGGAGAAGCTCCCCGAGCCCGACCTGCTGCTTCTCAGCTACACCGGCTGTTTCACCTTCATGAAATGGTTCGAGATCCTGCGCAAGGAATACAACGACTGCGCGACGGTGATGCTGCACGTCCCCTACCAGGGTGACGGCGCGATCACCGAGGAGGCCCGGGCCTACGTCGTGAAGCAGCTGCGCGAGGTGCTCGTTCCGCAGCTCGAGCGCATCTCCGGCAGGAAGCTCGACCACGACCGCCTCGAGGAACTGCTCGCTTCTTCCGCGCGGGCGGAGGAGGACCTCGTTTCCATTCTCGAATCGGCGAAACAGAAACCGTCGCCGATCGACGCCTACTTCGGCGGCGTGTATTACATCGGACCGATATTCACGGCGTTTCGCGGACGTGAATCCTGCGAGGAATACTACCAGGTGCTGCGCAGCGAAGTGGAGGAGCGCATTCGGATGAAAAGCGGACCGATCACGCCCGAAGGACCGATGCACAACGAGCAGTACCGCCTGGTCGTCGAAGGACCGCCCAACTGGACGAGCTTCAGGGAATTCTGGAAAATGTTCTACGACGAGTCCGCGGTGGTGGTCGCGTCGTCGTACACGAAAGTGGGCGGCATCTACGACACCGGATTCCGCCACGACGCGCGGCAGCCGTTCGAGTCCCTCGCGGACTACTGCCTCGGCTGTTACACCAATCTCAATCTCCCGTCGCGCATCGACCTTCTCGAAAAGTACATCAACGAGTACGAGGCGGACGGGTTCCTGATCAATTCCATCAAGAGCTGCAATTCGTTTTCCGCCGGACAGCTTCTGATTCTCAACGAACTCGAGAAGCGGACGGGGAAGGCGGGTGGATTCATCGAATCGGACCTGGTCGACCCACGCTACTTCAGCGCCGCCAATATCAAGAACCGCCTGGAATCCTACTTCCAGATGGTGGACGCGAAACGGCAGAACCGGCACACTCCCTCCAGCAGAGAAAGGGCATAACAGTGGAATGTTACGTCGGCATTGACCTCGGCTCGACAACGAGCAAAGCCATATACATGGATGCGCATGCGAATATTCTCGGGCGCGGCATCATCAATTCACGCCACAACTACACGCTCGCGTGCCAGATCGCGCAGGAGGAGGCGGAGAATCACTCGCGTTTCGCCATCCTCGAGCAGAGTATCCGTGAGAACGGCACCGGGCAGAGCATCGCCGCCACGCTGATGCCCGTGCTGCGCGCGAAATACAAGCTCGCGGAGCACAACGCGCAGCTGGCGGAACTGCGTCGCATCTGCATGAAGGACCTCGACAACTGGAAGGACCCGATGGCGGCATCGCTCTACCTCGAAGCGGTCGAGCACATCCTCCACCGGATGGAGCAGGAGGCCGTCGATATCTACCGGGAGGATACGGCCGAGAAGAGCGACTTCTTCCGCGACATCGCCACGAGCCAGTTCATGGAATTCGCACAGGACCAGGTGCGCCGGCACGTGGAGGAACTTTCGTTCGAACGGCTTGTCGGCATCTTCGACCGTGCCATCATCCGGGTCGAATCGGTGAGTTTCGCGAAGTCCTTTTCCGCGCATATCGACTTCGCCTACCGGGAGGTCGCCGCGATGCCCGCCTTCGCCCCGTACCGGGACCAGATCCACGCGGCAGTGAAGATCGCCGACGAGCGCGAATTCAACATCGTCCGCATCGTGGGCACCGGCTACGGCAGGCAGCGGCTGCCGTTCGAAAAGGAGCAGATCCGTTCCGAAATCCTCTGCCACGGCCTCGGCGCGCATTACATGTTTCCCGACACGCGGACCGTGCTCGACATCGGCGGACAGGACACCAAGGCGATACAGGTCGACGGCAACGGAATCGTGGAGAATTTCCAGATGAACGACCGCTGCGCGGCGGGCTGCGGCCGTTACCTCGGCTACGTCGCGGATGAAATGAACATGGGTGTGCATGAGCTGGGTCCCCAGGCGATGCAAGCCACGAAAACAATCCGCATCAATTCGACCTGCACCGTATTCGCCGGCGCCGAGATACGTCAGCGTCTGTCGGTCGGCGAGAAGCGCGAAGACATTCTCGCCGGACTGCACCGCGCCATCATTCTCCGGGCCATGTCGCTGCTGGCGAGAAGCGGCGGCATCAGCAACGAGTTCACCTTCACCGGCGGGGTGGCGAAGAACGAGGCCGCCACGAATGCCCTCAGGACGCTTGTGCGCGAGAACTACGGCGAGATCACGGTGAACATCAGTCCCGACAGCATTTTCACCGGCGCCTGCGGCGCCGCGCTCTTCGCGAGAAACTGACGCCGGCGGCGCGGCACCGCCGGGAATCATCACACCTTCGATCACGGAAAGGACGATCAGACATGTGGCTAGACAGACTGTACACCGTCGGCATCGATGTCGGTTCGAATTCGATCAAGACCGTTCTCATGGAGCACGACGACAACGGCAGCGAAGCGAAGCTGCTGTTCTCGGATCTGAGCAAGATCCGGAAGCGGGAGACGAAACTTGTCGCCGAGCAGTCGTTCGAGCAGGTGCTCTCGCGAGCGAGTCTCACGCCGGATGACATCGCCTACGTCGCGACCACGGGGGAAGGGGACATGGTCGATTTCCGCCGGGGGCACTTCTATTCCATGACCGCACACTCCCGCGGAGCGATCCATCTCAATTCCGCTGTCCGCTCCGTCGTCGACGGCGGCGCGATGCACGGGAAAGCTTTCGCCATCGACGAACGTTCGAAGGTGCTGACCTACAAGATGACGTCGCAATGCGCATCGGGTTCGGGCCAGTTCCTCGAGAACATTGCACGCTACCTCGGCATACCCCTGGAGGACGTCGGCGCGCTGTCGAAGGAGTCGACGTCGCCCGAGATGGTGTCGGGCATCTGCGCCGTGCTCGCGGAAACGGACGTGATCAACATGGTGAGCCGCGGAATCTCCGCGAGCGACATCCTCAAGGGTATCCACCTTTCGATGGCCCGGCGGCTTGTCGGACTTCTGCGCGGGGTGAGCGCCGAAGGGGAGGTGATGATTACCGGGGGGCTGGCGAACGACACCGGTTTCGTGGCGGCCATCCAGGAAATCGCGGATTCGGAAAACATGAACGTGCGATTCAACACGCACGAGCTGTCGATCTTTGCCGGCGCCATCGGTGCCGCCATCTGGGGCGCGTTCCGGCATAAAAAACTGGCGCAGTCGGAACTCCAGCATCAGTAATCTTAACGGCGCGAGGATCCCGTCCATGGAAGCTTACATGAAATGCGACACACCGCTGAAAGACGTGACGAGGAACATCGGTGTCATGCTCCTCAACAACCGGGAACGGTACGGGGAGATGAACGCTTTCGCCCAGGATGAAAGCGGCGCCTACCAGTTCTGGACCTGGAACGGGCTCGTCGACGATATCGTCACGTTCGCCGCCTACCTGCGAACCAAGGGACTCAAGCGCGGGGATCATATCGGCATCATCAGCCGCAATTATTACCACCGCCTCGTCGTGGAACTCGCCGTCATGGCCAGCGGGTACGTGAGCGTGCCGATCTTCCATCGCTACACCGAGGAGATGATGTCGCATCTGCTCGAGTTCTCCGACGTGAAGATGCTGATCCTGGTCAACTACTGGCGCCTCGAATATCTTCCGACCGATGACAAACCCCTGCTCGTGATGGAGACCCCCGAATTCCCGCGGAAGATGTACCCCTTCGAAAACCGCGTCGAATTTTTCGACGACGTCATGAAGCGGACACAGCCGACGAATGAACAGCGGCGGGAAATCGAGGAATCGTTCCGCACGATCGAGCCGGAGGAGACCTGCCTGATCATGTACACTTCCGGGACGACGCGTTTCCCGAAGGGCGTGATCCTCACGCACCGGAATATCATGACGCAGCAGAGCGCGCTGCAGGAACTGTGGAAGCCGGTGCCGGGAATGCGCTTTCTCTGCTATCTGCCGTGGCATCACAGCTTCGGCGGACTGTTCGAACGCTTTTTCGCGCTGCATTCAGGCGGCTGTCTCGCCGTCGACGGTTCGTGGGGCAAGGATATCAACAAGCTGCTGCAGAATTTCGCGGAGATCAAGCCGCACATCTATTTCAGTGTGCCCAAGGTGTACAAGGAAATCGTGTCCCGCGTTCTGACGTCCGCAGATGCCGAAGCCACGTTTTTCCATGACGAACTCAAGTATGTCTTCACTGCCGCTGCGCCGCTCGACCTGAGCATATCCGACATCTTCAAGAAGAAGGGGGTTCCGGTAGTGGAGGGCTGGGGACTGACGGAAACGTCGCCCTGCTGCACCCTGACGGATCTCCTGCTCGAGCGGACGCCGGGCGTGGTCGGCTTCCCGATTCCCGGTGTCGAAGTACGCCTCGGCGACGAAAATGAAATCCTCGTGCGCGGCGTCAACGTCATGAAAGGATATTACAAACTCCCGGAGGTGACCGCCGCGGTGCTCGACGAGGACGGCTGGTTCAAAACCGGCGACATCGGCGCGGTGACCGAGGACGGTCTGCAGATACTCGCGCGCAAGGACCGCGTCTTCAAACTCAGCAACGGCGAAAAAGTCTTTCCCTCGATGATCGAGCGCAACATCGGCAACCTGTGCAAGT
Source organism: Bacteroidota bacterium (assembly GCA_003246455.1). Lineage (GTDB taxonomy): Bacteria > Bacteroidota > Ignavibacteria > SZUA-365 > SZUA-365 > SZUA-365. Next base: position 18,861 of record QKAF01000096.1, read on the forward strand.
TCATCAAGCACGCTTATATCTTCGGTGCGGGACAGGACCATCCCTGCGCGCTGCTGTTCCCGAACAGGGAGCTGCTCGATTCGGACGAAATCAGCATCCTCGACGAGGCGGACTGCGTGCACCCCGATAAATCCGACTCTCTCACCGTCTGCTTCTCCCGCTGCCTGCACAAGATCAACTGTCATCAGAGCGTCAAATTCGAGCACATCCAGAAGGCGATGATCATCGACCAGGAGCTGACGCTCGAACGCGACGAACTGACGCCCTCGTTCAAGATCATCGCGCGCAACATCGAGAAGAACTACAAGGAGTACATCGACTGCATGATGATGAACAAGACGGAGGGACTCCCCGAGAACGCATACGTCGTCGAGGTGTGCGACTGCGCGCGTGAGCACGACGGAGAAGACTGACCCGCGAGAAGAAACGGCGGCCGTGAGAGTCTCCGTGCGCCGTGGTATCCGCCCATCAGAGAAACAAACGAGGAATGAAACATGGATCTTGGCCTGAAAGGGAAAAACGCCATCGTCACCGGAGGCAGCATGGGAATCGGCACGGCGATCGCCCTTGGACTCGCCGCGGAAGGCTGCAGCGTGGCGATCAACTACCGGCGTCATGAATCGGAGGCCGCCGGGGTCGTGGAACGGATCGAACAGCTGGGCTGCCGCGGACTGGCGGTGAAGGCCGACGTCGCCGACTTCGCGGATGCGCAGAACATGGTGCGTCGCGTTGAGGAGGAATTCGGAGGTCTGGATATTCTTGTCTGCAATGCCGGCATCAACTGGGACGGCGTGATATGGAAAATGACCGAGGAGCAATGGGACACGGTCATCAACGTGAACCTGAAAGGATACTTCAACTACAACCGCGCCGCGGCGGAAGTGTTCGTCAGGCAGAAGGGCGGCAAGATCGTCAACATCTCCTCGATCAACGGGATACGCGGAAAATTCGGGCAGAGCAACTACGCGGCGTCGAAGGGCGGGGAAATTGCGATGAGCAAGTCCCTCGCGCGTGAACTCGGGAAGTTCAACGTCAACGTCAACGTCGTCGCTCCGGGGATGGTCATGACCGAGATGGCCAGGAAGATCCCGCCGGAGTTCCTCAACAAGGCCGTGGACGAAACCGTGCTCGGGCGCATCGCCGCGCCCGAAGACTGCGCGAACGTCGTGGTGTTCCTGTGTTCCGATCGCGCGCGGCATGTCACCGGCGAAGTCATCCAGGTGGATGGCGGCCAATACATCTAGGAGAAACCGCATGAAGGGACGAGTTGGAATCATCGGTATCGGGCACGGGGTGTTCGGGCGCCGCAGCGACGCGACGGTGCAGGAGCTGGCCTTCGAGGCCTTTCGCTCCGCGCTGCAGGATGCCGGCATCGAGCGCGACGCGGTCGACGCGTCCGTGATCGGGTCCGTGCCCGAGTATCACAAACAGCGATCGCTCGCGGGCGTGGTCCAGGAATACCTCGGGTTGAATCCCAAACCTACCTGGCTTACGGAAGTCGCCTGTGCTTCCGGCAGCGCCGCCATGCGCACGGCCTGGATGTCGATCAAGGCGGGCGTGCACGACGTCGTCGCGGTCATCGGCTGCCAGAAGATGACCGAACTTTCGACGCCGGAAATTCTCGCGCTCATGGGACGCGTCGGCGAAGTGCAGTGGGAATCGGTATTCGGGACGACGTTCCCGGCGTACTACGCACTGTTCGCGAAGCGGCACATGCATGAATTCGGAACGACCCGCGAGCAATTGATAGAGGTCGCCGTCAAAAACCACTATTACGGCGCGCGCAATCCCTATGCCCTGTTCCGCAAGGAGATCACGCTGGAAAAAGCGCTCGTCTCGGAAGAAGTCGCCACGCCCCTGCAGGTCTACGACTGCTGCGCAAATGCCGACGGGGCGGCGTGTGTCATTCTCGCCTCGGAGGAACGCGCCCGTGCGCTGTCGTCCAACACCGTCTGGCTCGACGGGATGGGCAGCGCCACGGCGAGCATGTCGGTGCTCCGCCGCCCGAATCTGACCGGACTTCCGAGCGCGGAAGCCGCGGCGGCCGAGGCGTACCGCATGGCCGGAATCTCGGCCGCGGATGTCAAGGTCGCGGACGTGCATGACTGCTTCACCATCGCGGAGATCATGGCGTACGAGGATCTCAGTTTCTGCGCGAAGGGCGAGGGGGGACCGTTCATCGCCGACAGGCAGACGTATATCGGCGGAAAGGTCGCGGTCAACGTGGACGGCGGGCTCAAGGCGAAGGGACACCCGATCGGCGCGACGGGCGTGTCGATGACCTGTGAAATCGCCAAGCAGCTGCGCGGCGAGGCGGGCGAACGCCAGGTGCCGGATGCCGATGTCGGTCTCACGCACAACGTGGGCGGCATCGGCCAGTACTGCTTCGTTCAAATACTCAGGAGGGACTGACCCATGTTTCAGTGGTTCGGAAAGATCAATTATTCCCCCTTCACGAAAGTGGGGGCTTTCGCCGATCACCTCAAGGACGGCCGCCTGATGGGATCTCGCTGCACGGCATGCGGGACGACGTCATTTCCCCCGCGCGCAGACTGTGAGGAGTGCATGAGCGGCGATTTCGAATTCCAGGAAATCAGCGGGCGCGCGGTGCTTCATACGTTCACGAAGATCGTCGCCGCGCCGACAGGATTCGAGGACGTGACACCGTATATCGTGGGCGTCGTCGATCTGGAAGAAGGCGGTCGCGCGCTCGCATGGTTCGGGGAGACGATCGCGGAGGAGGAGATCCGCATCGGCATGGAACTGCAGGTCGTGCCGCGTATATTCGAGGAAAGCGAAGAAATCAAAGTGTATTACAGCCTGGATCGTCCGGGTACGTCCTGGTCCAAAGTCTGATCATCAACGGCGAGGATAGCAGTGTATATTCCGGATTTTCAATTTCATCGGCCTGCGACGGTACAGGATGCCTGCCGGCTGCTGACGGAAAGCGAGGATGCCGCCCCGCTTGCGGGCGGAACCGACCTGCTGGTCGAAATGAAACAGGGCGGAAGACGGCATCGTGACATCGTGTCCCTGAGAGCGATACCGCAGCTTCGCGCGATCGAGGCGGATGAGCGCGCGCTGTTCATCGGCGCCGGGGTGACGCACAACGACGTGAAAGCATCGCCGGCGGTGCGGGAGATTTTCCCCGCGATCGCGGATGCGGCCGCCACGATCGGCACGGATCAGATCCGGAACGTCGGAACGATCGGCGGCAATCTGTGCACGGGCGCTTCGTGCAGCGACATGGCCCCGATCCTGATCGCGCTCGGGGCGGAGGTGGAGATCTCCGGTATCGGAAGCACCCGTGTCCTGCCCCTCGAGGAATTTTTCGTGTCACACCGCGCGACCCGCCTCCAGCGGGGAGAACTGATGACGAACATCATCGTACGGCGCCATGGAGACGCGCGCGTGTCATGGTACGAGAAATTCGGCATGCGCAACGCCGCTGCCATTTCCGTGGCATCGGCGGCCGTCACGCTGACCGTGGACGCCGGAATCTGTTCCGAAGCGCGCATTGTCATTGGCGCCGTCGCGCCCACCCCGAAATTCAGTGCAGGGGCGTCGTCCGCGCTCACCGGACAGCCCATCGCGTCGATGACGGAAGGGTCCCCGCTTCTCGAGCAGGCGGGTGCGGCCGCGGCCGCGGATTCCCTTCCCATCGACGATCTGCGCGGCAGTTCCGATTACCGACGCACCGTCATCCAGGTTCTCACGAAGCGGGCGGTGCTTCGCGCGCTGGAACGTCTGCCGCGGTAACCCGGGCGGAGAATGCCGTACGAACATCATCCACGATATTGACGACAACGAGAAGGGGCAGCATTGAAACACCTCATTTCGATAGAAGTAAACGGCCGGCCGTACGAAGTCGCCGTCAAACCGTCGCTCACGCTGGTCAACCTCCTGCGCGATGAGCTGCGGCTGATCGGAACCAAGAAAGGCTGCGGGCTCGGAGACTGCGGCGCGTGCACGGTCCTGCTCGACGGCAAACCCGTCAACTCCTGCCTGGTGCTCGCGGTCGAGGCCGACGGCCGTTCGGTGCAGACCATCGAAGGTCTCTCGAAAGGGGAGGAACTGCACCCGATACAGCGCGCCTTCGTGGAAAAGGGTGCCATCCAGTGCGGCTACTGCACGCCCGGAATGATCATGCGCACGAAAGCGCTTCTCGACGAGAATCCGGAACCGGATCACGAGGAGATCGTCCGCGCCCTCAACGGCAATCTCTGCCGCTGCACCGGGTACACGAAAATATTCGAGAGCGTCGAAGCGGCGTCGCATTATCTCAGGGGAGAAACCCCTCCGGAGATCGAATATCAGCCGCAGAAATCGGCGATGGATCTGTCGGTGGTAGGGAAGCGCCTTGCGAAGAAGGACGCTCCGGACAAGGCGACCGGACGCGCGATCTATACCGACGACATCATGCTGCCGAACATGATCTACGGGAAGCTGCTGCTCAGCACCGTGCCGCATGCCCTGATCAAGCGCATCGACACGTCGCGCGCGAAGGCGCTGCCCGGCGTGCATGCCGTGCTCACCGGTGCGGACGTGCCGGATATCACCTGGGGGACCTCTCCGCCCCGTTACGACGAGAACATCCTCGCGCAGAAGAAGGTCCGCTACGTCGGCGATCCCATCGCCGCCGTGGCAGCGGATGACGAGGAAACCTGCTACGAAGCGCTGAAGCTGATCGACGTGGAGTACGAGGAGCTGCCGTCGGTTTTCGATCCGATGGCCGCCATGGCGGACGGGGCGCCGCGGCTTTTCGACGACAAGTACGAGAACAACATCAACACGCGTGTCGACCATCACTTCGGCGATATAGACAGGGGATTCGCGGAGGCGGATTATGTGCGCGAGGAGCGCTTCGTCGGAAACCGGACGTATCAGAACCCGATGGAACCGCACTGTTCCATCGCGGAGTGGGACCGCGAAGGCCGCGTGACCGTGCATACGTCGACGCAGGTCGTGCATTACGTGCATCATCAGCTCGCGCGCATTTTCGGACTGCCGCTCGGCAGCATCCGCATCATCATGACCAACGTCGGCGGCGGCTTCGGCGCGAAAGCCGCGACGAGTCCGCTCGAGATTCTTTCCATCATACTCGCGAAGCAAACGGGGCGTCCGGTGAAGATGCGGTACACCCGCAAGGAGATGTACCTCTACAACCGCGGCCGGCACAAGCAGTACATCGATCTGAAGATCGGCGTCAAGAACGACGGCACTATTACCGCCGTGAAGCAGAAGGTGGTGCTCGAGGGCGGCGCCTATTCAAGTTTCGGCATCGTGACGACGTATTACGCGGGATCGATGCTGCCGACACTGTACAAGATGCCGAATTACAAGTACGACGGTTTCCGCGTCAACACGAACCTGCCGCCGAGCGGGGCGTTCCGCGGACATGGCTGTCCCCATCCGCGGTTTGCGTTCGAATCCCTCCTGTCGATGATCGCCGACGACATCGGCATGGATCACATCGACATCCGGCTGAAGAACGCGATGGAACCGGAAACGCATACCATCAACGATCTCGACATCCATTCGTGTGAATTCACCTCCTGTCTCGAAACCGTGAAACGGAAATCTGGGTGGGCGGAAAAGAAGGGGAAGCTTCCCCCCGGCCGGGGAATCGGCATCGGCTGCGGCGGGTTCGTTTCCGGCGCGGGGTACCCGATTTACCGGTCGCAGTTTCCGCATTCGAACGCCATTGTCAAGGTTCTTGAAGACGGTTCCAAGGCCGTGCTTCTCACCGGGGAAGCGGACATCGGCCAGGGTTCCGACACGGTGCTCGCGCAGGCGGCCGCCGAAGCCATGGGCATCAGCTTCGACCGCATGAGCGTGATTTCCGCCGACAGCGATATCACGCCGATCGGTTTCGGCGCATACTCGAGCCGTGTCACGCTGATGGGAGGAAACGCCTCGAAGATGGCGGGTGACGACGTGCGAACCCAGCTCTTCGAAATTGCGTCGGAGATGCTGGGGGTCGGTCCGGAACGTCTCGTCGCGAAAGAGAATCGCATCTTCGACTGCGAGAACAGCGAAAAATTCATTCCGTGGGAAAAAGCCGCCGCGGAGTTCTTTTCGAAGAAAGGGCCGCTCGTCGGGACCGGCTACTATTCGCCGCCGGAGGGGCTGGGCGGAAGCTACAAAGGCGCCGCGGTGGGCACCTCGCCTGCGTACTCCTTTTCCGCGGCCGTCTGCGAGGTCGAGGTCGATCTCGAGACCGGCAAGGTCAACGTCCTGAACTTCTGGGACGCCTCGGACTGCGGCACCGCGATCAATCCCATGGCCGTGGAAGGCCAGGTGGAGGGCGCAATCGTGATGGGGATGAGCGAAACGCTGTTCGAGGATCAGCGCTTCGACGCCAACGGGCGCCTCGTCAACCCGGACCTACACAACTACCTCATCGCGACTTCCTCCGACGCTCCGGCGATCGAGTCCACGATCGTCGACAGCTATGAACCCAATGGGCCGTTCGGTGCGAAGGAGATCGGGGAAGGATCGACGCTGCCGGTGCTCGGGGCGCTGGCGAATGCCATCGCCGACGCCACCGGCGTCCGGATCCGTGAGCTCCCGATCACGCCGGAAAAAATTCTGAACGCGCTTCGGGAGAAAAAGAACGGCGGGTCCTGATCGTCGTCCAGGGCAGAGGCCGGCTGTAACTTCCGCCTCGTAAGTACTGTCATATCAAGTGCTTGCCATGCCTCTGTTCAACTCAAGGATCGTGTCATGAAGAAACTGGTTGCTCTCCTTACGATATTCGTCTTTTCCATCGCGGCGCTCACATATGCATTCGCGCACGCGAGTTACACCAAACGCACCATGATGAGCGGCAGTCAGGGCTGCGGAGGCTGCCACGCCAGCCTGAACACCGCGGTGCAGGTTGCGATCAGCGGACCCGACACCCTGAGCGCCGGCGCAACCGGAACTTTCCAGGTGAAAATCAGCGGCGGGAGCGGGACTGCAGTGTGCGTGGACATCGCCGCCTCCGGCGGGACGCTCGCGCCGGCCGACGCCAATACTAAGGCCTCGCAGGGGGAACTGATCACCAACGGCGTCAAACGATACTCCGGCGGAAGCTACACGTATTCGTTTTCCCTGACCGCGCCGACGACTTCACAAACGCTCACGCTGTATGCCACGGGGATGAGCACGATGCAGACATACAATTTTGCCCCGAACAAGTCCGTCGTCGTGACATCCGCAACGACCGGCGTGCAGGAGCCGGCTCTGTCCGCACCCGTTACCGTCCTGCTGGAGCAGAATTTCCCGAACCCGTTCAATCCTTCCACGGCGATCACTTATACGCTGTCACAGCGCGGCACCGTGCGTCTCGCCATTTATGACGGTTCGGGCGCTGAAGTCGCGCTTCTCGAGGAAGGGATTCGCGAAAGCGGAAGCCATCTGCTCCAGTGGAATGCTGCGGGAAGCCCCAGCGGTCTGTATTTCTGCAGACTGGAGACGCGAACAGCAGACGGCAGCTCAGTGACACAGGTACGAAAAATGATTTTGCAGAAGTAAAAAAAAGGCGCCCTCGGGCGCCTTACCGTTTCTGCAGTTTGAGGGCGAAATCGAGGACGGTGTCGCGGTGATCGAGAAAATCCCGGTATTTCTGCGATACCGGGTAGTCGGGAGCGATGCCCCGGTTGATATCCATGTCTTTTACCGCGGTGACAAATGTCGCGGTCGGCACGAGCATGAGCAGGCGCGAATGGGAGAGGTGGAGTTCATGCGCAGCAGCGTTGCAGGCAAAGGTCCCGCCGGTTTCCGTACCGATCATGGTTCCGATGCCATGATATTTGAGCAATGCGCAGAAGTGCGCAGCCGTCGAGAAGTTGCTGCCGTCGATCAGGGTAATGAGCTGACCGTCGAACGGCGGATCGGCCCGGGGAATCACATTGGCGAGCGCCGCGTACTTCCCGTAGGGCTTCGCGAAATACGGAGTCGGTTCCTGCTCGAGATGCGCGAACAGCGCGGCGGCGCAGAAGGGATCTCCGCCGTCGTTGCCGCGGAGATCGAGGATGAGCCGGCCAATCCCCCGGTCCCGAATGACCTGGAAGCAGCTGTCTAAAAAGGAGCGGAACTGGTCCTCACGCTCGTAATAGGAAAAACTGGTGATGGTCAGCACCGCGGCGGAATCCTTTGCCCGCAGGTCGAACAGCAGCTGCGGCGCAACGAAAACCGAGGCGCGCACTGCGTCGATGCCCGCGGAACGCAGCGTCGCCGTGGCCGAGGTCTTGCGGCCGGGGAGCGCGTACAGGACGGTATACCGGGGCGGGAAACCGTACGTCCGGGCGAAGAGCATCGGGAAGCGGCGTTCGACCTGCACCATGCGGAAGTGCGGATTGAACGCGTCCGCCGTATACATGTCCGCCAGCTCGCGTGTAATTTCATTCATCGGACGGCCGTTGATCTCCAGGATGATGCTCCCGATCGGGACCTCCTGCTCGCTTCCGTAGTACCCCACGACGACCGGATAACCCTCCATCATGCGGATGCGGAGGGGGAACAGCCGGTCGCCCGCGTAGGTCCAGTAGGCCTCCGACATCCAGAGGCTGGAGTGCCCGCACCCGATTGCGGCCGCGATGGGCGCGACGACATGGTAGAACTCGTGCGGCTGCATGGGACGGTCGATAAGCCGCTGCTGGCGATCGAACAACGCGTCGAAGTCGGGCCTGGCAGTATGCGCGTACAGACAGCAATGCCGGTTTTCCAGCGTCTGCCTCAGCTGCGCGAAATCCTCGTGCAGTTCGCGCATCGGGAACATCACCGGCATCCCCACGGCTGCCAGATCATAGCGGTCGATGATGAAATTCCCCACCTCCAGGTCCTGCGTGCGTCCGGTAAGCAGCAGCCGGCGGTTGCCGAAGGGTGCGTTCGCGGGATCAGGCTGCCATTCCCAGAAGACGCGTCCGTCGGGCTTGAGTATGAGATATTTGTATTCGACACTGGTGCCGGAATCGCCGTGGAGGGAGAACACGCCGGAATATTTTCCATCCGTTTCCTCGTCTTTCAGTTCATAGCGGTCGCCTTCCCAACCGGAAAACGTTCCGCGCAGAATGACACGATCGCCGTCTTCCGGTGCAAACAGCTCCCAGTCCTTCGCATCGTTCATATCGACACGAAAATGGATATCATTTTGCGGTCGCGCGATTCCGGCTGCGAAGGGGAGCAGCAGAAAGAGCAGGATCCACCGCATGGCTGTACCTCCGGTTACGCATACCGAACGGGGAGCGAAGGCGCTCCCCGCGGCAGAAAAGGAATTGACAGATAAAAGATAACAGTCTCCGGCACGGAGTCAAGTGGGATCGACGTCCACCGGTGCGGAGGGGGCAGGGGTATTTTGCCGACGGGGTACGGGGATCAGAGCGCGGGGACCGCGGCTTCCGGGGCGTCGTCGAAGATTTCGAACGGGCTCAGCTCCCGCAGACGCTCCTCGAGCAGTTCGAGTTCGCTGCGCATGCGGTTCAGCATCTGCTCCGATTCCTCGCGGATATCGGGAATCAACCCGTGGTAGTAGGCGATGCCGTCCATCAGGTTTTCATGGAAGCTGTGCAGCAGCGTACGCGCTTTCGAATGCAGGGAGTCGACCCGGGTGTGGAGTCCCTCGACATGTTTTTCGAGCATGCGCTGATAGTAGTCGATATACAGCTGCAGTTCCTTGATGAACATGTTCGGGCGATCCGGATCGCTCATGAGGTTGAAGCGGCCGTAGATGTGGTCGACCATTTCACGGAGCGTGGCGACGCTTGAAAAATAGGCGAGATTGGGACCGGGACACACCGAGACGGCCTTGCTCAGCTTCGGCAGTTCGATGTTGTTGACGGTCAGGGCGCTGACCGTCAGCCCTTCGCACAGACACGCCTTTGCCGTCGCCGCCTGGAAGGCGTCGCGATACTCGGCGGTATGCTCCATATGCCGTTCGCGAAGTCCGGCGATCTTCTTTTTGAGATAGGTAATCGATGCGGTGCAGAGGGGCTTTTCGGAAAGTTCGGTATTGAGGGAAAGGAATTTCTTCACGCAGGCGCTGCCGGGTTTCCCGGCTTCGATCAGGCTCTCTTTCTCGAGGTCCTTGCTGTTCCCGCGCAGATTGTTGAAGGGCACGCCCAGGGGAGAGATTTCGCTCAGGTAGAGGTCGTCCACTTTTGCGACGCGCAGTTTCTCGAGTGTTTCCGGGTCCACATTCATGACTTCCGGCACGAGAAGAAACGGGCTTCCCCAGCCCACCGAACTGACCGCATAGCGGCGCTGCAGGAATTCATGCTCCCTGATGGTGCCGACGCCGCCCTGAACGGTGACATCGATATGCATATCCTCAGGATTCAGATCCGTCCCGCGCTGCCGCATCGCCGCGGCGAAGAGCGTCCGCTGCTCGTCGAGCAGTTCGTCACGCCGCGTGAGAAACTCCTCGAGGATCGGCCCGAGCAGGTACCCGTCGGTCGCGAAGGCATGCCCGCCGCAGTTGAGCCCGGATTCGATACGGTATTCTGAAATCCAGAGGCCTTTCTTGGCCATGAACTTGCCCTGGATCATCGCCGATCTGAAGTCGCTGACCTTGATCGTGATGCGCTTTTTCAGGTATCCGCTGGGGTCGGGATAAAAATCGTCGAACTGGCCGCAATAGCTGTAAAGACGCGGGTTCATCCCGGCCGAAAGCACCACCGCGCTGTCGAGATCGCTCATGGCGAAGCCCCGGAGCGAGGCATGGGCGTCGTTGAATTCCGCCGGAAGCGCGACCCCTTCCCGTGTGCGGTTCGCCTTGTCGACTTTCGTCATGATGTTGACGTCGATCGAGCCGGGGGTGACGCTCGCGCGAAGATGCTCCTGCTCGGCTTTTTTCAGCTCCGGGTCAGGATTCGCGAGCATCGAGATATACTGCCGCTTCAGCGGAGACCGGTCGGGGAGCAGCTGAAAATACGTGTGGAGTTCGCTGCCGCTTTCGAAACCGCTCTCGCGCATCCGTTCGAAGTCCGTGTCCACGATGCGTTTGATCACGTTGAGGTACGCGGTCGTGCGGCGCGCGCGGGCGTCGTGCTCGCGTTCGTCGATCGGGTCGAACTCCCATCCGTAGCGCTCACAGTAGTGCCTGCGGAGGTTTTCCATCAGCCCGTCGTCGACGAGCGAGACAACAGAGGAGATCCCGTAGCGTGCCACCTTGACAGGAGCGTCGACAGAAAACCCGACGCCGAGAACCGGGATATGAAACGTGTGGTCTGATGTATTGGGCATACGTTCTTTCAATCGATTGCGAACAATATCACGGTAAGATACCTCGATCGAGAGAAGGAACAAAGGGAAAAGCGTGGTTGCATCCCTGCCGCGTCAATCGATACGCTCCAGTGCCTTGTCACGGATCAGCGCATATTCGATGGTATTGAAGTCCCAGTTTCCGACCTCACGGAACAGCTGCTGGGCCTCGGCCGTGCGCCCGAGAGCGTCCAGCGCCAGGGCGCGGCAGTATTTCACTTCGATCAGGTCAGGGTTCGATTCATCGAGATGCTCGAGTGCCAGGGCGAAATCTTCCTGAGCCAGCAGGATTCTCCCGATGAGCAGTTCGGTATTTTCCTTCTTCCTGGCGTTGCGAATGTCGCGGAGGAAGTCGATCGAACGGTCGGTATGTCCCATCGCCGCGATAAAGTCGCCGCGCTGCAGCGCAAGGCGGCCTTCGAGCAGGGCGATCTCCGATTCCGTCGTCTGTGTGAAGCTGGGAGTATTGATCTGCTGTGCGATGGCGCGGGCGAAACGCCGGTACATCGCCAGCGCGTCTTCGGCGTCGCCGAATTTCCGTGATTCGACGCACATCAGGAAGCGGTTGTAGGCGGTGTTTCGATATGGAAGGAAATCCACGTTTTCGTCATACCCGAGGAGGGGAAGGCTGCTGAGCAGGGAAGCGTTCGCACGGACGGCATCGTCGTTCCGCCCCTCGTACAGCCAGGTGAAGGTGCGGAAATTTGCCGCACGCGATTTCGCCGGACCGATACCCAGGTCCGTGGCGCGGGCAAAATCCCTTCTCGCATCGTCGTAGAGGCCGATGAATGTCAGGGCATGTCCGCGTTTGACATAGGCGAGGAACGATTCCTTGTCGACGGTCATTGCGCGGGTGTATTCCCCGCGAGCGAGTTCGAGGCGCAAATCTGCGCGGTAGACATCACCGAGGAGTATATGCGAATCGGCCTCCTCCGGATAGCGATGCACGTAGAGTTCGGCAAAGCGCTCCGCTTCATGCAGGTTGCGCGGTTCCTCGAACAGGTACGAGGTGGCCAGCGACCGGAGCGCAGGGGCGAACAATCCATTAAGTTCGATGGCCTGCTCAAGCATCGCGCGTTCCTCGTAGGTATTCCTGTTCTCCGCGAGCGCGGTCGCGTATTCGAACAGGGCGCGCGGCCCCTTGGGAAAACGGTTTTTCAGACGGCGCGCAAGCGTGGTGTATTCCTGGAGATCGTTCTGCGCACCGGCTTTCAGCATGCCGATAAGCAGCTGTTCGCCGTCCGAAGCCCCGGAGGCATACGACTGTGCCAAATCCGTATACCGTCTCCATTCCGCGGACGACGTCGCTGTTCGTGCGCGGTAATAATACGCCACGGCGAAGGCGCTGTCGGCCGCGATCGCTTTGTCGAAGAGCGCTCCCGCATCGTCGCTTCGTCCCACGTCGTACGCCTGGCGCCCCTTGAGAAAGAGAGCCCTGGCGTCCGTTGATGTTGTGGTGATGGGTATATCGCTGTCCTCGTTGTCGGCCGCACCGCAGCCCGGGATCGAAGCGGTCAGCAGACAGGCGAGCAATATAACGGGCACGGCAGGGGAAGGTCGCATACAGTCCTCCGTGTGTTACTGGGAACGCGGAATTCCGCGTCAACTATGTGCAGAGATTATGGGTCAAAATGAACAGGAAACGGCACATTGTCAAGGGCGAAGCGCCTGACCGGCGCCATGCCCATCCGCCTGCCGCTTCCTCGATGCATTTCGTGCGACGCGCGATTCGGGCGCTTGTTCCTGTCTTTCCAGTTCGCTAGTTTAGTCCGAAACAGTCTTTTTTTTTTACGCACCTGCGGGGCATGCCCCGCGCATCGCCCCGTACTGAAGCCGAGGAGATAGCTGTGCTTCGCGAACGACCTGAAATCCGGATCGCACTCGCTTTCGTGCTGTTTTCATCAGCATGGATCCTGTTTTCCGATTCCATCATGTTCTCGGTGTTTCCGGACCTGAAGGACGCGCAGATCGTGGGGACGCTCAAAGGGCTCGCGTTCGTCATCGCCACCTCTGTCATCCTCTTCATCCTGATCCGGCGTGAGCAGTCCGCGCAGCGGCGGAAACAGGAGGAAATTCATGCGCTGAACCGGCTGCTGCAATCCGTTCTCGACCCGATCGAAGATGTGCTGTTCGTCATCGATGCATCGCATCGCATCCGCTATCACACGAAGGGCGCGCTGAGCGTCGCCGACGCGGAGGTGCGCGACGGGGAGCCGCTCTGGGACCTCCTTGCGCCGCATACGACAGAAACGCTGCGACCGGTTGTTGAGCGCGTGGTCGCGACCGGGCGTGAAGAAACACAGGAATTCGAAGAGGCGGATCGCCGGCTGATACATGCCCGCGTGTACGCGATCCCGACGGGCGCCTGCGTCCTGCTCCACGATGTCTCCGCGCGAAAAGCCGCGGACGACGAGCGGCACCGGATGGAACTCGAGCGGGAAGAACTGCTCATGCGGCTGCAGATGCACATCGACCGCATGCCGATCGGTTATATGGTCACCGACAGGGATTTCCGTTTCGTCTATCTGAATCCCGCGGCCGAACGCATGTTCGGCTACAGCAGCGCCGAACTGCGCGGGAAATCTCCCTACGAGACGATCGTGCCGGAAGAGGCGCGCACCGCCGTCGAGCAGATCCGCCGCGAGTGGGAGCGGGGCAGTCTCAGCGCGCATACGACCAGCGTGAACCGCACGAGAAAAGGGCGCCGCCTGATCTGTGACTGGTTCAATACGCCGGTACTGAACAAGGAAGGCGAATTCGTGCAGCTCATTTCGATGGTGCAGGATGTAACGGAAATGACGCGTATGATCGATGCGCTCCGCCTGAGCGAAAACCGTTACCGGACCCTGATCGACAGGGCGAATGACGGCGTGCTCACGATCCACGACGGCGTTTTTTCCTCCAGCAATCCGAGCGCCGGACGGATGCTGGGCTACGGCGAAGAGGAACTGGTCGGGAAGCGGCCGGCGGACATTTCCCCCGCTTTCCAGGCCGAAGGGGCACCGTCGTTCACGCTCGCACAGGAGTACATGCAGTACGCGCTCGACGGAAACTCCCTCGTATTCGAATGGATCCATCTCGCCCGCAGCGGCAGGGAAGTGGTCATAGAAGTGAGCCTCAGCCCGGTCGAGCAGGCAGGCGAGCTGTTCCTTCTCTGCCTGTGGCGTGATGTCACCCAGCGGCGGCAGTATGAGAACGATCTGCTGGAATCGCGCTCGCGTCTTCGCGCCCTGGCGGCGCGACTCGACGAGGTTCGCGAGGAAGAGCGGGTCCGGCTTTCGCGGGAAATTCACGACGGGCTCGGACAGTCGCTGACGGGACTGAAGATCGACGTTTCGCTTCTCAAGCGCGCGATGCCGCGCGAGGCGGGCGAGCAGGGAAATGTCATGGAAGTAGTGGCCTCGATGGAGCATATCCTCGACGATACGATCGCGCAGACGAGGCAGCTCGCCCGTCAGCTGAGGCCGGGGATGCTCGACGAGGTCGGCATATCCGAAGCGATCCGCCAGTACATGAACGAATTTCGGCAGCGCAGCGGCATGCGGGTGGTGCTCGAACTTTCGCGGGAGGAAATCCCCGTCCCGCCGCGGCAGCAGCTCGCGTTGTACCGGATCGCCCAGGAAGCGATCACCAACATCGTGCGGCACGCGGACGCGGAGCGCGTCGAGGTGCAGCTCGATATCGTCGCCGGGATGGCGATGCTCGAAGTACGTGACGACGGGAGGGGGATCGTCTCCGAGGATCTTGCGAAGACGGACTCGCTCGGTATTGTCGGGATGAGCGAGCGGGCGGAACTTCTCGGCGGGTTTTGCCGTATTCTGCCGCGCGACGGCGGAGGAACCGTCGTGCACGTCGAACTGCCGCTCGAACCGGAGCAGGACAGCACGCAGAGTCCGTGATATCAACCCAGTCCCATTCACGAGGACGTCATGATACGCATACTGATCGCGGACGACCATCGCATCGTTCGTGAAGGATTGAAGAAAATTCTCTCTCTCGAAAGCGATTTCCAGATCGTGGGCGAAGCGGCCCGCGTCGATGAAACCATGCAGCTCCTCCAGCGCACCCGTCCGGACGTCCTGGTGCTGGACATTTCCATGCCCGGGCGCAGCGGTCTGGACGCCCTGCCGGATCTGCGCGCCCATTCTCCGGCGACACGCGTTCTCGTGCTCAGCATGCACCCGGTCGAAATGCACGCGGTGCGCTGCCTGAAAGCCGGCGCCTCAGGGTACCTGACAAAGGATGCGGTTCCCGAGGAACTCGTGACTGCCGTCCGCCGCATTCATAGCGGCAGGAACTATATCACTTCGGCGCTTGCCGAACAGCTCGCCGACCAGCTCACCGCCAGCGGGACTCCCACCTCGCTTGCCTCGCTTTCGGTGCGGGAAGTGGAGGTGCTTCGGATGCTCGCGGGCGGGAAGAAACCCGCGGCGATCGCCGACGCCCTCGGGGTGAGTCCGCGTACGGTCGGGACCTACCGGCGTCGCATTCTCGAGAAGCTCAACCTCAAATCCACCGCCGACCTGATCCACTTCGCGATCGATCAGGGACTCGCCTGATTCACGCTTCCGGGGGCGGGGCTTTCCTCGCCTATCTGCAGGGACCGCCACGATGTACGCGTTTTGCGTACGCGCGCAGCCGATATTGCCATACGCGAACATTACCCATTTTCCTCCCTCTGATTCGTGGCGGATGCGTACATCCGGCGGGCGGCGATCCGGTTATCTTGCATTGCATAACAAAGCAGGTGACGAATGGAGCACGGCGCTCGAATAATGATTGTTGACGACTCGCGGGTAATCGGAGAACGGTTGCAGCGCCTGCTCAACAGCATCCCCAATATCGCGATGATCGAATACGAACCGGATCTCGATCATGCGAGCAATCGGCTTCGCTCGTACGCACCGGACATCCTCATCCTCGATCACCATTTCCCTGAAGGCATCGGCGAGGACTTGCTTCGCATGGACGGGGTGATGCTCGAGGAGACGCATATCATCGTGTATTCCGCGTTCGGTTCACTCCTCAACAACGCGCAGTACCGGAGTCTCGGCGCGCATGTCATATTCGATAAAAATGAATCCCCGGAATCCCTGGTCGCACTGATCGAGTCGATCATTCGGATTCGACTGAAACGATGGAAAGAAACGCAGGTTGCGGTATGAAACTCACAGATGGATTGGCAAGGACACGCGAATTACCCGAAGCCGCGATGACAGACGAATTGCGGCACCATGCGTCTCGCGCGGGAAATGAGGGATTCAACCTCAAACGGGCGATCTTCGATACTATCAGTACGCTCGTCGATACCGCGGAAGGATCTGCGCCGGTCTGGATGCTCGGGGAATTTCCGCATCTGATGCGGGGATCCACCGACATCGTGACCCTGATACACGATGCTTTGCGCTTCGCATGGAAGCGCTGCCACAACAGTGAATGTTCAACCTTGCATGTCCATGCGGAAGTGCGGCATGCAATGGTGATCCTGGAAATCGACGAATGTCCCGATCAGTTCAGTGTCGGCCATTGCCTTGTTTCCGTCGCCCTGGGGAGGGTGTTTGTGGATGCTCCGGTCCCTGTAATGAAATAATTCGGAATTCTCCTCTCTCTCGCTCAGTGAATTCCCGGTCTGTTCTTCTCTCGCGCACCCATAACGAACAGGCCGGGGATTCGCGTATCATGTCCCGCCCGGCACCGCTGTCCGCGGCCACGCAATCATCAGCCACATCGCCCGCCGTTTTCCTTCTTCCCCGACGCTGACCGTACTGGAGCGACGCTGACCGTCCCGAGGCATTGATACGGACGTATTTTTCCCATGGCCGCACTTTCATTTTGCCGGCGCATTCCCCATCTTTTGATGTTATTACAACCATCACAGCGGAGCACGTGCCATGGCAGGCAGCACCCTTCTCATGCGAGAATGGAACAATATTCGTGTCGAAGTCGTCCATGGTGATCTCACGGAGGAGGATGTCGATGCGATCGTGAACGCCGCCAACGCCAATCTCGATCATGGCGGCGGCGTGGCGCGTGCCATCGTGCAGAAGGGGGGCGCGAGCATCCAGCAGGAGAGCCGTCGCATCGGCACCGTAAAAACCGGGCAGGCCGTGCATACCGGCGCGGGAGAACTGCCGATCAAGTATGTCATCCACGCGATCGGTCCGATCTGGACCGATGGAGATAGCGGGGAAGAGGAACTGCTTGCCAGCGCGATTCGCAGCAGCCTTGCGCTCGCCTCCGAACTCGGCTGCGAAAGCATCGCGATGCCCGCGATCAGCTCCGGGATTTTCGGCTTTCCGAAGGCACTCGCTGCCGAGATTATTATTCGGACAATTCGTATCTTCATTGATGGCTACAGCGGTCCGCTGCGGCGAATTCGCTGCACGAACATCGACGAGGAAACCGCACAGCTCTTCCGCGGTGTTCTAGAAAAGACAGAATAACGGATATTTCACAGATAGACGGAGCAGGAATGCAGGTAGAAACCCATGAACTCAAGCAAGATCTTCTCCCGCTGCGCGCGGTGCACCACGTCGAGATTTACTGCGGCAACGCCAAGCAGTCGGCATATTACTACCGTCAGGCGTTCGGTTTTTCGCTCGTCGGGTATCTCGGCCCGGAAACCGGGGTGCGTGACCGCGTATCCTATGCGCTGCAGCAGGGAAAGGTCCGGTTCATTCTGACGACACCGCTCGTCGAGGACGGCATCATTCCCTTCCTGAGCAAGCATGGCGACAGCGTGCGCGATATCGCGCTCGAGACCACCGACGCGGATTTCTGTTTCCGGACAACCGTCGAGCGCGGTGCGCGTCCGGTGCTCGAACCCCAGATCGTCGAAGATGCGCACGGGAAAATGAAGATCGCCACCGTGGGGACCTACGGCGACACCGTGCACACCTTCATCGAGCGCCTGGATTACGACGGACCCTTCCTTCCCGGTTTCCATGCCACGCCCGCGGATCCGCTGGCACGGCCGGTGGGTCTCAAGCACATCGACCATATCGTCGGAAACGTCGACTGGAACCAGATGGAAGACTGGGTGCAGTTCTACATCGACGTCTTCGGATTCTCCCGTTTCGTCACCTTCGACGACAACGATATTTCGACCGAATATTCCGCCCTGCACTCCACCGTCGTCTCCAACAGCACCAAGTGGATCAAATTCCCGATCAACGAACCCGCGAAGGGACTCAAAAAGTCACAGATCGAGGAATACATCGTGTTCAACAACGGTCCCGGCGTGCAGCACGTCGCGATCGAGACCGATAACATCATCGAGACGATATCGAGCATGCGCGAGCAGGGCGTCGAATTCCTCGACATCCCGGAGTCGTACTACACCGATCTGCTCGACCGCGTGGGACCGATCGAGGAGGATCTCGAACCCCTGCGCAGGCTCAATATCCTGGTGGATCGCGACGACAAGGGGTACATGCTGCAGATCTTCACGAAGCCGGTCGAGGACCGTCCGACGCTCTTTATCGAGATCATCCAGCGCAAGGGCGCCGAAAGCTTCGGCAAGGGCAACTTCAAGGCGCTGTTCGTCTCCATCGAACGTGAACAGGAGCGGCGCGGAAACCTGTAAGCGGCCGACCCTCCGACGCAATGTCAAGCCCCGATACGTTCGGGGCTTTGCTTTTCGTGCCGCGGCCTTCACGCGTGTTTGCGAATGGCGCCGGCGTTGTGTTTGTTGCAATGTCATGGAATACAAACGCACCTACGTCGATGGATACAACCTGCTGCACAAGATCAGCCGACTTGAGCGCTTGATGAAGTCCAATCCCGACGCCGCGCGTCGCGGCCTCGTCGAATTCGTGCGCAAACGGATGCGCGGAAAGGGGCAGATCATGATCGTGTTCGACGGTCATGGAGAGGTGATCGGGGGCGGTAACGCGATCAGCGTCGTCTATTCGCTCACCCGGACCGCGGATGACTGGATACGGTTCAATCTCGAACGGGATTCCCAGCCCCGCATGGTTCTCGTGATTTCTTCCGACAATGAAGTGCGTGCGCATGCCGCGGTCTGCGGTGCGCATCTGATGTCTTCACAGGAGTTCATCGCGGACCAGAGGCGGGAGAAGCCGGACATGGTCGAGATGCACCTGAAAAACCGGACTCTCTCGGAGAACGAGATCCGCTTCTGGATGGATGAATTCAAAAAGAGGGGATAAAAGCGGTATCAATTGGAATTGCTCGCCAAATCAGATAACTTATTTGCTCTTCCGGAAAGGAATTGAGTCGTGAACACGTTGCAGAAGCCGCCGCACATATCGTACTACGCCCTGACGCGATCGCGAATCCGCAGTGCCATGGACCAGGTGTACGGTATCACGACATTTGGACTCCGATTCTTCCGCTATGTCTTTGTCCCGCCGTATGAGTGGGGACAGGTGCGCAAGCATCTCGACGAACTCGGATCGAAGTCGCTTCCGCTGCTGACGATCGTCGGCGTGATCATGGGACTGATCCTCGCGCTGCAGTCGCGTCCGACGCTCGACCGCTTCGGCGCAGGCGGTTTCCTCCCGGCAATGCTGGCGCTCACGATCGTCCGCGAGCTCGGGCCGGTGATCACCGCGCTCATCGTCGCGGGACGCGTCAGTTCCGGAATCGGGGCGGAAGTCGGTTCGATGAAGGTCACCGAACAGATCGACGCGCTCGAGGTCTCCGCGGTCGATCCGTTCAACTATCTCGTTGTGACCCGGGTGCTTGCCTGCTCGATCATCCTGCCGCTGCTGACCGCTTACGTCGATTTCCTTGCGATTTTCGGCGGGTACATCTCCGAATGGATTTCGTCGAACTCCAGCATGCAGCTGTATTTCAACGAAGTCGTACAGAGTCTGCGATTTTACGATGTGCTGCCGGGCATCGGGAAGACGATCGCCTTCGGGTACATCATCGGCGTGATCGGCAGCTACCAGGGATTCAACGCCGCGCGGGGGACCGAGGGTGTCGGACGGGCCGCTACTTCCGCGGTCGTGCTCGCTTCACTGAATATCATCTTTCTCGACATGGTCATTATCCAGCTGACACAGCTCTTCCTCGGAGCCGCATGATGAACGAGGCCCGCAACGACATCCTGATCGACGTCCGGGACGTCTGGAAATCCTTCGCCGATCTCGACGTGCTCACCGGCGTGAGCATGCAGGTGCGCTCCGGATCGAGCGACGTCATCCTCGGCCGAAGCGGCATCGGGAAGAGCGTCCTCCTCAAGAGCATCGTGGGACTTCTGCGCCCGGAGCGCGGCAGCATCGAGGTGATGGGGGAGCAGGTGATCGGCCTCAAGACGAAGGAACTCAACAGGCTGCGCAAGAGCATCGGCTACGTCTTTCAGTATGCCGCGCTCTACGATTCGCTCACGGTCCGCGAGAATCTCGAATTTCCGCTGCGCAAGCATACGGATGCGGGCGAGGAAGAAATCACCGAGCGCGTGTTCGAACAGCTGCGACTTGTCGGCCTCGAGCATGCCGTCGATAAAATGCCCTCGGAACTGAGCGGCGGCATGAAGAAACGCATCGGGCTTGCGCGCGCCATCATCAAGCGTCCGCAGATCGTTCTCTATGACGAACCCACGGCGGGCCTCGATCCGATCACCGCGCGTGAGATCAGCGAACTCATCCTCAGTCTCGAGGAGCAGTTCGGCATCACATCGATCACGGTGACGCACGACCTCGAATGCGCCCGGATCATCGCGAACCAGATTTACATTCTCGATGGCGGCACTTTCCAGCACAGCGGCACCTTCGACGAGTTGAAAATGTCGGAAGACCCATACACACGGGCATTTTTTCAGGTGGTTGTATGAAGAAGACGAGTCTATCACGCGCACGCGTCGGCTTTCTGATTTTTGTCGGCGTGCTTGCCTTTACCGTTGGAATATTTTTTGTCGGCCAGAAAAGCCAGCTGTTCAGCAGTGTGTTCTTCGTCCAGGTGAATTTCGCCAATGTCGAGGGCGTCAAACCCGGTGCGGCCGTCATGCTCTCGGGGTACAGTGTCGGTACGGTATCCGATATCACGCTCACCCCGCAGGCCGATTCGATCCGTCTCCTTCTTCGCATCGACGAAGGGGTCCGCGGATTCATCAAGACGGATTCCAAGGCGGAAATCAAGCAGGAAGGGCTGGTCGGAAACAAGTTCATCAGCGTGAGCATCGGTTCCCCCGAGGCGAAGGAGATCCCGGATTACGGGTTCATCCGCGGCATTCCGCCATTCGCGCTGAGCAGTATCGCCGACAATTTCATTTCCATCGCCGATACGGTGAAGCAGGTCACGGGCGAACTTTTCGTCCTTCTCAGCCGGCTGAACCACGGCGAAGGAACCATCGGCCGGCTTTTTACCGATGACGAGGTCTACACGAACCTGGTCAATATCACGGCGCAGACCGAAGAAGGGCTTCGCCGGACGAACGCACAGCTCGACAAGCTTTCCGACCTGCTCGCGAACAGCGTGAAGACGCTGGATGCCATAGCGGTCAAAGCGGACACGGCGATGGACAATACCGTGCGCATGACCGAGGACGCCGCGAACATTCTCCGCAAGGTGGACGAGGGACAGGGAACGCTGGGTCTTCTGATGAATGACCGCGCACTTTACGATTCTCTCGTCATGTTCCTCGCCTCCATGTCCGACGTGGCCTACGATGCGGGAAATGCCGCGGACCAGGCCGCGAAGAGCATCCACGCCATGCGCGAGCACTGGCTCTTCGGACGCATTTTCGCGGGAGAAAGTTTTGAAGAGGAACAGCCTCTGGAGTCGGCGTACGTGCGCAAAATGCGTGAACTCCAGCATCGGCTCCAGGTGCTCGAGCAGCGTGAGCGCGAACTCGGCATCGGGAAGCCGGGAAGCGGCAGTGACCCCGGGCGGGGCGGCAATCGGGGGACAGGTACGCACGGAAAATGACCACCCTGGTGCTCGGACATCTCGTCCTTGATGAAATTCACAGTTATGACGGCAATGTCTACCGGAGTCCCGGCGGCATCACCTTCCCGCTGACAGCCTTTTGCGCAATGACGGAGACGGGAGACTCCCTTCGGCCGGTATTTCCGTACGGCGTCGATGCGGCGGGGGTCATGCAGACTCTCGCGGCGGAATATCCCGAGATCGATCCGCGGTATTGCTGGGAGGTCGACGAGGAGAATACCCGCGTCCGCCTGTTCCACACGTCCGCATCGCATTACAACACCCAGCTGGTCCGCAGTCTCGGTCCCATTACCTGGGACCGCCTTTCTCCTGTCCTTTCCCACGCAGACCTGGTGTACCTCAACATGATGACCGGCCACGACATATCGCTCGAAACCGCGGCACGGCTGCGAGGGGAAGGAAGGCTGGTATACATCGATCTGCACATGATCGCATACCGCGTACACGCCGACGGCCGCCGAGAGCCCGCACCTTCGGAACACTGGCGGCAGTGGGTGCGTGCCGCCGACGTGCTTCAATGCAACGAGCACGAATTCGCCGCCCTGATCCCCGGTGAGGCCGACGAACAGCAGCGTCTGCGCATGGTATTCGAAGCGGGCAGTCCGCACCTGTTCGTGCTGACGCGCGGAGAGGCCGGCGCGGATATTTACCGCGCACCGGATGTGCACATGCACGTCCCCGCGATCCCTGCACCGCGCGTTGTCGATCCGACCGGGTGCGGCGACGCCTTCGGCAGCACGCTCGCGATCGGACTAGCGCGCGGACACGGGCTCGAGCAAGCAGCCGGGCGCGCCGCCCGTGCGGCGTCATTTGTGGCCGGGATCCCGGGCTCCATCGGCATGCGCGCGCTTCGGGAGTATCTCCGGGGAGGTGCGGCATGAGAGTGATGATTACCGGAGCGCACGGACTGCTCGGACAGAAGCTCGCGCTGGCCTTCGCCCGCGAGACCGGCGACGAACTCCTTCTGACGGATATCGCGCCCAGGACATTCTTCATCAACAAGCGGTTCGACTATCAGCAGCTGGATATCACGCAGCTGAGCGACGTCAAGAGTCTCGTGTCCGCGTATCGCCCCGACGTCATCGTCAACACCGCCGCCATGACCGACGTCGACGGATGCGAGGAAGACAAGCTGGCGGCATGGCGGCTGAACGTGGACGGCCTGAAAAACCTGATTATCCCCGCGCGGCGCATCGATAACTGCCGCATCGTGCAGCTTTCAAGCGACTACGTCTTCAACGGACGCACGGGGCCGTACGACGAATCGTCCCGGCCGAATCCTGTGAGTTACTACGGCAAATCGAAGCTCGCATCGGAAAACGCGATGCTGGAAAGTCCCGTCGGAGGCATCGTCGTGCGGACGCAGGTCCTCTACGGCGCCGGCTACGAGGTTCGACAGAATTTCGTCGCATGGGTGCTGGCGCAGCTCGAGAAGGGTGCTCCCTTCCGCGTCGTCGATGACCAGCGGGGAAATCCCACGCTGGCGGACGATCTCGCCTACGGGATCCTCAAGCTTGTCGAGCGCGGCGCCGGCGGGGTTTTTCACGTCTCCGGCCCGGAATCGATCGACCGTTTTTCATTTGCGCAAAAAATTGCCGAAATTTTCGGATTCGACCCGGGCATGATATCCCCGACGTCATCCGCGGAGATCGGGCAGGCGGCCAATCGTCCTCCCGACAGTACGTTCATTACATTGAAATTCGAAGCCGCCTGCAACGAGCGGCTGAGCGACGTGACACGAGGACTCGAACGACTGCGGCAGCAGCTTCGCGACGGTGCCACGCATACCGACCTGCTGAGCGACAGCAGATTTTTCTAACCCCATCAAGGTGTGAACACGACATGCTCGACATGAAGCGCATTCGCGAAGTCCCTGACCTGGTCCGGCAGGGTGTACAAAATAAGAACGAAAAAGGAGACGTCGATGCGGTTCTCGCGATCGACCGCCGCCGCCGCGATATCATCGCGGAGGTCGAGCAGCTGAAGAACACCCGGAACGTGGTCTCCCAGGAAATTGCCCAGCTGAAGAAGGAGAAGCAGGACGCCGACGATAAGATCGCGGAGATGAAGGGCGTTTCCGACACGATCAAACAGCTCGACGACGAACTGCGCGGTGTCGAGGAGGAACTCCGGCAGAGCGTGCTCGCGCTGCCGAACCTCTGCCATGAGAGCGTGCCGGTTGGCCGCAACGCGGAAGACAACGTCGAGATCCGCAGCTGGATTCCCCTGCACACGATGCGGATCAACGAGGATCCGGAGCACGCGGTGCTCGATCACATCGAGCTGGGACGCAAGCACGGCATCCTGGATTTCGATCGCGGAGCGAAGCTCAGCGGCAGCGGCTTTCCGCTGTACGTGGGGCAGGGCGCCACGCTCGAGCGCGCCTTGATCAACTTCATGCTGGATACGCATCTTCGGGAGCACGGGTATCGCGAAGTGTTTCCGCCGTTTGTCGTCAACACCGATTCGATGGTCGGCACCGGCCAGCTGCCCAAGATGTCGGAGGACATGTACCGCTGCGCGGACGACGATCTCTACCTGATTCCGACCGCCGAAGTGCCGATCACCAACATGTACCGTGATGAAATCCTCGAGGCGGAACAGGTCCCTTCGCATTTCTGCGGCTATTCGGCCTGCTTCCGCCGCGAAGCGGGATCTTACGGGAAGCAGACCAAGGGATTCCTGCGCGTGCACCAGTTCAACAAGGTCGAACTGGTGAAATTCGCACGTCCGGAAGAATCGTACGATGAACTCGAAGCGCTGGTCGGAAACGTCGAACGGATTCTGCAGCTGCTCGAAATTCCGTATCGCGTTCTCCTGCTGTGCTCCGGAGACACCTCGTTTTCCTCGGCGAAAACCTACGATCTCGAAGTGTGGTCGCCCGCCGAGAACACCTGGCTGGAAGCGTCATCCTGCAGCAATTTCGAAGACTTCCAGGCGCGTCGGGCGAACATCCGCTACCGTCCGGAGGGTGCGAAAGGGAAGCCGCAATTCGTGCACACGCTGAACGGATCCGGGCTCGCCACATCGCGTCTCATGGTGGCGATCCTGGAGAACTACCAGACGCCCGAAGGGAAAATCATCGTTCCCAAACCGCTGCAGCCCTACACCGGCTTTGCGATGATCGGGTAACAGCCGGACACCATTTGAAGAAAGCTCCCGCATTCGCGCGCCGGATCGGGAGCTTTTGTCTTCTGTTTCGTGTTGAGTGTGATTAGTATGATACAGGCAATTACCATCGATTTCTGGAACACGACCGTCGACTCCAATAACGGAGCGCGACGGCGGGCCGCGCGCAACCGCGCGATGGAGGACATTTACCGCAGCGTGGGCAGGATGTTCGACGAAGAAGCGGTAACGGCGGCTTTCGAACACTCGTACCGGGCGTTCGAACAGCGCTGGCATGCCGAGCAGCGCACGATGACCGCGGACGAGAGTCTCGAGGTCATCTGGGCGTTTCTCGATCTCGAGGTGCCCGCGGAGCAGCATGCCGCCACCGTGCGTCTCATGGAGGACAGCATTCTCGAGGGCATCCCGGGACTGCTTCCGGGATGCGCGGACGCACTGGCACAGCTTTCCTCGCGCGTTCCTCTCGCTTTGATCTCCGATACCGCGTTTTCTCCGGGACGGGTGCTGCGGCAGGTGCTGCAGGCACACCAGGTGGACGCGTATTTCCGCACGCTGATTTTCTCGGATGAAATGGGCGTGTCGAAACCTCACCCACGCATGTTCGAACGGGCGCTCGCCGGGGTGGATGTCCCCGCTTCGCACGCCGTGCATATCGGCGACATCGAACGGACGGACATCGCCGGTGCGAAAGCGCTGGGGATGAAGGCCATCCTCTTTCGCGGCGACGACAGCGGACGCTATCACGCGGAAAACCTGCCGGAGCGGACCGCGGCCGACGCCGTCGCGCACTCCTGGTCCGAGGTCCTGGACATTCTTTCAGACTGGGGCCTGCAATGAAATCCCTTCTCCGTCTCGCCCCGTATTTCAAACGCTACCGCGGTACGCTGCTGTGGGGGATTTTCTTCATTTTCCTCTCGACAGTCTTCGCCGTCATAGCGCCGGTGATCATCCGCGACGCCGTCGACGGTCTGCAGAGCGATCTGAATTCGTCGACACTGCTGCAGTACGCCGCAATGATCGTCGGTATCGCCGCGATGAGCGGGCTCTTTCTGTATCTGACACGTCAGACCATCATCGTGGTGTCGCGCCGAATCGAATTCGATCTCCGGAACGACTTCCTGATCCACGTGATGAAGCTGTCGCAGGGGTTTTTCTCGACCACGACCACCGGCGACCTCATGGCGTACGCCAGCAACGACATCTCCGCGGTGCGCATGTTCGTGGGTCCCGCGGTGATGTATGCGTCGAACACCGTGTTCAATTTCGTGATCATCGTCTGGCTGCTCGTCGATATACATCCGCTGCTGACGCTCTGGGGGCTTCTGCCGCTGCCGGTGCTTTCCTTCGCCGTGCACAAGGTCGGCTCGCTGATCCACAAGCGCTACGAGGAAATCCAGGAGCAGTACGGCACGCTCACCGCGCGTACACAGGAGAGCATTTCCGGCATTCGCGTGGTGAAAGCCTACCTGCGCGAAGCGTATGAGACCGCGGTGTTCCAGGATCTCAGTGAAGAGTACCGCGTGCGCAACATGCGCATGGTGCGCATTCAGTCGCTGTTCATGCCCATGATCGGCATGCTGGTCGGCTTCTCGATCATCCTGATTATCTGGCTCGGCGGGCGCGACGTGATCGCGGGCCGGCTTTCCCTCGGAGAACTGACGCAGTTCATCATTTACCTCGGCATGCTGATCTGGCCGATGGCAGCCATCGGCTGGGTGGTCAGCCTGATTCAGCGCGCGGCTGCCTCGATGAAACGTCTCGAAAGAGTATTCGACTCCGTACCGGAAATTGCCGACGACGAGACCACCGACCACAGTATCACGCGGATCGAGGGCGCCGTGCATTTCGAGGATGTGCATTTTCGCTATGCGCCGGAGGAACGCGAAATCCTCAGCGGCATCGATCTGGAGATCGCAGCGGGAACCACGCTCGGCATCATCGGGCTGACCGGCGCGGGGAAGAGCACGATCGTGAACCTCATCCCCCGGCTTTTCGATGCGACCTCGGGCACCCTCTCCATCGACGGCAGCGACATCCGCAGAATTCCGGTGGAAGTGCTGCGCCGGCACATCGCCTACGTGACGCAGGAAACCTTCCTCTTTTCGGACACGCTGCGCAACAACATCGCCTACGGAGTCGACGCGCCGTCCGACGAGGACGTGCTCTGGGCCGCCTCGATCGCACAGCTGGACAAGGACGTCACGGATTTTCCGCTGCAGTACGAAACCATGCTCGGCGAGAGGGGCATCACCCTGTCGGGCGGGCAGAAACAGCGGGTCAGCCTTGCGCGCGCCGTGCTCCGCAAACCGTCTATCCTCATTCTCGACGACGCGCTTTCCGCCGTCGATACGCATACGGAAGAGGACATTCTTCAGCAGCTGCGAAGCGTGATGGCGGAACGTACCAGCATCCTTATCAGCCACAGAATTTCGACGGTGAAGAGCGCCGATCATATCATCGTGATTGAGGACGGCAGGATCAGCGAGCAGGGGACGCATGACGAACTCGTTGCGTTCGACGGACTGTACGCGGATCTGCACCGGAAGCAGCTGCTGGCCGCTGAACTGGAGGAAATGGAATGACAGAAGAAACGCTGCGGCGTATCGGGATCGAGGAATGTGAAACACTACTGCTCGGTGCGTCGCGCATCGTTCTGACGACGCACATGAATCCCGACGGCGACGCCATCGGCAGCGAATGCGCACTGCATGCCGCGATGCGCGCGAGGGGAAAGGATGTCCGCATCATCAACTGCGACGCGGCTCCGGAAAACCTGGCGTTTCTGAACGGCGACGGACAGGTCGAGGCGTATGTTCCCGACGTGCACGATCCGGTCATCGCCGCGGCGGATCTGCTGGTCGCGCTGGACTTCAACGACATCCGACGCGTCCGCCAGATGGAAGCGGTGTTCCGCGCCGCGTCCGGGACAAAGCTCGTCATCGATCATCACCTCGAACCGAAACCGTTTGCCGATTCCTACTGCAGTCTGCCGGATGCCTGTTCCACTGCGGAGATCGTGCACGACGTGCTTGCGCGAAGCATCGACGTCATGCCGTACGACATTGCGCTGGGACTCTACGTGGGCATCATGACCGACACGGGGTCGTTTCGCTTCGATCGCACCACTCCCCGCGTTCATCGCATCGCCGCTGGCCTCCTCGAGGCGGGTGTCGATCCGCAGGGGACGCATCGCCGGATTTTCGACGACTATCCGATGGGGCGCACGCAGCTTCTCGGCATGATCCTCGCCGGAATCGAACAGCACTGCGGGGGACGCGTCTCGGTGCTTGCGGTCACCCCGGAGATGTTTGCCGAAACCGGCACCAGCGTCGAGGATGTGGAGAATATCGTCAACTCCGGGCTCGCAATCCGCGGAGTGGAAGCCACGGCTCTGCTCACCGTGCTCGACGGGGTGATCAAAATCAGCTTCCGTTCTCGGGGGGCGATCACGGTCAATGACATCGCCGCACAATTCGGCGGTGGAGGCCACCGGCTCGCCGCGGGTGCGACGGTTGAAGGGATGCCGCTCGCGGAATTGAAATCGCGTGTCGCGGAAGCGCTCTGTGCGGCCCTCCGTGAGAGCTGACCGCCGGAACGGCACGAAAAGAAAACGCCCTCACCCGACAAAGGGGAGGGCGTTCGCGCTTCAGGGAGTGGAGGCTCGGATCAGCGCTGCGCTGGAGAGGCGTCAGTCATCTTCGGGGGGAGGCGCATCCTCGGTTCGTTCCTGCATCATACCGCGCCGTCCGCGGGAGGACCGGCCTTCGGGACCGCGCATGTGCTCTCGTTTGCCGCGGGCGTCTTTCATTCGCATCTCCATACGTTTGCCTTTCATCTCTTTCCATTGCTTCTGCTGCTCCGGATCGAGCTGTTTCATGACTTTCTGATCGGCATCGAAAAGCGCGAGTTTCTGCTGCACCTGCAGATCGGCGATCTCGCGGGAGAGCTTTTCGAACGCCGCGCGGTCAGCCGATTCGTCCTGCATCATGTCTTTCATATCGATGCGCTTCTTCTGCAGCGTGGCGCGTATGTCGATCATTTTTTTCTGGGTCTCGGTACGGATATCCTTCAACGCGGTTTTCTGTTCTTCGCTGAGATTCATTTTTTTCCATGCGCCTGCGTCCGGTCGCGGCTGGGCATAAAGCGATCCCGCGGAGAGGAGCATGAATACGACGGCGAGCATGAGCGGTTTCATTTCGAATATCCTTGATTCGTGAGTGAGTGCTTGGTAGTTTTGTGCATTGGACATCGGAGGGACCGCACAGGTTTAACCTCCCTCCGGGTTACGGGAGACAAGAGATTTTCAGAATTGCCGGAAATGAACGCATCGAATACCCATACGTCCCGGGAGCCCCGGAGATCGCGGCGTGCGACCGTCCTGCTCCTGTCGTTCACCGCGCTGGTCGCGGCGGGACTCTACGTCTGGTCTTCGATGCTGCAGACCGTGCGGTACGAACTTGCCGTGGAACCGCCGACGCTGTTCACCGGCGCGCCGGACAGTGTTCGGATCCGTGCGTGGGCGGTGAACCGCTGGGACGGACGCATCCCGTTTTCCGATCCCGCGATCCGCGTGGAACTGCTGGAAGGTTCGGAACTCGGTTCGCTCGCACAGCGGGGCGGTGATCACGCCTGGGTTTTCATTTCGAACGGACTGCAAGGCGGCACGGCGGTGTTCCGCGTGTTCGTTGACGACTGGCCTTTCCCGATGATGGCCGTTGTCCGCATTGCCGCACCTGTCGCGGCCGAATATTATCATCTTCAGAGGAGAGACGTGTGAAACGCGTTGTCATGGTGTTTACGGGCGGGACGATTTCAATGACCATTGATCCGGTGACCGGCGGGGCCGTCCCGTCGCTCAGCGGTGACCAGATTCTCACACGGATGAAGGATCTGCGGGCACTGGCGGAAATCGAGTATCGCGAATACGGGAAACTTCCCGGACCGCATGTGACGCCGTCGATGATGCTGGAAATCGCGCGGATCGCCGAGGAGGAAAGTGCACGCGACGACGTCGCGGGTATCATCATCACCCACGGCACCGATACGCTCGAGGAGACAGCCTATTTCCTCGACCTGGCGCTGCACACCGACAAGCCGGTGCTGCTGGTCGGCTCGATGAATCATTCGGAAGATCCCGAGTGGGACGGTCCTGCGAACATCCGTGACGCGCTGCTGGTGGTCCTTTCGGGCCAGTTCCGCGGTCTGGGCGTTCTGACCTGCCTCAACGGAGAGATCAACGCGGCGAGTGAGGTGACGAAAACCCACACACTGCAGCGCGACACCTTCATGAGTTTCGATTTCGGACCAGTCGGTCGGATATTTGAGGGCCGGCCGGTTTTTCTGCGCAAGCCGTTCATTCACGACCATATCGGCATGGTGGAGCCCGTCGAACCGGTGCATATCCTCAAATGTTACGCGGGGATGGACAGCATCCCGTACCAGAGCTGCATTACCGGGGGCGTGCGCGGGCTCGTCGTCGAGGCGATGGGAACGGGGAACGTCCCGCCCCGCGCATTCGACGGCATCATGCAGGTCATCGATGCGGGAATCCCGGTCGTGCTCGTCTCCCGCTGTCCGCGCGGCGTGACGGATGACGTATACGGGTACTATGGCGCCGGGCGGAACCTCCATGCAGCGGGTGTCATTTTCGCACCGTATCTCAACGGACAGAAGGCGCGCATCAAACTGATGCTCGCGCTTGCCACCACGGGCGACGCGCAGGAGCTGCGGCGTCTTTTCGAGCGAACGGAAGGGAAACGGTAAGCCGCGTCCGGTCGCGCAGCGTCCGTGCGTTCGCCGCGGATGCGGGGTCCGTGCGTTCGCCGCGGATGCGGGTGCGCCGCGGCTGTGGGCGCACCGCGGCTGTGGGCGCGGTGCAGTCTCATTCGGGATAAAAGAAAATCGCCGGCAGGGAAGCGGCCGGCGATGGAATCAGAGAATCAGAGCGGGGAGCTCCGATGTCAGAACGAACACTGTCTGTAAACCTGCTGGCGGGCGGGATCGACCTGCGCCATGAGATTCATGAGGCGGGGACGCTGCGCATAGCCTTCCAGAAGCTTGCAGTACTCATTGGAATGCGACTCGAGCCACATCGTGAGCAGCAGCGACCGCGCGTTCGTGCGTGCG
>QKAF01000035.1 GCA_003246455.1 Bacteroidota bacterium
GTCCGCACGCTCGAGGAAGGACACAAGGCGGCCGGCCAGTACCAGCTGGTGCTCACGGCCAGTGACCTGCCCAGCGGCGTGTATCTCTACCGCCTGGAAGCCGGGAACTACACCGACACCAAGCGCATGATCATCTCGAAATAACCCGTCCAATGACGGTTCAAACACGATAGCGATGAACGCAGAGGTGCAGACCGACGGTCTGTACCTCTGCGTCATCCCGACGGAATCGGAGATCAGAATACTTACTATTTGGTGGAAGCTGTAACATGATAAAGCGAATTCTCCTTCCTGCCATCGTCCTCCTGGCTCTGTTGTTCCCCTCGCAGGTATTTGCGCAAGGTGCGGGCAGTGGAGGTGGCGAAAGCGTGCTCGGTCTGCCGGCGATTACATGCCGTGTGGAGGTCTCTGACACGCAGCTGTTTTTCCAGGACAACGATTATAACCCGAACCGCATAACCGTGACTGTCTGGGTGGAAAACGTCGGTCCTGAAGATACCGCGATTGCCCGCGATGTCGCTGTGAAACTTGTGAAGGATGGACGGTTCATTCTGCCAGTCGGCAGCTTAGATACAAAACCGGTCGCTCAAAATCTGCTCTTTGGAGAATCCAAATCCGTGAGCTGGGAAATTATCCTCGCGGATACGGCACCCACGGATGAAATC
This sequence comes from Bacteroidota bacterium, assembly GCA_003246455.1. Lineage (GTDB taxonomy): Bacteria > Bacteroidota > Ignavibacteria > SZUA-365 > SZUA-365 > SZUA-365. The sequence goes on from QKAF01000035.1 coordinate 666, forward strand.
GTGACGATCACGGCGCTTGCCACCTCTTCGAACGCGTACCCCGCAACTGACGATACGACCGTATGGGTGGAACGCGAGCATTTTCCGGTTTTCTCAACGATCGTTTCGAAGGTGGGATTTGCACAGATTGTCTTCGATGACAACACTGACGATTATATTCCCAACCCCTTTACACTCCAGGTGGACGTTTCCAATCTCGGCCTGCCGCAGGGCGCGTCGGATTCGACCTGGGTGCGCTTCATCGGAACTCGCGGCGTCAGCCCGTTTCCGTCTGACAGTCCCGACAAGTATCTCGACCGGCTGAACCCCGGAGAGACGAAAACCGCGCTGTTTCAATTGGTCCCCCTCCGTCGGCCCAACGATACGACCGTGTGTATCCGTTTCCAGATACGCGGCATCGGGGGATATCAACGGAAAACCTACATCAAGGAAGACAGCATCTGCATTTTCATACCCGCCGCGAAACAGGCGGAGTATGATGTGCGATGTGATATTCTCCCTGATTCCATTGAGTTCAAGGACCACAAGTACACTCCCGATCCGTTCGATTATACCGTAGACATTACGAATATCGGCACAGCGGTCGGCAAGAACGTTTGTGCAAAGATCATTCTTCCCCCGGGTATTCAGCTCGGACCGGGTGAGGTCGATGAGAAGTGTATCGGCGACCTGGCAACCTCCGGATCGGCCTCTCTCACATGGAGCCTGAGCGCGGTTCGCCTTTTCGAGCGGGATACCCTGACAGTTTGCGTACGGGTCTTCGACATCTTCAACAATCAGGCGATATGCTGCGACTCTGTCATCGTCGACAGTGTACGCAAGGCCATATTCGACGTTGCGTGCGTGTGCCCGGATACGATCTACGCTGACACGCAGGCGGGTATCTATATCAACAGCCCGTTCGACGTGTTTTTCAGTGTCTGCAATGTCGGCAGCGACTACGCGGATTCCGTGAAAGCGACCATCATCATCCAGGCGACGGAAGTCACACCGGTAGTGGGTTTCCCTGCCGTGCAGTACAAGGATCCTGACACGCTCAACGTAAACTCCTGCACGACATTCACCTGGCCGCTGCAGGCGGATGCGACATCGTTTGGAAGGCTCGTGCGCATCATCTTCCGCGCGGAGGCACTGAATGCCGAACCGGTGGAATGTGTCTGCGAAGTGTACGTTCAGAAGCTGGATGCACCGCATCTCGATGTCTGGTGCGAGACCATCCCCGAAGACAGCCTGCATTTCGATCCCCGTACCGGGGGCTACAACCCGCCGACCATCATTTATCGCCTGTGCGCGACCAACGATGGTGGTGGCATCGCCAAGAATGTCAAGGCCACGCTCGCCATTCCGGCGCGCATGATCCTGGCGGACGGGGAAACGCTGGAGAAGCCGTTCCCGATCGACCTCGGTCCGAACGACACGGCCTGCATTGAGTGGGCGCTGATCCCTGTCAAGCGGTCGGACTTCGGTTCTAATGCGCTTTTCTCCGCGGAAGTGACCGCAGAGAATCTCGTGGATCGTCCGCGTGCCGAGTGTATCGTATTCGTGCCTGCACTTCCGAACACGGTTGCCCTTTCCATCCCACGCAACAACGTCGGATATACCGGGCAGCTGATCCTGGTTCCGATCTTTATCGATGATCCTTCGGACAAGGACGTGCAGAAATTCGATATCGAGCTCGATTACAACATGGATCAGATGCGCAACCGTTTTGCGGACGATATCATCGAATTCCTCGAAGTCGTGAAGGTCAACAGCCTCACCGCATCCTGGGATATCACCTCGCAGGGCTCCAACCCGACGAACGATAAGGTGAACTTCACCCTGGTCAGTCCGAACGGCTCGCCTCTTCGTTACCCGGACATTGCTCCTGGTGGCGTGGTGCCTCCGCTGGTCTGGCTGAAGTTCCGCGCGGTGTACGGTCTGGATCCGAATTCCCTCGATATCACAAGCTCCGACCTCCTCTGGCCGCCGGTCAACGAAATCGAAGCGAAGATTCGTATTAACGATGGATCCATTTTCCCGCGTGTTACCGATGGTCTGGTCTGGGTCAGCGGCGACTGCCTGCGTCCCCTTACCGCATCGCCGGAATACGTGATCTTCAACCGCCCGAACCCGTTCAATCCTGCCACCACGATTGAGTACACGATCCCGCAGGATGAGCGCGTTAAAATCACGGTGTTTGATGCACTCGGACGCGAAGTGGAAATTCTTGTCGACGAAATTCGCCCGGCCGGAACCCACAGTGTCGTGTTCGATGCGAAGCAGCTGCCCAGCGGAATTTATTTCTACCGCATGGAAACGCCGCATTACACCAAAATGAAGAAAATGGTCGTCGCCAAATAGCGACTCCACATTCCTCCCTTGAAACTCCCTCCTTCCCGGAGGGAGTTTTTTTTTCGTCCGGCTATCGACAGGGGGCGGAGAAAAAAATGTGGGCCTGGTCATTCGAGGTGAGAAAATTCGTATTGCGATGTTGTATATTCCTGCAAAGAGCCGAAATCTCTTCCTGCCTGCGCGCGCCAATTGACGGTTTGGCCGCGTGCGAATCAAACACACGCACCTCCTTGATTATTTCCTTCCCGGTGGCATAGCAATATCGTGCCCTCTCTGCTCTGTCAGGAGAATTACTATGCGGCACCAACGGTATTTCATTCTCGTGGTTTTAGCGTTCGTATTTGTACCCGCGATCAAGGCGCAGCCGAACCTGAACTTCAAGCGCGTGACGGTGAACTGGCCGGCGATCGAGTTGTACTTTGCTGTGGGTTGTGACGGGAACCCCGCCTACTCCATGACGAAACAGGATTTCAGGATATTGGAGAACGGTGTCGAGGTGAAGGACTTCACGCTGTGGTGTCCGGATCCGGCGATCCGCTGCGCGATATCGGTCTCACTGGTGTTCGACGCAAGTCTCAGCATGAACGGCTCCGGTATGGCCGGTGCGCGACAGGCGGGCCATGCCTTCATTGACTTGATGGACGGCGCGGTGGACGAGGCATGCATCCTGGGATTCAACAATGACGTGACGGTCTGGCAGCAGATGACGACCGTCAAGCCGATGCTGCACGCCGCGGTGGACGCGCTGGTCACGGAATTGTGGACCGTCGTCTGGGATGGTATTTACGCGGGTATCATCGAACTGATCAACAACGGGGTAAACCAGTGCCGTGCGGTGATCGTGCTGACGGACGGGGGCGACACGGGATCGACGCATTCCGTCGCCGAGGTGATCGCACTTGCAAATCGTCACCGCATCCGGGTATTTACCGTCGGATTGGGAAACAACATCCAGTCAAGTCAGCTGCAGCTGATCGCCGCATTGACGGGAGGGCAGTACTTCCAGACGCCGAATGCGGGACAGCTGTCGGCGATTTACCAGGAGATTTCGACGATCATTTTCCAGGGCTTCCAGGAGTGCATCATCACGTACGAGCGCGACTGCGCGGACGGCGGGATGCGGACGGTGGAGCTTCAGCTGAAGAACTTCTGCGGCGGCACGGACGTGAAGACGAAGACGTACCGCGCGCCG
>QKAF01000128.1 GCA_003246455.1 Bacteroidota bacterium
GTCGACTCGCAGACGCTCGAGGATCAGACGGTCACGATCCGCGACCGCGACTCGATGGAGCAGGAACGCATCGCCATCGGCGCCCTCCGCGCATGGCTGCTCGACAAGCTCGCGATGTGATCAGCGATTTCGAATTCTCCCTTTTATGCTTTTGCAGGGGCGTCCGCCGCGGCGGACGCCCCTGCACGTTTATCCAATTTACATCTTCGCGTTCCGTTCCAGACGCGCGGTGAGGGAGTCGATCACTTCCCGCGCACGGATTTCCATCGCCGGATCGTTTTTTGCGAAACGCTGCGCCTTCGCGATGCGTTTTTCGGCGAGGATGCGCGAGAAACGGAGTCCGTAGTCCATTTTATCGGTCAGGAAATACTCGAGCTGTTCGGCGGGTGGGGCTTCGACGGTCTGCGCTGAATCGAGACCGCTGTTCCCCGGAAGGAAAATGATGATCCCGAGTGCAAGAACGGAGACGATGCCGACGATAAGAGTGATGCTGCGATTCATCCGTGGATTGAAGCTGTTTTCCGTTGTATGTTAGAGCATAAACTACGGGAAAAAATGCAGGCTTCCATATCCGGGTAAGAAAACAGCATTCGGCATGATTCAAATCGATCACCTTACCTTCGCGTACAATGACGAGCCCGTACTCCGGGACCTGTCCCTGACGGTCGCACGGGGTGACGCACTGCTGATTCGCGGCGCGTCGGGATGCGGAAAATCCACCCTGCTTCGCGTTCTGGCACGTCTGGAAGCACCACGGAGCGGCAGCATCCGACTGGACGGCATCGATGTCGCCGACATTCCCTCGCCCGCATACCGCCGCCGCGTCGCGTATCTTCAGCAGCTTCCCGTCATGCTCGAAGGGAGCATTCGAGAGAATCTCCTTCTCCCCTTTCGCTATGGAGCCGATTCGGCACCCGGCGACGACGTCCTTCGTGCGCAGCTCGCTGAGGTGGAACTGCATGACGCGGAACTCGACGCACCGGCGACCGAGCTGTCCGTCGGGCAGCAGCAGCGCGTCGCACTGCTGCGTCTGCTGCTCATGAAGCCGGATGTCCTGCTGCTCGATGAACCCACCGCCTCGCTCGATGCCGCATCCGCCTCGCTGCTGATGCAACTCGTCAACCGGCAGCTTCATCAGCATTCCCATACCATGCTCATCGTCTCTCATCAGGAGCTCTCGCTCCGCGACCGCTCGCTGCGGCATCTGCGCATGGAAGCGGGGCGACTGGAGGAGGCGGCATGAACGGCGCACTGGACATCGGATACGGCCAGCTCGCCCTCTCGCTCATTTTCATTCTTCTCGCGGGCGCCGCGTCGCTGCGCCTCCGGCTGGGAATCGAACGCGATCTGCTCTGGGGCACCGTTCGCACCGTCAGCCAGCTCGCGCTCATGGCCGTCGTTCTCACCTGGGTGTTCGAGGTCGACGCGTGGTATGTCGTGCTCCCGATTTACGTGCTGATGATCCTTTTCGCCGCGCGCATCATACGCGGCCGCGTGCGGGCGACGAACATCCGCTTCTCCTCAGCTACATGCTGGTCAGTTACATCGTCGTGGATCTCGTCGTCCAGGCGCGCCCGTGGTATCTGCCCGAGTATTTTCTTCCCCTCGGCGGCATGGTGATCGGCAACTCGATGAATGCAATCGCCATTTCAATCGACCGCCTTTTCAGCGACCTCCTGCGCCGACGCGGAGAAGTGGAGCTGCTGCTGTGTCTGGGCGCGACGGGCGGCGAGGCGTCGGCCGACATGTTTCGGGATGCGGTGAAGGCTGGCATGATTCCGAGCATCAATTCGATGATGGGCGTCGGACTCGTCTTCATTCCCGGGATGATGACCGGACAGATTCTTGCGGGTTCCGATCCGCTGGTGGCCGTGAAATACCAGATCATGGTCATGCTCATGCTCGTCGGCTCGACGGCGATCGGCAGCGTGCTGGTGGTGTCGCTTGTCCGCCGCCGCTGCTTCTCCCCCGATCATCGGATGATCATCAAAGCGCCGGAGAAGCGGCACCCCTCTGCCTGAGGCTGCGCCGCTGGAGGCTGCGCCGCTGCTGGTATCGTATCCCGCCTTTGTTCCGGATTTTTCTTACTTTGAGGAAGAATCGCTTCTGCGCCTGGAATCACCAACATTGTTTCGGCACGTATGGACACTCCGCTTGTCTACATCGTGGATGACGATTATTCCCTTCGTCGTCTGCTCGAATTCACCCTGAAGTCCTGGGGATATACCTCGCAGACATACGCGAACGGAGAGCAGCTGCTTACTGCGCTCGAGGACGAACCGCCGCAGATCGTGCTCATGGATCACATGATGCCGGGCCTCTCCGGTCTCGACACGCTGAAAACCGTACGTGAGAAAAATCCGGATCTGCCGGTCATCATGCTGTCCGCGCAGGGAAAAATCGATGTGGCGGTTGAACTCATGCGAGCCGGCGCAACCGATTACTTCACCAAGCCCGTCGATCTCAAGCGCCTGCAGTTTGCGCTCAACAACGCAATGGACCTGCACCGACTGAAGGACAAGGTGCGGCAGCTGCAGGACACGCTCGAGAGCACCGTCCGCTTCGACAACATCATCTCGAGTTCCGGCGCGATGCAAAACGTGCTCAAACTCGTTGACAAGTCGCGCAACAGCGACATCAACGTGCTGATCGAGGGAGAAAGCGGCACGGGCAAGGAGCTTATCGCGCGGGCGATCCACTTCAACGGGAACCGCAAAGACCGTCCCTTCGTCGTCATCAACTGCGCGGCGATTCCCCGTGAACTTCTCGAGAGCGAGCTGTTCGGTCACGAGCGCGGCTCCTTCACGGGTGCCGTCGATAGAAAGATCGGAAAATTCGAGGCCGCGCACACCGGCAGCATCTTTCTCGATGAAATCGGCGAACTGGATATGACACTGCAGGCGAAGCTCCTTCGCGTCATACAGACAAAGCAGTTCGAACGCATCGGCGGCCTCGAGACCTACTCGTCCGATGCGCGAATCATTTCCGCGACAAACCGCGACCTTCTGGCGATGGCGGAAGAACGGGCGTTTCGGGAGGACCTGTATTACCGGCTCTGCACCTTCCCGATCAAGCTGCCTCCTCTGCGTGAACGCCCCTCGGAAATCACGCTTCTCGCCGAGCATTTCCTCAATCAATTCGCGGCGCGTGAGAACAAACCGGGCCTGAACATGGCTTCGGAAACGCTCGCTCTGATCCAGCGCTATAACTGGCCAGGAAATGTGCGCGAACTACAGAGTGTAATCGAGCGCGCCGTTCTGTTGGCGGACAACGACACGATCCGTCCCGACGACCTGCCGCAGGCGCTGCGCTTTTCCGGCGACCGCGGCGGCGGCGGCATTCCCGCGGAAATGTTTTCCACGCGCGATGACGTCCTGCCGCTGGAGAAAGTCAAGGAGATCGCCATACGCCGCGCCCTGCAGCTTCACGACGGAAACATGACGGAAACCGCGCGGGCGCTGGCCATCGGCCGCACCACGCTGTACGATCTGATAAAGAAATACGATATTCGCACCTGACCCCTAGTCCTCCGCAAGCGGAATCAGCACCGATGCCGCGGTAAACCGTCCCTGCTCGCTCTCGATGCGCAGCACCCCGCCGTGGAGATCCGCGATGGTATGCACGATCGCCAGTCCGAGGCCGATGCCCGGCTGCTCGAACTGCGTGCGGTCGAACTGCGTATACGCCCCGATCAGCTGGATCTGCTGTTCCGCCATACCCCGCCCCCGATCGATAATCGAAATCTCGTAAAACCCGTCCGCCGCCGTCCCCCGTACTTCGATCTTGGATCCGTCGAGACTGAACTTGCAGGCGTTGTCCGTCAGTTCCTCGACGATTTTCTCGTAGTCCCTCGCACCGATGCGAAGCCGCGCATTGTCGGCCTGCACGTTTACGTCCTTCGCGCGACGTGCCCGCGTGGTCACGGTCGCGACGGTGTCCCGAAGAAGTTCGTCCGGGTAGGACATTTCCTCCGACAGAATTTCCTTCCGGCGCGCTTCGTCGTTTCGCAGACTCTCGAGTTCCGCGAAGCGCAGATAATTCTGCACGAGGCGCAGCAGCCGCTGGCCGGATTGATGAATATTGTTGAGCATCTCGCTGACTTCGCTTACCCCGAAGTCGGCCATATGATCCTTGAGCAGGTGGGAGATTCCCAGGATGGAGTTCAGCGGCGTGAGAAACTCATGCGGGAGTGAGCGGCTGAGGGAATCGCGAAACTGGTCGAGCGCGTCGTGCATTTTCTGGTCGTACGACTGCCGTTTCTGTAGACGTACATTCACTGCGTTGAGGAGTTCCTCGCGCGTGAACGGCTTGGTCAGGTAATCATCCGCCCCGGAAAGCATACCTTTCCGCAGGTCGCTCTTGTCCGAAAGCGCGGAAAGAAAGATGAAAGGGATCAGCTCCGTCGCAGGGTCCTTCCGAACGTACTCGAGCACGCCGAAGCCGCCAAGGTTGGGCATCATGACATCGCAGAGGACAAGATCGGGCAGCTGTTCACGGATCAGGTCGATGCCCTGCAGTCCGTTTTCCGCGCTGATAACGAAATACCCGGCTTCCGTCAGCCGCTCGATGATCGTCTCGCGCACAATGACATCGTCTTCAATTACGGCGATTTTGGTCATGACGACTCCAAAATGATCGGATCGACGATAATGTAGGCATATCAGCATTTCAGCACAACCGGCAATCCGCTTCTCCTGCGCGCCCGCGGATTTCCTGTTTGCTTTTTTATGAGCATATGCTTATTATTGTCGCATGAAGCAGCAACGAGGAAGACCACAGCGCTGCCGCGCGATAGGTTCCGCGCCCGAGGCGACGCAGTTCAAACCCGCCGGCGTTCCCCTTTCGGCGTGCACGATCATCACGCTGACGCTCGATGAATACGAAGCCCTTCGTCTCGCCGACTACCAGGGTCTGTATCATGAGGACGCCGCCGGGCACATGAATGTCAGCCGGGCGACGTTCGGCCGCATCGTCACTTCGGCCAGGCGGAAAGTGGCGCAGGTACTCGTCGAAGGGCAGGCACTCGAAATTCATGGCGGGAATGTCATGCACACCCCGCATCGAACGGGACCGGGCGGTTTCTGCATCTGCCCGTCCTGCGAAACGCGCGTCCCGCATGAGGCAGGAAAGCCGTGCATAAAACAGGAATGCCCGCAATGCGGAAAGCGCATGCTCCGTGAGAACGGAGAGCATCACAATCAAATGCGCAGAAAGAATAAGGAATAACAGGTATGAAACTCGCAATCGCATCCGACAACGATGCGGCCGTCGCCATGCACTTCGGCCGCTGCCAGGGCTTCACGATCGCAACGATCGAAGACGGCCGCCTCGTCGACCGCGAATGGATCCCGAACCGCGTGACGCATCACATGGCCCACGGACATGCGCATGATCACGGGCACGGGCACGACCACGGTCATGGCCACAGCCACGCTGGCATCATGGAAGTGCTCGGGGGCTGTGAACTGGTGGTCGGCGGCGGTATGGGATGGCGTCTGCGGGAGGATTTTTCAGCGGCAGGCATTGAAACCGTGATTACGGATCTGCCGACCGTGGAGGAAGTTCTCCTCGCGGTGCAGGAGCAGCGCCTGGTAAGTACCGGCTCCGGCTGCGCGGCGCACTGACCAGCGGCGTCACGGCGCCTCCGCGTCCTCCCCGCGCCGCAGACCCTCGAGGGCACTGACTGACTCTTCGAAGACTTGCTGCATGACGGTGAGCAGTTCCGGAATGCGTGTCGTTTCTCCCTGTTCGACCGCATGTTCCATGCGCTGGCAGACATCGGCCATGGCACGGGCGCCGAGATTCAGGGCAGAGCCTTTCATCGTGTGCGCGAGGCGCTTCATCGTCTGCGTATCCCCGGATTCAAGCGCACGCGTCAACTGGTCTGCCAGCTCGGGGGTCTGTCCCATGAAAATCGCGAGAAGCTCCGCGAAGATGTCGGTTTCGCTCCCGGCGCTGAGCGACTGCAGCATTTCAATGGTATCCATATCCAGGAAATCCCCGACATCCCCGGTCTGCACTTCCGCCGGATGTGACTGCTGTGCCCGGTCCGCCCACCGCCGGATCGCCGACTGCACGGCGTCGATGCGAATGGGCTTGGTGATATAATCGTGCATGCCCGCCTCGAGGCAGCGTTCACGATCCCCTTCCATGGCGTTTGCCGTCACGGCAATGATCACGGGCTGACGCTCCGCGGGCAGGTCCTCCTGAATTCTCCGCGTCGCCTCGAGCCCGTCCATCTCAGGCATCTGGATGTCCATGAAAATCATGTCATAGGGCTGCCGCTGCATCGCCTCGAGCACTTCACATCCGTTCGCGGCGACGTCCGCCCGGTAGCCGACCTGCTGAAGGACGCGGACGACCAGCTTCTGGTTGACCGGGTTGTCTTCCGCGATGAGAATGCGCAGCGGTATTTTTTCCGCGAGAGTGGGATCGAGCACGGAACCGGTTTGCCGGCTCTCGACGGTTTTCTGTGCCCCGTGTGTGAACACGGAGATGATCACGTCGAAAAGCTGCGACTGCTTCACCGGCTTCGTCAGCACCGACTGGAACAACCCGTCCGCGGGGATTCTTTCGTCATGCCTGCTCAGGGAGGTAAGAAGAATGAGGGGCATGACCGACGACGGAAAACGCTCCCGGATCGCGCGCGCGAGCTGCACGCCGTCCATCTCCGGCATCAGCATGTCGATGAGCGCGAGATCGTAGCGGGACTCGTCCGCGAGTACGCGCAGCGCTTCCTTTCCCGACGGGACGACGAGGCATTCCATTCCCCACCCGACACACTGCAGGTTGAGGATGCGGCGATTCGTCTGGTTGTCGTCGACCACGAGCACCCGCCTGCCCTCGACGCCCGAGAAACGTTCGGCCTCCGCACCCGCGCCCGCGCTGACTGGAACGGCATCGATGGTGAAGGAAAACGTGGATCCTTCGGATTCCCGGCTCTCGACCCAGATCTTCCCGCCCATCATACGCACGAGCCGCGCGCTGATCGCGAGTCCGAGTCCGGTGCCTCCGTACTTCCGCGTCGTGGAAGAATCGATCTGGGTGAATGACCGGAACAGCAGTTCCTTCTTGTCATCGGGGATACCGATGCCGGTGTCGCGCACGTCGAACTGGAGCACGACCTCTTCCCCGCGGCGCTCCCTGGCCGTCACCGAAACGAAGATCTCTCCCTGCTCGGTGAACTTGACGCTGTTGCCGACGAGGTTCAGCAGAATCTGACGCAGCCGCGTGATGTCGCCCTCGATGCGCGGGGGGACGCCCGCGTCGATGAGGTAGAGCATTTCGATCCGCTTTTCCCCGATATTGGGGGTCAGCAGATCGAAGACCTCCTCGATACACGGACGCAGATCGAAGGGATGCCGCTCGATCTCCATCCTCCCCGATTCGATTTTCGAGAAATCGAGGATGTCGTTGATGATGGCCAGGAGGCTGTCACCGCTCTGCCGGATCGTCTCCACATATTCGTGCTGATCGCCCGTGAGCGGGGTCTCGAGCAGCAGCCCCGTCATTCCGATGACGCCGTTCATCGGCGTACGGATTTCGTGACTCATCGACGCGAGGAAATCGCTCTTCGCACGATCGGCGCTTTCGGCGGCTTCCTTTGCCGTGATGAGCTGCTGGGCATATTCCTTCCGCTCCTCCTCGAGGATCTGCTCCTCGAGGTAGTGACCGATGCTTCGCGCAAGCAGTTCGATGATTTCGCTGTCGCTGGCGCGGAACGACCGGCGGAAGGGCCGCTGTGACGAGAAATTGAGCGTCCCGAAAATCTCCCCGCGGACACGAATCGGAGTGCCGATGAACGATTCCGCATTCCACTCCTGGTACACCGGGTGATCCTGAAAATCCGGATCGGCGCCCGCATGGCTGATGGTCAGGGTCGCCTGCCGGCTTATCACGAGGTCGCAGTATGTGGAGCTGATCGCAAAACGGCGTCCCGGATGCAGCGCATCGTAATCGGACCGCACCGCGAACAGTTCGTAGTCGCCCTCCGTGATGCGGCTGATGATGCCGGTCTCCATGCGGAATATCTCCATCCCCGTCCGGAGAAAATCGTCGAAGAGATCGTCGTAGGTCTCGAAAGGCTGCGTGCTCAGCCGGTGGATCTGCTTGATCTGTTCGCTGAACACCAGCAGGCGCTGTTCCGCCCGCTTCCGGTCGGAGATATCGTGGGAAATCGAGACCATGCCCGCAGGCTCCCCTTCATGGAGAATCAGCGACGTCGTCAGGTAGACCCAGAACTCTTCCCCGTTTTTGGTGACGTTGAGCAGGTCTCCCTTCCATCCGCCCGCCATGGTCTGCTCCGCGAGTTCGCGCCCGAGATTCGACGGATTTCCCGGTGCCAGGAACAGGGTCGAGGGCTGACCGATAAGTTCCGCTTCCTCATAGCCGAAGCGCTGCAGGACGGGCTTGTTCACGTACTGGATCGTCCCGTGCAGATCCGTGATGTGGATGTAGTCGCTGACCGACTCCACGACCTGTGCGAGGCGTGCGATCTGTTCGTGAATGCGCCGGCGTTCGCTTATGTCACGCGTGGTGACGACAATGCCGTTGATCGAGGGGATGTGGAAATAGTTCTTGGCGATCGCCTCGAGTTCGATCCAGCGCCCGTTCACGTGCCGGTGGCGGAACTCCACTTTTTCTTCGTACTCGGGATGGGAGAGCACACGTTTCGAAACCGCGATGACCCGGTCGACGTCGTCGGGATGAATGAAGGGAAAGATCTTTTTCCCGATGCGCTCGCGGACGCTGTAGCCGCTCATCCGTTCGACGGCCACGGTCTCGTAGAGAATTTCCCCGTGCGCGCTGAGCACGGTGATCGCGTCGCTCAGGTTCTGCAGCAGCGAACGGAAACGCGTCTCGCTGTGCTGCAGAATGCCACGCGTTTCCTCACGGGTGAAAATTCCGCCGAGGATACTCGCCATAACGAGGAGGATCGACTCCTCCTGTTCCGACCAGTGGCGCGGAGAATGACAGTCGTCGAACCCGATGAAGCCCCAGAATCTGTTTTCCGCGAAAATCGGGACGCAGAGCAGGGAGAGAATATCCTGCGGCTCGAGTATTGCGCGCTCCGCCGCAGGGAAATCCGCGACGAGTCCGTTGATCGATTTCCGCTTCGAAAGACGGGTGTACCAGCGTTGGAGCTGCGGTTCGTACGGCAGCCGCTGCAGCGCGGGATTATCGATCTGCTGACTGACCGACCCCCGTGCCCACTCGTAGCGCTGGCTCAGCACCGCCTTGCCGCTTTCCTCGTCCGTGCCGTTTTCGAAGATGTAGACGCGGTCCACCCCGCTCGCTTCACCCAGGGTATGGAGGGATTCCCGGATGCCGTCGTCGATGGACGCTGCCGTGATCAGCTGGCGGCTCGCGTCGGTAACCCCACGCAGGAGACGGTCGCGCGCGTGCAGGTCCTCCAGCGCGCGTTTGCGCACGGAAATATCGCGGAAAAACATCACGACATGTCCGCCCGTGATCGGCAGAAGCGAAAGGTCGAAGGTCACGGTGTTTTCGTGCAGCGTGACCTGCACCTCCTGCGATACCCGCCCCAGCGTTTTGCGCGTCGTCTCGAGCAATGCCGGGAGATCGACGGCCGCGGCGAACACCGGCAGATCGGAGATCGCCTTGTCCTTCAGCGGTCCTTCCCCGAAGAATGTCCGCGCATTGATGCCGCCGGATTCGAGGATGCGGTTGTCATCGGAGACGCGCAGGTAGAGGTCGGGAAAGGTTTCAATAATGGCGTTGCGATCCGCGTTGGCCCGCGCCCAGTCCCGCGAGGTGCGTTCGATGACCTGGTCGAGCTCGGCGCGCTGTGTCTCGAACTCCCTGTAGCTCGCGTCGATCAATGCGAGCAGTTCTCCCCATTGCGTCAGATCGGGAATCGCATCCCCGAAGATTTTTTCCAGCTGGCGCTGCAGAACATCGTGTCGCGCATCACTCATGGCGTCATCTCCGCCGGGCGGACGTACCCCGGCATCCGGATTTTCATTTACCACGCATTTCACGGGAACGGGCGTTGTGTATTGCGGTCGGGCAGGTCGGCGGACGGCGTATCCGGCTCGCATCCGCGAGCGCACCGATCCATGCCCGCATACACGACCCTAATATACGAATGATTGCGCGTCCACGCAGTTTCTCACCGCAATGGAATTCTCTTCGGTGTTTCCGTGTTGTTTTTAAATACACCGCATAATCATTTGTTTCATCAGCTCGCATTGTCATGAAAAATCACAATGACAGTCGTCCGTTTGCTTTCAAGGACTGCGCTCTGGCCGCAATCGCCACAGGCCGGCGCGCGCAGAACCTCCGCGAGCTCCGCGATCAGCTGCTGCAGGTGGAAGCCGGCAGTCTCTACTATCATTTCTGGGGTGGACGCCTGCGTCCCCAGTTTGATGAGCCGGAGTACAACAACGATTTCGCCGCGTGGGCGCGGCATTCACTGCATGACCATGTCATCGCCGAACGGCTCGCAGTCGTTGACCCGATGGATTATGATTCGCTCGAAGACCTCCGCGGCGAGGTGGTCGACGTGATCGAGGAGCGTCTCGCCGAGCAGGAATTCGTTCCGTGGGCAAAATCCGACGAACAGTTTTCATTCATTCGATCGCAGATCATCGTTTTCGATACACGCAAAAGCATCGAGGACCCGACGGGGCTTGCACATGAGATCCCGCATTCCTCCACCTCGAGCATCTTCTATCATTTCATAGACGCTCGCCGCAGGACGCCCGACGGACAGGATGACTTTTCGACCTGGCTCCGCGGTTTCGGCGAACGGTACGAACCTCTGCTGGCGCGAATCGCGGATGTGGATCCGTATTTCGCATCGCTGAGCGAACTGCGATCTCAGCTGACCGCCGTCTTCGGGGATTATTTCTCCGGGATGGCCCAGGGAGGAGGAAAATGATGCAGACATTGAATGCCTACACCGAGATTGTCGGTCATGATGTCATCGATCAGCTTCGCCAGCTGGCGGAGCCGCTGAAGGGGCGGAAAGTCGTGCATGTCAACTCGACCCGCATGGGCGGCGGCGTCGCGGAAATCCTCGCGAAGCTGGTTCCCCTGATGAACGAACTCGGGCTGGATACGCATTGGGAAGTGATCAACGGCAACGCGGAATTCTATCAGTGCACGAAGAGCTTTCACAATGCGCTCCAGGGAAACACGATCGCGATTCCCGAATCACAGCTCCGGAACTTCGAGGAGGTGAACCGGCAGAACGCCGAGCAGCTGCGTCCGGTGCTCGAGGATGCTGACATCGCGTTCATCCACGATCCACAGCCGGCACCGCTGCTGTCTTCCTTTCCCGAACGCAGGGGGAAGTGGATCTGGCGATGCCACATCGACGTCAGCCGCCCGCATCGTCCGGTATGGAAATACCTGCGCGGATTTCTGACCGGGTACGACGCGAGCATCTGGTCGCTGCCGGACTTCGCGCAGACACTGCCGCACCCGCAGTACATCATCCCTCCCAGCATCGATCCGCTGAGCGAGAAAAACATCGCTCTGCCCGACAGCGATATCACGGCGGTGTACGAGCGTTTCGACATCGATCCGGAGAGACCGCTGGTGACACAGGTCTCCCGCTTCGACCGGTTCAAGGATCCCGTTGGCGTCATCGAATCGTACCGCCTTTCGAAACGCTTTGTCCCGGCACTGCAGCTCGTCCTCGCCGGAGGCGGCGCGACCGACGACCCGGAGGGCGAGGCCGTACTCAACGAGGTGTACGACGCGACGAACGGCGATCCGGATATCAAGATCCTGCTCCTCCCGTCGGACGCGCATCGCACGATCAACGCCCTGCAGCGAGCCAGCGATATCGTCATGCAGAAATCCACCCGCGAGGGATTCGGTCTCACCGTTACGGAAGGACTCTGGAAGGGCAAACCTGTCATCGGCGGGAACACCGGTGGAATCCGTCTGCAGGTGATCAACCATCACACCGGGTTCCTGGTGTCGACGCCGGAGGGTGCCGCACTGCGGACGCGCTACCTGCTCAATCATCGCGACATTCTCGACACCATGGGTATCAAGGCGCGGGAGTTCGTCCGCGAGCATTTCCTCCTGACACGCCATCTGCGTGAATATCTTACGCTGATGGTCGTGCTCATGAACGATCATCCGGAACGCGTGGAACTGTCATGAAACTCCTTCGCGAGTACAACCTGTGACGATTCTGAATCGACATACGGACCTCGACGCATTCTTCTCGCGCCTGCGCGGAAGCGCCGACGGCCTGCTCATGCTCGACTACGACGGTACGCTCGCGCCGTTCACCACACAGCGTGATCGCGCAATCCCGTATCCGGACCTGCGTCCGATCCTTCAGGGGCTGGCGGCTGGGAAACGATGCAGGACCGTGATTGTCAGCGGACGATCGGCAGCAGAACTCCCGCCCCTTCTGCAGCTCGATCCGCTCCCCGAGATATGGGGTTCGCACGGATGGGAGCGGCTTCTCCCCGATGGTCGGTACATCCCTCCGCCGCTCGACCGGCAGGCGGCGCATGTGCTGGCGGAAGAGTGGAGCTGGCTGAATACGCTCTTCCCGCCGGAACGCCTCGAACACAAGCCTGCATCCGTGGCCCTGCACTGGCGCGGGTTGGAACACGAAATCCAGATGACGCTGCGCGGGCTCGCATCGAAGCGATGGACGCATCTCCACGCGCGGGCGGCTGTCGAGATTCACGGTTTCGACGGCGGCATGGAACTGCGCGCGCGCGGCCGAACGAAAGCCGACGCCGTCGTTGCCCTGCTGAACGAATACACGGCGCAGCCCGTCGCGGCGTATCTCGGCGACGATCACACCGACGAGGATGCTTTCACCGCCCTCGAAGACCGGGGCCTTCGCGTGCTCGTACGGAAGGAACTCCGACCCACTGCGGCCGACGTGCACCTCGTTCCGCCTGTCGAGCTGATCGATTTTCTCGAACAATGGATATCGCACCTGTCATGAATGTTTTCCAGACCGCTTTCTATGATGTCGCACTCTCCGACTGGCTGATCGCCGCGGGGATTACCGTCGGAGCGACCCTCCTGCTCGTCGTCATGAAGCGCATCGTCGCCTCGCGGGTCCTTACGCTCGCCATGCGCACGAGCACCGATGTCGACGACATGCTCGCGGGACTGATCAACCGTATCAGCCCGTTGTTTCTTCTCGTCGTGGGCCTGTACGGCGGCAGTTGGTGGCTGCCGACCGGTGCCGCTACCCGCAGCACGATCGATCATGTGTTTTTCATCGCGGCCATACTGCAGACGGGTATGTGGGGCAGCAGCGTCCTCGCCTACCTGCTGTCGAAAAGCACGCGGCTGCGCGAATATGAAGACCCATCCGCCCAGACAACGCTGAACGTCCTGGGATTCATGAGCCGGCTTCTGCTCTGGTCCATCATCCTGCTTGTCATCCTCGACAATCTCGGCTTCGACATCACCACGCTTCTGGCCAGTCTCGGCATCGGAGGCATCGCGGTCGCCCTCGCAGCGCAGAACATACTCGGAGAGCTGTTCGCCTCGCTCTCCATCGCGCTGGACAAGCCTTTCGTGATCGGGGATTTCATCGTGATCGACAGTTACCTGGGCAGCATCGAGAAAATCGGCATGCGCACCACGCAGATCCGCAGCCTGAGCGGAGAATTGATCGTGTTCTCCAACACGGATCTTCTGCGCAGCCGCGTCCGCAACTACAAGCGCATGCAGGAGCGGCGCATCCTTTTTACGCTCGATATCGTGTATGCCACGCCGTACCGCACCGTCGAGCGGATTCCGCAGCTCGTGCGTACGATTATCGAGGCGGAGGAGATGGCTCGATTCGACCGTGCCCATTTCAAGGGCTACGGCCCCTCGTCCCTGGTATTCGAGTTCGTGTATTACGTGCTGTCACCGGAGTACAACGATTACATGGATGTGCAGCAGCGCATCAACCTCGCGATCTACCGGACGTTCGAGGAGGAGGAGATCTCGTTCGCCTTCCCGACGCAGACGGTGCATCTCCAGACGCGGACCGGAGCCTCCGACTTCCCTCGGCACGCAGAGGAGGATACTTCACGGCACCGCGACTTCCTGACGGATTCAGAGGAAAAATCATGGTCGACATGACGCAGCAGCAGCACAGCAGCCGCCTGATCATCGTCTCGAACCGGCTTCCCGTCGTGATCGAACGCAGCGACGACGGAATGTCGACCCGTCCCGGTTCCGGCGGACTGGTGACGGCGCTCGCCCCCGTGCTTCGCGATCGGGGCGGCATATGGATCGGCTGGTCGGGACTCCCTGACGCCGACCGCGATGCGGTGGATCAGGTGCTGAAAGAATCGTCCGTGTTCGCCGGCTACGAACTGCGCGCGGTTTCGCTTACCGCCCGGGAGCTCGAGGAGTATTACCACGGCTTCGCGAACGAAATACTCTGGCCGCTTTTTCACGACCTGCAGTCGCACTGTCATTTCGACCCATCGTACTGGGCGGCGTATCGCGGGGTGAACCGGAAGTTCGCGGAGCACATCCATGCAGCCGCGGCTCCGGACGACTTCATCTGGATTCATGATTATCACCTGCTGACCGCGGCGACGGAACTGCGCGAGATGGGCGTGCGGAATCGCCTGGGCTTCTTCCTCCATATCCCATTTCCGCCTCCTGATATCTTTATTAAGCTGCCCTGGCGCTTCCAGATCCTCAGCGCCATGCTCGCGTTCGACCTGATCGGCTTTCAGACCATGCGGGACAAACGAAATTTCGTGCAGTGCGTCCGCATGCTTCTGTCGGAAACACGGGTGCACAGCCAAGGGGGATTCCACATCCTCAACAGCGCGGGACGCGAGGTGCGGGCGGGAGCTTTCCCGATCAGCATCGACTTCGCTGAATTCGAGCAACGCGCCCGGAACCGCGAAGTCGCGGAGTCCGCATGGTACATTCACGAGGCGCTGCCCGATCGGCAGATTGTCCTCGGTATCGATCGTCTCGACTATACGAAGGGGATTCCGTACCGGCTCGAAGCTTTCCGCAGCGCGCTGAGCCGCCATCCCGAGATGCATGAAAAAATCACGCTCGTGCAGGTGGTGGTGCCCAGCCGTGTCGACATTCCGAAATACAACGATCTCAAGATCGAAATCGAGCGTCTCGTCGGTGACATCAACGGCGAATTCACCCGCTCGGGCTGGGTGCCCATTCACTACATTTTCCGCCACCTGACCCGCGGGGAGCTCCTCGGCTACTATCGGACCGCGGAGATCGCCCTGATCACCCCGATCAAGGACGGGATGAACCTCGTCGCGAAGGAATACATCGCGTGCAATCTCGAGGCAAACGGCGTGCTGATTCTCAGTGAATTCGCCGGCGCCGTGGCGCAGCTGCACCGCGACGCCCTGCTCGTGAATCCCTACGACATCGAAGGGATGAGCGACGCGCTTCACACCGCCTTCACCATGACGCACGAGGAGCGCCGGCGGCGCATGCTCCGTCTCCGCGCCACCGTACGCCGCTACGACATCTACCGCTGGGTCGAAGGCTTTCTCGACGCGGCGGTGTCACGGCATCTGTACGATTTCCCGGTCATCTCCGAGTACATTCCGCCCGCGGATTCCCCCGATCCGGGCGTATCCATCTGAGAGATCGGATCCATCACGGATGAACCCTCCGGCCGATGATTCGCGGTGAGGAGCCCACCCTGCATGGTCCTGCGCGCTTCCACGTGGCATTGAAGCGGGGAATGCCGTACTTTGCGTGCACTATGCTGACCATTCATTTCACGAAAGCCGAAGGGGCGCAGAACGACTTCGTCATTGTCGACGACCGCGCCGGCATATACGACGATGCGATCCGCCGGCGCTTCGCGCAGCAGACTGCCCACCGGCGCAGGGGAGTCGGTTCGGACGGCACGATTTTCATCGATGCCTCCGCGACGCATGACTTCATGATGTCCTTTTTCAATCCCGACGGCTCCGTGGGAAGCATGTGCGGCAACGGGGGACGCTGCGCTGCGCTTTTCGCGGCGGACCGGGGAATCGCCGCGGCGGAAATGCGTTTCGAGGTGCTGGGGAAAAGCTACGCCGCTTCGGTCAACGGCGGCCTGGTCCGCCTTGCATTCCCTCCGCCCGAACGACTCGAATGGCAGATCGATCTCGACACCGCCGCAGGACCGGTGCGCGGCGACTTCGTCGACAACGGTGCGCCGCACTTCGTCGTTTTCGCAGAGACGCTCCCCGAAGGATTGCGCGCACCGCTGCGCGACATCGACATGCATGCCGTCGGCACGATGCTACGCCGTCATGCGCGCTTCGCGCCGCGCGGATGCAATGTCAACCTGCTGGAAATGGATGAGGACGGGCTGGTGCATATCCGCACCTTCGAGAAAGGCGTCGAGGCGGAGACCGAGGCTTGCGGTACCGGCACCGTTGCGGCAGGCTTCATCGCGCATCTGCGCCGGAACCTCGCGACGCCGATCAGCCTCCGCACCCATGGCGGAGACACTCTTCGTGTCCACTTCACTCCCGATCCCGCGGTAGCGACCGACAACCCCGCGTATTTTGCGCGCGACCTCGTGCTCGAAGGGCCTGCGGTGCTGGTGTTCGAGGGCGATTTTACGATACCGGCATAGGACCGCGCGCCCCACGGTGCGTCCCTGCCTGAAGGCTCATCCTCCAGAGAAAAGACAGCGACGAGCCTGAAGGCTCATCCTCCAGGGAAAAGACAGCGACGAGCCTGAAGGCTCATCCTCCAGGGAAAAGACAGCGACGAGCCTGACGGCTCATCCTCCAGGGAACGGATTTTCATTTCATGATGACATAGCCGAAGGGCGGCAGCGTGACGTGCAGACTGTCGGCCTGTTTGCGCACCTCGGCGG
>QKAF01000108.1 GCA_003246455.1 Bacteroidota bacterium
TCCATGTCGCAGTTCAGCATCGGGTGTCCCGGAAGCACGGTGACCTCGGCCCCGTCCATCCAGGGTTTCAGACAGCCGGATTCAAACGACGCCGTCATGACAGCCAGATCCCCGACCACCGTATCCAGCGGTGACTGAATGGCACGGAATTTCAACCGAAGCAGTTCCCCGGCGCCGAAGACGGCTTTACTCCCCGTGGTCTGAACCCGAATGCCGCAGGCGATTGACACCGAGGTGACCGTCAGGCCCTCCAGCAGCGTACCCGGCTGTATCTCTGCTCCGAGATATTCGAACAGATGGGTATTGAAGCACAGGGAGAAAGAAAGAGGAGTGAGGATTTCCCCGTTCAGCGGTGAAGCCAGCATGAGCGGGACAGCGAACTCCTCACCCCCATCCGTTACGACATCGGCCAGGTCCAACGGCAGGGGAGTCAGCGCTGCCGTGTCAAGAGGTGCCCTGTACGTTTTGCTTTTGACATCGCTGCCGCCGCAGATATTCTGCACGTGCAGATCGACGAGTCGAATCGCGCCGTCAGGACAGGTGGCCGTATAATCGATCCGGCATTCCTGGAACTGTTCATGAATGTACTGTGAAATCTCGAGGTATATCTGTTCGAGTGCGGCGGCATTCGATGTCTCGAAATATTTCCCACCCGTCAGCAGCGCGACCTGCTCGAGTTCCGTGGAATTGATCGCGGTCCCGAGTCCGACGGTGTAAATGCGGATATGATGCGTGTTGGCGAAACTCACCAGCGTGGCGGGAAACACGGTGGAATTGTTGTCCATACCGTCTGTCATCGCGATGACGGCACGGCAGTTGTTCTGCCCGTTCGCCTGCACTTCCAGCAGGCCGGCGTATATTCCGTCCCAGATCGCAGTCGCTCCGCCTGCCGGCAGAGCGCCTATGGCGGCGCTGAGGAGTGCGGTGTCGCTCGTCATCCCCTGCTGAAGGGTGACATTCGAGTTGTACCAGAACACCGCCGCCTCGTCGAACGTGCCGTCCATGGTTCCGACGAAGGCCTTCCCTGCCTGAATCGCCCCGGCGTTCCCCGGACCGGCCATCGAACCGCTGGCGTCGAAGACCAGGGCTGTGGACATCGCGCAGGGGACCGTCGGATCTGGACAGGACATCGTGAACTGCGTGATTTCCCTCCCGTTGTCATAAAGACGGATATCCCCCGGACTCAGATTCCACACCGGCGAACCGCTGCACGCGACTGAATAGTAGACTTCAATCACGGGCCAGTTGTTGACCACACGTTTCAGGTTCAGGTTCGGCTGCGCGAGCGCAGTGAACGCGGGAAGAAACAGGAGCATGGATAGAGTCAGTACGCGTCCGAGGTGAGAATCCCTCTTCTGCCATGCGTGTAAACAGCGGTCCCAAACGAGCATGGTGTCCTCAACTGCATCGGTACAGATCTTTCGGCGATGTGGAATGCATCGCACCTTTGGGTCAATAACACCGTAACCGCTCCGATGTTACAAATGTTCACACTTTTTTCGATCCGGCCGAAAAACGGACGGGCGGGATGGACCCGCCCGTGACATCTGCGCTGTCATTTCCGCATGCCTTACGCTTTCCGTATCCACAGCGCCCAGCCGCCGGGGATTTCCTCACCCCATACGGCATGGCCCTGGGCGCGCATCGCCTCGACCATGGGAGCGGGATAGAACGGGGCGCTCATGCGGAGCAATGCGCCGGATGGGATTCCGGCCAGTCCGGTGAATACGGCTGTCAGCGGATTTGCGCCGACGTCGAGGAGCGCGGCTGCATCCACCCGCGCGACGACGGCGGTTTCATCCGCCCAGCCGGGACGCGGCTCGGACTCCGCGGGCGGTTCGTGTCCCGGAGGCGGCGGACTCTCCGCCGGGATCCGTACGTGTGCGCCATGTTCCGGGGAACCGGGAGCTGCCGCTGTTATGGGAATATCAACACTGCCGCGATCCGTTTCCGCCTCGACCGTTTTTTCGCCGTAGGACAGCAAGCGCTGCTCCCCCTCGAGTGCCCGTTTGGGCGTCAGGTCCTGTGACACTTCCAGCGTGCCGAGATACGCACCGCGGGGATCGCGCACCGCGAAATACTCGATGTGGATGAACTTCCCATGCAGTTGTATCCAGAACGGCGCCCGCTCTTCCCGGCCGCTTTTGAAATCCTCCAGGATGCGATCGACGATGCCGACGCTTGACGGCGGGTGACACATGCGCACATCACGTCCGAGTATCGCCCGGTTGCGGTCGAATATGCGCTCAGATCCCTGCGTGAAGTACTTCACTTTATCCTGGGCGTCGACAAAGGTCAGGTCGAAGGGCACGGTATTGAGAATCGCGGTCAGTTCCGACGTGGACAGGGCTCCGCTGGGCATCCGCACACCGTCGTCCATGGAAGCCGCCTCCGGAATGTCCTCCATGTTTTTGGGTGTCCACTCGATCTGCGGGTCATACAGGCAGAAACCGATCTCCGGCGTCTGGCGATGGATTTCATACCATTCGAGATCGGTCAGCTGATCCATGCACATCGGGAACAGGATCTGCTCTTCCTTCATGATCATGTCGTCGACGCTGCGCGCGGCCGGAACGAGCAGACGCAGGGCAACGCCGGCCAGCGCCTCCGCATCGGCTTCCGGAGATGCCGCGAGGGATTCGCGTGCGGACTCGAGCAGCGCGCGTATTTCGTCATGCTTGCCCCACATGACCGTCGGCGGCCCGGTGATGCCGCGCTGTTCGAGAAACGGGAACAGCAGGTTCTCCTTGCGGCGGAAATGCTTGTCGATATCGCCGAGCTCATTGAACAGCGCCCGAAGCTGAAGAATACGTTCCCCCACCTGCTCCGAAGGCAGGTCCTCGCATCGCTCGGTGAGCTGCATAATACGCACCGTGACGCGTGCCAGCGCTTCGTTCTCTTTCTTGAAGGTATCGACCGGATGTCCGGGCGGCACGAGTTTCGCCATGCTGTGGTCGAGATGTCCGTCGAGCACCGCCGTATGGATATCACAGAACTCCTGTATCTCCTCCTGAGAAATCCCTTCGCGGATCAGCTCCTGCTCCACTTCCACCACTTCTCCGTAGGGAATCCCGCCGAGCAGCGCCTCGAGACGGCTTCGCACCTCCATTGGTGCCGTGCCGCCGTGCAGTTCCCGTATCATATGCTTGAGCAGCTGTTTCCGCTGCTCCGAATTGTTGATGAGTTCACTCATTGATTTCGCCTGTATTTCAAGAAACTAAACATAGATAACGTTATCGACATTTAACATAGACTTTTTTCTCTACGTTCGCAAGGAATAAAATTCCACATTTTCCAAAAAAGGGTTGACAACCGGGATTATTCAGGATATATTATATCCGCAACTCTTCAATCTATCCATTTGAACACATGCAGCCCGGCTGCACGTGCCGGAATTCGAAGCGGCATTCGCCTGACGCATTCGAATTGACGGACGTACAGTCCTTCATTTCCTTTCCAACAATCATATAGTGAGGAGTACTCATGCTTCATATACAGTCCGCACGAATGTCTGCGGCAGCGCTGGTATGCAGCCTTGCCCTGGTGTTCGCTCTGAACGCCGCCATGCCGTCGCCGGTTCAGGCACAGGGAGGTCCGGTTCTCATTCTCGGAATTGATCCGGAAAACGGATCACCCGGAAGCCACGGTCCCATCTCCGCCTACCGCGGGATGATCAACGTCTTGCAGAGCCAGGTCTCGAACGGGAACAACGGCCTGCTTATCATCGGCAGCGGAAAGCCCGCTCCTGCCCCTCCGAACCTCTTCAACTTCTGGACTGCCGTGGCGAATGTCGCGCCGGCCCTGCCGCGGAATCATGTTAACGGCCCGGCGATCGCCTCCGTCGATTTCAGCACCTACAGCATCATCTGCATCGCAAGCGATGATCAGAACGTTAACGGCGGACTGACGCGCGCGGAGTGGACCGCGCTGATGACCCGCAAAGCGGATCTCCGCAAATTCATCAACTGCGGCGGCGCCGTCTTTGCCATGTGCGCACCGGACAATTACCCGGACTGGTACAACTACCTTACGTTCCCGGCGGCTCCGTTGATCAGTTACACCACGACGATCGGCGGATTTTCCGATGTCGGTCTGCTCCCCGGTGCGAGCACCGTGGGTCAGTTTGGTCCTTTCACCAATCTGCTCGGTTCTTCCACGGATATCTGGCATAACACCTACACGGCCTACCCCGCACCGCTGCTTCCGCTGGCGCGCCAAATCGGCACCGGACGTCCCACCGCGCTCGGCACGACCTCGCTGTACGTGAACAACGCTCCCATCGCCAGCGCGGGCGGTGACCAGACCATTGAATGCACGTCGCATTCCGGCATGCTGGTCACGCTCGACGGCTCGGCGTCGGATGCGGACGGAGATCCCATCACCTACGAGTGGTGGTACAACGGTAACCTCATCGCCACCACCGCCCAGACGACGGTGACGCTGTCGGTCGGCGTTCACACCTTCACCCTCAAGGCCTCGGACAATCAGTGCGGCACCCCGGGGACGGATGACGTCACGATCACCGTGCAGGACACCCAGCCGCCCACGATCACGGGCGTCGGCGAGGACGGAACGGTGGAATGCCCGGCCGATCCCTACGCAGCGTTCAGCTCGCCGACTGCGGTCGATGCCTGCGATCCCAATCCGTCGCTCGTGTCTGCCGATGTCGTAACCGCGCTCTGCGGTGCGACGTACAAAGTCACGCGCACATGGACGGCGACAGACGCGTCGAACAACAGCTATGCCACCAGTCAGACGATCACCGTGCTCGACACCCAGGCCCCGGTCATCTCGACGAATGCGAACGCGACCATGTGGCCGCCGAACCACGACTACTGGACCTTCGATCTCAACGACATGGTCTCTTCCATCACCGAGGCCTGCAATACGAACATCGACGCGGGCGACGTCACGATCGATTCGGTCTGGAGTGACGAGGGCGAGAACGCCTACGCAGACGGAAATACCATGAATGATATCGTCATCGACTGCAGCCGCCAGTCGGTCATGCTCCGGGCAGAGCGCCAGGGCTCCGGCAACGGCCGCGTCTACACGGTCAGACTGCAGCTCAGCGACGGCTGCAACACCGGCTACGCGTTCTTCCAGGTATCCGTCCCGCACGACGAATACGGCACCGCGATCGACAACGGCAAGGCCGCCGGCTATGCCGTTACGAACTGCTCGTCGCTGGCCAGAGACATCGCCCGGAACGGTGCGCTTCCCGAGGGTCTGACCCTCTCGCAGAACTTCCCGAACCCCTTCAATCCGACGACGACGATCAGCTTCACCCTCCCTGAAGCATCCGACGTCTCGCTGAAGGTGTTCGACGTGAACGGACGCGAAGTCGCGCGCATCGCCTCCGGCAGCTTCTCCTCGGGCACGCATACGATCGTGTTCGATGCGACGGACCTCCCGAGCGGAATGTACATGTATCGCCTCGAGATCCCTGTCACGCGTCATGCAGCTGATGAAATAAATCCTCTCTCACGAGGATAAGGGTACCATGCGCACTTCAGTACCCTGATGACAGAAGCGGGCCGCCCGAAAGGACGGCCCGCTTTTTTGCTTCGGCTTCCACACCGTGCAACAGGAACCCACTCCCTCCCCGCCTTCACTGCAGAAGAATCATGCGCGCGCTGCTGCCGGCGGGGGTTTGAAGCAGCACACGGTAATGGCCGGCGGCGCACCCTGTCAGATCGACAGGCAGCAGATGCCGACCGGCCTCGAACCAGCCTTCCGCGACGGTACGAATGCGCCGGCCGAGAAGATCATACACCGCGAGAGTGACGGCGCTTCCGCGCGAAAGCGAGAAGGGCTGCAGCCCTGACGCGCGTTCCCGCGAAACCGGCTGCGGATACATCGCTTCGAGCGTCGGAACAGCGGGCACGGCCGCCGCATCCGCGACAGAGGTCACCGTCTGTGCTTCATGCAGCAGCCAGCCATCGGGATCCAGCCGCCACGACGCGACATCCCCGTTATTCACTTCGTCGAACACGAAGGTATCCTGATTCAATGCATGCAGCATGCGGCGGAACACGAGCGTATCCCCGTCCAGGGTCACCACTTCGATATCGACCGGCGTTTCAAACAGCGGCCACCCTTTCTCACCTTCCTGGCGCTGCTGAATTCCGAGCCGCAGTCCCCCGCCGCTCGAGGCATCGAGCTGCGTCACCGTCAGCATCGGCCACCCGCCGCTGTACACCCACTGATCGAAATACTGTGCGAGGGATTCTTCAAGATGCTCCTCCATGACGTCGCGAAACATGGTCGAGCCGACGCTGCCGTCCCTGTAGCGCTGCTGGTAGTCGCGGATACCGCCCCAGAACCGCGCATCTCCCATCCAGTGGCGCAGCATATTGAGCACGATCGCCCCCTTGATGTAGATGACACTCTGGTAATTGTACTTCGCCCCGGCGCCCAGATAGTCGTACAGCGGCAGTGCTCCTTCGGACGGCGCCTCCACGGTGCGATACCACTCCGTGAACTGCTTCAGGATACCGTCGAAGTTGCGGCGGCGGGAGAGCGCCGCGGTGATCAGCCATTCGCCGTACATGGCGAATCCCTCGCTCAGCCAGTTCTCGCGCACATCCATCGGCGTGACGCAGTTTCCCCACCAGTGGTGGGCCAGTTCATGGCCCGCCGTCTCGTACGCTGCACCGAAAAGATTGGGCTGCTCAAGCAGAATCATCGTATGGACTTCACAGGTCGCGCTGTCGGTAAGCACGAAGCCGATCTTCTCTCCCGGGTACGGGCCATAATGCTCCTGAAACACCGTCAGCATGCTGTCGATGGCTTTGAAGTACTGCGCCGCGTACCCGACCGTCTCCGGCCAGACATACGCGCAGAACGGAACCCCCTGCAGCGTGTCATGATAGACCGCGTAGTCCCCGACCGCCCACCCGGCTCCCGCGGGATGCAGCGGCTCGTGCAGGACCCATCGTGCGAGGATCCTGCCGTCGGACTCGCGTTCCTCGATCAGTGTGCCCATCCCCGCGGCCCTCCAGCCGGCGGGCGTATCGAACGTCAGATCGTACGTGGCCTTGTCCGAGAAAATATTGTTGCAGGGCAGCCAGTGCGGCAGCATGCCCACGTAGCGCTCGACCGCGGACTGCGGATGCGCCCAGACGCTGCGCGGTCCGAAGCCGACTCCCGAATACCCGGAACGGTCATGCGTCGGATTCCCGTGATACCAGACCGTGATCACGGCGGTATCGAGCGGCCGTACCGGGATCTCCAGGCTGATGGTGATGACGCTGTCGTTCGCGCTGAAATTTTGCGGTACCCCCTCCTGCTCCACCCGGTCCGTCGTAAGATTCCGCAGATCCAGCGCGATCTCGTGGAGATCCGAACGCATGACATTGCGGAAGGTCACGGTCGCGCAGCCCTCGAGATACCGGGCCGAGGGTTCGATGGTCAGTCGCGCGCGGTACGAAACCACGTCGATCTGATACGATTCGGCGGAAAGCTCAATCGGCAGCAGCAGACACACAAGCAGTACGAGAATCCTCATGGGTTCCTCCTCCTGATACTTGAGTCCGTGGGGACACCGTCGCGTGACTGAGAACAGGACACGCCCACCCGATTTCGGTTACATCGGGGCAGCGGCGCATATGGTTTTCAGATTTCTTTCTCCTTTACGGGGCCTGGGAACGGAGGATTCAGAGGGACGGATTTTTGACCTCCCGCAGGTCTGACCTGCGCATTTTTTCCACCCCGGGAAATTGCCGATGTTTGTTGATCCGGTGCGATTGACCGCCCGGCTGGGCGGAATCGACGGACGCGCGACGCGCGCGATAAACCTTTTTTCACGCCGCGCATCTAATCTCCGATATATTTTTTTTCGGGACTCCACATGAAAATCGTCATTGCATTCTTCTCCTTCATCCTCTTCGCCGCCCCGCTTGCCGCACAGGGCTTGAACATACAGGGACGCGTCGTCGACGAGGAAGGCACGGCACTCGCGAATGCCAACATCATCCTCCTGCGTCTTCCCGACAGCACGACCGCCGGCGGCACGGTCACCGGGAAAGACGGTCGGTTTCTCTTTGATAATCTCCGCAACGGCAGGTACGTGCTGAAAATCTCCTTCGTCGGGTACACGAGCCTGATGCGGGATATCCCTCTGCGCGGGCAATCCGCCAGCCTCGGGAACCTGACGATGCATGAATCCAGCATTCCCCTCGATCAGGTCGAGGTGACCGGGACGGCGCCGATCGCCATCATGAAAGAGGATACCACGGAATTCATCGCGAATGCGTTCAAGGTGAATCCCGACGCGACGGCGGAAGACCTCGTCGCGAAAATGCCCGGCGTGACCATCAAGGACGGGAAGGTGGAAGCGCAGGGAGAGGAAGTGAAGCAGGTGCTCGTCGACAACCGCCCGTTTTTCGGCGACGACGCGCGCGCAGTGCTGCGGAACATCCCCGCCGAGATCATCTCCCGCATCCAGGTGTTCAACCAGCAAAGCGAACAGGCGCGCTTCACCGGCTTCAGCGACGGAAGCGAGACAAAGGCGATCAATCTCATCACGCGGGATGCGATCCGCAATGCGCAGTTCGGGAAGATCTACGGGGGATACGGCGAGGAGGATCATTACCGCGCGGGGACAATCCTCAACGCCTTCAACGGAAAGCAGCGATGGTCGGTTCTCGCGATGTCGAACGATATCAATGAACAGAATTTCGCATCCGAAGACCTCCTCGGCGTCATGCTGGCCTCCAGCGGCGGCGGCCCCGGCGGCATGCGCGGAGGCGGCAGGGGCGGACCCCGGCCGAGCGGCGGCGGCATGCCGAATTTCAACCGCGGCAGCATCAACGATTTCATCGTGAATACGAGCAACGGCATCGCCAGCACGAACGCGGTCGGCGTGAATTACATCGACACCTGGGCGGACAATATCGAGGTTTCCGGCAGCTACTTCTTCAACCGCAGCAATCTGAAAGCGAATACCGGCCTCGCCCGCGAGTATATCCTGCCGGAAGTACTGGGACAGTATTACGACGAAACGACCGCCTCGGGTACGGTGAACATGAATCACCGCCTCAACATGAAAGTCGATTACAAGATCGATACGCTGAACTCCATCCTCTGGCGGCCGCGGCTCTCGGCGCAGATCAATGACGGGAGCGAAACGACGCTGGCGGGGACCTCGCTCTCCGGAGCGATGATCAACAGTAATTCCAGCACGTTCAATTCGGATCTTTCCGGGCTGTCCTTCGACAACGAACTGCTGTACCGGCACCGGTTCGAGACTCGGGGCAGGACGTTCTCCTTCGAGATAGAAAACGGCATCAACAACAACGGCGGCGATAACAGCCTGTTCTCCGAGTATGCCAGCTTCGATGGCACTGCCGTCTTCGATACGACCTCCCAGCGCTCCAATCTCGACAAGCAGGGCTGGTCGGTGGAAGCGACCGCCACGTACACCGAGCCGCTGGGCGACAACGGGCAGATTCAGCTGCGCCATCGCACGTCCTTCAGCAACGATGCCTCCAACAAGCGGACCTGGAACCAGCCGCTGCTCGCGGGTACGATCGAGGAACTCGATCCGCTGCTCAGCAACGAATTCAGTACGGATTACCTCACGCAGAATGCAAGTGTCGGATACCGCTACGAGCAGGACGACGTCAATGCGATGGTCGGAGTGGGGTATCAGTGGGCCAACCTGCAGAACGAGCAGGTCTATCCCTATTCCGGGAACATCGACCGCTCCTATGGCGATGTGATGCCGTACGCGATGATGCGACTGAAATTCGCGCAGGGGAAAGACATGAACCTCTTCTATCGCAGCCGCACGTCTCCCCCGAGCGTGGACCGCCTGCAGAACGTTCTCGACAATTCGAACCCGCTGCAGCTGAGCATCGGGAATCCCGGCCTCGACCAGGAATACATGCACTTTCTCGGCATGCGTTATTCCGCGGCGAACCTCGGCGCGGGCAGCTACTTCTTCCTCTTCGCAATGGGCAGCTACACGTTCGATCCGGTGGGGAACAACACCATCATCGCCAGCCGCGACACCACGGTCTTCGACGGCATCCCCCTTCTGCGCGGCACGCAGATCACGCGACCGGAAAACTTCGAGGGCTCATTCTCCCTGCGGAGCTACATGACATATGGGGAGGCGATCGGATTCCTGAAGTCGAATCTCAATCTGAACCTGTCGGGGACCTTCTCCCGCACGCCCAGCCGGATCAACGGCCAGATCAACTACGCTTCCGCGCCCGTGGCGGGGATCGGCGTTTCGCTGACGAGCAACATCAGCCAGGACCTCGACTTCACCATTTCGACGCAGTCCAATATGACGTGGATCGCCAATTCGCTGCAGGAACAGAACAACAGTCACTACATGACGCAGTCGTCACGCCTGCGGTTCAACTGGATCCTGCTCGACGACTTCGTCTTCAATACCGATCTCGCGCATGAATATTACAGCGGTCTCTCCGAGGGATACAACGACGATTTCCTGCTCTGGAATCTGAGTCTCGGCTACAAATTTCTCCCGGACAACGCTGCGGAAATCCGCGCGACGGTATTCGACGTGCTGAAGCAGAACAACAGTATCACGCGCAACGTCACCGAAACCTATATCGAAGACGCCCGCACGACGCTTCTCCAGCGCTATGTGCTCCTGACGCTCACCTGGAACATTCGGAACTTCACGATATAGGATACCCGAAGGAAAATCGCGCCCTCACATACATGCGAAGAGGCCGTCAGCTGTACCGACGGCCTCTTTCGTTTTCAACCCGTCCGATTCCCGGGTCACCCGGCCCCCGGTATGCGCGGCCGAACGTCCTTCCCGGTTCCGCGCGGAGCTACCGAAGCAGAATCCGTTCGACACTGCGCACCGTCGCCCCGTCGACGAGCCGGAGGAACACCAGCCCCCGCGGCAGTCCGTCGAGCTGCAGCGGCAGCACGGTCGTGCCGGCCTCAAACTGCCGCTCGGGAAGCAACGCCAGGCGCCGTCCGAGGAGATCCACGCATTCCACCGCCGCGGTCACTGCTTCAGGACAGCGGACCTGCACCTGCAGGCTTCCGCCGGTGGGATTCGGGTACGATTCCATCCCGAAAGCGGGCAGCGCAGCGTGATTTTCGGCTGCGAGCGTGAACGGCGCCAGAACGTACGCATCCCATTTCCATTCCTTCCACGCTCCTTCCCGCCATTCGTCCACATAGAGGTCCGTCAGCTGGTCGTTGCTGTCGCGGGTCCAGCGATCCCGGTGGCTGCGAACCCAGTCGCCGTCGCGTTCACGCGTAAAATGGACCTCCTCGCCGATCATTCCCCCCGGAGCCACGGTTGCCTCACTGCGGGCGTCGAGGAAATTATCCCAGAGTTCGTAATGCTCGTACCCCGAGTACTGCCCCTCGGTGTTGTACAGCCGAACGGTGAGCGTCAAAGCGCGCCATCCGTCCTCGCTCCAGATGTAATCACGCACGCTCTCGACGCGGCGTTCGTCGTTGAAGCGTTCCACACTCCTTCCAACGAGCTTCCAGTCGTTATTTTCCCAGCGATAGCGTGTCAGCGTCCGGTCCCCGGAATCGATGTCAAAGGAACTGCGGATGCGCTCGAGGTTATTCCAGATCGTGCCGTTCCAGTTCTGCCGCGTCTTGGAGTATAATTCTCCCGAATTGTCCCAGGTAAACAGTTCGCGTGCCGCCAGGCACCAGTCGCCGTCGGCCCACACGGAGACCTGCTGGGACCAGACCCGCGCATGGTGATCGTACGCGTTGTCGTAACGGACGAGGGGCTGCCACGACACCCCCAGCTGCTCGCTGTGGATGATGCGTTTCACAACCTTCATTTCCTTTTCCGAGGGGACGCCGGAGAGCGCGGTGCCGTCGTATCGCACTGTCCAGGATTGTGCAGCGAGGGTCATGGTTGTCGCGAAAAACAGGACACAGAACACTCCACCCCGGGAGCGTCGGGAAGCGGTGGCTGACGTGTACATGGAGACCTCCTAAGCTGCAGGTGATCGTTGCTGTATTCGATCGTATCGGCATAATGCCCGGACGTTCACCTCCCTCGGTACTGCAGGCCGCACGCACGCACGACGATCCCCCGGAAGGCATATCTGCACCGTCCGGTGGAATGTCGCGTATTTCGTTGTTCTGTATACATGGATAGTACGCACGTCGCGGATGAAGTGCAGAAACCGGGTTGGTACGGGAGAATGCGTTGTCAGGGGGGATACGGGGGAATGCACGCAGGGTTTCAGGCAAATGAAAAGAGGACGGACTAATTGTCCGTCCTCTTTTCTCACGGGATCGTCGGCCGATTACTGAACGTTTTTGGTCACGCGTTCCAGTTCGGTATTGTCGCCGCCGGTGCGGACGAGTTCCTTCAGCGCATTGAGATACGACGCGCGGAAGGTTCCGTCGTTACGCAGCGAAACCATGAGCGGAATCTTGTCGGGATTCTGCCCGCGGCCGCGGAGTTCGCTTGTCGCCATGTCGATGGCCTTGGCAAACACTTCCTCCGTAATCAGATCGGGATTGGGCGTGCCCGCACCCGGATTGGGATCGACAGGGTTCGTCACGTTCGGAGCACCCGCGGGCATGGGAGCCGCTTCGTCACCCGAAGACGACGGCGCGACGCCGTAGCGTGCAAGGCGGTCATCGAGATCGGGCACCAGTTCGCGCATGACCGATTCCATCGCATTCACGCGATTTTCGAGGGATGCGATCGTTTCCTGCTGACGCTTGAGAACGTCCACGCTGGACTTGACCGGCATACCCACGGCGACGTTGACATAGCCCGGGACGCCCGCTTCGAGCGATTCCCATGCGATACCGACGACCAGCCCGCACTGCTCGGCAGTGATGAGAGCGGGGGCGACGGCGTAACCGACACCGTTATCCTTGCCCGAGGGCAGGATGTAGTCGCCCGGCGAAACCGGACCGACGACCTTCACGGGCACCTGGCCGAGGAATGCGCACTTCTCGAAGAGATGTTCGCTGCCCTCGGGGGGCGTGTTACCGAGAACGATGGGCGATTTCGAAATCACGAACACCATGTCGGCATCCGCGACCCTGCGGGAAATCTTCCCGGCATGCACGCCGACGATATCGCCGAATGCGAACTGATCGTTCGGATCCTCGCGCTCGAGCCACTCCGCGTAATCGGCGTTGCCGGAGTTGTAGGATACACCGTATTCGGTGGCGTACTTGTACTGCTCCAACGCCACTTCAGCAGCGATCAGAATGATATTCGCCGTGGATTTGATGATTTTCGCCGGACCCGGGGTCACGGTAACCGCACCGAGACCAACGCCGACACGAAAATCGGTCACATCCGACACGAGTTCCACCGCAGCTTCCGCAACGTCCCAGATATGACGCAGCGTCATGAGCACGAATTCCAGGCTCAGGTAGCGGTCGGCCTGGCTTTCCGCGTCGATGCTTCCGTGCTTCCCGCCGTTGTCCCAGAAGCCGACATACGAATTGTTCTTGTTCGCGCTCGTGTTGAGCTTGACGGCCATGCCCTGGGAGGTACCGGTCAGGTAGAACGGATAACTCGATGCGGTTCCCTGCGTGGGGGCTGCACCGGAATAGTCGATCTTGACCTGCCCGCCGACATTGAGATTTTTCTGCACGCCGACACCACCGGTGACGACGAGCGCGCCGCTGGTTTTGGAGGTCGACTGCGTCGGATCGGTGATCTCGACCTTTTTCTCGAGAAGGGTCTGCCCCTTGTTGATGAGCGTGCGGGGGAAGGGCGGATTCGGATTCAGGTCCGGATCGTAGACCGGATCGGGGTTGCTGCCGATGTCCGCGTAATTCTCGACGACCAGGTTCTTGAAGTTCGCGGTCCCGCCGACCTTGAGGTTGCGGCCGACATACGCGTCGCGTCCGATACCGGCGTCGACGCCGACGTTGAGGTTCTTCTCGACGCCCGCGCCGCCCCTGGTGTGGAAGCTGCCGAGGAAGCTGGCGTCATTGACTTCGATCATCGCCTTGATGACCGGCACGTCGGTGAGATCGTGCACGGTGGTCACGCCGTCGACGTCAAGCGTTCCGCCCACCTTGGTATTCCCGGTGATTTCCGCGGTGCCGTCGAGATAGCTGTTCCCGAGCACATGGAACATGTATTCGGATTCGAAGACGCCGGACCAGATGGGTCCTTCGACCATCAGTCCGTCTTCCGGTGCCGGGTAGGCGCTCGCGTAGAGCGAACCGATGCTCACGTTGCCCGCGACACCGAGCCGGCTCAGGGGCGCCTCGGTACCGAAACCGACGTCGCCCTGCACGATGAGACCGTTGGAGGGTGCCAAGAATGTACGCGCGTACTCGGCGCCGATCGAGGTGTTGCCCGCGACACCGAGCGAACTTTTCGGGATGGTCGTCGCGATACCGACTTTGCCCTCGAACGCCGCGCCGTTGGCCGGTGCCTCGTTTTCCGAGAACGTGTTGCCGACCGCAACGCCGCCCTTGACGCTCAGCATGCTTCCGGGACCGGCAGTTCCGATACCGACACGGCCTTCGAAAAGCGCTCCGTTGAGCGGCGGCAGGTTCACGCCGGTGAAATTCGAACCGACGATGAATTCGCCGGAAACTTCAAGCATCGCGTTGGGGAAGGGTTCACCGATACCGACCTGGCCCTGAACGAGCATGCCGTTCTCGGGCGCGGCGTTTGTGCCGGCGTAACCGGCACCGATGGTGGCGTTCCCGGCGACGTCGAAGGAGCTGGCCGGCGCATTCGTGCCGAGACCCAGTTTTCCGTACGTGGTCAGACGCAGACGCTCGAGGTTGTCGGTGCTGAAGACCAGGTCGACCGGATCGGCGGTGCCGATGAAGTCGAGCGATGCATCGGTGCCCTCATTTCCGCGTGTCGACCAGGGTGATCCGTTGGACGAGACCGTCTGTCCGGTCGCATCCGTTGCGAGCACACGATCCGCTTCGGTCGCGTGCAATGCGTGGAAGGCGTACGGGACGGAAAGAAGCTGGGATGCGCCGAGCAGGGTGTAGTTCGTCCCGCCTTCTTCATCCATTTCCACCTGCAGCCAGTAACTGTTCTTGCCCCAGTTCAGCGCATCGAGCGCGCCCTGACGCAGGTCGCCCCCGCCAATCTGCAGGGTAAACATTCCGAAATCATTCGTGACCACATTGTGCCGTTCGCTGTATGCGATCGGTCCGCTCGGGCCGTCTTTCAAGACGCTGATGCGCAAACTGAGCGCATGGTCCTGCAATACTGTCCCGTCGCTGCTTCTTGCCACGCCCTGGTAGTTTATCAGGGGAGGTGACTGCGCCAGCGCTGCCGACAGGCAGAGCGGGATGAGCAGGAGTATCGTGAGGAAACTTCTCATGATGATTTTCACTCTCTTATGATTATTCTGCTTTGACAATTTTGTAAAGAGCCAGCTGCTCACCTGCACCAGAGAACGCGACCAGCAGATACATACCGCTGGGCAGTGTGTCAAAGGCGAGTCGGACGCGTTGATCCCCGCTGCGTACTTCCTGGCGGAGAACGGATTCTCCAAGCAGGTTATAGAGTACCAGCGTCATGTTGTCCTGTGCCCCGTTGATGGTCACGAGGACGGAGTAACGTGTGGGATTGGGATAAAGATCGAGGGAAAATGCGGTACTGCGATCCTTGGTGGGGATGACAGTAAGGAAGGCCTGTTGGAAACCTTCGCTGAGCGTGCCGAAATGACCGTGTCGAAGATCGACGGCCGTTTGGCCGACGGTCCAGGAAACGCTGACGGAAGACGTCTGCGCGAAGGAACCGGATACCGCGACAACCGCGGGATCGATACGCTGAGCCCGGGCAGTCCAGGACAGCAATATTCCCAACAAGACCAGAGCGACATGTCTGGTTTTCATAGGCGTGATACAACCTCCGATAGATCTTGATGGATGATGGCAGGCACCATCATACAACGTCCACCAGCTTGCGCTGTATCACACGCAATCGCGGGCAGCATTGGTCATGCTGCACGGATTCTCGAACATACTCCTGCGATGAGTGCCCGTATACTACGGTTTTCCGGCGTGGACGTCCATACGCACTAGTGCGTATTTATCGCCTCCCTGAATAGTGGCGCATGGCAAAGGCCATGAGCGCGTTCGGTCCCTCGAGCCCCAGTTTGTGCGCGATGTTGTTCCGGTGTTTCTGTACGGTTCTGTAGCTGATGAACATGTCGCGGGCGATGTCCTTGCTCGTTCCCCCTTCCGCAAGCGAACGCAGGATCTGCCGTTCCGTAGGCGTCAACAGGCGTTCAATACGGCTTCCCGGCGTCTCGGGGTCCGTATCGAATATCTGCAGCAGCCCGAGTACGCGGTCGGACATGAAGGTGTCTCCCTCCGCGGCGTAATGCACGGAGCGGACGAATGTATCCGTGGTGTCGTACAGACTGACCAGCGCATTGCACTCAAGACGCCGTGCCGCACCGGCAGTTTCAGGTGTCCAGTCTCCGAACAGTACGACCGACGCGTCGCATCCTTTCTGACGCACCCGCCGGAGAAGCGCGGAGGTGTTGTCGCCGGGCAGCGTGGTGTCCAGCACGAGAACGTCGGGACGTCCCGGGCGGCAGGAACGGAGCACGGCTTCGGACTCCATCGCGATCGCTATCACGATCACCCCTCGGTCTTCGCCGAGGGTCCGAAGGAGACCTTCCCGAAAGAGCGGAATTGCGGAGCCAACACAGACGGATATCATGCCAAATATTAGAACAGGGGTGACAGGGATGCAAGAGGTCCGTAAAACAAAACGTTCCCCGACCGGGACGAGCCACGGCCGGGGAACGCTTGTTGAGGGGTTATCGGGCCAGGATCATCTTTCGCTCGAGGTGGTCGCCGCCACTTCGGAGCATATAGAGATAAACACCGCTGGAGAGCGGCAGGCCGTTGTCGTCGGTCCCGTCCCACTGCATCGTGTAGGTTCCGGCCGGAAGCTGTGTGCTCACGAGCGTGCGCACCGGAACGCCCATGGCGTTATAGATACGCAGTTCGATATGCTGCTCCGCCGGGATCCCGAACGTGATGAGCGTAGTGGGGTTGAATGGATTCGGATAGTTCTGCGCAAGGGTCACCGTGGAAGGTGCCGGCAGAATTTCTTCCTCGAAATCCTTCGGTTTCTGCGTCGGTACCGATACGACGGCCGCGTCACTGGCGGTATTGCCCGCGACATCCGTCGCCGTATACGTGACCGTGTACGTGCGGGGAGCGTTGATGTTCTTCGCGCGAAGCTCGAAGTACTCGTCGAAGACTCCCAGCGTGGCGCCCGCGATATCGCCGGCCGCCGGCTGATTGCAGATGATCGAAGTCAGCACGGCCGATGCACCGGGCACGTTGTCCCAGACGACGACCGTGGCCTTGATCTCGTACATGTTGTTGTCCGCCGGCCAGAGGATGCGCGGCGCGACATTCACCGAAATCTGCGGATTCTCGTGATCCTCGACGGTCACGTCGAAGTCGCAGACGGCGATCTGGTTGCTACCGTCGATGGCCATATACGCGACGTTCGTCGTCCCGACCGGGAAGAAGTCTCCGCTTCCGAGTCCGCTGGTGCGGATGATCTCGATTTCAGAACAGCCGCTTGCTGCGATCGGCGGAAGGAACGTCACCACCGCTCCGGCCTTGCCGGGATCGGTATTGACGGTGGTGTCCGGCCTGCAGACGATCGAAGGCGGATCGCCGACAACCGTGACGATCTGCACGTCGGTGGAACGGTTGCTGTTGCCGTCAAGCGCCGTCCAGATGACGCGGTGCGTGCCGACGCCCAGCGAGGAGCCCGCGCTGTTGGTCACGGTCGGGATGCTGCAGTTGTCGGTGCTTGTCGCCGTGCCGAGAATGGACGGAACCACGGCCCAGGCACAAGTTCCGGAGTCCGCGGGGACTTCGATATCCGGCGGAGCGATGACCGTCGGCGGATTTCCGTCGAAAATGGTCACTTTCTGCACTGCCAGGGCCACGTTGCCCGCGGCATCGGTCGCTGTCCAGGTCACGCTCGTCTCCCCGATGGGGAAGCTGGCGGGCTTGTCGTTGGTCACGATCACGCCGGCACAGTTATCCGACGCGGTCGGAGAACCGAGGTTGACATTGGCGCCTGCGCGGCTGCAGCTGTCGATATCCGAAACGAGCGCGAGGTCCGCCGGCGCGAAGATCACCGGCGCGGTGGAGTCGATGACCGTCACGGTCTGATTCGCCTGGCTCATATTGCCGGCGGGATCGGTTGCCGTCCATACAACGACGGTCGCACCCAGCGGGAACTGTGCCGGCGCGTCGTTCGTCACCTCGACCGAACAGTTGTCGGACGCGGTGGGAATACCGAGGTCAAGATTGGCGGCGAGAACATAGCAGGCATTTCCCGGAGTCCGCACGGAAATATCCGCGGGCGGGGTGATCGACGGTGCCGTGGCGTCGGTGACAGTGACGTACTGCTGGCCGTAGCTCACGTTTCCGCTGCCGTCCTCCGCCTGCCAGAGCACGAGCGTCAATCCGACCGGGAATTCGCTGGGCGCGTTGTTCGAGATGGTAACACCCCCGCAGCCGTCGGTCGCCGTGGCGGTACCGAGCTGTGCGGCGGTAAGCGTCACACCGCAGCTGGACGAACTGGCATTGACGAATTTATCCGCCGGAACGGTCAGCGTCGGCGGCGTGTCGTCGATGACCTCGACCTGGATGACCTTGGTCGCGGTATTATGGCTGCGATCGGTTGCCTTCAGCGTATCGTCCGCCATGCCGATATCGGCACAGCTGAAGTTCAGCTTGCTGGCATACGTGCTGACAACCTCGCAGTTGTCGAACGCGTTGAGCAGCAGGGTGTCTTTGGTGATCGTCGCATGTCCCGTCGAATCGAGGTACACCTTGAATGCGGGGTGAGAGACGATCTCGGGCGCCGTGACATCAAGGATGGACAGCGATTCGTACGCGCCGATGTCCGGCACGGCGATTCCGTCATTGTCACCGTTGACTTTACGGGCCTGCCCGCGCTGATCGGTCATGTTCCAGGTCCCGGTGCTGTCGGCGGCGTCAATGGCCCTGGAGCAGATGAGCAGTGCGTGCGTCTTGGTCTGACCGCCGTTGAGACGGAGGTCGTCGAGCGACGCGTCCACCGGTTTGGAAGCGGTGCCCGTGATGTCGCCACCGACCCAGCCGCTGCTGCCGTCGGCGATGGCAACGAGGTTGGTACTGCCGGATGTGGCCGCACCGTGAACATCCGCTCCCGTCGCCGCGGTATTCTCGGCGATCAGCGTCCGTGAAGGACTGAACGTCCCCGTTGTAAGGACACCGCCGCCCATGGTCGCGCTGTTGAAGGCGATCGTGGCGAAGTCGCTGGAGAAGGTCCCGCTGTTCCGCACGCCGCCGCCGCTGTTATCCGCGGTATTGCCGCTGATGGTGCTGCTCGTGATGGTGACGGTACCGCCATTCTGGATACCGCCGCCGTTTGAAGCACGGTTTCCGTTGATCGTGGATCGCACGAGAGTCAGGGACGCGCTCGCACCCACGGCGATTGCACCGCCGCTGCCGCTTGCGGTGTTGTCGCTGAACGTCGAGCTGCCGGCGTGCACGGCGGTATTCGTATAGTAGAGCGCACCACCGTTGCCTCCGGCGGTGTTTCCGTCGAATATGTCGCTGTCGATAAAGACTTCGCCGCCGGCGACCGCCACCGCTCCGCCATGAATGTAGGCTTCGCAGCGTTCGAAGCGGCTGCCGATCAGCCGCAGCGTGTCACCGTCGTGATAGATCGCACCGCCACGCTGAATGGCCGTGCTCCATCGCACCGAAGAAGCTAAAACAGAAAGCCATCCCTCGGAGAAGATCGCCGCGCCGTCGACCGCACGGCCGGAGGCCAGCGTCAGACCCGAAAGAATGACCGAGGTGCTTGTGTCGACACGAATGATGCGGGAAAGGTCGTTTCCGTTGAGCTCGATGATGCTGCTCCCCGGTCCGTTGATGATAAGATCATGAGAAATCAGCACTTCACCGAGGGTCAGGAAGACCGTGCCGGTGAGCCCTGCATCGAACACGATGCGGTCGCCCGCCGCGGAATACTCCACGGCTTCGCGAAAACTGGTACCGGCGCCCAGGCTGGGATCGGCGCTGGCATCGAGTTCGTCGATGAGTGTGGTGACGGTATCAATGGTTCCTGAAGGTATCGGCTGTGCGAGGCCCGACGCGTACGGGACGAGCAGCAGCACGGCCAGGGCCAGGCAGGAAGCCAGAACATACCGTGTTGGGAACGTAATTGCAGATATCATTGTGATCCTGCTCCACTGGTGTATAAATCAGTTACGTTGCGGAGAGAATCGGTCTTGCCGGTGTACCCGTCTGGACAGCAGAGGCTGTTTCAGACGCCGTTCGGGACCATGGGTTCGAACGCCATCCGTCCTGAATGTTTACTCGCAAGAACCTTTCTCCTACATCGCAGGAGGTATGGAGAGGATCCGAATGCGTGTGACGGTGGGGTATGACTGGACACAAGGTACGCGTACCGTGGATACAGTCCTATACGCACTTGTGCGTATTCGCATTTGTGCGTAGAAGCACCCCCGTGAGGTCCCCGGACCCTGGCCGGGAATGGCGGGAATTCCCCTGCGGGGGTACCGGGCTCAGGCGTTCTTTTTCTTGAGCTTCTTGAGTTCCGCGTTCAGTTTCGTGATGGATTTGACCGCGCTGGCATAGTCCAGGACGGAATTCCACAGACTCGATCCCCCGCTGGCGAGCAGGCCGAGAGCCACGATGCCTGGGAGGGTCTGCCACGCCGCGGGCACGAGTTCACTGACCGCGGGCATGGCA
>QKAF01000042.1 GCA_003246455.1 Bacteroidota bacterium
GGAAATGTACGTCCAGTTCACACCGTCCCAAATCACGTCCGTGGAGTCCATGGCCGTGGTCTGACCCATGTTCTTTCCGAGGTTGGCGTTGTAGCCAGTGCCCGGTCCGAACCAGATACCGAAGTTGTTGTTCGGCGATCCGTCCGGAATGAAGTTGAAGTGCGCGAAACCGGCACCCGGGGTCAGATCGAGCTTGTTGGGATCGTTGACATCGCTGCCACGGTCGTTGAACGCATAGGAACCACGAACGCGGATACGATACGGACCGACGTTGTTGCTACCGGAAGCGGCACGGAACACGCGGTTGTTGCGGCCCATGTTGGACGTACCAACAAAGACGCGACCGGAGTCAATGTTACCGCCGGTAACCTGGATCGGCGAAATCGGGTTGACGAGCGAATCGAACACGCCGTTGAGACGGTACTGCAGTCCGTTGGAAAGCTGACCGAACGGGGAGAGTTCGAATTTGAAGCGCTCGTTGTCATCCACGGTGTTGCCGTAGCCGTCAGCCATGAGGATGTCAACACGCAGATAGTTGTTGTCTGCGGTACCCTTCCACTGGTCGGTCGGGTTGATGTCGATGGCGCGCGGAATGTTCGGGCGCACGACAATCTTGCTACCGGTGTGCGGGAGGGAGTTGATGCCGAGCGGATCGACCGGCATGCGGTAACCCATCGGGTTGGTCGCATCGCCGTCCGGATACCAGATCGGACCATTGACACGGGCGCCGCCGTCAACGAGAGCTTCGTTGGCGCGGTAGGCACCGTTCATCATGCCGGAAACGTAGAAACGCGGGAAACCACCGGAGGTATCTCCGACAGCCGCGATCATACGGGAAATGCCACCCGGATCGGTGTACTGGACGTCGGCGTATGCATAGATACGCACGGAATCCTCAACACCACCCGGATTGCTGCCGACGTCGGCATGGGTGTAAGCAAGACGGCGATACACGATCTGACCGAACTGACGAAGGGTATCATCAGCGGCGCTCACGCCCTTCAGATAGACCGTACGATCTTCCGGAGCAGCGTCATTGATCGTGTATGCGAGAGCTTTCAGTCCCGGCTGGGTCATGCGGTCCCACGTGCGGTTACCATACACATCAAGGAAGCGCAGGGTATCGACAGCGGAGGAAACCAGACCCGGCTGGTAAGGATTGGATGCAACATTGGACTCAAGCGCGCGATACGGCGGAATGAGACCGTTGACAGGATTCGGGTTGACGCCTGCGTACCAGCCAGCTTCGGTGAAGTTGGCGGGAGCAAGTGCCTGATAGAGATTGGTATAACGCAGCGGATTGCGCTCAGGCGGCATACCGTCGACCATCATACCGAAATCGGGGTTCTGCACGACGGTCAGACCGAGGGTACGAGTGGCGCCCGGACGGAACGACGTGTGAGCGACGTTCAATGCATCGTAGGGCAGACCATCGTCACCAAGGAAGTAACGGCCGCGAGAGTAATCACCAAAGGAACCAATATATTCACCAGCATCAACTGCCTGCGCGGAGTCACTCACCCACACGAGAAGGCGGGAGGTACCCGGAAGCAGTCGAACGATCGCGAGGTCAGTACCACCAGAGAACTGGCCACTCGGAATAACATTGCCGTAAGCATTGGGGTTGCCGCTGCTTCCGTCAAGAAGATACGCGCGAAGCGTGTCTTTGGTCGTGTCCGGGGGAACGGCCAGACCAGTCAGGTTATTAATGTTCGGTTTGAAGAAGATGTTCTTCATCTGAATGACATCGCCACCGGCCGTCGGATTCAAAATCCGGAAGGTCATCATCTGGCGAATCTCACTCGGATCGCTGTTGAAAGGACTTGACGAAGCAATATCTCCAACGGGGCGATAGACCGGACGGATGCCCAGGTCGCGACCAGCCGATGCTGCCTCATTCTGAGGCGGCAGCGCCGTGTTCGTGATGACACCATTGTAGCCCTGATTGGCCAATGTCATCGCCGGACCCGACGGGTTCTGGCTCGTCGTCGCAATACGCACCTTGATGTAGTCGAACAGCGTTGCGGTAAGCATGCTGTTGACCACCTTGAAGCGGTTCTGGACAAACATCACAGCGACGGAGTCGTTGTGATTGAAGTTGCCCACACCGCCACCGCTATCGGCAAACGTCAGCGTATCCGCGACGAAGGTCACGGAGTCAGCCGTCTGCTCGATGGTGCGCACGATGTTGAAGAAGTCGCCCGTCACTGTACGGATCTGTGCATTCGCGCTGAAACCGAAGACCAGCACGAGTGCGCAGACGGACAGAAAAGTTAGGGTTTTCTTCATTCGAAAATTCTCCTAGTGAATTGATAATAGAGTCGGGGTTGACGGGTTAACGCGATAAACAACCTGGTGGTTTGTTCTGGTGATTTCTTGATTCCTTTAATTCCTTGAACCTCCGATATTTTTTAAAGAAAAGGTCATGCTTACAAAATGTTCTCAGGTCGAAATCCAAAATTTGGAAGTCAGTAATATACCTGCTGTACTCTTACCAATCAACCGGATCTCGCTTCCTGAACCAACTTCTTACATTCCTGCGCCGCCGATTGAGGCGCACGCGTATCCTTCACGTACTATGCAAAATTCCTGCCAAAGCAAAAGCTCTTCATTGACAACAACTTAGCATTTACAGAATCGCTAGTGTCAAATATATGACGCGCGATTGAACGCACGCTGACGGATATCTGACGCGGCCATCCGCTCAGGAACGGCCGGGGAACTCAAGTAACGGCATGTCAGGGCCGACGGTTACCGCAGATCGATGATTTCAGCCTTCGCAGGCACCTGATACGTGAATTTCGCATCGGGCAGCTCCTGATCCACGCTGATCTTCTCGATGATGTAAGTGGTCACCGCTCCGTTGATGTCGGTGATTTCCACTTTCCGGATGAGCCAGTCCTTGCTCACCCAGATCTTCATGGCCGTCGCGAACGCGTTGTCCTCCTTCGGCGTGAGCTTGAGCACGTAGGTGCTCTGCCCGGCAAGCTTCTCCTCTCCGACGAGCGTGGAATAATAATCCTTCGGATACGAGAGCAGAAGCTGCTCCGGAGAAAGGGAATGCGTCTCTTCCTTGTAATTATCTATCACAACCTGACGGTTGCGCGGACTCCAGGACCATGACGTTTTTCCGTCGGTAACCACTGTCCGTTCGTCCGTCTCAATACGGTACTTGTTCGGTTTCTTGAACAGCAGCGTCCCGGTGACGCTCTGCTCTGCCTTCGATACTTTGAATCGAACGCTCTGCGAAAAAGTGATCGTCGCGTCGGTCATGTCGTCGTAGCGCTCCTGCACGTTCTCGATGATCTTCCGCGCATCGATGGCCCAGGCCACCATGAGGGGGAGAACAGCAGTCAGAACGAAGAGCATCCAGCGTGTTTTCATTTCGGCTCCTTACAGCGTTTGCAGAATATCTTCGAGTTGCTCCTCGTCTTCTACCATGACCTGACGGGCTTTGCTCCCGTCGTAGGGGCCGACGATGCCCGCCATTTCGAGCTGGTCGACGATGCGCGCCGCGCGAGAATACCCGATTTTCAGCCGCCGCTGCAGCAGCGACACCGATCCCTGCTGGTGACGCACGATCAGACGCGCCGCCTCGAACATGAGGTCGTCCGTGCCGATATCGTCTTCACGCGACTTCGCCTTCTGCTGCGACCGCACCGAAGGAAGCGTGTAGGGACGCTGGTACCCGTGCTGGTCGCCGATGAATTCGACGACGCGCTCCACCTCCTCGGTCGAGAGGTAGGCGTTCTGCACGCGCGCAGGCTTGGGCTGACCGCCCGGAAGATACAGCATGTCGCCGTTGCCGAGCAGCTGGTCGGCACCGGT
This sequence comes from Bacteroidota bacterium, assembly GCA_003246455.1. Taxonomy (GTDB): domain Bacteria; phylum Bacteroidota; class Ignavibacteria; order SZUA-365; family SZUA-365; genus SZUA-365. The sequence continues at coordinate 3,829 of QKAF01000042.1, forward strand.
GCCGTCGAGCACCGTGCGGCTGTCGATGCGGCTCGCGACCTGGTACGCGATGCGCGCCGGGAAATTGGCCTTGATCACACCCGTGATGACGTCCACGGACGGACGCTGCGTCGCGACCACGAGATGGATGCCGACCGCACGGGCAAGCTGCGCGATACGCGCGATGGGTTCTTCCACTTCGCGTGCGGCGGTGATCATCAGGTCCGCGAGCTCGTCTATGATCACGACGATGTACGGCAGCTGATAGTGCTTCAGCAGTTCGCTGTCCCGTACCTGACCGTTCTCCACCTTTTTGTTGTAATCGTCCACATGCCGCACGCCCGCCTTCGCGAGTTTCGTGTACCGCATGTCCATTTCCAGTTCGAGACTCTTGAGCACGATCACGGCGTTCGTCGGATCGGTGATGATCTCTTCGTCGATGTCGGGACAGGTTGCGAGAAAATGTCTGCTGAGCCCGCGGTACTGCGCGAGCTCGATTTTCTTGGGGTCGATCATCACGAATTTGACCTGCGACGGCTTCATGCGGAACAGCAGGCTCGTGATCATGACGTTGATGCCGACGCTTTTTCCCGACCCGGTCGCACCGGCGATCAGCAGATGCGGCATGCGCGCGAGATCGTCGCAGACGACGTCGCCCGTGATCGATTTGCCCAGACCGAGCGTCAGTCGGTGCTTCGACTTCATGAATTCGGGTGCCGTCACGACGCTGCGGAAATTCACCAGCTCCGGAGCGCTGTTCGGAATTTCAATGCCGACGGCGCTCTTCCCGGGTATCGGCGCGATGATGCGGATGCCTTTCGCGGCCAGCGCCAGCGCGAGGTCGTCGGCCAGCGAGGTGATCTTGCTGATCTTCACGCTGGAATCCGGTACGAGCTCGAACAGCGTCACCACCGGACCCGGCGTCACCGAAATACTCTCGATCCCGATGCCGAAAACCGCGAGCTTCTCCTTCACCTGCGCGGCCTTGTTTCGCAGCTCCTCGTCCGACACGGTATTCGTGTTCACCTGCCGATCGAGCAGGTCCGGCGGAGGGAATTTGTATCGGAGCGCCACTTCCGCGAGCTCCTTGTTCAGGGCGTCCGCGTCGGCCGCGCCGCCCCCTTCCATCACTTTCCGGGCAACCGCCGCCTGCACCGCCTTGCGTTCGTGCTCGTTGGCCACGACATCCGAAAGCGCGATGTCCCCGATTCCTGTATCGCCGGCATCGCTCTCTGCAGCGGTGGCTGCGCTGTCGGCGGACGGAGTCTCCGTCGCTGCCGGCACACGCGCGGGCGCTGCCGCTGACGTGCGGCTCCGAAGTCCTTCTGCGGCGCCCTTCCCTGCGGACGCACTGTCGCCGCGCGGCTCCGCCTGCCTCCCGATCGGTCCGAGCATGCCGCCGAGCCCTTCGATGGCATCGCGCGAAATCGTGCCGTTGGATCGGGGCGTCGTTCCCTCCTCGGTTTCGGGGAGCGACGAGATCTTCCACGAATCATCCTCCTCCTGCTGCCGCGAAATGGAAACCTGCAGCGGCGGCGGCGGAACGGGTGCGATGGAAGGACGATCAGGTTTTGCACGCCGGCGACTGGTCTTCTCCTCCGTTGCCTCCGCTTCCAGCGGAGCGGCGCTTTCCGCAGAGCCGGCCGCGGCGTCACGCTCAGCCTTGAAGGCGGTGTTCAGCGCGCTCGCCTTCCCGGTGATCGTCGTCCGCAGCCAGTCGAGAAGACGGCGCCCGCGGTCGAAGGTGGCCTGGATATCGTAATCCACGACCACCACGGCTAGAACGATGATCGTCGTCACGATGATGATCACTCCGCCGGTCGTCCCGATCAGCCGGGAAATCAGTCCGGCGACAAAATCGCCGATGTTCCCGGACCAGGAAACCGAAAGCTCGGGCATCCAGGAAATGAGACGGACGAGCCCAAGGAACGTCGAAAACAGAAAGACGAGGACAAGCGAGTAATTCGTGTAGTACGCCAGGGCGCGGAGATCTCTGCGCCGCAGAATCGACCAGCCCCAGAGCATCAGCAATACCGGGAAGGCAAGCGCAAAGTAGCCGACGGTAATGTTGATGAAGAAATTGGCGATGATCGCGCCGAACAATCCGAGCCAGTTCGCCGTGGTGTCGGCGCGCGCCTGGATCTCCGGATCGCCGCCGAAGAGCCGCATCAGATCCCCGAAACCGATATCGGCCACGGTCTCGTCGGCATGCGCATGCGAAATCAGCGCGAGCAGCATCAGAAACGCGGCCGCCATCATCAGCAGGCCGATGATGTCGAGCTTCCGCTTCGTGTCGAGCGTCGAGCGGCCGCTCCGGCTCTCTTTCGGGGTTTCGGTATGTTTGCTTTTACGTCGCAATAGGCGAATCGGCGGCCGGGAGGCAGGACCTCCCGGCCAATATTCCTACTATATTATTGTTTGTTGACGAACGGAACCTTCACCACGGTCGCGGGGACGGGCTTGTTCCGGATCATGATGTCGACTGTGCTGCCTTCCGTGCCGTGCTCGACGGGGACATACCCCATCGCGATGCCCTTCTCGAGCAGTGGCGACATGGTGCCGCTGGTCACATGACCGCAGACCGTGCCGTTGACCGCGATTTCATAGCCGTGCCGCGGCAGCGAACGCCCTTCCAGCGTCAGCCCGACGAGCGTACGCTTCAGTCCGGCTTCCTTCGCTTTCAGCATTGCGTCACGTCCGATGAAATCGCCTTTCTGCAGCTTGGTGATCCAGCCCAGCTTGGCTTCGAGCGGCATGGTCGTGTTGTCGATCTCGTTGCCGTAGAGGCAGAAGCCGACTTCGAGGCGCAGAGTGTCGCGTGCGCCGAGACCGATCGGCTCGATGTCGAATTCCTTTCCCGCATCGAAAATGGCATTCCACATCTTCTCGCCGAGCGCCTTGTCCGATGCGAAATAGATCTCGAAGCCCAGTTCGCCGGTGTAGCCGGTTCTCGAAATAAGGCAGTCGATACCCGCGACCGTGCCGCGGCGGAAGGAGTAGTACTTCATGTCTTCGAGGGCGACATCCGTGAGCTTCCGCATCGTTTCAAGGGATTTCGGACCCTGAACGGCGAGCAGCGCGGTTTCGTCGCTCTTGTCGATCAGTTGCACATCGCCTTCGAGATGATCGCGCAGCCAGTTGAAATCCTTCTCCAGGTTGGAGGCGTTCACCACGAGCTGGATATAATCGCCGCAGTGATAGACCAGCAGATCGTCGACGACGCAGCCGTTGTCGTAGCACATGGTGGAATACTGCACCCCGCCCTCGGTGAGCTTGGTGACGTCGTTGGTCGTCATGCGCTGCACGAAGGCGAACGCATCCGCGCCGCGCACTTCGAACTCGCCCATGTGGGTGACATCGAACACGCCAACGGTTTCGCGGACGCGTTTGTGCTCCGCGATAATGCCCTGATACTGAATGGGCATGTCAAATCCTGCAAACTCGACCATCTTGGCGCCGAGCTGCACATGAATGTCATGAAACGGTGTATGCTTCATTTCAAACAGCCGGTAAGTATGTAAAAAAGTGTTGAGAGACGCGGTCAGACGAGTTTCGCCTCGTTCTTCTTCCAGTCGTCGAGAAATTTCTGCAGACCGCTTTCTGTCAGCGGATGCATGAACATCATGTCGATGATCTTGAACGGAATGGTTGCGACGTCGGCACCCATCATCGCGGCCTGCACGACGTGCAGCGGATGTCGAATGCTCGCGGCGAGTACCTGCGTTCCGAAATTGTAGTTCTGATATATCGTGACGATCTGTTGAATCAGTTCCATGCCGTCGATGCTGATGTCATCGAGACGGCCGATGAATGGCGAAATGTATGTGGCCCCCGCTTTCGCGGCGAGCAGGGCCTGGGTGGGGGAAAAGCAGAGCGTGACGTTCGTCTTGATCCCTTCGTCCGTAAGCTGGCGCACGGCCTTGAGTCCCTCGCGGATCAGGGGAATCTTGACAACGATATTCGGGTGAATCGCGGCCAACTCGCGCGCCTCGACGAGAATGCCGTCCTTGTCGGTCGATACGACCTCGGCGCTGATCGGACCGTTGACCAGCCCGAGTATTTCATCCAGAAGCTGACGGAAGTTCTTGCCTTCCTTGGCTACGAGCGAAGGGTTTGTCGTGACACCATCGAGAATCCCTAAGCTGGCAGCTTCACGAATTTCATCAATGTTCGCACTGTCGATGAAAAATTTCATTTCCGACCTCAGATATTACTTTAAGTGAAGTTGCCAACAGAACATAAGAAAATATGAAACGGGACTTCAATATGCAATGGTTTTCAAGGATTCCCGTAACATATTACAGGCACGGAATTTACCCCTGCCGTGCCCGTTCCGCCTCCGCATACGAAATGTCCGTTTCCTGCAGGCGGAGACGCAGTCCCGTCACCTGTTCAAACGGAGAGAACGCTTCCCAGAGCCTGTCGAGGAAGTGGAAGACCAGGTTTTCCGCCGTGGTGTTGAACGGCACCACTTTGTACTTGAACCCGGTCGTCTCCAGAAACGGAAGCATGATCTCATCGGATGCGTTGCAGAGAAAGCAGTGATCGAATTCATCGACGATGGGCATGACCAGCTTTTTCATGTCGCCGTAGTCCATCATCATGCCGTTGTCGTCACAGACACCCTCGATTTCCACCCACAGTTTGTAGGAATGTCCGTGAATATTCGCGCAGCCGCTGGTATGAAATGGCAGGCGGTGCCCCATCTCCCAGTGAAATTCCCGCGCAATCTTGAGTGTCCTGTTCATCGTCGTCCTTTCAATCCGAACTCTACAGTCTTGCAATCTATCGATAAAGGGGAGTGAAATGCAAGGCAGGAAGCGGGAAGCAGGAACGGGGCTTGCCCCGGCGAAGCCGAGCGCAGCGAGACGGAGCCGGGTTATTTCTGGACGCGAAGCATCGCGACGACGCCGGCGAGAAAGAACAGGATGTTGGGAAACCACGCGGCGATGATGGGGGGAATACTGCCGTTGTATCCGAAGATCTGGCTGAGTTTCTGACTGACCATATAAATGAACAGCAGGAAAATGCTGATGCCGAACTGCACGGCCAGTCCGCTGCGCCGCTTCACCGAGGCGAAGGGCACACCGAAGAAAACAACGATCAGCGAGGCGAACGGGAAGGCGATCTTTCCATGATAATCCACCAGCAGACGGGCGATGTCGCTGCCGGCCGTGCGCTGGCGTTCGATGTAGCTGCGGAAGTCGCCGAGTTCCATCTCCTCGGGCTTCTGCTGCATCCGCACGATGATGTCGGGGGTGATGACCAGCGGACCCGGGTCGAGGCTGTCGAACGCGCTGACGGTCTCCCGCTGCTGCACGGGAAGCGTCGTGTCGCGCGAAAACTCGCGATGCAGCCCGGCATAGAGCATCCACTTCCCTTCCTTCTCCATCCACTGCATGCGCGCCGCGTCGAATCGGCGCAGCATGATCGTCGGATCGTCGGCGGCGAACTGCTGCAGCATGACGCGGCGCGCGGTCATCCCTTCCTGGTCGTAGTAATCGAGGGAGATGATCCGGTTGTCGCGCTCCTGGAAAAACAGGTTGTACCTTCCGCGCATCTCGAGATGCTTTTTCAGGTACTCGCGCTCGAGTTCCAGGCGCTCCGCGTTGATGCGCGGCACGAGCCACCCGTCGAATCCCAGCATGCCGAGGCTGACGACGAGGCCGATCCCCAGCAGCGGAAGCATGAAGCGGTACAGCGACTGTCCCGCGCACTTCATGATCGTCAGTTCGTTGTTGTTGCTGAGCCGGCCGACGACGAAGAGCGCCGCGAGCAGTGTCGCCACGGGCACCATCAGGCTGAATATGCGCGGCAGGAAGTAGACGTAGTAGAGAAGGATGATGTGCGGCTGCACGTTCTGGTCGATGAAATCGTCGAGGTTCTCGATCATGTCGACCAGGATGAAAATCAGGCTGAAAGCCAGAATGGCGAAGACGATCGTCTTGAGAAACTGCAGCGAGACATATCGGTCGAGCCTGGTCATCTATGCCTCGTGCGGATTGACGTGATCATGGTGCGACTGCGGCCCCCGCAGCATTCTCGGAACGAAGCGCGTGAGCGCGCTCCAGTCGATCACGCGCGATTCTTTCGCCGTGCGCCAGACAAGCAGCGCGCCCATCACCCCGAGGATGATATTGGCTACCCACATTCCCCAGAACGGGGAGAGTTCACCCCGGTCGGCAAGCTTTTCTCCCCCGATCAGACAGGCCCAGTAAAAGAGGAAGAATCCGAGACTGAGTCCCGCGCCCATGCCGAATCCCCCGCGGCGCGCCATCATTCCCAGCGGCGCGCCGATCAGGACGAAGACGATGCAGGCCACGGGGATGGAGTACTTTTTATAAATCTCGACCAGATAGCGGTCGGTCTGCTTCTCGTCGAAATCGATGCCGCTCGTTTCGGCCATCGACTGCGCCTGCAGCTGCCGTGCATCCGCGAGCGCACGGAAGGTCGCGCCCAGCGTGTCACGCTGTGCGTGCGCGATGCTGTCGGTCCGGAGGCTGTCGGCGCGGATGCTGTCGAGCCGGGCGGTTTCGAGCATGCGTGCCCGACGCGTTCCCACGCGCTTCGTCGCCCGCCGTGCCGCGGGATCGGCCGGCATTGTGCGCGGCGGCGGCATGGGTGCGGCGCTGTAATACTGCGGTGTCTCCGTGAAATACCGACGCAGATGGCTGCTGAGGCGATCACCGGCATCCGACAGTTTGCTTTCCCTGACGAGCTGAATGGAATCGACGATGCCCTGCATCATCTGCGCGCTCATCGTCCGATCGTCACGCCGGGTCGAGGACGCATCGCTGCGCTGAAAACCGAAGCCGCTGGCGGGAATCGAGACGCGGTGGCGCACGAAGCGCAGTTTCCGGTAGTCGACAAAGGTCTGGTTGTCGACCTCGTGGATCTCCCCGTCGTGCAGGTCCATGATGATGCGGGTGTAATCCGCCGAGAAGCTCACGGTGCCCCGTTCGGCCGTCACCACGACCGCGCGCGCCGGATCGGAAAGATCGTAGATGGTGACGCCTTCCAGATCGTTGCTCTTTTCAAACGTCTTGCGGACAAGGATGCGGTAGCTGGGCAGTTCCTGGTCGGAAGTGAACACGCCCGCCTGCAGCGACAGTGTCGGTTTGATGCGCACGATATCGGTCATCAGCGTCTGCAGACGGACATTCGCGTCGGGCAGGACGCCGTTGTTGAACCAGATGAGTCCCGCCGTCACGCCTGCCACGGCAACGATCACCGGCACCATCATGCGATAGAGACTCATGCCGCTCGCGCGCATGATGGTGATCTCGTTGTCGGCGGAAAGGCGGCCGAAAGCCATCAGAGAGGCGACGAGCACCGACATGGGCACCGAAAGCACGAGCATCCATGCCAGATTCAGGGAAATAAGTTCGAGGATCACCCAGGGACTGAGTCCCTTCCCCACGAGATCCCCCGCGCGCTTCATCAGGAACTGCAGGAGAAACAGGAAAATAATGATCGCGTTCGAGAAGAAGAATGGACCAATATGTGCACGCAGTATGTAGCGCCAGAGAATCATCCGAAGTTACCCGTGCGATGAACGCATGCAGTTTTCCATTGCATCATTGCCGTGATTGCGATATCATGCTGACCAGCCGTGCTTTCCCGTCCAATACATACGGAACATATGCAATTCCGGTCAGGCGGAATATACCGAATTTCTGCCATTCTGTTCCTTGCACGGGAGCCGCACTCTTTCTAATTTTGGTGTTCACTTGAGAAATGTCAAGAAAGACAGGCGGTTACCCTGTCTTCCTTCAGGTCTTTATCCAAACGAACGTCTCAACATCCCAAGGGTTTCTATCGAACTGATCGTTACATCCTTACATCTCGTGTAACGTACACGGCAGCAGACGTTTGAATTTCTACCAGACACGTATGACCACCAATACCCCGCACGCGGGGAGCAGGATAGCTGCGTTCTCGCGCAGGGCTTTGCTGTTCCGAACGCGTCACATCGCCTCGCTCATAGGATTTTCGGCCTTCTCATTCCTGTTCTTCCTCGGGGCATCGGTGAAACCGATGCACCCCGCGTCGATCATCACCATCGAATCGGCGATGGAATGGAATGCCTTCGTGAACGCCGGCATGGGGCGGCTCATGGGAATGGACGCTCTCCACCGTTTCCGCCTGCCCGGTTTTACCGACCATGGCAGCGCAGACGGCTCCTCGGGCGCCATCGCCCCGGATCTGCAGGCCGTCCCCGATGCCGGGATGCTCCCGATGGAGACCGAGATTCCGCTCGAACAGGCTGCCCTCAGCGTTGAGGGCGCAGGGCGGGAAGAAAGCTCTGATATCGAAATCCTCGATTCGTTTGCGACCGATCTTAAAATCGCGGCCTTCGCCGGCGCGCTGGCGGTGGAACTGGACAGTCTCGACATCCCGGTGTCGGATTCGACCACCCGCGCAAAATTTCTGCCCTCGCGACCCCGTCCCTCACCGATCGCGAATCCCTTCCCGTCGCGCGTCTCGCCGCTGTACCTTCAGCCCTCGGGCGGCGTGCGGCACATCGTTACCGTGGACTCCACACGCAACGAGGTGCTCATCCGGGAAGTGGTCAACGGCAAGGACGTGCGCATTCCTTACCGTATGTCTCTCGAGGACTATATCGCGGGGCGGTACAATTACGAGCGCAACAAGCGCACGGCGAAGAAAGCGTCGGAGTATCAACTTGAAGAGGGAGACGATCTCGCCAACCTGCTGAAGAACATCACCGAAATCGACATCCCTATCGCGCCGAATCCGCTCATGAGCATCTTCGGCGACCGCAGCCGCATCAGCGTCCGCATCAACGGCGCCATTGACATCAACGCGGGCTTCAAGATCGAGAGCTCCGACCAGCAGTCGGTGTTCCTGCGTCCCACGCAGTTCTCCCCGAACTTCAAGCAGCAGGTCCAGATCAATGTGAACGGCCTCGTCGGCGACAAGCTCAGTATCCGCGCCGACTGGAGCACCGAACGCACCTTCGATTACGAAAACCAGCTCAAGATCAAGTACACCGGTTATGAGGACGAAATCGTCCAGTCGGTGGAAGCCGGAAACGTGTCGCTGCAGACGCCGTCGACGCTGATCCAGGGTAGCGGCGCGCTCTTCGGCATCAAGGCCGAATTCCAGGCAGGACCGCTGCGCCTGCAGGCGATCGCCTCGCAGAAGAAAGGCGAGTCCTCGCGGCTGTCGATCAACGGCGGTGCGCAGGAACAGAAGTTCGAGCGCCACGCTTATGAATATTCCGACAATCACTATTTCGTCGACGCCGCCTACCGGGATGTGGGCGCAAATGGCGAATCACCGTACGAGGATTATTACAACTACCGCGCCCTGCACCCCGAGGCAAACTCTCCATACGTCAGCCGACCCGACCTTTACATCAAGGAAATCGAAGTCTGGCTCTCGCGTCCCCAGTCCAGCGGCGTGGTCACGGATCCGGAAGAACGCGACGTGGTCGCTTTCATCGACAATCCGGACTCGTACGTCCCCGGCGATGCGACCTTCCCCGCTTCCTACATCGATTACCTCGATCCGAACAAGCGCGTGGATCCGAAGTCGGGTGAAATCGAGGTGGGACGCTTCAAACGTCTGGTGAAAGATGTCGACTTCTTCCTCAACGAAGTTACGGGCATTATCACCCTGAACTCCAGTATTCAGGACGACCAGGTGCTCGCGGTCGCCTATCGGACCGAAGGCGATGACAACACGACGAGCACCGACGACGTCAGCTACGGAACGTTCGCCAGTGACCGCCGACTGGCATTGAACCAGTACGTCGACAAGGACGGCAAGCCCATACCGCCCCGCATGGTGCTGAAACTCGTGAAGCCGAAGAACCTCGGACCCTCGTTCACGAAAGCATGGAAGCTCAAGGTGCGCAGCATCTATTCGCTCAATACGCGGAACCTCACGGCGGCGGATCTCGCGAATTTCAAGATCGTGTTCCGTTCCGGCGGCCAGCCCGACAACGAACTTCTCCCGAACACCAACGCACAGCTGCTGCGCGTCTTCGGCCTCGACTATACGGACGACAACGGCGGTCCTCCCGACGGCAAGATCGATTTCATTCCAGGACTGACGGTGAATCCCGTTCGTGGCGAAATCATCTTTCCGACACTCGAACCCTTCGCGGCGGGAATGCTGCGTCTGTACAATCAGCTGTTCAACGGTAACACCGGCGACATCGACGAATACACGTACGAGGAGGTCTATACCCAGACGAAAACGCAGGCGCGGCAGAGCTCGCGGGATAAAATTCTGATCACGGGAAACACGCGCGGAACTACGTCTGCAGTGTACCCGCTGGGATTCAACGTTGTCGCCGGATCGGTGCGCGTATATCTGAACGGATCGCCCCTTACACCGGGTGTCGACTACATCGTCGATGAACAGGTCGGCAGCGTGCGCATCACGCGCGAGGAAGCGCTGCTCCCGGAGGCAAAGGTCGAGATCGAATTCGAGAAGCAGGATCTCTTCACCTTCGCGTCGAAGACGCTCGTCGGCGCGCGCGGAGAAGTCGACCTGGGTGAGAACAGCTTCTTCGGATTCACGTACATGAGCCTCAATCAGAAAACGCTGAGCGATAAGGTGCGCATTGGCGAGGAACCGATCAGCAATTCGATGTTCGGCATTGACGCGAAAACGACGCTCGACATGCCCGTTCTCACGGACGCGCTGAACACGCTGCCCTTCATTTCCACGAAAGAGAAATCGACGCTCACGCTGCAGGGAGAGGCCGCGATGGTCATGCCGCAGGCGAGCAGCAAAACCAGCACCATTCCCAGCGACCAGGGCGAGGGCATCGCCTACCTCGATGACTTCGAGGGCTCCCGCATCTTCATCCCCATGCAGACCGCGTACTCGGTGTGGCGTCTCGGATCGGTCCCCAACACCCTGCCGACGAACAGCGCGATGACGGACAGCGCCATGCAGGCGAGCCGCGCGAAACTCGACTGGTACAACCTGCCGATCACCGCGGTATCGGATCGCACGGTACGCGTCGAGGACATCTGGCCCGACAAAAGCGTCGCCCGTGAAGACCAGCGCGTCACGGTGCTCGATCTCGACTTCTATCCGGGGCAGCGCGGACAGTTCAACTACCGTCCGGAACTCGGCGTGCAGCAGCGCAACTGGGCCAGCATCCAGCGCCTGCTGCCGGTAAACGCCACGAACCTCGTCGACGGAAATTTCAACTACATCGAAATGTGGATGAAGGTCGAGAACATGCCGCCGGGCGGCAAGCTCATCCTCGATCTCGGCAAGATTTCCGAAGACGTGATTCCGAACGGTACGCTGAACACCGAAGACGATGTGCTTCCCAATTCCATCCGCAACGGCATTCTCGATCCCGACGAAGACGTCGGTCTCGACATGCTCACCGATGCGCAGGAACAGGCGGTCTACGCTGCGGAGATCGCCGCGTACGGACTCGATCCCGGGGATCCCTCGGGCGACAACTTCGCATACGATCCGAACAACTGGACGCGCTTCAACGGGACGCAGGGCAACCTCGACGATCCGGCGGGACAGTTCCCCGACACCGAGGATCTCAACAACAA
>QKAF01000073.1 GCA_003246455.1 Bacteroidota bacterium
TTACGCGACCCGCTTCTGACCGCCTTTCTGCGTTGCGCTGCGGCTCGCGCGGACGACGACTTCCACCTTGTCGAGATCAACGCTGACTTCCGCGTTGCAGTAGGGGCAGAACTTCGCCGTCTGTATGTCGAAACTTATGGTGTTTTTGCACATGGGACACTCGGTGATCACCATGCCGATGACTTTCCCTGTCTGCTTTACTTTCACCGGCTTCGGTGCGGTCTTCTCGGTTGTTTTCATTGTTCACCATTTTTTTGACAGTATTCCACTATCTGACCAATTTAGGGAATTTCCGTTGCAATATCAATGGTCTTTTTCGTATCCTTTGCCGCGGAACGCGATTTTCGCTGCTTTTTCGGCAGCGCGATGTCCAGCACTTCGTGCATTTCCTCAACCAGATGGAAGGTTATCTCCTTCCGCACCGCCTCAGGAATTTCGCTCAGATCGTCGGCGTTGCGCTTCGGCAGCAGCACGGTACGAATTCCCGCGCGGTGTGCCGCGAGCACTTTTTCCTTGACGCCGCCGATCGGGAGCACCTGTCCGCGCAGCGTGATCTCCCCTGTCATCGCCAGGTCGTTCCGCATGATGCGGTCCGTCAGCAGCGAGGTGAGCGCGGCGAGCATCGTGACGCCGGCGGACGGACCGTCTTTCGGAACGGCTCCGGCCGGGACATGGACATGGATATCGAGTGTTTCGCGAAAATCGGGATTCACGCCGAGTTCCTTCGCGTTCGAGGCGATGTAGCTCATGGCCGCCTGCACGCTTTCCTTCATGACATCGCGCACCTGTCCGGTGATGATGAGCCGGCCCTTGCCCTTCATTTTGGTCGCCTCGATGAACAGGATATCCCCACCGACGGGCGTCCAGGCGAGACCCGTGGCGATGCCGGGACGGCAGATGCGCTCGGCGACTTCGGGATAGAACTTGCGCGACGTGATGTAATCCGAGAGCTCCTCCGTCCGGATCACGATTTCCCCGCGCCCTTCTTCCGCGATCTGGCGGGCTGCGCCTCGGCAGATATCCGCCAGTTTTCGCTCGAGGTTTCGCACGCCCGACTCCCTGGTGTAGCGGTCGATGATGTCCCTGAGCACGTCGTCGCTCAGTTCCAGCTGGTTTTCCTCGAGTCCGTGTTCGCGAAGCTGCTTCGGAAGAAGATGCCGGCGCGCGATATGCACTTTTTCGTCGAGGATATAGCTCGGGATTTCGATGATTTCCATCCGGTCGCGCAATGCGGGCTGAATCGTGTCGAGCGTATTCGCCGTCGCGATGAAAAGCACGCGGGAAAGGTCGAACGGCACTTCGAGGTAGTGATCGCTGAAATTCACGTTCTGCTCCGGATCGAGCACCTCGAGCAGCGCGGAGGTCGGGTCGCCGCGGAAGTCCATCCCCACCTTGTCTATCTCATCGAGTACGAGCACGGGATTGTTTGACCCGGCTTTCTTGATACTCTGAATGATGCGCCCGGGAAGCGCGCCCACGTACGTGCGCCGGTGCCCGCGGATTTCCGCTTCGTCGCGCACGCCGCCGAGCGAGAAGCGCACATACTTCCGGCCCATCGCATCCGCGATGGAACGCCCGAGAGACGTCTTTCCCACGCCCGGAGGGCCGACAAAACAGAGGATCGGACCGCGCATGTCGTTTTTGAGTTTCCGCACCGCGAGGTACTCGAGGATGCGCTTTTTCACCGTTTCAAGGCCGTAGTGATCCTCGTCGAGTTTCTGGCGCACATGCGGAATTTCGATATTGTCTTCCGTCGATTCCATCCACGGCATCTCGAGCAGCCAGTCCACGTAATTCCGCGTGACGGAATATTCGGCTGCGGCCGGGCTCATGACGCTCAGGCGGCTGAGTTCCTTCTCCACCACTTTCCGCACTTCTTCCGGCATCTGCGCATCCTCGACCTTCTTGCGCATTTCGTCGACCTCGAGCTGCTCTTTCTCTTCCCCGAGTTCTTTCTTGATCGCACGGAGCTGCTCGCGCAGGAAAAACTCCCGCTGTGCCTTGTTGATGGACTCCTGCACGTCCGCCTGGATCTTCTGACTGAGCTCCTGCCGCTGAATGGTTTTGCTCAGCGCCACGACGAGCTTGTTGAGCAGCTCCCGGAGTTCCATCGTTTCGAGCAGTTCCTGCTTCTCCGGCACGGTGATATTGAGCAGCGCGGCGACGAGGAACGCGAAGTTCGAAAGTTCCTGCGTGTTCATGATCAGGTTGAGCTGCTCGGGATTGAAGTCGGGCAGCAGGCCTTCGAGTTTCTTGAGCTGGCTGCGGACATTCGAGACGAGCGCGCTCAGTTCGACGTCTTCGGAAGCATGCGGCTCCTCGTGAAGATGTTCGATCTCGGCGGTGATATACGGCTCCTCGTTCACCATGCCGTGAAAGCGGGCACGGTGGAGTCCCTGCACCACGACGCTTTTGCTCCCGTCCGGCATCGTGTAGATTTTCACGACGCGGACCACCGTTCCGATGTCGTAGAGATCCGTCGTCTGCGGCATGTCGATCGAGGAATCGCGCTGCGTCAGCACGAGCACCGGGCGCTGTGCCTGGTGCGCTTCCTCGACGAGGCGCACCGAACTCGGCCTGCCGACAAAAAGCGGCATGATCTGTCCCGGAAAAAAGACGATATTCCGCAAAGGCAGAACCGCGAGCAGGTCACGCTGCATGCCGTCTCCCGCGTGCGGCTGGCCCGCGTCGGTATTCACCGGTGATGTGTTTGCATTCTGATCGTTCTGTTCTGCCATGATGATTCCTCGCTGATTTCGAGTCGTGGGCGCTTCCGGTACTGCCTTGCCCCCATTTGACATTCCGGGTAAGGACATAGAACTTTGCAATATCTGTGCCATGACGGATATCCGCCGTATTGTCCCGAGAAAGCTGTCCTTCTGTCATACCTCGGCAGAACCGACCCTGCCACAATGGCAGTGCGCCTGGCGCAACCCGGGAATATCCCGGATAATATTCACATTCAATCAGGAAAAGGAAAGTCGAAATGAGCGGACTGGCAGTCACCATGATCCAGGCCTATATCCATCGGCGTACCGCCGCGGGAGATACCGAGTACCTGCTCCTGCGGCGTGCCGCAGAGGAGAAACTCTACCCGCTGCTCTGGCAGATGGTGACCGGCCGGATCGAGGCGGGCGAAGCGGCGATCGAGGCCGCGAAACGGGAAATCCGTGAAGAAACCGGCATCCGCGCGGCGGAAGTCGCTGTTGTTCCCTACGTCGCATCTTTTTACTTTCCCCCTGACGACTCCATCCATCATGTTCCGGTATTTGCCGTTGAAGTGCCCGAAGACACCGAAATCCAGATCTCGTCCGAGCACAGCGCATTTGAATGGCTGGATTACGCCCACGCGTGGCAGCGGCTGACCTTTCCCGGTCACCGGGAGGGACTGCGCATCCTGCGCGAATATGTTCTGACCGATACGACCGGCACAACCCGATGAACAACGTATACCGGATACAGAAAAGACGCCATCAATGAAGGAGGTTTCCATGAATCGCTACGTACCGTTTGCCCTTGCCGCGCTGCTGCTTCTCGTCGTGCAGGCATGCACATTCACCACCGCGCACGTTGAAAAGGCCGTACTGTCACGTGCGATCGACGCGGAGAGCAAAGAACCGCTCAGCGAAACCCATTCGTTTCACGGTTCCGATGCGGTCATGCACTGCGCCGTGCTGATGGCCAACACACCGAGCGGCACCGTGGTGAAGGCGCGTTGGTATGCCGTCGTCGACGGGGCCCAGCAGGTACTGGATACGACGGATATCACGCTGGACAACAGCGGCTGGATCGATTTCAATCTCACTCTGAGTCAGAACAGCCTTCCCTACGGCGACTATGCGGTCGATCTCTTCATTGACGGGAAAGCGGCGCAGACCGTCCCGTTCAAGATCGAACCGGAATTTCCGGACGGCGTCATCAAGGAAGCGGTGGTCGCGCGTGAACTGAGCGAATCTTACTTCCCCGTGGAAGCGACGACCACCTTCCCTGCCGGTATCGCGTATGTCTACGCGCCGATCTACGTCTCCGGGCAGCCGGAGGGCACGGTATTCGGGGCGAGCTGGTACCAGCATACCGAGGGCGGTGACCGCACCCTGATCACGTCCTTTGAAATAGACTTCGATCAGGAAGGCTGGATCGGGTTTTCTCTCAACCTTCCCCAGGGCATTCCCGCGGGCTCCTATTCGGTCGATCTCTCCGTCAACGGGGAAATCGCCCATACGCTGGAGTTCTCCGCCAAATAACGCGGCGCCGACACATTTCATGCCCGCAGGCACCGTCCGGGATCCTGCGGGCATTTTTTTGTTTCCCCATAACCGCTTTTACGACAACAGATTAGCACTCAAGGGCATTGAGTGCTACCTTGCACGGTACGCCCGGACGTCGTATTTTTCCGGATTATATGAGGTAATCGCAACGATTACAGCCCAATGGAAGACCAAACGTATTCACATAGCGGACTTTCGTCGCTCTCCGAGAGGGAGAAACAGGTGCTGCTCTATATCATCGAGCAGCATATCACTACGGCTTCCCCGATCGGTTCGCGCACGCTCTCGAAATTCACCGACCTGAATCTCAGTCCGGCGTCGATTCGCAATGTCATGTCGGATCTCGAGGAACGGGGGCTGATCGGGCATCCGCATACCTCCGCGGGCAGGATCCCGACCGACCTCGGGTACCGTTACTATGTGAATTCGATGATGATGGAAACGCGTCTCAGCGACGATGAGCGGTCACTGCTGGATGCGCAGTTCGACGGAGACGTCCCGTCGGCTATCCACGAGCTGATACGGTCGAGTTCACATATCCTCAGCAGGATCTCCCAGCAGCTCGCGATCGTCGCGGCGCCCACGCTCGGGAAAGGGGTGCTTCAGCGCCTCGAGCTCGTGCAGGTGGCGACGGACAAGATCATGGTGATTCTCTCCATCCGCTCGGGGATCGTCAAATCGATCATCCTTCAGATCCGTTCCGAAATCAGCCGCGGACAGCTCGAGCAGATCACCGAAATGCTCAACGAGCGGCTGTCGGGACTCACGCTTCAGGAAATCCGGGAGACCTTTGCCGACCGTATGCGCGAAGCGGACGGGAGAGACGGCGAAATCATCCGGCTGTTCATCGACTCATCCGAGCGGCTGTTCTCCGAACGCCTTGAAACGGATGCGGTCTGCATCGACGGCATCATGACCATGACGCAGCAGCCGGAATTCGGCGACGCTAACCGGATGCGCAACATCATCGAACTGGTCGAGAACCAGAACGTCATCGTTCACGTCCTCGATTCGATCAGCGGCGGCGAAGCCGTCACGATTCGCATCGGGCGGGAGATCAAGGACGACAGCCTGACCGATTACAGCATCATCGCATCACCCTACAGGTTCGGCCAGCTGAGCGGCGCCGTCAGCATCATCGGGCCGAAGCGAATGAACTATCCACGCATGATCGCCATCGTGGATTACCTGGCGAAACTCATGTCAACCTGACCCCTCGGGTCGCAGGAAAAGAAATTACAGGAGCACCATGTCTGATAAAGAAACGAAGAATATCCCCATCGATGGAGAGGAAGAAACGACGATGCAGGAAGAAACCGCGGGAAGCAGCCCGCAGTCGGAATTCGAGGCCATAGGCGCCGAGCGTGATGCCGCGCTGGCGGAGATCGCACAGCTGAAGGATCAGCTGCTCCGCAGGGCCGCGGAATTCGAAAACTTCAAACGCCGCACCCGCGAGGAGAAGGATCTCCTGATGAAATACGGCGCCGAAGGCGTCATTCTCGACCTTCTTCCCGTCATCGACGATTTCGAGCGTTCCCTCGCTTCGGGAAAGGAGCACCCGGATTTCGATTCGATGTACAAGGGCGTGGAAATCATTTACGGGAAACTCCTTCGCGTCCTCGAGAACCGGGGCCTGCGTCCGATGGATGCGCTCGGCAAACCGTTTGACGTCGACTTCCACGACGCCCTGCTCCAGATCCCGTCGGCGGAAGCGGAACCGGGCACGGTGCTCGACGTCGCCGAAAAGGGATACCTGCTCTACGAGAAAGTGATCCGGCACGCGAAGGTCACCGTGTCCCGTGAACCCGACAGCATCAGTCCGGAAGAAAACGCATGAAGCGGGACTACTATGAGATCCTCGGCGTCGCGCGCGACGCGGGCGGGGACGAAATAAAGAGCGCCTACCGCAAACTCGCGATGCAGTATCATCCGGACCGCAATCCCGGCAACTCCGAAGCGGAAGAGAAATTCAAGGAAGCGGCGGAAGCCTACGAAATTCTCAGCCACAGTGAGAAACGGCAGCGCTACGATCGTTACGGCCACGACGGTCTGCGCAGTTCGGGGGAGCAGGGCTTCTCCGACATCAACGACATCTTCAGCCATTTCAGCGACATCTTCGGCGGGGGTTTCGGCGGCGGTATTTTCGACGAAGTCTTCGGCGGCGGACGCGGTCGCTCGCGGCGCGGCAGCCGGGGAACCGCGGGTGCGGATCTGAAAATCCAGCTCCCGCTGACACTGGAGGAAATCGCCGCCGGCGTCGAGAAAACGCTGAAAGTGAAGCGCCACATCACCTGCGAGTCCTGCTCCGGCACGGGCGCCAGGGAAGGCACGTCGCTTTCCGAATGCTCTGTCTGCCACGGCAGCGGCGAACTCCGCCAGGTCTCGCGCTCGCTCTTCGGACAGTTCGTCAACATCGTCCCCTGCACCAACTGCGGCGGCGAGGGACGCGTGGTCAAGGACCCGTGCGTCACCTGCCAGGGCGACGGCCGCGTCCAGGGGGAACGCACCATCAAGGTGAAGGTCCCCGCCGGCGTGAGCGAAGGGAATTACATTCCGATGCGCGGGCAGGGAAATGCCGGCCGCAAGGGCGGCGATGCCGGCGACCTCATCGTGTACATCCGCGAGCAGGAGCACGAAGACTTCCGCCGCCAGGAAGACGACGTCCTGTACGATCTCGTGATCGGCTATCCCGACGCCGCGCTCGGCACCGAGGTGGAGGTCCCGACGCTGAGCGGACGCGCAAAACTGAAAATCGAAGCGGGAACCGCCGCCGGGCAGGTGCTCCGCATGCGCGACAAGGGCATCCCGCATCTCAACAGCAGCGGTCGTGGAGACCAGCTGGTGCGCGTGCATGTCTACGTTCCGAAAAAGCTGACTGCCGCTGAAAAGGAATATCTTCTCCGGATGAACGAAATGGAGTCTTTTCATCCACGGGACAAGGATGAGAAGAAGAGTTTCTTCAGCCGGATTTTCGACTCGTTCGCATGATCCGGCCGTCCTGTCGCGGCTTTTATTAATACATGCACTTCCCTATTTTGCATATGATGTGATCGAAGTGCCGCATCCATTTTCCATATGGAAACGCGTGCTTCATGTCGCGCATCGCGCCGGCTTCACGAAAAACGAAGCCGGAGTGATTGTCTTTCTCGCGGCGGCCCTGCTCGCCGGCGGAGCGATTGACATGCTTCGCGGCAGCGAAGCCGACCCGCAGCGGATGGATGCGTCCGACGATATCCGTGTCGCGCTGGAAGCGCAGGATTCGGTTTTCGCGGCACGCTCCGCGTCTCCGGAGGCTGCTCCTTCGATCAGCGATTCCGCCGCAGCGACGCTGCCCACGGACGCCGCAAGGCCGCGCGGTCCGGAGCCGCTGTCGGCACGCATCGACATCAACCGTGCTTCGGAAACCGATCTCACCCGGCTTCCGGGCATTGGTCCGGCGACGGCGAAGAAGATCGCTGCCTACCGCAGTGAACACGGTCGCTTCAGGAGCATCGAAGACGTCATGCGCGTCAAGAGCATCGGGCCAAAGAAGTTCGAAAAGATTCGGCAATTCATTTCAGTGGAATAACATTCGCAGGCTGCACTGCACCATTTTCTGGAGGCTTTCATGGCACACAAACAGCCATTTGGAATTGTGGACATACTTCTAATCGTCGTGATCGTCGGCCTGACGTTCGGCCTGTGGTACGTGATTTGGAGTCCTGGACGCGAACTCGCCCGGCAGGAAGATATGAAATGGGAATCCCGTTCGCGTATGTCGGCACTCCGCACTGCAGAGAACGAATTTTTCAGCGCCAAAATGCGGTACACCGCGGACATTGACTCGCTGCTGACGTTTGTGCAGGACAGCATCCCCCAGAACCGTATCGACAGCCTGTTCACGAAACTGTACATGAGCGGATTCTCCTTCGACTCCCTGCGCTTTGCGCCGAAATCACGGCAGCCGTATCTGCTTGCCGTCGACGACACCTCCGCCGTGTCCCGCTACAGCATCACGGATCCGGACGGCTTCGGTTACATCGGTTCACTGACAAACCCCGACGAACACAACAAGGCATCCTGGGAGCAGTAATATGGCTTCTTCCGACGGCCGCGACGCATGAGCGTCTCTCATCATATCGGACTTGAAATCGCAGAGCGGTCCTTTCGCTTTGTAGAAATGCAGCAGCAGGATCGTCACACGACGATCCTGCGTGCTGATATACTCGAGACGGCCCACGATTACGCCTCCCCTCTCCTTTTCGACCTCCCTTTTGATGCCGGACTTGCGCGGGACTTCGTCAGCGACCTTGCCGCGGTGTTCCATCGGCATTCCGTGTACGCGACCAGTCTCTCGATAGTGCTTCCCTCCATGCTCCCGCTCGTCACCATGCTCCCTGTCGACGGGCAGCTGCAACCGGCGATGCAGCGCGCGCAGCTGCAGTGGGACTGCGCATCGCTCGCGGGGCATGCAGCCGATACCCCGCTGACCATTCTGACCTACGACGTTGAGAAATCCCGCCGCACTCTCGCTGTCGCGCTCCCGGCCGCCTGCGTCGATTTCCTGAACAGCACCTGCGAATACATGACGCTGGAGCTTGCCGCGATCGACACCGATCATTTCGTCATGGAAAATGCGGTCGGACGCCTCTACCCGCACGATGCCCAGGGGAATTTCGCCGTGCTGGGACTTTCGCCCGGATCCTGCGCCGCAGGTCTGTATCACCGGGGCGAATACCGCGGATTCCGGCAGACGGGCATAACCTACAAGCAGCATTACGCGGCGCAGGCAGTGCACCTTCTCGAAAGCCTGCCGGGATTTCATCGCGGCGGTCACCCGGATCACGTCTTTGTTTACGGAAGCGCGGCAAGCGACGATGTGCTCGACGCACTCGATGCGATCCTGAAAAGCACTGTCATCCGCTGCATTCCGCTTGCCGATACCACCGTGCCTGACGAGGTGCTGCAATCGGTAAGAAGCGCGGGGGAAACGCTCTTCGACGTCTCCGCATCGGCGGCACTGCTGGGCCTGGCATGAGAATCATCACCGGAGCGCTCGGCGGGCGGACACTGCGCATGCCGCGAGACGGGGCATTCCGGCCCACCACCGACCGGGTAAAGGAATCGGTGTTCAGCATCCTCGGCGGATGGGTGAACTGGGACGCGACATCCGCATGCGACCTGTTCGCCGGAAGCGGGAATCTCGGCATCGAAGCGTTGAGCCGCGGGGCCTCGAGCTGCTGCTTTGTCGAACAGAGCCGCGACAGCCTGTCCGTTCTCGACCGAAACATCGCGGAACTCGGCCTCGCCCCGAAAGCACGCATCGTGCGCAGAAGCGTCGAGCAGTTCCTGAAACAGCATGCGGAGCAATTCTCCCTCATCCTTGCGGATCCGCCGTATCGCTATCCGAGGGCGGAAATCGTACTCGACGGGATCGCCGCGAGGCTGGCTGCCGGCGGCATCGCGGTTCTGGAGCATGAAGGGGAGCGCGCATCGACGGATACCGGCGCACTGCGCGTCATCGACCGCAGGGAATACGGAACGACAGCCGTAACATTCTTCCAGTTATCGAACGGAGAACAGCCATGAAAATCGCGGTGTACCCGGGATCGTTCGATCCGATCACGAACGGCCACATCGACGTGCTCGAGCGCGCGACGGAAATATTCGACAAGGTGATCATCACCGTTGCACGGAATTCCTCAAAGCAGCCGATTTTCACCACGGATGAGCGGGTCGCGCTCTGCCGCCAGGCGGTGGAAGGGATTCGGAATGCCGAGGTCGACACCTTCGAAGGCCTGATCGTCGATTACGCGCGCAGCCAAGGCGCCGTCGCCCTGGTACGCGGACTCCGCGCGCTCTCCGACTTCGAATACGAATTCCAGATGGCGCTCATGAACCGCAAGCTCGCCAGCGAAGTGGCGACCGTGTTCCTGATGCCGAATGAAAAATTCACCTATCTGAATTCCTCCATCGTCAGGGAACTTGCCCGTCACCGCACCAGCGTCGCCGATTTCGTGCCTGAAAACGTGCGTCTGGCGCTGGAAGCGCGTTTCGGAGCGCCGCACCCCGGACGAGCATAAACGCATCTAACGATTTTCGTGTTATTCATTAGTGAAGCGACAAACAGTACCCAAGGACAGCAATGCCAACCTATGATTATGTCTGCAAGGAATGCGGCCACAGATTCGAAGCATTCCAGTCGATGAACGACGCCGTGCTCACCCGCTGCCCCGAATGCGAGGCCGAGGCACTGCAGCGTCTGATCGGCGCAGGAGCCGGTCTCGTTTTCAAAGGATCGGGATTCTACCTCACCGACTATAAAAAGACAGGCTCCACGCCGGCGAACGGCTCTACGACGAGCAGCAGCGCAAGCAGCAGCGCAAGCAGCAACGGAACCGGTGCATCTTCCTCGTCCGGTGATACCTCCGCGAAGTCTTCCACGAGCGGGAGCGGCGACGCGCCCTCTTCCTGACATCGACAGAAGAATCAAAACATCGGAGGCAGCCCGCGGGCTGCCTCTGTTCGTTACGTGCGGATTTCAGACTGTGCCTATGGCAGCAATTCTTCGGCCGCCCTGATGACCCGCTGCGCTCCGAGTTCCCTCATGCAGACGAAGGTTCCGATGGGGCATTCCTTTCCTCCGTGGATGGCGCAGGGGCGGCAGTCGAGGTCTTCCCTCATCACGATTCGATGCGGGACCTGATACGGAGTAAAGCCGAAGGCAGGATCCGTTGCACCGAAAATTTCCACTACCGGCGTTTTCATGGCCGCCGCGATATGCACGGGAGCGCTGTCATTGCTGATCAGAACGTCGGCTTCGCCGACGAGCGCCGCCGAGGCCAGGAAACCGAGTTCCCCCGCGGTGCTGATGATCGGCCGGGTGCCTGCCGGCGGATCCGACTGTGCGCCTGAGGCGATACGCGCGCACAGTTCCCGGTCCTCCCTGCCGCCGAGGAGGAACACCGTCCTCGACGCGGAAAAATGCCGGGCGGTCTCGATGAATCCCTCCTCGGTCCACCGTTTGGTCGCCCAGACAGAGCCGGGAGCGATGCAGACATACGGCCCGTCCGCATTCGTTTTCCATGCTTCTGCCTGCGCGCGGTCATCATCCGAGGGGAAGAGGCGGAGTCCCCGGCGCCCTGGCTCCGGCTGCTCGCCACCCAGCAGCAGCGAGAGCACGCGATCCGCCTCGTGCCAGTCGGCCTGGTACTTCACCGTTTCCGTAAAAAGCCACGGCGCGGCGGAGCGGTCGAAAGAGATCCGGCGCGGGGCCTTCGTGGCGCGTGCGAGCATCGCGCTGCGAAACGAGCGGTGGGGACAGAGGCAGAGGGTGTACTGTTCGCGCCCCAGTGAACGGAGAAGCGCCGGCAGCGCCGGGTCCCCATTCTTCTTGTCGTAGACGATGCGCTTTCGAAGCAGCGGGTGGTTTGCCAGGAGGGGTGCGGTGGCGGGGATACAGAGAAGGTCGATCGGGACCCCCGGATACATGGATGCGGCTTCTTCGATCAGCGGTGTCGTCAGCACAAGATCGCCCGCAAACGCCGTCTGTATGATCAGGATGGCGCCGGACATCACGCGGGATCCTCCACGATCACATTGTCCGCTCCGGGCGTATGCTTCCACCGCTTGTGCTGCCAGAGCCAGAAAGACGGGTGTTTTTTCACCATCAGTTCCAGTGTGCGCACATGACGGCGCGTAAGTTCACGAACGTTTTCTTCCGTGAAGCCGTGGAGATCCTGGGTGGGAATTTCTTCGACGATCACGTCGTAGTTTCCGTCCGGGCGGCGCAGCGAGTAGCCCATGATGATCGGGGCGCCGATGCGCAGGGCGAACGTCGCCGGCCCCTCGTACGTGGCAGCCGGCCGGCCGAAGAGCCGGACGTAGACCGAACCGCTCGGTCCGCTCTGGTCGGCGAGCATGGCGACGGCGCCGCGGTTCCGAAGCGTGGTGATGACCTCGCGGATGGAGACGCCCATGGGAACGGTGCGATTTCCGAAATGCCTGCGCCAGCCTTCGACGAGGTCGTCGACCGCGGGATTATGAATCGGATGGACAATCACCGTAAATGGAATCCCCATCATCCGGGCCACGCCGATCGACATCCATTCCCAGTTTCCGTAATGCCCGGACATGAACACGACACCGGACCCGCGCCGTGCCGCCTGTTCGATGACCTCGGGATTGCGCATGTGGATGATCTCCGAAATACCCGCGTCGTCGAGACGCGGCGTCCACATCAGTTCGAAGATGGTGGTGATGAGGTTGCGGTAGGATTCCCGCGCGATGCTTCGGATCTCCGCGTCATCCCGCTCGGGGAACGCGGCACGGAGCTGCATCAGGGTCAGCGATTTGCGAATGGGAATACAGTACCAGACAAGACCGGTGCCCACGCGCGCAAGCCGCCGCACTGCCGACAGCGGCAGAAGCTGCAGCAGGCGCGCAATACCGGCAAAAAGCGCGTATTCGAAGTAGGATTTCACGGATGGCGGCGCCGCTGATCAATGCGTGGAAGCGGACCGTTCCCAGTCGGGATTGCTGATTTCGTTGCGCTTGGTCGAGTGCACCAGTTCGAAATTGTTGAAGCCCGAGCGATCGACAAAGATGAAGTCTACCCCGCCTTCAATGTAGTCGTAGCGCCAGATTTCATGCGGTTTCATGTCGCTCTCGCTGTATTTTCGCTCGATGTAATCAGGCGAACCGTAGAGGATATACACCCGGCCGCGATCCGAACGCCAGCCCGCGCGGTAGGCCGTGCGGAACTGCTCATTGCAGAGCATCACACGCTGCTTGTACTCGGAATAGAACTCGTTGAAGGGTGTCGTCTGATCCGGATCGCGGTCTCGCCAGAATTTCGTCAGGAATTTCCGTTTCGATTCGGAGCCGGAGAGCGAAGCCCAGATATCCTTTTCCCCCTTCGTCGCGACATACCGCGCCATGTCGAAGTTTTCATTGAGCTCATCCTCCGCCATCGATGCGAATTCGCTCGCGATCATGTCCGCGATCTGCGAGGCCTGCAGCGTATCGAAGGGAATATCCGGGTTGAAGATGTAGAAGGCCTTGCTCTGCGAAAGCGTGTATTTCTGCGCGGTATCGCCGTAGGATACGATCAGCGTATAGACGCCGGACGGCAGAGTCCCGAGCTTGTGCGAGCCGACTTCGACCCGTGACGCGTGTTTCCCGCTGCGACGCATGGTCTTGGAGGCCATGGTCCGCCCGTACGAACTCACGATCTCACTCTTGACGAGGAAATCCTCCGCGTCGGTATTATAGAGTTCCGCATAGTACATCAGGCTCGGCATCGGCTTTCCGTAGAGCAGCGGGGGATTCGGGATGATCTCGAGTGTATTCTTGTAGAAGATATTCGCCGGATCCTCGTCGATTTTCCTCACGGAGGATGCCAGTTCGATGTCGCTGAAGCGCATGGCGTTCGTGCTGAAATCCCGTACCTCGAAAAGGACCTCCACACTGTCGGTCACTTCCGGCTTCGCCTCGTCGCGGCTGATGACCGCGAAGCGGTATTTCCCGGGCTCCAGGAGATAGTTCACCCTTCCTATCAGTGCCTTGTCCGCGAGATTGCTGGTGTCGGTCAGCGTCACCGGCACGCGCCAGTTCTTGATGACGGGATCCTGCTGTTCATCCTCCCGGCGGATGATCGTATGCACCACGATGGCGCCGGTGTACGTCCCGTTGTCCTTTGCATAGGTAATACCGGTGCGCGAAAACGAGTAATACATCTCGACATAGCTCATGTCCTTGTCGTATTTGAACGCGGCAAGATCGACATTCGTATGGAAGGCGGATTGCTGCTGCGCCTGCAGGGAGAACGTGGCGAACAGGAGGAAAACAATGATAGTACGAGCGCTCATATGGGTATCCTGGAATGAAGGTGCAGCGGTATTTGCATGCATAAGTGCCATTCTAAAGTAGCAAACCACCACAATATTTCAACCCGAATTGCTCCCCCCGTAATGCCGGGCGGGTGTCCGGAAGCTGTGGCGGATTCATAACGGGAAGGGCTCGCCTTTGGCGAGCCCTTCCTCTCAGTTCGGAGACCTGGATCAGAATCCGAGATTGACGGTGATCACGTGATTGCCGTCAAAGGTCGCCATGTCGCGATACGCATAATCCACACCGATGTTCAGATCGCCTGCGTCGAAATTGACGCCTGCGCCGAACGCCGCACCGTACTGGTAGGCGCTGTCGCCGAAGGCATCGTCGAGCCCTTCGCCGGCGAGGTTATAGGAACCGCGCAGGAAGAAGAAGTTCTTGAAGCCGTATTCGACGCCGAGACGGTACTGATCGGAGAGGAAGTTGTTGTTCTCGAACGCACCGGAAACGGTGAGCGAGTGAATATCCATGAAGGACTGTGCGTATGCAGCGGACAGTTCCAGCGATGTCGGCATGCTGAAGCCAGCGGCTTCAATACGCAGAAGCTGGGGATCGCGCTTGCTGTCGAGTTCATCCACGCGGCGGGTCAGACCCGGACCGGTGTACTGCATGTTGCCGCCGAGGTGACGGAGGGTCACGCCGATGGAGAAACCGCGGAGACCCGCGAGTCCCTGATACTGCACACCGATGTCGAACACAGCCGACGACGCGGAAACGCGATACTGATCTTCGCTCACGAGATACGCGGTCACACCGGCCCGGATGCGGTCGGTCAGCGCGCGGGAGTACGTCAGGCCAAGAGCCACGAACGTGGGGGACCACGTCGCGCCCGTGCCGTCGGGATTCCGTTCGTCGGTCAGATCGATATCGCCGAAGGACAGCGATTTGAGGGAGAAGGCGAGATAGCCGAAGCCGGAGAACTGCGCTCCGACGGCGGCATAATCGACGCCCATGTCACCGAAGCTCTGCGTATGAGAGAACATGGCCTCGGCGGACTGCCTGCTGGCGGAGAGGCCTGCAGGGTTGAAGTAAATGGCGTTCAGGCCAGAGATGCCGGCGCTGTAAGCGCTGCCGAGCGCGATACCGCGCGCACCGACAGGAATCAGAAGCTGGGCAGCTCCTGCGGTTCCGGTACGGTCGCCACCTCCGGCTGTCGCTGTGGCGCTGAGCAATGCAAGCACCATCACAACGGCCAGGAAAGATGAAAGCGTAGTACGCATGATTTATCTCCTTAGATGTATCTGATTCACAACGTTTCGTAATTCATATGCGTCGTGTCGTGCGACTGAACCGGTTAGATGCGATCGAGATACTGTGCTTCGCTGACAACGCCCAGCTTCAGCACCTTCTCAACGCCCAGGTCAGGCATATCGATATGAATAATGTACATTCCACTGGCAACGGGGAGCCCGTTGTCGTTCTGGAGATCCCAGGTGGCAAGCTGTGTCGCATCATCTTTCTCGAAAGAACGCACGAGCGTACCGTCCACGGTAAAGACGCGGAACTTCGCACGCATGGGCAGATGATTGAAGGTCACAAAGCGCTGATACTTGTTCAGCTCCTGCGCGTTGGAAGCCAGATACGGATTCGGGAAGACCTGGATATCCTTGATATCCTCCTTCGCCGTTTCCGTGGAATAGTTGGGAGCAGATGTTGTGAATGTGTATACATCCGATGCGTCAAACGCAACATTGGGAACCCATCGCCAGATGTCTCCATCCTGCCACGGGAAATCGGAACCGTCGGCGGTGGCATTCTGAATCATCCATGCCGCATAAAGGATCGGCATTTCGCCGGCACCGTCGATGAAGATGAAGTCGCCGGTATAATCCGGATTCGGGGTTTCGCTGTACGTCTCGTCGAGGATGAAGAAATACTCGCGGTCGCCAGGACCACCGGTCGGCGTCCACTGGTTATTCTGCGCGGAAGATCCGTTCTGCTCGACGATGGCATAGGACAGCTGTCTGGGGTTGTTCTTGTCCGTCACGTCCCAGATCGTCATGGGTGAATCGTAGTAGCCATGGTAACCGTAGTTGGGACTGGCACCACGGAGATACACATAACCCTTCGACGCGGTGTTGCGGTCGAAGCGAACTTCCACCGTCTTTTTCACGTCATAGGGCATGATGGAGCTTCCGAAGAAGTCCCAACCCGTGATGGTGTATCCGGCATAGGGCTCATAGACTTCCGGACCGCCGATCCACTGAAGGTCGAGGATCTCGTTGCCGGGATTGTAATGCGACTGACCCACCAGGCCGATCTGGAATCCGTCTGCGATGAAGCCGGTGGCTGAACCGTCGGCAACACCGCCGTACTCGAGCGCGTCGGTGATCAGCGTCTTGTTCGCCGTGATGTTCTTCAGCGACCACGCATAGTTGTCGAGCGTCAGAATTTCTTCGCCGTAGAAGTCCACCTCGACCTGTCCGAGCGAACGGAAGGTGACTTCGTAGCTGTCACCGGTCAGCGCCACGGGATCGATGGTCGTCACGACGGGGTATCCGGTGCTCGAACCGCTGGTGTGCATCACCTGCATCAGTTCTCCGGGCTGCGCTGTCAGGCGATAGCCGGGATCGACGTACTGCGGACGCACTTCGATGATCTGCGGGGAGGACTCGAGCTGACGCGGAGTCGCCTCGGGATCGGGATTGTACGCATATGCCGTCACCGCGAAATAATACGGCTGGTTGTTGACCAGCGGACGGTCGGTGACTGCGTCATTCGTGATGGTGATCAGACGCTCGATGCCGGAGTCGGTGCCGAGCTGAACGGGGACCGTGATGACGGCGCCGCTCTTCGGGTCCACGACCTCGTCAAAAATCGTGGTGATCTGATCCGCCAGGTCATACGTCGCAAGTTTGATTCCCTCATCGAAAGTGGATTTATCGCTGGGGAACTGATACACGTTGTATCCTTCGAACTTGTAGCCGCCATCGTCATGACCTTCGGTGGCGATCATTCCTGCCTGTCCGCCCCAGCTGAGCATAATCGTGTTGGGGCTGATGGAGGCCGTGACCTTCGGCGCCGGCGGTGCGGTCGGAAGATTGAAGTTGTTGTCAAATGCCAGCTGCGCGAAGCGATCGTAGTATTTCAGCACCTGGAGTGACGAAATGCGATCGGAACCGCGCGCCACGATGCGGGCAACGACGACTTCCTGCGTATTCAGCTTTCCGGCCGCCATATCGGTGACCTTGTTCAGGGTGAACGGTCCGGTGGTCATCATCATGCGGCGGTCATCCGGCGCATTGACGATGCCGTCGATCCATCCGGTCTTGGTGATCGGATCTCCCGCAAGGGTCACCTTCACTTCGAGCCCCGTCGTCGGGTCGATGAACGGCGAACCGTCATAGAGTTTCGACGTCAGGTAATTGTACATCTGCACCGCACCTTCCGCCACGCCCTGCTCGGGGTCCTGGTAAATGGGATCGGAGTTGATGTAGAAAGCGAAGGACGACACCTGGAGATTCTTCCAGCCAGGAATCCGGCCGAAGTTGTAGATCGCTTCGTCTTCGGGTTCACCCGGGACGATCGGACCCTGGAAGAAGTCGTATCCCGCTGCGGGGGGAACGCCGTACACGTCGTCGGTCGCGAGTCCGTTGTAGCAGAATCCGAGCGACAGCGTGGTGTCGATGCCGACGAGATCATCCGCCGCGTCGCCGAGATCGGGGTCCGACCACTGTGCGAAATAGGCGTCTTCAAGATCGTCGGTACCGCGGTTGATCACGGTGTACTTGGCGAACACCATGTTGCCAAGCGGACCGGTCTGATTGTAGCCCCAGACCAGGGTCTGCACTTCGACACCGATAGGTGCGGTGCCGTACAGATTACTGGTACGCGAACCGTCGAGATCGTTGGACACGAACCACAGCACCTCATCGCCGATAAACCAGGGCGTGTCGACATTGGGATCGCCGTCGAGCCACTCCTGGAACATCGGATTGTAGCTGCCGTTTCCGTCGTTGTCCTTGTACGGGGCGCCGAACTGCACCGGCCACTCCTTGAAATCATTCTCGAGACGGGTTCTCTCGGCCGCCGTCATGAGCGCGAAGCTCGTTGCAGTTACTTTCCGCACCTTGTAAATGCGGTGTACCGGATCGTTTTTATCCGCGGCGCTTCCGTCGGCGAGGATGTTCCCCGCCTGGAGGCCCTGGCGATATGCCGAACCGCCGATACGGATTTCACCCTGCACCGTACCGCCCCAGATAAGTCCATCCTGGTAGATGGCGTATTTCGCGGAGCCGGTCGGCCATTCGAGTCCCGAAGCATCGGTACCCGGGTTATGCGAGGTGGACCCGTTGTTGGAGATCCACATCAGGATATTATTTATCGATATGAAATCATACACATCGTTGTCTGCAGTTTTCTGCAGCGTGTTCTTGTCCTTGCCGCCTTCATGTTCCCCGGCCTGTACACCGGCCGCAAAACAGAGCAGGGCGAGCAGTAGGAACAACCTTCCAATGATTTTCATGCCCAGTCTCCTTGTATTGCTTCTACGTTTGTTCATTTCGAAATACCTGACTGAACGGGACTCAGAAATCAATACGCAGACCCACGCGCACCTGCCGCGGCGGACCGAGCACATTGGCGTTCATGATATTGGTCTGGTAGTAATAATCCCGATACAGATTCTGGAACACTTCACCATACTGTGCGTAGGTCTGGAGCTGCTGGCGTCCCTGGGTCGTCGAAAGGTACCCGTTATCGGACGCGCTGCCGGACTGCGCAAACACGTTGATGTAGTTCCTGGTATCCAGGAGGTTGATCACCCAGATGTAGAAGTTGATATCGAGACCGGCGATGTCGACCGTCTTGTCGAGACGGGCATCGATCTGGAAGTTCCAGGGCGTCACGGATTCGTTGAGCACTTCAACCGGCTGACGGCGATTGTCGTAGCTGTTCTCATCCAGGCGGGTATAGGGATGTCCGCTGTTGAATGTGAAGAGCATGTTGAGGCCGGTACGTTCGAGGAATGCCACGCCGCCGAGCATCGGACCGTCTCCGCGTCCGAAGCGGTAGTCGAGGTTGATCGCACCGCGATGCGTCTGGTTGAAGCTGAGAAGCGTCGTATACTTGGGCAGATACGGGGTTTCGGTCGGCGACTGCCACAGTGAGCGGAATGCCGTCGACGGGGCGGAACCGGTACCGCGCGCGTCGGAGTAGGTATAGTCCACGGACGCCTGAACGCGCTCCACCCGACGAAGATCGACCTTCATCGAGAAACCGGACGTGGTCGCGAAGTCGCCGTTCACCCACGCGTAGTAGGCAAGGTGCTGCGCGCCCGGGGAGGCGGTGATCAGCTGCTGCTGAATCTGGTCGCGGATATCCTTATAGAAGGCACCGACGTCGAACGCAAGGAAGTCACCGATCTGCTGGCGGAAACCGAAGTCGTACTGCAGGGTGGTTTCGGGCTTGAGTCCAAAGCCGACGGGATTCTCGATCGCGTAACCGCCCTTGATGTTGCTGGCGGAAATGGCGCTGCCGAGATACACGTCGCGCAGACGGGACTGCTGCACGAATTTGCCGTACTGTGCATAGAACACGGTCTGATCCGTCACGGGGAAGGAGAAACCGATACGCGGACTGAAGGTCGCGGAAGCTTCCACGTCTTTCAGGTTCGCGGAGGTCTGGTCGATCATGCCGAATTCGTCGAACTTGATGTTGTTCGGGTCAACGAACTCCTTGGTATCGGTATTGATGTAGTCATACCGCAGACCGAGGTTGATGACCAGATCTTCGAGCTCGATCTTGTCGAGAACGAACGCGGATGCGAACACCGGCTTGCGGGGGCCGTTGATATCGTCATCGGCGATCGCGCCCCACTGGTCGTAACCGAAGTTGTTCGTGCGCGAATTGACGGCAATCTGCGTGGGATTCGCATCCGGATTGCTGCGCAGGAAGCTCTTCAGCGTAAAGGCGGTCACGTCATACTGGCGCACGACATACTGTGCGGCTTCACCGCCGACCTTGATTTCATGCGTGCGGCCGATCTGATGCACGAAGTTCAGTTTTCCGGAGATGGACGAGTAGCTGTCCTTCTGGTAGGAGTAGCCCGTACCCCCGGCGCCGTACACATTGTAATTGTCTCCGAAGAGCTGGATCGGCAGCGGATTGATGCCGTCTCCGCGGAGATTGTACCCGAGGGCCGCATTCGCAATCGAATCGCCGTAGGCGAAGATGTCGTGCTGATGATCGCGGTCCATGAGGAGATTGAAGTTTCCGAAGTAATTCAGGAATACTTCATAGAAGGTTGTCTGACTGAGCAGATGCGTCATTTTCAGATTGACCGTGTAATCCTCGGTCTCGGTCACCAGGGTCCGATGCTCGTTCGCGTAGTACAGGTTGTCGCTGTTGTACACGAGCTGGCCGTCGGTCATCGTCGCGGTGCGTCCGACCTGGTACGCATTGAAAATGCCGTATCCCGTCGTTCCGTCGATGGTCGGATTGCTGCCCGTCGCATAGTGATAGCTGCCGCCGACGCGGATGTTGATCGGATTGAGATCGGCAGTCAGGTTACCTGTAAGGCGGTAGCTCTCGGTCGCATCGTTGATGTTCATGCCGCCCGGAGCCGTGTAATCGACCTTGCGCGCGGCAGCGCCGAGACGCGGATCGAAGATACCGACCTTCGCCTGTTCGGTCGGCGAAAGCAGCGCATGGGCAGCCGTGTTGCGAAGGGCGGCGTCGTAATCATCCGCAAGCGTGCGGGGATAACCGCCGATACCCGTGCGCTGGAAGCCGTTCTGACCGGCAACGAAGAAACGCACCGGGCCGACCAGCGGGCCGCCGGCGGTGAGCACGTAATTGCTCACGCCATAGTTGTATGACCCGAGGAAGTTCTCTTCGCCGGGTTCAGACCAGCTGTCGGTATAGGCTTCGAATCCGACCTGGAACTGCCGACCGCCCGAGCGGGTGGTCGTGATGATCAGACCGCCGTTGGCGCCGCCGAATTCCGCGGAGTAACCGCCGGCCTGGAAGTTGATTTCTGCAATGGCATTGTTGATGACGTCGATTGCCGAGCCGCCGTAAACGGGGTCATTCACGTTGACACCGTCGACGATATATCCGGTGGCATCACTGCGGCTTCCACGGACGTAAACCGCTCCACCCTGGCTCACGATTCCCGCCTGCAGGGCGACGATCCCGTCGACGCCGCGTACCGGCAGGTTTTCGATCTCTTCCTGAGTAACGGTGGACTTGCTGTTGGTGACGTTCTTGTCGACCATCGGCTTTTCGGCGATGATTTCAACCTCGCCCACCTTGAACGCTTCGCTGGGGAGCTGAAAATCCGCGGACGTCGTTTCGTTACTTTTAATAAGCACGTCACGCAGGGTTATCTGCTGATAACCGATATAGCTCGCGACGAGAGTGACTTTGCCAATGGGGACGTTCAGAATCACGAACTCTCCATTGATATTGGATGCTGCGCCACGGTCAGACCCATCGATCATGACGTTCGCACCAATAAGCGGCTCTCCTGTCTCGCGATCTGTAACCTTCCCGGCGATCTTGCCGTTTTGTGCCATCGCGGCGGCCGGGAACAGGATACAGAGGACTGCAATCAGGAACCATTTATGCATAATATCCTCCTTCAGTACTTGAGAAAACTTTTGTGACGAAGTGCTTCCTCCAAAATGTACCATCTCAGCGAACGATCGGGGCCCTTCCAAATTGTTCCACCAATCCTGCCCCGATCGGTCATGCTATCAAGGCATCGGTTCGTCCTGGAGGCGAATGGCTCCGAGATTGCTCTGGCTGTCCGGACCGACGATAATGAAAGTATACCGGTACCCGGGCTTCTGGAACGTATGGTCGAACTCCACGACGCGTGAGTTTCCTCCGGTCGCGATCGCGAATCCCGCGAATCCATTCTGCTCCGCACTAAAACGCAAGTACGGCGTAAGCACGTTCTTGTCGATGGCCGCGATCATGTCCTCATAATCCTGGTCGCTGACCTTGCGCTGGAGCTTATACGGGACTCCGGTATTCGACAGATTGATGAGCTTCAGATCGGTGCTGTCGGTGAGCATGCTGGTTTCATCCGCATAGGTGAAGCGCTCCTGCGTGATCAGAAGGCTGACATCGTCCTTGCTGTTCGCAAAGGCGATGGTCATCTTCGTGAGTGAACGCACGCTCACCAGCTGACGGAAAATGGCTGCACTGGAGTCAGCGCCTGCGGGGACAACGCGAAGGAAGCGGTTCCCGGAGTTTACCGTCAGGTATCCGGAATAACCCATGTAATTCACGTTGGTGACAACTGCTTCACCGTCAACCCAGATGTCCATGGCCGGACCATCAGGAATCGCGTGAACAAAGCGCACTTCCGAAGTGACGCGATCCAGAACAGGCGGGTTCGGCTCATCGATGCAGCCGGACAGGAATACCCCTGATGCGAGCAGCACGAGGCTAAGCAACCCGGCTTTCTGTAGCAGCTTTTGTCGCATAGTTCCTCCTTTAAAGGTTAAGGAATAAGTGTGAAAGAAATTGTTTTATGGAAAGTCGATGCTTGCACAAGGTGAGGATGTGCAGTCAGAAACGCCGAAAGAAAGCGATTCCCTCCCCAGGTCGATGTGGATGATGTCGAAATAATAGTGCTCATTCTCGCTGTGTATACCAAGCTGAATGTCACGCCGCATGTATCAATCAGTAGTGGAGAACTTACGACCGAACCTTTAAAAAAGCAACCATTTTGTCGGATGCAAGCGCTTCCACACCCTCGACAGCATTGCGATCGGAAACCATCTCCCCTGGCCAATTCTGTTCCTGGGGCAATGGGTCTTAATATACGATTTTTCATCAACCTACATCGAATCCTCGGGAAAAAAGCAGGCCGAAAAAAATCAGTTTCGCAGGGCGAAACATCTTGACATGATCGGCCGGATGCCGTATCTTTGAAATCTGTGATTCCTCGGTAGCTCAATGGTAGAGCATGCGGCTGTTAACCGCAGGGTTGCAAGTTCGAGTCTTGCCCGGGGAGCGAAAAACGCGGCGGTATGCCGCGTTTTCTTTTGGAAGGAATCTCCTGATGGTCTTACATCTCATAGAATCCGGTCCCGTCGACACGATCGGGTATCTCGTGGCGGATGAAACGTCGCGGGAGGCGCTGATAATCGACGTCCCCATGGGATCCCGCGACCCCATGATGCGGTGGCTCGAGGAAAAACAGTTCACGCCGCAGGGCATCGTTCTGACCCATGGGCATTTCGATCACGTCGGAGATGTGGCCGCTCTCGCGCGGGATCTGAACATCCCGGTGCACATCCACGCGCTCGACGCGCCGATGCTCGAGTCGCCGTCCTCCATGTTCCCGGAACTGGGATTCCACGTGGAAGGCATGCACACCGCGAGCCTCCTCGAAGCAGGCGACGTTCTCGAGTGCGGCAGGCTGCGCCTGCGTGTCATCCACGCGCCGGGACATACCCCGGGCCATGTCGTGCTGTACGAAATGCGTGAAGGCGTGCTCTTTTCCGGCGACGTCCTCTTCCACAGCAGCGTCGGAAGGGCCGACCTCCCCGGCGGGGACTACGATACGCTCATGCAGAGCATTACGCAGAAGCTCCTCACGCTTCCCGAGGATACCGTGGTCTATCCCGGGCACGGGGAACGCACCACCATCGGCTACGAGCGGGCCCATAATCCCTTCATCCTCGAGTATCTCGACCATTACTGAGCCCTGCCCCCGGAGCCGCGCGGGGAATTCCGCAGCCCCGTTCCGCGCCGGCAGTGGCGGCGAAAGAAATTGCGCGGTCCGCCCGCACCCCTTTGCGAAGAAGAAAAGTTTCGTATATTTGTGTTTGCATCATTCGCGAACGTTCTTACTGAAAGAAACCGTTCGACGGAATTTTGCGCCTGTAGCTCAATAGGATAGAGCGTTGGCCTCCGGAGCCAAAGGTTGAGGGTTCGACTCCCCCCAGGCGTACGAGCAGTTTTTATCACAAGCCTTTTATGTCAACCGGAGATCGTCTGTGTTAACCGCGAAGAAAAAGATTTCTGTCCGTCAAGCCGTTCCGCAATCGTCCTCGGCCGATTTCTTCTACAATTTCCAGGATTGGTTCAAGGCCAATACCAAGATCGTGGGCGGAGTGGCGCTCGGCATCGCCGCCGTCATCATCATCGGGTACCTGTACACCTCGGGCAAGGCAGCGGACGAACTCGCGGCCAATCTCGAACTGCGCAAGGTGCAGCAGCTCTACCAGCAGCAGCAGTATCGCCTCGCCATCGCGGGAGACCCTGCGCAGAAGATCATGGGGCTTGAGGAGATCGTGGAAAAATACGGCGGCACCCCGACCGGCGACGTCGCGATGCTGTACCTCGGCAACTCCTACCTGTACTCCGGCGAGCTGGATAAGGCGATGGCCGCCTTCGAAGACGCTTCTCCGAGCAACGACATGCTGAAAGCCGCAGTGCTGGCAGGCGAAGGTTCCGTGCTCGAGGCACGCGGCAGCAATGCCGAAGCCGCGGAGATGTTCGAGAAATCCGCCCGGGCGTTCGACAACGAACTCCTGACCACCGAGCGCTACCTGACCGCCGGACGCAACTACGGCGAAGCCGGCAACATGGAAAAAGCGAAGGAAATGCTCGAGAAGGTGAAAGAGTCCAAAACTACGAAATACCATCCGGATGCGGACCGCCTGCTTGCGCAGTTCAATCTGAACGACGAATAACAGACGCAGCATTTCGATCTTCATGGCTGTCCGCGGACAGCCATTTTTTTTCTCCCTTTTCCCCGACACCCCCGTCCCCTCCTGCTCCATACCCGCCGGACTTCAGAATCGCCCACAGCATCGTCCTCTGCAGTAGACACTTCGGCGTCAGGTGCGAAAAAATCCTCGATTCGGGGACTGAATCGTCCGGTCCGGAAATTGGCACCCTCTTTGCTCTATGGAATGCAGCACACATTCCAGGAGATCCGAAAATGAAATCGCACATCCTTCTTATCATCCTCTCCTTCCTTATTACAGCTTCCGCATGCGACAACCACCGTGACACGGTGGTGTACGTCGACGACATTGCACCACTGCCCCCCGTCGGCATCGTCTCGATATCGCTGGACAACGCGGTGGAACTGCAGTGGATTGCAAATCAGGAAATCGATCTCGACGGGTATTCTGTCTTTGTCAGCGATCGCTACAGCGGCGTGTACGAGTATCTCGGGAGCACGCGCGGAACGAGCTTCGTCGACCGAGGCGCGCGAAATGGCGTCACCGCCTACTACGCGGTCAGCGCCTATGACTTCGACGGCAACGAAAGCGACCTGAGCCGTGACGTCGTCTACGACACCCCGCGTCCCGAGGGACGCGATGTCGGCCTCACCGACCGCTTCATCATGCCGCTGCGATCCGGGTATGACTTCTCCGAGTATTCGATCGTTCATTTCGATACGGATTTCACCGATTTCTTCCTCGAGTACACTGCGGAAGGTCGTCCCTACCTGGTGGTCTGGGATGACAGTGAAATCCAGGACATGGGCTACACCGCCAATCTCGACGAGATCAGCACGGCCCCCGAGAAGGGCTGGAATCCCACGGGCGATGCGCTCGCCGTAAGGGGCCACACGTACGTCATGAAAACCTTCGACGGGCACTACGCAAAGGTGCGCCTCGTCGACGTCGGCACGACGGGCATCGTCTTCGACTGGGCATACCAGGTAGCGAGAGGAAATCCGGAGCTCCTGCGTGCGCAGCAGCGGTCGCTGCAGAAACGGCACCGCAGCGTGACGAGGAGACACTGAACACGACACGACAACCGGACGAACCCTGACCGCAGCACATTCTTCCCTCATCATTCCTCACCGGAGGCAGGTCATGAAACGCATCATTCTCATACTCGCAGTCAGCCTGGTTCTCATACCGCTATTGAAGTCGACGGCGTCAGGCCGCCTCATGTCCTCGATCGGTCCCGTCGTGAGTGCGAACCGCGGCCTCAGCGTGGACCTGTGGACCGACAGAAACCAGGACGAAATCTACTATCCCGGTGATGCCGTGGATATCTTCTTCCGCGCGAACGACGACTGCTTCGTCAGCATCTACAGTATCGGCGCGGACGGCGACGTGGAGCTGCTGTTTCCGCGATACCCCGATGACGGGTTCGTCTTCGGGGGCATGACCTACAGTCTCCCGGAATACTATGATGACTGGGGCTACCGGATCTCCGGCCCCACCGGTGTCGAATATCTCCACGCGGTTGCCACCCGCACCCCGCGCGCGTTCCGCTACGGGGCACACAACGGCCGGTATCGTCTCGGGATAGATCCGATCGTCGGAGATCCCTTCCTCGCCATCAACGCGATCAACAGCCGTCTCATCCTTTCCACCCGCGTCCATGCCTCGGCGACGGTGTCGTTCTTCATCGGGAGCCGGGTCTGGTATCCGCGGTACATGTGCTACGACTGCCACGGACGCGGCGCCCGCTTCGATCCGTACGGAGCCGACTGCCCGCGGTACACCGTGCGTCTCGCGCGCAACTACGACTACTGGTGGGCCTACGATTACCATCCGGTTTCCACGCGGTTCGTGTACGGCGGGGCGTTCTGGCGCTTCCAGCTGCGCACGACCTCGCCGCACCGCTACTACCACGGCCGCTATATCGATTGCGCCCTCGGTCACCGGAACTACTATCCGATGCGCACGATCGCGCGTCCGCCGAAGGTCATCGTGTACCGGTCACCGAAAATCGCAGCACGGCGCAGCTACCAGACCTCCCGCGAACGCATCACCTACACCGAAACCCGGTCTCGGACCACGGTGCGCAATGACGGCACACGCGTACGAACCACCGGCAATTCGCGCACAAGTTCGGGTCGCAGCGGGGTGACACGTTCGCGCAGCGAAAGCAGCACCGTCACCACACCGTCCGCGCGTTCGCGCAGCGAAAGCAGCACCGTCACCACACCGTCCGCGCGTTCGCGCAGCGAAAGCAGCACCGTCACCACGCCTTCCAGAGGTATTTCGAGTCCCTCCCGGCCGACCGAGCAGGACAGGAGCATCGGGCGATCCACCCCTTCCTCCAGCAATACGCGGTCAATGACACGATCCTCATCCAGCGCCAGCCCTGACCGCACAGGCACTGTCTCTCGAGGACGCCAGGAGAGTGCGACCGTGAACGGAGGGGCCTCCCGCGAACGCGGGAGCTCCTCCGGCGGCGCACGGTCCTCCGCGACCGGGAGTTCCTCTGATCGGGATACGCGCGGCCGAAGCGGTTCGAGATCCCGATGAGCGGACGGTGAATGGAGCCCACGCCATGCCGAACGCACGAACAGACCGAAGAGCAGCACAGACAGACCGGGCATCATGCATGCCCGGTCTGTCCGTGAACACCCCTTGCGCGAGAACGTTTCCGTCCGTCGAAACGCGCTGGCGGTTGCATTCGCGACGCTTTGCATATATGTTCGTACACATGCGCACCTGGAGAACGATCATCCTGCTGGCTGTTACAGCCTTTTTCATGTCGGGCGGTCCCACCCTGACCGTGGCACCCCGGAGCGCCGCCGGACAGGTGCACTCCGAGCAGTCGGATCCCGAACGGGAAGCCCGCGAGCTGCTTCTCGGCGCGAAGGATGCGCTCTCATCCGGCAACATCCGCTATCTCCGGCCGCATCTCGGGCAGAAAGTCTATCTCAACCTGTTCACGGGTATCAACGGCTACTACAGCGGCGAACAGGCGTTCCTGATTCTCGAATCCTTATTTTCAACCTATCAGCCGATCAGCTTCTCATTCAGCAGCAGGAACTTCTCGATCCGCAATCCCTACGGCTTCGGTCCGCTGACCTACGAGCACAGGGGAAAGCGGGAAACCGCGGAGATGTTTCTCAGCCTTGCAAACGTGCGCGGTAAATGGGTGATCAACCAGATCACCATCGCAACACGCTGACAAGCCACGGCACGAACCGATGAACAGGCAACTTTCCTGGCTCAGAAGGGAACAGCGGTGGCTGTACGCGACCGCGATTCTTCTGGTGATGCTGGCACTGGTTTTCGCCGCACGCGAGTACTTCCTGCGTGCAGTGGTCAGCGACTGGCCCGCGCTTCAGCAGGAGGTCAACGACGGTCAGGCCGCGCTCATTTCTCGGCGCCTGGATGACCTCCGCGCAGACCTCGAGCAGCGGTGCACGTCGATGATGCAGGACCTCACCGGCAGCGCGTCCTCAGCCGCGGACACGGTCGCGGGCCAGGCGGGAAACGCGCAGCGGCTTATCGACCGGGTCGGCGGAACCGAATATGCATTCGAACTGCGCGACGTACACGGCGTCCTCCGCGCCTTTGGCGGCGGCCCCATCCAGCATCGTCCTCCCGCCGCTCCGCTGCCACCCCTCACGATCGTCGATCGCACGCCGTACCTCCTGCTTGTGGCGACCCGGGAGCTCCCCGATTCCGGTGGAACTCTCTCCGTCGCCACACCGCTCGCGACAACCGTGCCGGTCAGCCGGCGCTTCCTCAACAGCGAGGGGTTTCTCGGAGCGCTTTCAGGCGAACTGGAAACCGAGCTGAATTTCTCCCGCGTTCTTCCCGAAAAACTGCCGGAGGGATCCATTGCCCTGCCGTTCGTTGCGGCGCCTGATACCCTCGGATACGTCGTCTTTGAAGGCATCGTCCGGGGAAGCTGGCTGGCCGAGGTCGCGGCGCAGTTCGACCGCGTCCTGCTCATACTGCTTCTGAGTATTTTCGTCGTCGCGTCGATCCCCCTGTTCCGCATCTACGCCGCGTGGTCCGGGATACGGGCCGCGGCAGCGATGATCATCCACATCTGGGGCCTTCGTTTCGGCCTGCTGATGATCGGGTTCGCCGAAGGGGTCATGCCCGACGCCCTGCTCGACCCGGCGTATTTCGCCTCGACCTTCGGATGGGGTCTGAGCAGTTCCCCTGCCGAACTGACACTTTCCGTACTGACGGTTCTTCTCTCCGCGGTGGCCGTGTACCGCATCGCGGTCCGCGCGGATGACGCCCCGGGCCGAGGCGCTTCGCCGCTGATGCTGCTGCCGGTGTTCGCGGTGCTGCCCTTTACGCTGCGGGGATTTGCCGCAAGCATACGCAGCTTCGTCGTTGATTCCGCGTTCAATTTCGACAGTATCGACAGCCTGCTCGATGAACCCATGCGGCTGCTGATGATCGGCAACAGCTATCTCCTTTCCCTCGCGCTCGGCTTCGGACTGCTGACACTGTATTTCGTCGTCAAACGCGCGATGCGCGACGTGGAGGGGCAGGCGGCAAAGGCCCTGTGGCTTGCGGGCGGCATCGCGCTTTCGCTGCTCGTCCTGGTGCTCACCACCGACAGTCTTCTGCTTCCGCTCTGGGCATACGGCCTGTACGCGGCCTTTTTCAGCGTGCCGGTCATCTTTCGGATACCGCCGGTGCGGGGACACTCGGGCAGCCTGGTCGCGCCGCTCCTGGCCACGGTGGTATTCGGTTCGGTGCTGACGATTACGTTCTTCGGCAGATCGATGGACGCCAAGCGCTACAGCGAAATCGAGGCCATCGCCATCGATTTCGCACGTCCGGTGGACGGCTGGTCGCAGGTGCTGATGGAGCAGACCCTGCAGTACGTCTCACGCGCAGCCATCCCGGCACTCCCGCGCGGCGAAGGGGAGCCGGTCGATTATGAGACCGCTTTCCGCCTCTGGTCGGGGTCCCCGCTCAGCCGGCTGCAGAACAACAGCGCGATACTTCTTCTCGATTCGAGCGGCGCCCCCGTTTCGCGATTCGCGGTCGGCAACGATCCATTCCTTCTTTCCATGCACACGCTGTCCGCCACAATCGCGCGCACGGAGGGCATCGTCCAGAGTGCCGACCGGCAGCTCGAAACCCGCGAACGGCGCTACTACCGCGGCTATACCGACATTGTGTCGCGCAACCGGGAGGGACTCGTGGCGGTGGTGATTCTCGAGGCCCTCGATCCGATGGAGATGACCGGGCAAGGCATCGACCTGCTGCGGAATGCGCCGGCAAAACTCAGTTCCGCACCCGAAGACCGCTTTATCGTCTCGCGTTTCCGCGGCGCGCGCATGGTGCAGACCTCCGACCGGACGCTGGAGCGTTCGATCCGTCTCCCCGCCGAGGTGCAGCAGGCATTCAGGAACGGAAATGAAACGATATGGGGCGTGCTCCCCGTCGACGACGAGCTGCTCCAGACCTACTTCATGCGTCTGCCGGAACCGGGACAGGAAGTGCTGGCGATCACGCGCGGGAAATCCGATCCCCTGCTCTCGGCATACCGCGCACTGCGCATTGTCGTGCTCTTTCTGTTCTTCAGCGCCCTGATTTGGCTCGCTGGCGCGCTGCTTTCGGGACGCCTGCACGCATGGTCGCGCATGACTTTCGCCCGGAAGCTGCAGCTGGCGCTCCTGGGCGTGGCTGCGATCCCCCTGCTTCTGATCTGGGTGACGGGAAGGGAATTCGTTCTCGAAAACACGCTCAATGAGATCGAAGCGCAGGTCAGCGACGATCTCGATGTGCTCCGATCCAACATCCTCGAGCAGTTCCCCGACAGCGTTTCCCTGCCCGATCTCGCCCTGCAGGTCAGCGATCAGATGTGCCAGGAGATTCGACTCCGCACCGGCCGCGACCTCAATATCTATCTCGGAGCGGAACTGCGCGCGACGAGCAAGCCGGAGCTCTATCATGTCGGCCTCCTCAACAACCGGCTGAACCCCTTCGCCTGGCTGTATATCGTGCAGAGGGGACGCGACGCATGGTTCGCGACCGAACAGATCGGGGAGTTCTCCTATCAGGTCGGGTATCGGGCGATCCGGGAAGCCGACGGCACGCTCGCGGCGGTGATATCCACGCCGACGCTCTTTCAGCGCGAGCAGGTCAACCAGGGCTATACACGCGCTTCGGCGACCATCTTCCTCTGGATCATCTTCATCGCCCTGCTGGTGCTGCTGGCCAGCATCGCGCTCGCGCGCCAGATTTCGCGTCCGCTCAACGAGCTGCTTCGCGCGACGCGCGACATCACGGCAGGCGATCTCGACCGCCGCGTGCATGTGGCCGGCTCCGCGGAGGTCGTCGACCTGATGGACGCATTCAACACGATGACCGCGCGACTGCGGCGGAGCCAGGAGGAACTCGCCTCCGCGGAACGCGAGCTGGCCTGGAAGG
The DNA here is from genome assembly GCA_003246455.1 of Bacteroidota bacterium. GTDB lineage: Bacteria > Bacteroidota > Ignavibacteria > SZUA-365 > SZUA-365 > SZUA-365. The sequence continues at coordinate 31,223 of QKAF01000073.1, forward strand.
AAATGGCCAAACAGGTGGCGCATGAAATCCGCAACCCGCTCACACCGATGAAGCTCGCGGTACAGCATCTCCAGCGCGCCTGGCACGACGGCGCCGAACAGATCGGAGACATCTTCGAAAAAGTCACCCGAACGCTCATCGACCAGATCGAGAGCCTTTCGAGGATCAGCGACGAATTTTCGCGTTTCGGACGGATGCCCCGGCGGAGCACCGCCCGCGTCGACGTCGGGGAGACCCTCGCGGAAACCGTCTCGCTCTTTGGCAGTCACGCGGAAGTGCATTTCTCCCTCGACATCGAGGCAAACCTGCCCCCGGTACTCGCCGACCGCGAAGAACTCGCTCGCGCCTTCACCAACCTTCTGCGCAACGCCGTGCAGGCGATCCACGAGCGCGGCACCGTCGCGATTTCGGTCCGCCGAGACGGGCAGCGCCTGGACATCCGGATCACGGACGACGGCGTCGGGATTCCCCCGGAACTGCTGCCGCGGATCTTCGAGCCCAATTTCTCGACGAAGACCGAGGGCATGGGGCTCGGGCTTGCCATCGTCAAGAAGATCGTCGACGATGCCGGGGGAGACATCCGCATCGAAAGCACGTATGGGGCCGGAACCGCCGTGACGCTGACCCTGCCGCTGGCCTGACCTTCCGGAAAGCGGGATCATCCGTGCCTCTTCGTCCCCCGCCGTGTTTCCTTGCTTCTGAGCACTCCCGTGGCTAACTTTTACGGTTGAAAGATCAACAAAGGCTTTCATGTCATTTCTTGTTACTGCCCGAAAATACAGGCCTTCCACATTCCAGGAGGTCGTAGCACAGGGACACGTTGTCAATACCCTGCTGAATTCCATTCGGCTCGGTCGCATCGCGCATGCCTACCTGTTCTCAGGTCCGCGCGGCGTGGGTAAGACGACGACCGCCCGCATCTTCGCCAAGGCGCTCAACTGCCCCAATGCGAAGGAAGGCGAGCCCTGTAACGCCTGCGATACCTGTGTGGAAATCTCCCAGGGGCGCTGCATCGATATCATTGAAATCGATGGTGCCTCGAACAACGGTGTGGAGCAGGTCCGGACCATACGCGATTCGGTGCGCTACATGCCGAGCCGGGAAAAGTACAAGATGTACATCATCGATGAAGTGCACATGCTCAGCAAAGGGGCGTTCAACGCGCTGCTGAAAACACTGGAGGAACCTCCGGCGCATGCGATCTTCATCTTCGCGACCACCGAACCGCATCGCCTGCCTCCGACAGTGATTTCGCGCTGTCAGCGTTACGATTTCCGGCGGATCGCTCTCGAAGATATTGTCGGTCAGCTCAAGCACATCTGTCTGCAGGAGGGCATCGAGGCCGATGATTCGGCGCTCTTCGCCATCGCCCGCAAGGGTGACGGTTCCATGCGGGATTCGGAAAGCATCTTCGATCAGGTCGTCGCGTTCAGCGGCGATCAGCTGACGTACGAATCGGTGCGGCAGGTGCTGCATGTCGTTGACCAGGACACGTTTTTTCAACTCACAGATCTGATCATCACCAATAATTCCAGCGGGGGCTTCGCTCTCGCCGAAGAAATCGTGATGAGCGGGTACGATATTCAGGATTTTCTGACGGGGCTCGAAGAACATTACCGCAATCTCCTCGTGGCGCGGGCCACAGGCGACACGCGTCTTATCGAAGCTCCCGAGGACGTCCGCGAGCGCTATACGCGCGTCGCGGAGCAGTTCAGCGAAGGCGACCTGCTGCGTCTGCTTAAAATCACCGCGCAGACCATGCAGGCCGTCAAATTCAGTCCCCAGCCGCGCCTCAAGTTCGAGGTGGCGCTGATCGACATGATCAAGATGGATTCCACGGTCGAGATCAGCACCCTCCTTTCGAACATCGGGCAGGGTGGCGCGATCCCGTCACGGCCGGTCCGGGAAAAGAATCCCGGCGGAGTGTCGGCAGCGCCCCCCGCCGAGCGGACGGTTCCCTCCGCAGCAGCTCCGGCAAAGCCGGCGACTGTTTCGGAAAGCACCCCTCCCGAACCGGCGGCACCAGGCGGCCCCCCGCATCCGGCACAGACCTCTGCGCCGGCTTCCGGCACCGATTTTCGCCACAGCGATGCGCGGAAAACGTACGGCCGGACGATTGCAGCCGAACGGCAGCCGGAGACGCGTTTCGACGGCCCTACCGGGATGCGTTCCGCGGACACCGATGTGACTGAACCCCTTCGCGAAGCGGAAGAGCGCTTCCGACAGGCGCTGACCTCTGCCTCGCTTTCCGCTGCCGGTTCTCATCAGGCTCAGCCTGCCGGACCGCAGACTCTGCCCCCCCATCCTATCGTACAGCTCCTCATCGACAAGCTCGACGCCGTGATTCTACCCCAACATTAACTCAATGAGCACGAATCACCGCGTCCCTTCCCAGCAGCTGGATTAATACAACCACGGGACCCCCTGTATGTTTATCAGTAGTATTTCCGGGACCGTCAGCGAGCTGACCCCGAACAACCAGACCCGTTTTCAGTGCACGGTAACGCTGACCCTTCCGCTTGAGGAATTGCCCTCGATCGAACCAGGCCGCCTCATCGCCACCGAGAACGTCTTCACCTCCGCGCGTGACAAGCGCTTCACCATCCTCCAAATCGTGAACGTCTTTCCCATTGCCCCGGACGAACAGGGCACCAAAAAAGGGAAAATGACGCTCTCCTGCGTCGCGACGCCGATCGGACAGGAACTGCAATACAAGTCCGTCAAGGCCGGCGCCGAAATCGTGACCGCCGACACGTACCCGGCATTCGAAGGCTCCGTCGAAGTACTCGACGACGATACCACGCGGGACGTCATCCATCACATCGCACCCGACAGCCGGGTCGTGGAGAACGGCAGCCGCATCGACATCGGCACCTATCGCAGCAATCCGAACGTGAACGTGGGCATGGACGCCGCCACGCTGCTCCGGGGCAACGCGGTGGTAATCAGCGCACGTCCGCGCGCGCGGACGACCATCACGAACACTATCATCCAGGCGCTTCTGCAGGATGCGGAGCATCCGGTGCACATCGTGTACTGCGACGTCAACAACGCCGGGACGATGAGCCTCGCGCCGCTGCTCTCGCAGGGCAGCCGTTCCAGCGTGCTCTGCCTCAACGACAAGTTCGTCCCGTCCAGCGTTTTCCTCGCGATGAAGAACTCAGGCGACCGTTCCGCGCACAAGCGCGCGGTGCTTGATTATCTCGACATGATGATCCTCCCGTCGGTGCTCGAGCAGCGCCGCCACGATTTCAGCTATGCGGTCTCGAACTGGATGCGCGAAAACCGTATCGCGATCTTCCGTCCGAACGAACAGACTGTCGACGGCTTCATCAATGACATCCGCATCGACATCCTTGACGGCGTCGACGAGGACGTGGAAGAGTACATCTCCGAACTGATGAACGGCATCGCCGAGACCTTCCGCGGAGAACGCTTCTCGGAGAAAAACACCCGCGACATGCTGGACATGGTGGAAGAGTTCAGCCAGGAATCGAAGAGCCATTCCGCCCGCCGCACGCTGTACGATCTCAAGGCCGAAATCCAGTCCGTATTCGAAACCTACTCCAAGGACATTCCCGGCGCGGCCCGCAAGTCGATGCAGGATGTCATCGGAGAACTCAACAACGATTCCCAGTCGAGCCTCCTCGTCGTCCAGGGCCAGAAGCCGACAGACATTCTCCGTTTCGTGAACAACCTGACGCAGGCGCTGATCGAGGAACGCCTCAAGCGGCTGAAAATCCGTACGCCGGTGCTGTTCATCTTCAACAATGTCGACGAGTATGTCGGGCGCAACGGTTCGATGACGCGGGAAGCCGGATCGGATCGCTTCTACGAGGCCGTGCAGACCCTCCTCGCCAACGGACGGCGTCACGGACTCGGCTTCTGCCTGACGCTGGAAAATGCCGCCGCGCTCGACCGGACGCTTGCACGGCGGGTGCAGTCATATTTCATCGGCCCGATCACATTCGTGGATGAACCGTCGCGCATCGCGGACCTTCTCAACCTTTCCGAGGATCTGGTACGTCCCGCGGTACGCTACGAGGACGGAGAATTCCTCTTCACTTCGGCGGATTCCCCGTATCACCGCCGCGTTCCCCTTCCCGTGCGCGCGGAGAAGACCACCTCGGTCATCCACACCTGGCTCGATGCGCTGATGATCGAACAGGAACGTCGTCGCCAGGAATATCTCGCGCAGGAAGAAGAGCGCCGGAAACGGCAGGAGATCGAGCGCGAAGAACGCCGGCGCCAGCTGGAAAAAGCCGCGGAGGAAAAGGCGAAAGCGGATGCCGCGCGCGCAAAGGCCGAAGCGGAGAAAGCGAAAGCGGATGCCGAAAAGGCCGAGGCCGAGCGCGAGCTGGAGCTGGATGATGCCGATGACGCCGATATTCTCGACGACGCAGCCGACGTGGCAGAAGAACCTGCAGGCGAGGCCGCCAGGGAGAGTCTCTCGAAAACGGCACGCACGACGCGAGACCGCAGGAAACGCGGCGGCCGTCGCGCCAAGGACAGTGAAGCCCCATCCCGGGAAGCGAGCACGGACATGGCGCCGGCAGCCGACGATGCGCCGGCCGATGCCGAACATGACTACCCCGCGGACGAAGCAGACTTCATGGATATCCCTCCTGTCGACCTCGATGCGGCGGATGACGACCTGCCGGTCGAAGCCGCTCCCGCGAAGCAGGACGACGCTCCCGCGAGAAAAACCACCCGCGGACGCCGCGGACGCGGCCGGGGGAAAGCAGCCAAAAAGGACACCGGTGTGCCGGAAGCGCCAGCGGATGCCAAACCGTCCGCACCGACCAGGGATGCGGAAGCTCATTCCGGCGCAGCGTCGGGACGCACTCTCATCGTTGAAGATTTCGATCCGCACGCCGGGAAGCGCCGCGACGAACCCGAAGCGGTGAAACCCGCGGCCGATGCCCCTGCACCGTCGGAGGCGAAAGCCGACACGGACGGGAAAGCCGCCGATGAGAAAAAGAAAACGGCGCGCCGGCCCGCACGCCGCCGCAGCCCGCGCGGAAAGAAACCCGATGAAGGAAAGAAGTCAGAAGAATAAGCAATCGAGAAAGAGGAAAGGACACGGATGAAACTCGTTTCCTGGAACGTCAACGGCATCCGCGCGGTCGCCAAGAAAAACTTCTTCGAATACCTTGAAGAGACTTCCCCTGATGTCCTCTGCCTGCAGGAAACCAAGGCGCATGAGGAACAGCTCGACGAGACCCTGCTCACGCCGCCGGGGTATTACACCTACTGGCATGCCGGAGAACGAAAGGGCTACAGCGGCGTCGCGACCTTTACGAAAGTCCGTCCCGACGCCGTTCGGCGCGGAACGGAAATCCTGCCGATGGACACGGAAGGACGTATCCTCCGCACGGACTTCGACGGTTTCGCCCTCTACAACATCTATTTCCCCAACGGGGGACGCGGTGAGGAGCGGTTGAAATTCAAGCTGGAGTTCTACGACCGCATTCTCGAGCATTTCGAGAAAGAGCGGAAGAAAGGCACGTCCCTCGTCATCTGCGGTGATGTGAATACGGCGCATCATGAGATCGACCTGAAGAATCCGAAACAGAATGAAAAAACGTCCGGGTTCATGCCGATCGAGCGCGCATGGCTGGACCGCATCACCGAAATGGGGTATGTCGATACGTTTCGGCATTTCCATCCGGATGCGGTCGACCACTATTCCTGGTGGGACATGCGCACCCGCGCCCGCGAACGCAACGCAGGCTGGCGTATCGATTATTTCATCGTGACTCCCGACTTTCTCCCGCGCTGCAAGGACGCCTTCATCGAAATGGATGTCACCGGGTCCGATCATGCCCCGGTCGTTCTGAAGATCTGAGCGGAAGACACACGCCATACGAAAAAAGGGAATCCTTCGGGGTTCCCTTTTCATTTCCCAGCAGACCCGGCAGCAAACCTCCTGCATCCAGCGGCTCCGCGTCCCGCGACACGAAACGGCGTTACCACCCCGAAACCGCCAGCGGCACACGCAGCTGCAGGGCGAGCACACCGTCGCCGAATTCCGTCGCTCCGTACCACTTCAGTTCCGTTCCCACGCCGACACCTTCGGTCAGCGGGTAATCCCAGCTTATTGCCGCCATCCATCCCTGGCTGAAGCGCGTCACGTCGACGGTGGTGCCGAACGAAGTCGCATGCGACCGGACAAAATACCCGCCGGCCCCGGCGAACAGGGTGATCGCGTCGTGAATCTGCATGGAGAACACCGCCAGGAGCGGGACGGCCGACAGCGAGAGCGACGCATCCGTTGCGCCGAACGTCGTTTCGACACCGCGCAGCTCATACGTGTAGAATCGGGTCCATCCTGATTCGACCCCGAACCGCAGGCGGTGATCCGGATGCCAGAGCAGTCGCCCGCTCGCCACGACACCGTTTCGGTCTATCGCGAACGGCGCGTCGTAGGGCATCACGTAACGCGCGTATCCGATCCCCAGGGTAAGGACGAGCGACGAACCGCGGGGACGGTCCGGGTCCTCGACGCGCGAAGGGCGGGCATGCAGGTGCGCCGGGCCTGCGGCGAGGAGCAGCGCGAGGAATATGAACGCCGGTGCCTTCATTGCACGTAGTAATAGTAGGCGACAAGGGAAGGATAGTTCGAGAGAATCCCGTTGAAGCGCCCGTCCCGGATGAACTGCTGAATATACTCAGCCTGGTCGAGAGTCCAGGTTATCACCCGCCGGCCTTCCGCCTGCACTTCGGCCACCGCTTCGTTCTGCGTTCCGAGTGTCCAGCGCGGTGCCCATATTTCCGCGTCCGTTCGGCGCACGCTCTCCAGATCGGTTTCACAGAGCACGAGCGCGCTCCGGTAATCCGGCATCCGAAGCAGCTCTTCCACCTTGGCCTGGTCCGGAAGTCCGATGACAATCGTGAGATCCCGACCGAGAATCCGCGCACTGTCCTCGTAACTGCGCTGGATCTCCCGCAGCATGGCGACGGGAACGGACGCCTTGCTGTCGAGCCAGACGAAGCGCAACGTCGTCTGCCGGAGAATGGTGGCCAGCATGCGCTTGAGTGTCGGAATGCGCTCCCCGTTTTTCAGCCGCACGAACGATTCCAGCTGGGCGATCGTGTAGTCGCTGACGGACCCCACCAGGCCGCTTTTTTCATTGAGACGCAGATTCATGTCGGCATCGTGATAAATGACCGGGACGCCGTCGGCGCTCAGCTGCACGTCTATTTCCACACCGTTCGCGCCGAAGCCTTCGGCGAGGCGGACGAGTTCGGCGGAATTCTCCGAAGCGGGGAGCTGGTCGGAGTTCCTCCCCCCTGCCCGGTGCGCGACGATGAGAAAGGGGCTTTCGCCGCTATACAACGGCCTGCGGTATACCAGCTGAATCGGGCGGGTCCCTTTCCCCGTGGCGTTGCCGAAATCCCCGAGAATAATCGTCCCCCCGGCGGCGGACCGCTGTCCTCGCAGCAGGCCTCTTCCCCCGCGCTCTGCGCCGATCTGGGCGCGAAACACTCCCGTTTCGGTTCCCGTCTGTTTCCTCCAGTATCCCGCAAAGAGAATGGACGAATCCGCTTCCCCGGAGGAGAGCACGCAGTACCCGGCGTCGCGATCGGTGAAGATCGAGACCGTCCGGCCGGTTCGCTTCACCACCGCCTCGCGTCCGAGAAGCGACTGCCCGTCGACGACCTCGTACACCCCTTCCAACGCTTCGAGCGCCGCGTCGGAGAGAGCGCCGGTGCCCGCGAGTTCCGCGTCCGGATCGATTTCAGGGACAGGCACGGCGACCTCGTCCTCGCAGGCGACGAAGAACATCAGCAGGAATATGAGCGCAGCGTATTTCACAGCAGCAGTCCAAAGAGCAGTTCAGAGAAAAGCAGCCGGCGGTCGAAGGTCGAAAAGGCGAACCACGACTGGTAATGGAACTTTGTCCAGGCGAGGCGGACGCCCAGGAGCGCGTGGGTATCGTGCCAGAAGGGCTGCTCAAGCACGAGGGTGAGCGCTCCGCCGGCGATCCGGTTCTTCGTCGAGCTGACTTCGTTCTCCCCGGCGAGCGAGCGCTGCGACATCAGGTAGATCGCCTCTCCTCTCGCGGTCAGCCGCACATCCCCGAAGTCCCACCCCAGCGACAGGTTCGGATAATTGATCCAGCCGCTCATGCTGTTGTCGAAGCCTTCAAAGTCGAAGAAGCCGAACCAGAACGCGGCGTCGTCGCCGATGCCCGCGCTCAGGGGGCCGAAGCGGTACGTCCATCGCAGTCCCGCACGAAAGTGATTCGTGACGTACTGCAGGACCATCCGCCCGTCGACGGCGAACTGCCACGGGAGACCCATTGCGATCTGCACATCCACGGCGGGCGCCTTGTTGATTTCCTCCTCCGCGATGGCACGCGGGACGGTGAGAACACGAAGGCCGATCGACACGTCCGTCGACCAGGCCGCGCGCGGGGCCGGGTAGTAAATCGCCGGCGCCGCTTCCTGCGCTGCCAGGAAAGAGGCATTGAGCAGAAGCGCGGTCAGCAGAAACATATGTCGGAGCATCGGCTGCATGACAAAAACTACGAAACCTCGGGAACATTGGCTATTCATGAATTTCACATGGGGCGACGGGGACAAGCCGGCGGCGGCAGGGACTTTGCCCCTTTCCGGCATTGTGGCTATTATTCTTTTTTCCAATCATCGGCATGCATTCCCATGGAACGTTTCTTCATCATAGACGGTATGGCCATCGCCTACCGCGCGTATTTCGCCTTCATCAATCGTCCGCTGATCAACTCGAAAGGGATGAACACCAGCGCGATCTTCGGTTTCGTGAACACGCTGGAAAAAATCCTCAGCGAGGAAAAACCGGAGCATATTGCCGTTGCGTTCGACACCCCGCATCCGACGTTTCGCCACAAACGTTATGACGCCTACAAGGCCACGCGGGAAAAGATGCCGGATGACATGGTCGAACAGCTCCCCTACCTGAAAAGCATCGTGCAGGCCTACAACATCCCGGTCATCGAAATGCCCGGGTGGGAGGCGGACGACGTCATCGGAACGCTCGTCAAACGGGCGGAACAGGAAGACATCGAATGCTTCATGGTGACGCCGGACAAGGACTACATGCAGCTCGTGTCGGAACGGACGAAAATCTACCGGCCCGGCAAGGCGGCCGACAGCTGGGACATCGTGGATATCGACGGCGTATTCGAGAAGTTCGGCGTCCGTCCCGATCAGGTCATCGACGTGCTGGGGCTCATGGGCGACCAGTCCGACAACATCCCGGGCGTCAAGGGAATCGGGGAAAAAACCGCCATCCCGCTGGTCCAGGAATTCGGATCCATACCGGCCATCTACGACAACCTGGGAAACATCCCGAAGAAGGGTGTCCGGGAAAAGCTCGAAGCACAGCGCGACGAGGCGGCGCTCTCGCGCGAGCTCGTCACGATCGATGTCCACGCCCCCGTGGATGTGGATCCCGTGGACCTCCGATTCTCCGAAAAGAACGTGCCGGCGCTGCGCGCGCTTTTCGTCGAACTCGAACTCACGCGCTTTCTTCAGCGCCTCGAGCAGGAGCAGCAGGGCGCGATGTTTGCCAAGGCGGAAGCAGGGCTGAAGACCGCCGAGAATACCGCGCATGAATACGTCCTCGTGCGAACCCGCGAACAGCTGTCCGCGATGGTCGGGGAGATCGCGAAAGCGGAGGAGTTCTGCTTCGACACCGAGACCGGAGGACTCGATCCGCTGCAGTCCGACCTGGTCGGGTTATCCTTCGCCGTGCGTACCGCGCACGCGTGGTATGTCCCTGCCAACGCGGAACTGCGCACGGAGGACATCATCGAAGCGGTGCGTCCGCTGTTCGAATCCGGTGCCACGGTCATCGGACAGAATCTGAAATTCGATCTGCTCGTTCTGCGGCGGCACGGCATCCGCACGGGACAGCCGCTGTACGACACCATGATCGCGGCGTACATCCTGCGTCCCGAGGGCGACCATACCATGGACGGACTCTCCATGCAGCACCTGCAGTACCGGCCGATTTCCATTTCCTCCCTGATCGGGAAAGGCAAAAATCAGATTTCCATGTCCGATATTCCTGTCGAGGACGTCGCAGAATACGCGGCCGAGGATGCCGATGTCACCCTGCAGCTCGCGGGCGTCCTGCGGAGCGAGATCGCGAAGACGGCGCAGGAGCGCCTGCTGACGGACGTGGAATTCCCTCTCGTTCACGTCCTGACGACCATGGAGCATCACGGCGTGAAGATTGACACCGACACGCTGGGCGACATTTCCCGGGAGATGGAGGCGCAGATCGGGCGTGCGACGGCGGAGATCCATGCGATGGCCGGGGATTCGTTCAACATCAATTCGACCAAGCAGCTCGGCGAGGTGCTCTTCGAGCGGCTTTCGCTGCCGACGAGAAAGAAAACGAAAACGGGGTATTCCACCGACGTATCGGTGCTCGAGTCGCTGCAGGGCATGCATCCGATCATCGATGAAATCCTGCTCTACCGTCAGCTGACAAAGCTGAAGAGCACCTATGTCGACGCCCTGCCGCGGCTGATCAATCCCCTCACCGGGCGCGTCCATACCTCCTACAACCAGGCGGTCGCGGCGACGGGACGCCTGAGCAGCACCGATCCCAACCTGCAGAATATCCCGATCCGCACCGAGGCCGGCAAGGAGATCCGCCGCGCATTCGTGCCGGAAAGCGACGAGTTCGTCATCCTCTCCGCCGATTATTCGCAGATCGAACTGCGTCTCGCCGCGGAAATTTCCGGTGACGAGGGGCTGATCGAGGCCTTCGAACTTGGAGAGGACATCCATACCTCCACAGCGATGCGGCTGTTCGACCTGGATGCGGACGAAGTGACAGGCGAGCAGCGCAGACGCGCGAAAACAACGAACTTCGGTATACTCTACGGCATCTCGGCCTTTGGCCTGGCCCAGCGCCTCGGCATCGACAACGGCGACGCCAAGGACCTCATCGACCTGTACTTCGAGAAATATCCCCGCATCAACGAATACATCGCCCGCACGATCGGATTCGCCAAGGAAAACGGCTTCGTCGAGACACTGCTCGGGCGTCGCCGATATATTCCGGACATCAACGCGAAAAACCGCAACATCCGGAATTTTGCCGAGCGCACCGCCATCAACGCCCCGATACAGGGCAGTGCCGCGGATATGATCAAGATCGCCATGATCCGCATCCATGAAGACATGCAGCGCGACTTTGCGCATTCACGCATGATCATGCAGGTGCATGATGAGCTCGTGTTCGAAGCCCATCGCGACGAACTGGAACGTCTTCGCGCGATGGTGGTCTCCCGCATGACTGCCGCCATGGACCTGCGCGTGCGCATCGAAGTCGACGCCGGCACCGGGGCCAACTGGCTGGAGGCGCACTGACATGGCCTCGCTGCTGCAGGCGGCTCCGGCTGCGGACCATATGCGGCCGCGGAGGCGCCTTCTCATACTCGTCGGGCTCCTCGTGCTTTCGCTGTTCTTCTGGAATTCCATCTTCCTGTACCCGGTGAAGCTGTTCGTCGTGCTCCTGCACGAACTCAGCCATGCCGCCGCCGCACTGCTGACCGGGGGCCGCGTGGTCGAGATTCGCATCGACAGCCGCATCGGCGGACTCGCGCTGACACAGGGCGGATGGTCGGCGCTCGTCGTCTCCAGCGGCTACATCGGGAGCATGCTGCTGGGCGGAGGAATTCTCCTGCTCAGTCTGCGCACCCGCGCGGTGCCGGTCGTCGCCGTCGCCACGGGCGTCGTGGTGCTGCTGACCACGGTCTTTTTTGTACGCAACGGCTTTGGACTTATTTTTGGAGTGCTCTTCGGTGCCGCGCTGCTGGCATCCGCACGGTGGCTCCCCGCGGCCTGGCTGGCGCTTCTCGTCCAGTATCTCGGCGCCGCGAGCTGCCTGTACGCCCTGATCGACGTGAAGGATGACGTCCTGACCTTGCAGAACCGCGTAACCGATGCGAGCATTCTCGCGGACATGACAGGTGTTCCGGCCATCGTCTGGGGCGTGCTCTGGAGCACACTGTCCCTCCTCGTGTTCATCCTCATCATGCGCCTGGCGCTGCGGCAGACGGGCACCGCGGATTCACATTTACACAACGAAAAAAGCATTCACCCATGATCGTACGTTTCGCACCTTCTCCCACCGGCTACCTCCACGTCGGCGGCGCACGCACCGCCATTTTCAACTGGCTGTACACCCGCAGTTCCCAGGGGAAATTCCTTCTCCGCATCGAAGACACCGACCGCGAGCGGTCGAGCGACGAAATGACGCGGGAAATACTCGGCGGACTCCGTTGGCTCGGCATCGACTGGGACGGCGAGCCGCTGATTCAGTCCGCCCGCATCGCGCGGCACACCGAGGAATGCCATCGGCTGCTGGCGGAAGGGAACGCTTACTGGTGCTACTGCACGGCCGAGGACCTCGACGCCCAGCGCACGGCGGCGGAAGCTGCCGGCGGCGCATTTCTGTATCCGGGCACCTGCCGCCATCTCACCGACGAGCAGCGGAAGGCCAACGACGACGCCGGCATGCCGCGGGTGCTGCGGTTCAGGATCCCCGAGGGACGCACGGTATTCAACGACATCGTACATGACGAAACCTCGTTCAGCAACGCCGAGATCGATGATTTCGTCATCCTGCGATCGGACGGAACACCGACGTACATGGTTGCCGTGGTCGTCGACGACCACGATATGGGCGTCACCCACGTCCTCCGCGGCGACGACCATCTCTCGAACACCCCGAAGCAGGTCATGCTCTATCACGGCCTCGGCTACGAGACCCCGCAGTTCGGCCATCTCCCACTCATCCTCGGCGAGGACAAGAAGCGCCTGTCCAAGCGCCACGGCGCCACGTCCGTCGGGGAGTTTCAGCAGCGGGGCTACCTGCCGGAAGCGGTGTTCAACTTCCTCGCCCTGCTCGGATGGTCGCCGGGCGACGATCGGGAAATTCTGTCCCGCGGCGAACTCGTCGAGAGTTTCGACATCCGTCGAGTCCTGAAAAAAAGCTCCGTCTTCGACGAAGAGAAGCTGCGCTGGATGAACGGCCAGCATATCCGGCTGATGGAAGACGATGAACTGCTGCGGCGTGTCCTCCCCTATCAGCCCGACGATCTCGCCGACGTGGACGAGGCGCGGCTGCGTGAGGTCCTCCCCCTGATGAAGGAGCGCATGGTGCTGCTGCCCGATTTCTTCGACAACGGGCGCTATTTCTGGCGCGATCCGGAGGAATACGACGCCGACGGTGTCGCGAAGCGGTGGAAAACGGGCATCCCGGAGATTCTCGCGCTCCTCCTGCCCGGGCTCGAGTCCATCCCGTTCACCCCCGAGGCCATCGAAGGGCTCATCCGTGAGACCGCCGAGCGGCAGGGCCTGGGTGCCGGAAAGGTGATTCACCCCATCCGGCTCGCGCTGACGGGAACGACGGCTTCCCCGAGTCTCTTCGACATGATGGCCGTGCTCGGACGCGAAACCTGCCTGCGCCGGCTGCGGCGGGCGATGGAGCAGATCGCCATCCCGGCAGAGTGACGGTGTTGTAGGAAAGCGGCGTTTCCCGTAGTTTGAGAGAATGGAAAAGAAGCATTTTATCCGGCTTCATAACGCGGTTTTCTACGGCTATCACGGCAATCATCACGAGGAACGCTTCCTCGGCGGCCGCTTCCACATCGACGTGGAAATGGAGACGGATTTCAGCGCGGCGGCGGAGCACGACGACCTGCACATGACCGTGAATTATGAAGCGGTGTACACACTGATACAGGATATCGTCACCAACCAGACGTTCAAACTCATCGAGGCCCTTGGCCGGCGGATAGCACTCAACGTTCTCGGACAGTTCGCGGAAGTCCGCGCCGTCACGGTCCGCGTGCGCAAACCCGGTGTCCCTCTCAAGGGGGTCATCGACTTCGTGGAAGTGGAAGTCAATGAGCATCGTTAGCGTGCAGCCAGATTCTTCGTCCCTGATTGCCGGATGGCAGGAGCGGACGAATGCGCCGGTCACGGCCATCGCGCCGCAGACCGCATACCTGGGCTTCGGTTCGAATCTCGGGGACCGGCGCGAAATGCTGCAGCGCGCGCTCGATGCCATCCACGGACTGCCGGAAACGGATGTCATCCGCTGCTCGCGGATCTATGAAACCGAACCCTGGGGCGGCGTCGCACAGGGGCCGTTCTACAACTGCGCGGCGGAAATCCGCACCACGCTGCTGCCGGCGCAGCTGCTCACCTCGGTCAAAGACATCGAGAAGCGCATGGGCCGCGTGGAGGTGCAGCGCAACGGGCCGCGCATCATCGACATCGACATCCTCCTGTACGCCGACCTCGCGATCGATCAGGACGGACTGACGATTCCTCATCCGTCAATGGCGGAGCGGCCTTTCGTCATGGTCCCGCTGCGGGAAATCGCGCCCGATGTCGTCCATCCGCGCGCCCATGAAACGATCGAGGAACTGGCCGTCCGCTGTGGATCCGCGGGTGTCGCGGACACGGCCCTGGAACTGGCCGTGACAGCGGGAAACGGCGCCTGAAGGAACGCTCCGCCCGCGTATCGCGGGAGCTCCCCCGGAGAGAACAGCGCCCCTGATACATCCCCTGGCGTCCGAAGGCACGCCAACCGGAGAGATTGAATGCAACGCGACATCCATTATATCGCAATCGAAGGAGTGATCGGCGCAGGCAAGACCAGCCTGACGCGGCTGCTGCACGAACGGCTCGGCGGTCAGCTCGTGCTCGAGAAATTCGAAGACAACCCTTTCCTCGAGCGTTTCTACCAGAATCCGGAGCGATACGCCTTCCAGACGCAGCTGTTTTTCCTGCTCACCCGATACAAGCAGCTGCAGGCGCTGTCGCAGCAGGAGCTGTTCTCGGAGTTTCTGATCACGGACTACATCTTCGAGAAAGACAAGATCTTCGCCCATCTCAACCTGCAGGACGACGAGCTGCATCTCTACGACCAGCTCGCGGCGAACATGGAGAAGAACCTCGCGAAGCCGGATCTCGTCGTGTATCTCCAGTCGTCGGTCGACCGCCTGATGCAGAATATCCGGCAGCGAGGCCGTGATTTCGAGCGCGCGATGTCGCGCAAGTACATCTCCGACCTCAACGATGCGTACAATTATTTTTTCTTCCGGTACAAAACCACACCGCTGCTCATCGTCAACGCCACGGAAATCGATTTCGTCAAGCATGAGGACCACCTCGACGAACTCATTCGCGAAATCCTCAAACCCAACCACGTCGCAGTCGAATATTACACGCCCATGTCACGCGTATCACGGGATTCCTGATGTTTTTCCGCATCCTTCTCATAAGCATCATCAGCTGGGGCATCATCAAGCTCTATCGCATACTCACCGGCAGCCGCGGCCGAGGCTCAGGCCAATTCCGGCAGACCGCACAGCGCCGCGGATACGACGGCCGCGCGGTCGACGCGCAGTTTGAAGAGGTCGATGACACCCCGGGCAGAGACGGTTGACGAGTGGAAGGCAGCGCATGAAATTTCTTGAGAAATCGTTCAAACGCCTGCTGTTCGGCTTCTTCCGCCTGTTCATCCACGTGCGGACGGTCACGACCGTGCCGCGCGATTCAGTGCACAACATCCTGGTGATCCGTCAGCACAACCAGCTCGGCGACATGCTCTGCGCCGTCCCGCTGCTGCGCGCCCTTCGGGCCACCTACCCGGCGGCGCATATCGCGCTGCTCGCGCGTCCCCTCAACAGCGAGATCCTTCGCGGCGCGCCCTATCTCGACGAGATCATCGTCTACGACAAACTGAAATTTCTCCGCAATCCCCTCCAGGTGTGGCGCTTCGGCCGTGCGCTGAAAAAACGCCGTTTCGACCTGGCGATCACTCCGTCCACCGTCTCGATGTCGGTGACGAGCGACGTGCTCACCTTTCTGTCCGGGGCGCGGCGCAGGATCGGTCCGGGCACGCTCAACGGGAAGCGCAATCATACCGCGTATTTCTACAACGTCAAGGCCGAGCTGGACTGGCGGCAGGACCCGACGCGGCATCAGACACTGCGCAACCTCGATATCACGTCGATACTCGTTCCCGAGAAAGTTTCCATCGAGCTGGAGATCGGCCTTTCGCCCGAAGAAGTGCAGCTCGGAGCAGAACTGATCGCCCGCAAGCAGGGAGAGCCCGGGCTGGTCGTCGGTTTTCATCCCGGTGCGGCGAAGCTGCCGAATCGATGGGATGCCCTCCGCTTCGCGGAGATCGCGAACCGCTGCGCCGAGATTTTCGGCGCCTTCATCGTCATCACCGCCGGTCCGAACGACGATGAGCCGCTGCATGAAATGACGCTCAACATGCCCAACAGCTGTCTGGTGATGCACAACGAACCGATCAGGCAGGTGGCGGCGGTGATCCACAACTGCGACGTCTATGTCACGAACGACACGGGAATGATGCACGTGAGCGCGGGCGTCGGCACGCCGACGCTGAGCCTGTTCGGTCCCACCGATCCCCTGCAGTGGGCGCCGCCGGGCGACGCGCACACATTCATCCTGGGGGCCGCCGGCGACGTGAACACGATCACCACAGAAAAAGTATGGCGGGTGCTCCTCGAGATGCTGCACACGGCCGAGCGGCGGCGGAAAGCCGCGGAAGAGGAGGTCGGGATCAATGCCTAACAGCCTTCGGCGCCTCGCCGCAATCGACATCGGGACCAACTCCTTCCACCTCGTCATCGCGGATGTCAAGTCGAACGGAAAGTTCACCGTCCTGAGCAAGGACAAGGAAGTGGTGCGCCTCGGCGAAGGCATGACCGACATGAAGCATCTGAGCGAGGAGGCGATGGACCGCGCCATGGGCACGCTGCATCGCTTCAAGCAGCTCGCGCAGAGCATGAACGCCCCGGTCCGCGCCGTTGCCACCAGCGCCGTCCGTGAGGCCTTGAACCGCGACGTGCTCCTCGAACGCGTCCGCCGTGAGCTGGGGCTGGAAATCGAGGTCGTCAGCGGCTTCGAGGAAGCCCGCCTGATCTATCTCGGCGTCATGCAGGCGCTGCCGGTCTACCAGAAGTCGATCCTGCTGACTGATATCGGCGGCGGCTCCACGGAGTTCCTGGCCGGCCAGCAGGGTGCCGTGCAATACGTCAACAGCCTGAAAATCGGCGCGGTACGCCTCACCCGGCGCTATTTCAGCAGCGGGACCATCAAGCCCAAAGCTGTCGAGGAATGCCGCGCCTACCTCGCCGGCGCCCTGAACCCGATTGTCCGCGCGATGAAGCAGCGTGCGGTCGATGTCGTGGTCGGCTCCTCCGGCACCATTCTCAATACCGCCTCGATGATTCTTGCCGCGCGCGGGACGGTAACGGATGGCGATCCCAATGCCATGAGCATCAAGCGGCAGGACCTGGCGGCGCTGGTCGAAACCGTTCTCGCCGCGAAAACCGTCGAACAGCGCCGCGCCATTCCGGGCATCGACCCGGGCCGTGCGGATATCATCGTGGCGGGCGTGCTCATTCTCGAACAGATCTTCGCGGTGCTCAAGCTCAGGGAGATGATCACGAGCGTGTACGCGCTACGGGAAGGCATCCTGCTCGACACGGTACAAAAACTCGCGGGTGAAGACCGCATGGTCGACCACCTGACCGACATCCGGAAGGCCTCCATCTATCACCTTGCCGAGAGCTGCCATTACGAGCCGCGGCATTCCGCGACGGTACGGCGCACCGCGCTTTCGCTTTTCGACCAGCTCCGTGAAATTCACGGGCTCGGGGGCACGGAGCGGGAGTACCTCGAGGCCGCCTCGGTTCTCCATGACATCGGGTACCACATCTCGCATTCGCAGCACCACAAGCACAGCTACTACCTCATCCGGCACAGCGAACTTCTCGGATTTACGGACCGGGAAATCGAGATCATCGCCAACGTCGCCCGCTACCACCGGAAAAGCCATCCCAAATCCAAGCACGAAGGTTTTCCCGCGCTGGCCGAACGCGACCAGCAGGTCGTGCAGGCGCTCTCCACGGACTCGACCGCCGGCATCAGGACATTTTCGCCGCGGTCAGCGTCGAACGCAGGGGCAGCGGCGTCGCGCTCCATCTCGCCCTCAAGCGCGACACCGATCCCGGCATCGAGCTCTGGGGCGCCGAGCGCCGTAAGGAACTCTTCGAGCAGCTCTACAAAATGCCCGTCTCGCTCGTCGTCGAACGCGGATAACGATCGCACGTCCCTAATCCGCCCCTCCCGCCCCTCCCGCCCCTTCCGCCCCTCCCGCCCCTTCCGCTCCTTCCGCCCCTCCCGCTCCTTCCGCTCCTTCCGCTCCTTCCGCTCCTCCCGCTCCTCCCGCCCTTCCCCGAGTTCACCGAAATTTCGTATCTTTGAATTCTGTATCACCATCGACAAACGATTATCATGGTTGACGTCTATATCCAGGATCTCGCCGCACATGTCGGAAAGGAAGTAACCCTCAAGGGCTGGCTTTATAACGGCCGTGAAGGCGGAAAGATCATGTTTCTCATTCTCCGCGACGGCACGGGACTCTGCCAGTGCGTGGCAACACAGGACAGTCTTTCGGAAGAGGACTGGCTGAAGGCGAAATCACTCACGCAGGAATCCTCGTTCACCGTCACCGGGACGATCCGTGCCGACGAACGCGCGCCGGGCGGACACGAGATGGACGTTCGCACGCTCGACGTGGTGGCCATCGCCGAGGAGTATCCCATCACGCCGAAGGAACATGGCATCGAGTTCCTCGCCGACCGCCGTCACCTGTGGATCCGCTCCCGCCGGCAGGTGGCCATCCTCCGCATCCGCCACACCATCATCCGCGCGATCCGGAACTTCTTCGACGACCACGGCTTTACGCTGTTCGATGCCCCGATCCTCACCCCCAACGCGGTGGAAGGCACGTCGACGCTGTTCGAGACCGAGTACTTCAAGCTTGGCAAGGCCTACCTCACGCAGTCGGGACAGCTGTACGGCGAGTCCGGCGCCATGGCGCTCGGAAAGATCTACGTCTTCGGTCCGACCTTCCGCGCCGAGGAGTCGAAGACGCGCCGCCACCTGACCGAGTTCTGGATGGTCGAACCCGAGATGGCGTGGTTCGATCTCGACGACGACATGAAGCTGGCCGAGGATTTCATCTCCCACATCGTGCAGGCCGTGCTGAAGGAGCGTCCGAACGAGCTCGCCGAGCTCGAACGCGATACCGCCGTGCTGGAGAAAATCGTCCCGCCCTTCCCGCGCGTGTCCTACGACGAGGCGGTGGAAATGCTGCACAGCGATAAGACCGCCCGGATGGTGGATGATCGCATTGCGGCAGCGGAAAAGGAAGCCGAAGAGCTGAAGGCCGAACTCGCTTCGAACAAGGAGCAGTACGGCAAAGTGAAGGAATGGCAGCGCAAGAAATTCGATGCGCGGGAAATCCAGATCAACAACCGGCTGACGGATCTTGAAGAAATGCTGCGCAACCTTCCCAAGTGGAAGGAATCGGCCCGCAATTTCGAACATGGCGGAGACCTTGGCGGCAGCGACGAAACACTGCTCACCTGGTATTTCGACAAGCCGGTCATCGTGCATCGCTATCCGGCCGCGGTGAAAGCGTTTTATATGAAGCGCGATCCGCAGGACGAGAGCAAGGCGCTGGCGATGGACGTCCTCGCTCCCGAGGGCTACGGCGAAATCATCGGCGGATCGCAGCGCGAAGACAATCTCGATTTCCTGCTCGAACGCATCGAGGAGCACAAGCTTCCGAAAGAAGTGTTCGAATGGTTCCTCGATCTGCGCCGCTACGGCAGCGTTCCCCACGCCGGCTTCGGCCTCGGCGTCGAGCGCACCGTGTCATGGATCTGCGGGCTGGACCATGTGCGGGAGACGATCCCCTTCCCGCGCCTCATCCACCGCAACCGCCCGTAGGAAGAAACCGCGAAATCGCGAAGACCGCAAAAAAGAAACGCGAACGTATTTGGAGCGCCCCGGATGGGGCGCTTTTTGTATGTTCCCCATTGCCCACATTCCGGCCTTCCGGTTACATATAATCATTATCGCATATGATTATACATTTATAGTTGATTTTGCGCAGGACATTTCGTATTGTCGCAACGTACAGCCAAGGGGACATGAGATGACGGAACGATGGAACGGGGATCACGACCATTCTGGGAACAAGACCGTATTCAGGGGTCCGGGAGGATTGCGATACCAAACTGAACGGGGGACATTGGGAAGCAACGGCGCTTCACGGGGCGGAGCGGTTATGATGATTGCCGCATGCTACGGCACGAGGGTGCTGCCGTATATCATAAACCATGCATTCATCAACTGATGGAGGAACTTATGCACACAGTACTTCATTCAACCACCGCAAGCCCCCCCCCCTATAAGGAGTTACGGTGGACGGACACTGCTCCCGCGAGGCCCTGCCTTGTCAAACGTCCACGGTGACGCCCGCACTCGAAACTCCGAAGCGGACAACGGCGCGTTTCGTCCTCTCCGACACACACTGATTCCAGCACTGCTTGTGGGATTGATGGTGCTGGCCGGTACACTCACCGCCTCGGCACAGCAATTCATGCTGATGACCTACGAAGTAAGCGTCGAGTGCGTGAATCTCCCAGGAAGTTCGGTCACGATCACAGCCGAGGCTCAGAACGACGTTTTTGGATCCTCATTCACTTGGTTGGATCCCCAGGATCAGGGGAACTCCCAGTACTTCTGGAGTTCGCAGAGCAGTACTATCTCCGGTGGAGTCAACGCCACCGGTCTGTTCTGGGATTTCACCGATGCCAACACACCGAACGCAGGCAGACTGATGTACGGACTGTACAAGTTCACTGGGCCCGGCAATACCTACTTCTACCTCAATCTCCTGCACTGCTACTCGGGAAGCCCCGACACACGTATTCGTTTGAGTTATTCCGGATCTTCCTACGCCTTCGAATGGCTTGACTACTCGAGCTATCAGTGGTACGATGTCACCTTCGATGTTCTGAATCTGTGGGACGTCACAAACGAGACTCGTGACGTGAGCTGTTTCCAGGTCGACGTGACGTTGCAGAATGTGTACCATCTCGCTGCCGGGGGCAGCACAAACCAACATGGGGAGATCTTTGTGGATGATGTGAACACCTCGTATCCCTCCCCTTCGACTGTCGCGTTCGACCTGCAGTCCGGGCATCAGGCCTGGCCTGGCGAAACTGTGACGGATGCGATCGAGATGAGTACGATACACAAATTCCATGATTGGAATGATGCCACCACGTATCACAATGTCGTTCTGGATTGGTTTGCGGAGCTCGGGACGATAGTCACAGCAAATCATTTACCGACCAAATCAAGCACTGGCAAGGTACTGTTCGACGGAATTGCATCCACGATGGATGTCCAACTTCGCGATCCGTGGAAAGTGATTTGGCCAATGAACGATATACCGTATTCGGATCTCGCATTCAACACCTACAGCTTCCCCTCCGGAGGTTTCGACTTCGGTGATATCAGCTCCTTCGGCGGAGTCTTCCTGGATGAAGAACCATATTCGCAGGGGCACTCCTATTTTTCCATCCGCACTCCAGAGCAATTGACATGGAACGGGAGCGGTTGGGACTTCCTGCTCCCCACCGCGTATCCGTCCCCGGGTAACGCAAGGCATTGGCGGAATATCAGCTCGCCATCGCCCTTCGATATCCTGTTAACACCGCCGGTCAATTCCTCGCATGTTGTTCCCGATCAGGTGACACAGGATATCAAGTTCATCACCGCCGGTTCGGAGTTGCATGTAGAATACAAGACCCATCTCGTCTCCGATGAATCGGTCTCTTTCAGCGAGGCACGTGGTCCCCTCGGTGCGAATTCGCAGCGGAAAATCGGCTACCTGTCTTCGGACGGTTACGTCATGGTCTATGAAAGCAATGGGAATGTCTGGCTGTCGCATAGTGAGGCCTCGCCTCTCGCATGGGGCTGGGAACTGTGTCTTGGCAGCGGGCAACATCCTTCCCTTTTCACCGTCGAGGATTCGGCGTTGGTCACCTGGACGGACAAAGGCCGCATCCTTGCGGGCAAGTACCACAATGGCCAGTTTCAGGCCTTCGAGAGCCCGACACTTGCCAGTTTCAAACCCGACACGGACGCATTTCCGGTCATCGCCTGCGCCGACGACGTTGATGTCATCGTGTTCGAATCGGACATCAGCACCGACCTGAGCTACATCATCCTCGAGTGTGATGAATTCATCACGGAAGGATACATCCCCGGCGCGCTCGGCGGCATCCGCTGCGTCACACCCACGATGACGGCGGATTACGGACCGTATTTCGACATCGCCTGGCGCGAAGACCATGATATTGTATCTACGCGGCTCACATTACGCACGTGGATCATGCCTGTGAAAGTGTTGATCGACGTACCACAATTTCTCCCACGGTACAACGAAAAGTACCTCGGAGCCCCCTCCATCACCAATTATCACTATAATGCATCGCCTCCTAACCAAATCATCCGCATTATCGCGGCGGCGTCCAGGGAACCGATGGGCCAGGCGAAGATTAACATCTTCTCGATGGATGCCACGATGGTTTGGACGAACATGCAGTCGTTCTACAGCAGCTATTTTTCCAATGACATCTGGGGGCCGTCCCTCGCGGGAATCGACGCCCTTCCTTGCGGCGGCGCCTACGACAATGTACGCTGCGCGTTCAATGTGACCGATTACACGATGTATCCCACCGCGTACTATACACGCGCGGTCGGTGTCAACTGCGGGGCATGGTCCATTACCGACCCGCAGGTCTCCTTGGCCATTCATCCGTCGATCGTCGCCTTCCCGCCAGCAACACGCGGCCGTGGCATCCACGTCAATTTGCAGTCCGCCAATGTCCCCACTCCGTTGACTTCGAGTTGCAAGCAACTTGGCGATACCGACGTTGCCTTGAACCGAAGCGCGTTACGCAGAGATCTTCTATCCTCGCGCGTCCTCTGGCTGCGCATCGACACCTCCGCGCTCGGTGTCGGTCTCGGCAAGGTGGAACTGATCGGAACCGCCAACAGCACACCAGTCGACTGGAAGGACCCCGCGGGTCCGGCCCCGATCAACACCGCTTCGGCGGCCTCCGCGCATCTCACAACTGAATCATTCACGGCCAGCTCCGGAACGGTATTGAAGTACCGGCTCATGAAGGAACGCGGTACCGCACCCAACATTCCCGCTGGGACGACCGTGTATCTCGAGTTGGTCGATGCGGGAACGAGTTCCGTAGTCACCATCCTGGAGAGCATCGACGCCACGGCGTTGCAATCCGGACGGACGGTCATCACCACGACGCGCAATCTCGGTCAGTACCAGGGGCAGGACCTGCGGTTGCGATTGCGGCCCGTTACGACCGCGCCCTCGGTTTCCTTCTCCACCGCCGATTACCACAACATCGACACCACCTCGAGCAGCGCTTTTCCGAAGGCGGATGTCGAGTACATCGTCGACGGTGCCACGTCATCGGTATTCGGCATGCGCCTTGAGCAGAATTATCCGAATCCGTTCAACCCGACAACCACGCTGACCTATTTCCTCCCCGAGACGCGGAGCGCCACGCTCGTCATATACGACGCCTTAGGCCAGGAAGTGCGCCGTCTCGTTGATGGCGAGGTCATTGCAGGCGAGCATCGTATCGAATTCGATGCAGGCGGCCTCGCCAGCGGAATATACATCGCGAAACTGAGCGCGGGCACACATGTGATCACGCGCAGAATGACGTTGCTTCGATAACCAATGGTGGCCATTGAATCGATGGCTGCGATTGATCACCGCGGCCCCGGTGGAAAACCGGGGCCGCGGTAAATTTCAATTCCTATCATGTAACACCTGAAACGATTCATCATGACATATACAAGAAGAACGCTCGTGCGGCTGAACGGCTTGATAATACTCGTGATGACAACTGGTTGTGCGTTTTTACTCCTGGCCTGTGAAGACAAGCCACTAATCGAGCCGCTGATTGTAGCAATTTCCGACACCACCAAGGTATTCACCGTTCCAAAATCCGACAGTACTTCGCATAATTACACTTGGAAAACATGGATATTCGGCGATACACCAACAAGCTACTGGTTGGATGTCTCTGCCATCGATGAAAACAATGCAATCGTTGTCGGCCATGTAGAACTTCGCGATTCAGCCAGGGCACCGCATGCCGCGAGATGGGATGGAATTGATTGGCGGTTTTTCGAGATATTACTACAACACCAGATCATACTGAATGCGAAACCTGACAGTATAACCACTTACGCAAGTGCGACGATGTCATGTGTTTGGGGTCAGATCCCAAATAATTGGACATTCACCCACGGTGTACCGATATATTTCGACAACACGACCTTCGTCACGGATACGTATTTCTATCATCGACCAGATACAATTGTCGCCATGGGAATTTGGGGTGATGAAGACGATCGATGGTATTACGGATTTAACGGGAAGATCCATCACGCTCGCGGACGAACATACAAGCTCCAACCCGTTGTCACATACAACGACATACATGGCATGGCCGCGAACAAACATGAAGCCTGGGCAGTATCGCGTGGAGAACCCCTAGGCACCGTGCTGCATTATTCGAATGGCGTTTGGCGCAACTGGTCCAATCACGTCGCAATACCCCTCTATTCGACCTACGCGGTGTGGTGCGACGAGATCGGCATGCAACCCGGCGGAACAGTCGTGATGGTGGGGAACAACATCGTGCAGTACGATACGACGTGGGAAAATGTCACGAGGCCATTGGTCGATTTCATGCCTCGGCAACGATTTTTCCGATGTGTACACGGGAGTGGACGCAATAATATCTGGGCGGCGGGCGATTATGGCAGCGTTGCGCATTTCAATGGAAACACCTGGGTACGCTACCCGGAGATTGCAGGCGGACCCGGTCTCTGGTACTACAGTGTGTGGGCCCTGGAGAAAAGAGTCTTTTTGGTCGGTCAGATCGGCACACAGGCGATCATCGTCATGGGAACCCGGGTGGACTGAGCGGCGAAAGCTTCAACTCGTCCGGCGCCCCAAAACATAAATCGGAGACCGCTTCATGCGATACGCATTGTTTCTATTTATGCTCTTTCTGCTTTCGTCACCTGCCTCGCTCGCGCAGGGTACCGGCGACACGGTTCGGATCTTTGACGGCGGAGGCATGCGCTTGTCCGTCTCCTCCCGCGGCCAGATCGGCCATGACCCAGCAGGTACCGGCGGTGGTCTGCTCTGGCCGGGGGCGGGGATCTCGCGATCCCTGACACGCATGCTTGCATCTTCTTCCTCGCCCGTGTTCTTCGGACGTGTGCGGGGAACCCGGCGCGTGGCGGTCTCGCATTTCCATGATACGTTCGTTCCCGGCCCGGTCATCGGCGGCCGTCCCGTTCCGGATCCCACCGATCCGCGATACCGCATGTATGTCATCGACGAGGATGACACCGAGACGGCGGATTACCGCGAGTGGCCGGCCTGGCTCGGAGCGCCGGTCGATGGCACAGGCAGGCCCCTGCTGTATGGTCCCACCCAGATGTTCTGGGTCATGAACGATCTCGACAGCGCCACGGTGCGCGCACGCAACGGCTGTGATCCGCTCGGCCTCGAAATGCTGCTGCTGCTTTACGCGCCGCCCTGGCATGAGGAGCAGGCAGGCGCACTGCTGCTGCAGGTGACCTTCATCAATCAGGGTCCGGACAGCATTCTCGACGCCTACGCCGGTTACTTCATCGATGTGGATCTGCGCGACGGATTGAACGATCTGGCCGGTAGCGATTCCCTTCGAGGACTGGTCTATGCTTATGACGGTTTCCCCGTGCTCGGTGAGGAGGGCATGCCAGCCGCCTTCGGTCTCGCGATGCCGCAGACACCCTTCGTCGCTGCTCCAGGCGCGCGTGCGCGGTGGTTCGACGGCTGGAAAACCGATTCACGTAACATTCCGGTCTCGGCGGCAATCGCGCCGGGGAAGGCGCAGCTCACTCCCGTGCGCGAACCCCCGGTCGGCGAGGGCTGGCCGTACCAGTGGGAAGTGCTGTTGCGCGGCAAGGGCAGCGGCGTGGATGTGATCGACCCGCTGACCGGACAACCCTCCGCGTTCTGGTTTTCGGGCGATCCGGTGCGCGGCAGCGGCTGGCTGCCCGCGGACGGGCTCTCGCTCTCCGATGGCAGCCATATGAACTGGCGTCCGATGGATCAGCGCCTGCTTGTTTCGGCCGGTCCCTTTGCTATGGCCCCTGGCGACACGCAGCAGGTGACCTTCGCCCTCGTGGCGGCGCGCGGCGCCACGCCCAGTTCCGCCGTCCACGCCCTGCGCGACCGGGTCGAACTCCTCCAGAACCGTTTCGACCGCGTCATTCCTATCGAATCGCTACGCGAGGCCGTTGCCCTACCCTCCGCCACCCCGAGCGCGATCGACGTCCGCGCCCACTTCGCCGAGTCACCCGATGTACTGCGCATCGAGGTGACAGACGCACGGGGAGGGCTGCTGTTCGAAACACCTCTCGCGGGAACCTTTGCCAGCGGGGAGTGGATCTACGAGCAACGCATCCCGCTCCCGGATGCCGGACGCGAGGGCGTCAATGCGGCGTTCATCGCCTCTTGGGGCACAGACAGTGTGCGCATTCCCGCCGGGGTTTCGATTCCGACCTATGCCGACATGGCCTTTGACGGCGTCGTTCTGCTCGATGAGGGCGATCACAACGGACGCGTCGCGCCGGACGAAGACGCCCGATGGTTCCCGCGTCTGCGCAACGGGACCTTGCACGACTACGACCTCTTCCTGCAGTCCTACACGCAGCCGCGCACGCAATGGCTTCGGATTCCCGCTCTGCCGGCAGGCGTGACCGCGCCTTCGGAACTGTACCCATGGGCAGCATCGATGGGCATCTGCACGCTGCTGGATGAGGAAGTTCCCATTCCCACGGACAACATTTATCGCCACTACGACATTTTCGATCCGGCGGCGAATGCCTGGTGGGCACGCGTTAACACCATCCCGTATGACAGCACCACCGGAGACTGGTACGATGTGCTGATGACGCAGGTCGCGGGCCGTTCGGACGAGCGTCCGGGCGTGCGCATCGTGGATGCGGCGGCGCTGCAGGACCGCTGGTACGTGGCCACAATCAATGGCCCCGTCACGTCGCGTTTTCTGTCCCTGCACGATTCCGCCACAGGGATTCCGCTGTTTTCCGGTCTCGGGATTGACAGTTTCACTGAGACTGCACCGGAGATCGATGGCTTTCGCGTGGTTCGCGGAACAATCACAACGAAAGCGGAGAATCCCTACACCGCGCTCCAGTCCGATCGCTATGTGTTCAATCCCCGGCATACTCTGGTTGCAAGAAGCCAGAAGCCAGCTCAGGGATTCACCGCTTCCGAGCCATCGCCCAATCCGCTTTCAGACTGGACGACGGTGTACTTCACGATTCCTGAAACCACAATCCTGCGTGCGGAAGTGTATAACGACATCGGCCGCAGGGTGCGAGTACTACGCGATGAACGGCTCGATGCCGGAAAATATTTGTTGGTCTGGGACGGGTACTGGGAAGATACACGTCCAGCGGAATCCGGCCTGTATCTATTGATTATTCAGACTGGTTCATCCGTAATCACGAGGAAAATCCAGGTCCTGCGTTGACGCGACCACCGGAGACATAACACGCGACATCGTGCAGGCCGTCGTAATGGCGTTAAAACGTGAGCTACATTCCGATACGGCGCGATACGCCGACGTACGCATCAGAATGTGAGTACCCTGTCGCTGTCGACCACCCATTCCGCGAGGGCCGGCATGGTCGACTTCTCCGCACCCTCGAAACAGGGCTGATTCTTGTACATGCCGCAGCGGGTCATGCACGTGCCGCAGACCCTGACCGTCACTCCCCGCGTGAGAAGATCCTTGAGCATGACGACCAGATCCTGATCGTACTGTTCTGGTTTCGCGCGCGCGTCCCGGGCCATGTCCACCGCATCGTTCATCAGAAAAATCCGTACGTTCTGTCCCGCTTCGAGAAGCTTGCCCGCCAGACGCAGCCCGTTCCACGTGACGCCGGTGTTGCCGTACGGTTCCCGGTTGAAGATGATGAGGACGCTCATGTGTGCTCCTTTAATAATGGGGATACATAATACCCACCGCTTGGGGTGGCGCGGCCAGCGGCGGATATGAGGTCAGGTGAGTTCCTCGGACCTCCCCAGGAAATACAACCAGAGAAAACCGAGGCTGCCCGCACCGAGCGAGGCAAAGAGGATGGCGATTTTCGACGCGCTGATCATCACGCCGTCACCCGTGAAGGCGAGATTGGTGATGAAGATCGACATCGTGAATCCGATGCCGCCAAGTATTCCGGCCCCGAAAATCTGCCGCCAGTTCAGATCGGCGGGCAGTCGGCCGAGACCGGTAATCACGACGACGAACACGAGCAGCGTCACGCCGACCGGTTTGCCGAGGAGCAGCCCTGCCATTATCCCGAGGCTGTTTGCACTCGCCAGGTTCTGCATCCAGTCCGGGGCGAAAACGACGGCCGTGTTGGCAAGGGCGAAAATCGGAAGAATGATGAATGCGACGGGTTTGTGAAGGAAGTGTTCGAGTTTGTGCGACGGCGATTTTTCATCGTCCGCTTTGTGCGAATATGGTATCGCGAAGGCAAGCATGACACCGGCCACGGTGGCGTGCACCCCCGATTTGAGCATGAGAAACCACATCACGGCTCCGCCGAGAAGGTACGGCAGCAGGGACATGACGCGGAACCGCCGATTCAGTATGAACAGCAGCCCCCATACCGCCAGCGCCCCCGCCAGGTACAGAATCGACACCTCCGCCGTATAGAATACCGCAATCACGATTATCGCGCTCAGGTCGTCCATCACCGCGAAGGCGACGACAAACACTTTCAGGGACGCGGGAACCCGCTTCCCGAGAATGGCCAGGACGCCGAGTGCGAACGCGATGTCGGTCGCCATCGGAATGCCGATTCCGGACTGCGTGGGAGTTCCGGCATTGAGCGAGAAATGAATCACGGCGGGGATGACAATGCCGCCCACCGCCGCAAGCATCGGCAGCAGGGCCTGGCGAAAGTCCGACAGTTCGCCGCTGTAAAGTTCGCGTTCAAGCTCCAGTCCGATCAGCAGGAAAAACACTGCCATCAGTGCGTCGTTTATCCAGTGTTCAAGACTCAGACCGCCGATGTACGTGCTCCAGAGCGACTGGTAATCCGTTCCCAATGCGGAGTTCGCAATAAGTAGAGAGAGAACGGTGCAGATCATCAGCACGATGCCGCTCGATTTTTCCGAATCGAAAAAGGCGAGGAACATGCGGGTGAGTTTTCGTCTGGTCGTGGTCATAAGCGGCCCTTGAATGGATGAATCTTTATCGCAGCGTGAGAACGGTGATTTCCGGCGGACAGTTGAAACGGACAGGGATTCCGACCGTTCCGATTCCGCGTGTCACGTAGAGCTGTGTTGCGTCGAGGCGGTACAGACCCTCAACGTAACCGGAGATGAGGGCCGCCGGCGTGATCACGGTACCGAATACCCGCGCAAGCACGAACTGACCGCCATGCGTGTGACCGCTGACCATCAGCCCCGCTCCGTATTCCGACGCTTCCTCCAGGTAATAGGGTTTATGGCACAGCACGATATTCGGGAGCTGTGCGTCGAGTCCGTCGATCGCCTGGCGAAACAGATCGTCGAACGGGTGCCCGGACCGCACGTCATCCAGCCCGACGAGCGCGAGCTCCTTTCCCTTCACCTCTATCAGCGTGTGCGTGTTGCGCAGCATGCGGATGCCGGCATGCTCCAGTTCTTTCGAAATGTAATCCGCGTCATCGAAATAATCGTGGTTCCCGGTGCTGCCGTAGACGCCATAGCGCGCCTTGAGCTTCGAAAACGAATCGCACAGCGGTTCGACTTCCTCGTTCCGGCTCTGAACAAAATCACCGGGCAGCAGGATGATATCCGGCTTCAGCGCGTTGAGGCGTTCAACGTACCGGTCCATCTGCGGCTTGTCCATGTAGGGACCGGAATGAATGTCGGAGATCATCCCGACGCGCAGACCCCGGAGCGGGGCCGGCAGCTTCGGCAGCCGTATGGTCTTGTATACGACCTCGAATTCGTCGTCCGCAGCGATGTTTCCCAGGGGATTCGCGACGGAGATCACCGTCAGTCCGGCCGCCCCCTGCCTGAGGAACTGCCGCCGCCCGTGATCCACCGGTGCCGTCATCGGGATTTTCGTCATGAATGCGATTCACCTGCCTTTCCTGTATGAAAACAGGCATCCGAGGATGCCTGTAGAAAACAACATCAGCAATGCCCGGAGAGTGCCCTACCAGCGGACGGTAATGCCGAGGAGGAACTGCATCATGTCGGTCGTGGATTTCATGTCGTCACCGTGTGCGACAATCGGCGCCCCGCCGCTGTCGAAGGAAATCGACTCATGATCGAGATATTTCGCCTCCCCGCCATACAGGTACCGAACCCGTGCGCTGACATACAGCTCCCCGTACAGATCGGATGACTCGCTCGTCCCCTTGCTGACACAGACTTCAACGCCGCCGCCGCCGCCGTAACTGAAGGCGACATCGCTCAGGAAAGTCTCGCCGCTGATCCCCATCTCTTCCAGCTCATCGTCATCGACTGTCGAGCTCGTCCAGAGAATGTTCATGCCCAGCAGGCCTTCGAAGAACGGCCGGAAATCGCCGTCCTGCGGCTGCACCCGGAGAAACAGATGCGTGGTGACAATCCTGTTTGTCGCCGTCATGTCGACGTTGATAAGCCGCCCTTCCCAGAGGTATGGCACGGTCATCCCGGCGGATCCGTAGAATGCATAGCTCCCGGTCAGTCCCATCACCAGCGGCATGGCGGGCGGCGCGTATCCCAGATCCAGGCTCAGCCCCAGGCCCAGCTCGTCGACATTCTCCGCGAACGCACCGCGGGGAGATACGAGCATCAGATCCAGGCCGACGAAACCTCCCTCCATCGGCGGCGGATCGTCCTGGGCATGGAGCGCGGCAGTGTGGGCGATAATAAGCAGAAGAATGACGGCAGCATTCCGCATGATGACGACCGTGATTGTTTCAGATGGATGCAGCGCAATGTACGAAAGGACGATCTAAGGAGAAAGAGTCCCCGTTCTCCGGAGTCACGAATCAGGCACTCGGCCGGAACAACACCAGCCTCGAAAAAAGAGAGCGGACCTCAAGGAGGCCCGCCATACAATGGAAATACATCGGTCGCGGTCCGGGAACGGGTCGCCGCGGATTCAGAAACGAACCGTGACGCCGATCATTGTCTGAAGCATGTCGGTATGGCTCTCCAGGGCGTTGGATTCGAGCAGCACCGGAGCGCCATTCCCGTCGAAGGTGATCGATTCTTCATCGAAGTACTTGGCTTTTCCCCCGTAGAGGTACCGCGCCTTCAGGTCCACGAATACGGCGATGCCGTGCCCGGGGGTGGCGGTCGCGCCTTCATAGACACGGAACTGCAGCCCGCCCCCGGCGCCGTAACTGAATGCGACATCGCTCAGGTTGGTGCTCCCTGCGATCTGGCTGTCTTCGTATCGCTCATCCTCGACGGACGATTCGGTCCAGAAAACGTTCAGTCCGAGCAGGCCCTCGAAATACGGCCTGAAAACCCCGTCCTGAGGCTGCAGCCGCAGGAAAAGATGTCCCGTCGCAATATTGTTCGACGTGCTGAGTTCGACATTGACGAGCTGTATCGGTCCGCTGAACGGCACGTTGAACGTACGGCTGCCGTACGTTCCGATGCTCCCGGTCAGGCCCGCGGCGATGGGCAGCCCGGGCAGCACGTACGCCCCTTCCAGTGCGAGGCCGTAGGCGACATTGTCGGAGGTCTCCTTGAATTCTCCCTGGGGGAACGCAAGCATGAAATCGATTCCGGCCAGCCCCTGGCCGATGGAGTACGCTTCGTCCTGCTGGGCGATCAGCGCGAGGGTTGAGCTGAAAAACAGGAGCAGAAGTACGAATGAATGTCTCATTTTCACCATGGTATTTTTTGAAAAAGATGTTTCGTGAATATCAGGCTCGACTGACAGGGTACGGTCCGGCATGCAAAAAATCGACGCGAATTTGATTGCGAATGGATGAAAAACATGGGATCTTGGAAGATGGCTTGATCTGCCTGTTTGTGTTTTCCGACCATACTTGACCCCTGGAGTTTTCATGTCCCGTTTCTTTCGGCTGCCTACCGTTTTTCTGGCGGGGATGTATACGAGCATCATGATCATTTTGTTGCTCGTCAACGGACGTCCCGCGTTTTTCGATTCCCCGGGTGTTCCCATCGAACACAGTGAGGCCTGGCGCGAATCGGTGAACTCCATCGAGTATTTCTATGCGCAGCGGTCGTACGGCAATCCGGGGATAAACATCGGCGAACGCCTCCGCGATGCGTGGAACGCGATCGCGCTATCGCCGCAGAGCGCATTGATGAAGCCCTTCCCTGCCGCCGCGGACTGGAAGTCCGAAGGACCGACGAACATCGGCGGACGCATCCGTGCCGTGGTGTTTCATCCGACGGAGACCAGCACCATTTTTGCCGGTGCCGCGTCGGGCGGGGTCTGGAAAAGCACGGACCTCGGTCTGAACTGGCGTGCGTTGACCGACAACATGCCGCGGCTGCCCGTCGCAGCGCTGGCGATCGACCGGAACAATCCCGACATTCTCTACGCCGGAACGGGGGAACCGCTCGGCACCAACTTCGGACGCAGCGGCGGATCCCCGTACTATGACGGTCTCGGCGTCATGCGGAGCGACGACGGAGGAGAGAACTGGGCATTCCTCCCCTGGCCGAAATCGAACAGCGCCGTGCACCGCATTGCCGTGCATCCCGAATCGTCGGACACGCTCCTGGTCGCGACAGTCGACAAACTCTGGAAGAGCATTGACGGCGGACAGACATGGGAAAGCACGCTCGACGGCTACATTACGGAAGTCGTCTACAAGCCCGACAATCCTTCCACGGTATTCGCCGCCATCGGCGCCGAGTACGGGGGAAGCAACAACGGCATCTACGTTTCGCATGCCGGCGGCGCCGCTCTCTCGTGGAGCCGTGTCGACGCGAATCTCCCCCCGGGCGATTCCACCGCGCGCGTGGTGATGAGCATCCCTGCCGGCAACCCGAACCGCATTTACGCCGCGATGGGCCTCAACCGGCGGAAAATCAGTGATGGCGATGCGGATTTCAACGGAATGTACGTATCGAATGACGGCGGCGTCACGTGGGAGCGGCAGATAACCGCGATCTCGAACGACTTCACGCGCGGGCAGTGTTTCTACGATCTTACAGTGGTGGCCAACCCGGCCAATCCTGACATCGTGTTCCTCGGCGGAATCGACATGCACCGCAGTCTCACAAGCGGAACGGGTTTCGCCAAAGTGTCGCGCTGGGAGCTGCGCGTAACCGATCCGAAAAATCCGGCCTACGTCCATGCCGACCAGCATCATGTCGCCTTCAAGCCTGATGACCCCAATACCGTGATCATCGGCTGCGACGGCGGAATTTTCCTCAGCTCTGACGGGGGAACGAACTGGGTCGAACGGAACAACGGGCTGACCACCACGCAGTTCTACAGCGTGAACTACGCCCCGTCGAATACGAATTACTACTACGGCGGCACGCAGGATAACAGCAACATGCGGCAGTCGTCCCCCGGACAGACGAGCTGGCTCTATGTCGGCGGCGGCGACGGCGGACGCATGGCGATCGATCCGAAAAACAAGGATCTTCTCTACCTGACGATCAACAGCACCCCGTACCGTACATTCGACGGCAACAGCTTTCAGCCACTGTACAGCGGCCTGAACGGGTACCGGGGGAACTGGGTCCGCCCGATGCTTCTCGATCCGAACGGCGACCGCCTGTACACGGCCTCCGACAACGTGCACCGTCTCAGTCCCGCCAAGGATGCAACGAGCTGGCTCACGATCAGCAGCAAGAAGCTGGTCCGGAGCAGCGGCATCATCACGGATCTGGAAATGCCTCAGCCCAACCCCCGCTGGATGTATTCCGCCTCCAGCGACGGAAAGGTGTTCGTCTGCGAAAACCTGATCGCGCT
This sequence comes from Bacteroidota bacterium, assembly GCA_003246455.1. Taxonomy (GTDB): domain Bacteria; phylum Bacteroidota; class Ignavibacteria; order SZUA-365; family SZUA-365; genus SZUA-365. The sequence goes on from QKAF01000073.1 coordinate 65,233, forward strand.
CGATACCGAGTGGTATGACGAAAGCAACGGTCTCCCCAACCGCTGGATCAGCGATATTCACGTCGGCTGGGGAACGCTGCGCACTGTGTACGCGGCTCTCAACGGCTACGGATCGAGCCATGCATGGAAAACCACGGACGGCGGAGAGAGCTGGTTCGATATCAGCGGCGATCTCCCCGATATTCCCGCGAATGTCATCATTCCGTCCAGGACGGACACGAACGCGATTTTCCTGGCGACCGATCTTGGCGTGTGGTTTACGACGAACGGCGGAGAGAACTGGAAGCAGTTCGGCAACGGGCTGCCGAATGTCGTCTGCTACGACATGAAGCTGACGCCTGAAAACCGCCTTATCGTCGGAACCTACGGCCGAGGCATCTGGTCGACCGACGCCGTGACCGCGATCGCAGCCGATCGTCCCGCCGTGTCCGGTCTCGAGATGGACGCCGCCTGGCCGAATCCTTTCGGCGCGGGCATCGCAACGGCCACGAAAATTCAATTCTCCCTCGACAGGCCGGAAGACGTGCAGCTCGCCGTCTACAACACCGCGGGCAGAATGGTCGCGACGCTGGCCAGGGGCCGGTACCTCGCGGGCAGTCACCAGGCCCAGTTTGACGCTGGAAATCTTCCGGCCGGAACGTACATCGCGGTTCTGCGCGCCGGCGGAAAAACGCTCTCGCGGAAAATCGCACTCCTTCGATAAAAAACAGAAGTCCCGCCCCTCACGGGGCGGGACTCTCACTCTGCCGCGCCGCAGTCAGCCTACTTCCCGAACTTCTTCTTTAAGTCCTCCAGCGAGTACTTCGGTTCGCTGTTCGGTCTTTCCTGCTTCCCTTTCCCGGATTTCCCGTCTGAAAGCGGCTGTTTTTTCATGCTGAGCGCGATCCGTTTCAGTTTCTCATTGACCTCGACGACGGTGACCCGCACGATCTGACCGACCTTCACCACCTCCTTCGGATCACGGATGAAGCGATCCGCCAGCTGGGAAACATGCACGAGGCCGTCCTGATGAACGCCGATGTCCACGAAGGCGCCGAAATTGGCGACGTTGGTCACGACACCTTCGAGCACCATTCCCGGCTTGAGATCCCGGATCTCGTTCACCCCTTCGGCGAATTCCGCGTAGCGGAAGGATTCGCGCGGATCGCGTCCGGGTTTCTCAAGCTCCCGCATGATGTCGCGCAGCGTCGGCTCGCCGACCTCGTCGGTCACGTAGCGCTTGATGTCCAGTCCCTTCACCTTTGCCGACAGCTCCTGAATGCGTTCGAGCGAGACACTCAGGTCGCGTGCGATGGTCTCGACGATGTGATAGCTCTCGGGATGGACCGCGGTGTTGTCGAGCGGCTGCTCTCCGTCACGGATGCGCAGGAACCCGGCGGACTGCTCGAACGCCTTCGGACCGAAGCGCGGGACGTTCAGCAGCTCTTTCCGGCTGCGGAAGCGGCCGTTTTCATTCCGATACTGGATGACGTTCTTCGCGACGCTCGCCGAGAGACCCGCCACGTAGCTGAGCAGCTCCTTCGACGCGGTGTTCAGGTCTACGCCGACGTAATTGACGCAGCTTTCCACCGTCTCGTCGAGCTTCTTCTTCAGCATGCGCTGATCGACGTCGTGCTGATACTGCCCGACGCCGATGGATTTCGGATCGATTTTCACGAGCTCCGCCAGCGGATCCATCAGCCGCCGACCGATGCTGATGGCACCGCGGACGGTAAGATCGAGCTCGGGGAACTCGTCGATGGCTGCGTCGCTGGCTGAGTAGATCGACGCACCGGATTCGTTGACGATGACCTTGACCGGACGCGGCTCGATGTCGCGTATGACCTCAGCGACGAACATGTCGGTCTCACGACCGGCCGTACCGTTGCCGATCGCGATCAGCTCGGTGCCGAACCGCTCGATCATGTCGCGAAGCGTCTGTACCGCCTCCATGCGTTTGTAGTCGCCGGTATGCGGATAGATCGTCTGATTTTCGAGGAATTTTCCCGTCCGGTCGATCGCGACCACCTTGCAGCCCGTACGGAACCCGGGATCGACGCCCAGGGTGGGCTTCATGCCCGCCGGACTTGCGAGGAGCAGCTCGCGGAGATTACTTTCGAAGGTCTGTATGGAAGCCGTGTCGGCGACCAGCTTCTTTTCGAAACGGACTTCACCGATGAGCGTATGCTTCATCAGCCGGTCGAACGCATCCTTTATCATCGTCGCATAGAAGTTCCGTACCCGCGCCGTGCCGCTGTGCGACTCTTTTCCTTCGAGCCAGCCGACAATCTGCTCCTGGTCGAATTCCAGGTCGAAGAACAGCACGCCCTCGGCTTCTCCGCGCCGCAGCGCGAGCATGTTGTGCGCGGGGATGTCCCGCACCGGAGCGCTCCAGTCCCGGTACATTTCGTACTTGGTCGTTCCTTCCGGAAACTCATCCTTCACACGAGAACGGAAAATTCCCTCACCCGCCATGAAGCTCCGTACGTGCGCGCGGAGGTCGGCCTTCTCGGAGACCTCCTCCGCCAGGATATCCGAGGCACCCGCGAGGGCTTCCTGGGCGCTTGCGACGCCTTTCTCCTCGTCGATGAACTTCGCGGCCTCTTCGTCGAGGGAGGCGTCGTTCGCTTCGGGAACATTCAGCGTCCGGATGAAGTCCGCCAGCGGCTCAAGGCCTTTCTCCCGGGCAATCGTCGCCCGTGTTCTCTTCTTCGGTTTGTAGGGCAGGTACAGGTCTTCCAGTTCCGTTTTCTGCATGCAGGCTTCGATGCGGGCGCGCAGTTCGTCCGTCAGCTTCCCCTGTTCCTCGATGGACTTGAGGACCGTGGCCTTGCGGTCTTCGAGCTCCGTCAGGTACTCATATCGTTCCACCAGCGAACGCAGCTGGATTTCATTGAGTTCGCCGGTGCGCTCCTTGCGGTATCGCGCGATAAAGGGCACCGTTCCGCCTTCGGCGAGCAGGGCGAGCGTGTTCGTCACCTGCCAGGGCTGGAGCAACAATTCCTGTATCAGGACTTCAGAAATATTCAGCATGGTTGTTTCCCGTAGTAAAAATCAGGCACAGCATATCAAGATACGAGGCCGCGCCCGGCGAGTCAATGTTGCGTTTTTCGTCCGCGCTCGAATACCCTCCCCCGGCTTCGAATCGGCATACCCGATGCGGGGGTTCGGACGGGACTACACGTCCCATTCATCGAATCGCTCGATGCGCCGGAGACGCGCCTCGGAAATCTGCAGGGTGAGATGGGAATGAAATTCCCGGACGTGCCGACGGTGGGCGCGTGCGATTTTCAGCTCGATGCGGCCTGAGCGGGAGGCGGGGAAATCCGCGACGGAATGGAGGCTGTGCAGGTGAATGACGAGCCGGCGGCGATACCAGCGGTCGATGAATTCAATGTCGGCGATGTCGTCGAAGGGAATCCGCAGCTCCCGTACACGGGATTTTATCACCCCGAACACGGAATCCTCCACGCGGTATTCGATGCGGAATCCGTCTTCATCGACGTGCGCCCGACCGTGCGCTTCCGCGAGGCCCTGGTACAGGGATGCGAGAGTGAATGGAATGCTGATGCGCGTTGTCATGTCCATGAAAAATACGCATCGCGCGGGACTAATTCACCCGCGTGGGAGATATCCATCCGATTTCGTAGATTCATTCAATTGCCGCCTTTCTCCCTGACCGAGACAGACCCCTATGGAAACGTTCATCAACGCCCTGGCAGAATATCCCATCCTTGGCGTGCTCCTTGTCAGTCTCGTCGTATCCCTCATCTTCACCGTGGTGAAGAAGCTGCTCAAATACGCGGTTTCCATTGCGATCATCATCATCGCGCTGGCGATCGTCATGCATTATCTCGGCCACGACACTCTCCCCGAACAGGGGAAACGGGTCCTGCAGAAAGCCGAGGAAATCCTCCCGTAAAAGAAAATTCCTTCCTCCGGGCGGAAGAAGGAATCCGTATTCCGTCGATGCACGCGGCGTGCATCCGCATGCCCGCGTTCATCCCGCAACGCCGGCCGCGCACTCAGCCGAAGCTGCCCGTGACATAGTCCTCGGTCTGACGATGCGCCGGTTTGGTGAAAATCTTCGAGGTCTTTCCGACTTCGATCAGCTTGCCCATATAGAAAAAGGCCGTGTAGTCGCTGATGCGCGCCGCCTGCTGCATGTTGTGCGTGACGATGACGATGGTGTACTTCTTCTTGAGTTCGTCGATCAGCTCTTCGATTTTCATCGTCGAGATCGGGTCGAGCGCCGAAGCGGGTTCGTCCATCAGGATCACCTCGGGCTCCACCGCCAGGGTCCGCGCGATGCAGAGCCGCTGCTGCTGTCCGCCGGAGAGCGAACTGCCCGGCTTGTTCAGCGCGTCCTTCACTTCATCCCACAGCGCGACCCGGCGAAGGTTTTCCTCGGTGATGCGCGCCAGTTCCTTGCGGTCCCGCATGCCGTTGAGCTTCAGTCCGGCGACCACGTTCTGGGCGACGGTCATTGTCGGGAAGGGGTTCGGCTTCTGAAACACCATGCCGACCTTCCGGCGGAGAAACACCGGGTCGTTGTCCATGATGTCCTCGCCGTCGAGCAGAATGCGGCCGTCGATCCTGCCCCCCACTTCCTCGTGCATGCGGTTGAGCGAGCGGAGGAAGGTGGACTTTCCGCAGCCCGAGGGGCCGATGATCGCGAGCACCTTGTTTCGCGGGATTTCAAGCGACACGTTGAACAGCGCCTGTGTTTTCCCGTACCAGGCATTCAGTCTGAGCGCTTCCATCCGCGGGGCGGTTTCCATGTCGGTCGCGACGGATATCTTTTCCTCTGCGGTCTGCGTGCTGCTCATGCTGCTGCGTTTCAGGGGTTGCTGCATTATATCGTACATGGCGTTATGCGGTATAGGTTTTTCGTGTAACGAATCGGAAGATGATGTTGAGAACGAAAACGAGCATGATCAGAATGAACGATGCCGCCCACGCCTGCTGATTCCAGTCGTCGAAAGGCGCGCGCGCGTAATCGTATATGAAGACCGTCATCGAAGCGATGGGCTGATCGAGTTCCGTCGACCAGAAGCGGTTCCCCAGTGCCGTGAACAGCAGCGGCGCCGTCTCGCCGATTGCGCGGGCGATGGAAAGAAAGATTCCGGTAAAAATCCCCTTGAAGGCCGCGGGCAAAATCACGAACAGCATCGTCTTCCAGCGCGGGATTCCGAGTGCCAGTCCTGCTTCCCGGAAGGAGGAAGGCACGAGGCGGATCATTTCCTCGGTAGTGCGGGTGATCAGGGGAATCATGAGAATGCCGAGTGCAAAGCCGCCGGCAAGCGCGGAAAAGCGCTTCATGGGGAGCACGACCACAATGAACGCGACGACACCGATCACGATGGAAGGAATGCCGTTGAGCACCTCGGTGAGAAAGCGGACGGTGCGGGCAAACCAGCCCTTCTCCGTTTCCGCGAGATAAATGCCCGCGAAAAGTCCCACCGGAATTCCGTAGGCGCTGCCGAGCGCGACGAGAATGAGGCTGCCGACGATGGCATTCGCCATGCCGCCGCCTTCCTCGCCGACCGGTGCGGGCATCTGGGTGATCAGATCCCAGTTGATGTGATTGATGCCCTTGGAGACCGTGTAGGCGAGAATCAGGAACAGCACCCCGATCACGGCGAGCAATGAAAGTCCCGTCATCGAGAGCATCATGGCGTTCTTGAATTTCCGCCAGGTATATAATGCTGCAGTACTCATGCCGCCACCGCTCCATACCGTTTCGTGATACGCCAGACGATTCCGCGTGCGATGGCGTTGAGAATGAGCGTCATGACGAAGAGGAGCAGGGCGATTTCGATCAGGGAGCTGACGTAGAGCTGGCTGGTCGCCTCCGCGAATTCATTGGCGAGAACGCTGGCCATGGTGTGCGCGGGATTGAGGACGGAGATCGAGATGTCGGCGCTGTTGCCGATCACCATGGTCACCGCCATGGTCTCTCCCACCGCGCGGCCGAGTCCGAGCAGCGCCGCGCTGAGGATGCCGGACTTCGAGCCGGTCAGCACGATACGAATGGCTTCCCAGCGGGTGGCGCCGAGCGCCATCGCGGCTTCGCGCTGCGTATCCGGAATGGCGCGCATCACGTCGCGTGAAATCGAGGTGATGATCGGGAGAATCATGATCGTGAGGATGAGGATCGCCGCCAGCATGCCGAAACCGTACGGAGCCCCTTCGAAAAGTGGCATCCAGCCGAACTCCTCGATGAGGAAGGGCTGTATGTCCGTCTGCAGCCACGGCACCATGACGAAAATGCCGAAGAGGCCGTAGACGATACTGGGAATGGCGGCCAGCAGCTCGACGAGCATCGACAGCGGCTGCTCGAGCCATCCCGGCGCGATCTCGGAAAGGAAGATCGCGACGCCGACACTGAGCGGGACCGCGAGAAGCAGCGCTCCGAGGGATGAGAACAGCGTGCCGTAGATGAACGGAAGCGCGCCGTAAAGATCGTTGACCGGATCCCAATCGGAACTGGAGACGAAGCTGAATCCGAAATGCTGAATCGACGGCCACGACTGCACCGTCATTTCGTACACCATGAGAACTACGAGGGCGAGAACGATGAAGGCGAAAAACCGTGTGACATTTTCGAATATCAGGTCACCCGGATTTTTCCGGAACATTCCGCCGAGGGAAAGCGCACGGGCAGCAGGTCGTACTGCCTGCTGCCCGGAACGCTGGTCGTTATGATCTTGCATCGAAAGGGACATGTTATTTCAGGGCGATTTTCGCAATCTGCTTCTTGCACAGGGCGATGACCTCGTCAGGAAGCGGGGCGTAATGCAGACCCTTCGCATACTGCTCACCTTCGTCGAGCGCCCACAGGAGGAAGTCATGCAGGGCTTTCGCCTTCGTCTTGTCTTTCATGTTCTGGTACACCAGCAGCCAGGTCAGACCCGCGATGGGGTAGCTGTCCTTGCCGGATGCGTTCACGATCGAAACGCGAAGATCCGCGGGCATGTCGTTCAGGAATCCGGCAGCTGCGGCCGATACTGCTTCGAACGACGGCTTGACATACTGTCCGGCTTTGTTCTTGAGCGATGCGTAGGGAAGGTTGTTCTGCACGGCGTAGGCGAGTTCGACGTAGCCGATCGAACCTTCGGTCTGTTTGACCAGGCCCGCGACGCCGTCATTGCCCTTGCCGCCGAGCCCGATCGGCCAGTTGACCGCCTTGCCCATGCCGACCTTCTTCTCCCAGTTCTTGCTCACCTTGCTCAGGTAGTCGGTGAAGATGCTGGTCGTACCGCTGCCGTCGGAACGGTGCACGACGAGGATCGGACGCTTCGGCAGGTTCTTGCCCTTGTTGATCTTCTTGATGCGGCCGTCGTTCCACATTTTCACCTTTCCGAGGAAAATGTCCGCAAGGACATCCGGGGTGAGCTGGAGTCCGTCGCCGACGGACGGCAGGTTGTAGGAAACGACCACCGCACCCATGACGGTCGGAATGTGCAGCACTTCGGTTCCGCGCTTCCCTTTGATTTCACTGAGCTGTTCGTCGCTGAGGAACGCGTCCGACGCGCCGAAGTCCACGGTGCCCTCGGTAACCTGCTTCACACCGCCACCGCTGCCGATGGACTGGTAGTTGAATTCGATTCCGGTTTTCTTGTGATACAGGTCGAACCACTTCGAGTAAATAATGTACGGGAAGGTCGCTCCGGCACCGTTGAGTTTCACCTGCGCGTGGACGTTGAGCGAGAGCAGGCTTCCCAGGATCAGTGCGGCGGCGATGAACTTGCCTTTCATGAGAATCTCCATTGTGTAAAAGTATCGGGTAACGTTCGTGTTGCGATTCTATCAGAACATCCACAGGAACGTGACGCGCGGAATGACATCGCTGGCGTCAACCCCTTCGCGGCCGATCACTTCGACGCCGGGCATCAGGTTGAAGTTGTCCGCGACCTTGTAATCCAGCGCGGCGATCAGCAGGGAGCGCACATCGTTGCTGGCGTCACTGTCCGTGTTCGGATCGTAGGTATCGTAGCGTCCGACGATGCGGATTCCATCCGTCAGCGCGAGCCAGGCGAACGCCGAGATACCAAAGCCCGTCTGTGCGCTGCGTTCCGCGCCGGGCATTGCGTAGTAATTGTTTGCGTGACTTTTGTAGAATCCTTCGACACCGACCGAGAACGAATTCTTCACCTGGTAGTTGACAAAGCCCGCGGTGACCAGAGCGCCGTTGTCCTTCATCGTCCCGGAGACGCTGTCAGACACCTGCGGGTTCGATGCGTAATCGGCATACAGGGTGAACTGGAACTCGTCGGTCGGCTTCACCTGCACCATGCCATAGTACCGTTTGTACTTGTTCATCTCGGACGAGCTGGGAGAGTTGTTGCCGTACTTGATCCAGTAGCGGATCATGCCGCCGTCGTCGATTTTTCCCTTGAGATCGATACCGATGTCACGCGAAGACACGATCTTGTTGAAATCGAGCGTCGTTTTCTCGAGAGCACGATAGCCCCATGCTTCTTCCGAGACGGCGAACGCGGGCGTGGGCGACATACCGACCACGAGGTCGGAACCCGAGAAAACCCCTTTCCATTTCAGATAGGCGTCCTTGACAAACACGCTGATCTTGCCGTTCGAGCTGAGTGCGGCCTGATCCGCCTCCAGGCGAAAGCGCGTGGAGAAGGTGCTGTTGATGGTGTAATCGGTCGTGACGTAGATGCGGCGGAACTGCAGTCCGTGCACATCCTTTTCCGCGGCATCCATGGCGTCGAGGTTATAGAAGTAATCGCCAAACATCAGACCGCTGAGCTTGACCGCGCCCACGGCACCGTTGGCGGACTTGTCCTGTTTTTCATTTCCCGCATTCTGCGCGGATGCGCCGGCGGAGACCAGAACTGTGAGCAGTAATACCAGCGTAGCAGTACGCATTGCATTCATTGAGAAATTCCTCCGTAAGTATGTTTTGGTGTGATAAGAGCGAAATCACACAGCTATACAAATCTACCGGCCGATTGTTACGGTCGTGTTAGCGCTGTATTCCGATTCTATGCGGATACTTTATGGTGAATCACCCGCGCAAATACACAAATACCCTCCGAATGGAGGGCATTTGCCCAGATGCACTGCATCTTCACTGTCGCATTGTTTCCCGCGGGACGCTGCTCCCTGCGTCGTATTCCCTCAGGCCGGTCCCCTACTCGCCGGCAGGAGCGGGAGCAGCGACGTCTCCATCCTCGCTGCGATCCGGGCGTCCCCAGCCCCGGTGCTTGACGATTTTCGCATCGGCGACGAACACGGCTTCCTCTGCAATATTCGTCGCTTCATCGGCGAGACGTTCGAGATTGCGCGAAATCATGAGCAGATGGCTCGCGGCTTCGACGAGGTCAGGATGGCCGCGCATGATATCGGTCAGAAGATCGAAGTTCTGCTGATCCTGTTCGTCGATGATATTGTCGCGGACGACGACGCTCCGGGCGATGGAAACATCCGCCTCGGTAAAAGCCGTCAGCGCGTCCTTGATCATGGCGGTCGCCACCTCGCCCATCTCGCGGACATGCGTGCGTGAGACGATGTCGCCGTGCTGCTGCAGCAGGTGGATGCGCTCCGCGATATTGACCGCGGCATCTCCCATGCGCTCGAGGTTGCGATTGACCGAAAGCGCGGAGAGTACCGTTCGCAGATCCATGGCAACGGGTGCCTGCAGCGCGAGCAGGCGCATGCAGTGCTTCTCGATCTTCGTATCGTAGAGGTCCACCTTGTCGTCGCCCTCGATCACCTGCGCCGCCAGCGCCACGTCTCCGCGAAGGAGCGCGTCGATCGCGTCGGTGACCTGCTGCTGAACCAGCGCCGACATCTTGAGTATGCGGTTGCCCAGCTTGTCGAGTTCTTCGTCGAAGCGTTTGAGGATATGATCTGTCATTGTGCGTCTGTCCTTGTCATCCGAATTTTCCAGTGACGTATTTTTCCGTTCGTTCGTTCGCCGGGTTGGTAAATATTCCCCGCGTTTTCCCGAATTCCACCAGTTCCCCGAGATAGAAAAATGCCGTGTAATCGCTGACGCGCGCGGCCTGCTGCAGGTTGTGCGTGACGATCAATATGGTGTAGCGGGATTTGAGTTCAAATATGAGTTCTTCGATCTTCGCCGTGGCGATGGGGTCCAGGGCGCTCGCGGGTTCGTCCATCAGCAGGATATCCGGGCCGACCGCCAGCGAGCGTGCGATGCACAGGCGCTGCTGCTGTCCGCCCGAGAGGCCGAGCGCCGACTCCTTGAGACGGTCCTTCACCTCATCCCATAATGCGGCCTGACGGAGACTCTGTTCGACGAGCTCCGCGATCTCCTGGCGTCCGCCGAGGCCGTTGATGCGCGGCCCATAGGCGACATTCTCGAAAATGGACTTGGGAAAGGGGTTCGATTTCTGGAAGACCATGCCGATGCGCCGCCGCAGATGCACGACGTCCACGCCGCGAGCATAGATGTCTTCATCGTCGATTCGCACCGAACCGGTAATCCGGACACCGTTGATGAGATCGTTCATCCGGTTGAGCGAGCGAAGGAACGTGGATTTCCCGCAGCCGGAGGGACCGATCAGGGCGGTGACTTTTTTCTCGGGGATCTCGAGCGAGATATCCCGTAGCGCCTGCTTCTTTCCGTAGAAGAGGTTGAGGTTTTCGATGCTGATCTTGCTGTTTTTCATTTTCTCGGTGCATTCTATGCGTCTTGAAAGCTAGGGAAAACCCGTGAATTCCCTGTTCGATTTGTGTTAGGAAATGATGAGCAGTCCGTGACGCGGCAAAGAAAAGCGCGGCCGGTTGAGAATACCGGCCGCGCTTCATCGGTCTGACAAAAGCACCACACGGACTGGCAGCCCGGGCAGCGGTTGCGGTTACTTGACGAGCGACATCGCGCGGGTCTGCATCCCGCCGTCTGTCTGAAGCATGTACATGTAGCTTCCGCTGGGCAGATTTGCGGCCGTCCAGGTCAGCGCGTAGCTGCCCGCTTCGCGCATGTCGTCCACGAGGACATCCATCAGCTGGCCGTACATGTTGTACACGGCGAGGCGAACATGCCCTGCCCGGGGAACCGCGAAACGGATCGTCGTCGAAGGATTGAAGGGATTCGGGTAGTTCTGTCCGAGTTCCACCGTCGCCGGGATGCTGCGGTCAAAAGCGACGTCGACACCGAGCACGCCGCCGGTGCTGAGGAAGGACCAGCCTTTCGCCCAGTTATCGGCACCGAAGGCGCCCACGTACTGCACCGGGGTGAAGAAGCCGTCATTCGGCGTCGCTGTGGCTGCGGTCAGCACGGGACTGCCCGCGGCCGGACGGGGATCGAGCATGCCGCTGTTGTCGCGGCTGATATTGCGCAGCTGCGGATCGGCGATCGTGTTGTCGTTGGCGGCCAGGTGGTCGCGGACAAACGTCTGTGTGGCGATGGCATCGAGCGTGTTCCCGGCGCCGAAATTCCACCAGTAGTTGTTCCGCAGAAGCAGGTCACCGGCCTCGAGACGTGCACGGCTGTCTTCACCGCTGGCAAGATCCTCCACCGAAATGCCGTTCATTGCAAAGTCCGTGAAGATACTGTTGAAGTATTTCCCGCCTGCATTGTCGCGGAAAATCATTGCAAGATCGTTATCGGCATTCGTCGATCCCATGCCGCTGCCGACGTAGGTCGCGTTGCAGAGCGTCGGTATCGCAAACGGAGTGCCATCCTCGGGCGTGGTTCCGCCATCCTGCTCGGCCCCGCGGTTGCCGGTGTCCTCCGACTGGATGGCGAACCAGAACTGGCCCTTGCCGCGGAATCCTTCGTCATAGTCGAAACAGTCGTCGCCGTTGAAGGCGGAGATGAGATATTTCGTATTCACGGTGCCGCCGAACCATTCGTAACCGTCATCGGCGTTGTTGACGACCTCGATGAATTCGATGGCCGTCCCGCTGCCCACGCCGCCGAAGGTGAGACCGTTGATCTCGTTTCCTTCACCGATGTTGGTGCCGCCGTAGCGGATCGAGACGTAGCGCATCACGCCGGAATTGTCTTCGTCGTCCTGGCCGCCATACGCGCCGCGCGGTTCGGTCGAAGGAATGCCCTCGATCTGGCCGACGCCGGTCGCGGTGTTGATATGCGCCTTGCCGAGTAGGATCACGCCGCCCCAGAGACCACGCGTATCGAACGGAAGATCATTCGTCTTCGACACGTCGTCCGCTTCCGCGGTGAAGATGATCGGCGCATCGACCGTACCGTTGGCGTAGATCCGCCCGCCCTGCGCCACGATGAGCGCGCTGGCGTTTTCGGCCTGCCCCGGACGTCCCTTGATCACCGTTCCCGGCTGAATCGTGAGCGATTCACCGTCTTCGACGAAAACCAATCCGTTGAGAATGTAGGTATTGCGCGCGGTCCACACCACGTCGCCGTCGATATCGGCGTCGGTGACCTGTACGATCTCCGACTGCGGTTCCGCGAGGAAGCCGAGGCGTGAAATGGCGGTCCAGCCGTCCACCCACAGGTCGTAGGGACCGAAAGCGCCGCGATAGGTGACCTTGCTGAAGAATTCGTCACCATCCGGAGGAGCAAGGGCGCCGGTGAGCGCGGGACTGCCCGCTGACGGACGCGGATCCAGCGTCGCGGAATTATTGCGGCTGATGCCGATGAGTTTCGGATCGACGATCACGTTGCTGTTGGCGGCCAGATGCTGGCGCACGAAATCCTGTGTCGCGATGGCGTCGAGAGTATTCCCCGCACCGAAATTCCACCACAAGTTGTTATTGAGCACCAGGTCTCCGGCTTCGAGACGCGCACGGCTGTCTTCGCCGCTGGCCAGATCCTCGACGGCAATGCCGTTTGCGGCGAAGTCCGTAAAGATGCTGTTGAAGTATTTCCCGCCTGCGTTGTCGCGGAAAATCATAGCGAGGTCGTTGTCTGCGTTGGCGGAATGCATGCCGCTGCCGATATACGTCGCGTTGTAGAGCTGCGGGATCGCGAGGGGCTCGCCGTCCTCGGGAGTCGTGCCCCCATCCTGCTCGGCGCCGCGGTTTCCGAGGTCTTCGGCCTGCACGGCGAACCAGAACTGTCCTTTACCGCGGTAGCCTTCATCGTAGTCGAAGGAATCGTCGCCGTTGAAGGCGCTGACCAGGTACTTGGTGTTCACCGTCCCACCGAACCACTCGTAGCCGTCATCCGCGTTGTTGAATACTTCGATGTACTCGATGCGCGTCTTGCTGCCGACTGCACCGAAGGTCAGTCCGTTGATTTCATTTCCTTCGCCGATGTTCGTGCCGCCGTAGCGGATCGACACGTAGCGCATCACGCCGGAATTATCCTCGTCGTCCTGTCCGCCGTATGCGCCGCGCGGTTCGGTCGAAGGAATGCCCTCGATCTGGCCGACGCCGGTCGCGGTGTTGATGCGTGCCTTTCCGAGAAGGATCACGCCGCCCCAGAGGCCGCGCGTATCCAGCGGCAGATCGTTGGGGTTGCTGACGTCGTCCGCTTCGGCGGTGAAAATGATCGGCCGTGCGGGGGTGCCGTTGGCAAAGATTTTTCCGCCCTGCGCGACGATCAGCGCGCTGGCGTTTTCGGCCTGCCCGGGCTTGCCCTTGATGACGGTACCGGGTTCGATCGTGAGCGTTTCGCCGTCCTCGACATAGACAAACCCGTTGAGCACGTAGGTGTTGTTGGCTGTCCATGTCACATTGCCGTTGATATCGCCGTCGGAAACGTTCACAGTATTCTGCGCGAACGCACCCGTCGTCATCAGGGCAGCAAGAAATACGGTCAGCAATCTTGTCGTCATGAAAGACTCCAATAGTTGAGATAAAATGGATAATTGCATGCGTTTCTTCTATTCAAAGAGGTAGCTGAACCCGACACTGAACTCGCGTCCGGTGTTGTAGGTGGAGTACACGTAATCGCGGCCCTCGAAATGATGCACGTGCTCGACGGCCTCGTTGAGCAGGTTCCTCGCCGCGAGCTTGAGGGAGATTCTCCAGAACAGTTTCTGGGAGGCGACGAGGTCTAGCATCCCCCGCGGCTGTTCGTACACATTCGGCGTCCCCCCCAGCGAGACGGCGGACAGTCTCTCGCCGAAGACGTTGTAGTAGAGACTGATCGAGGTCCCCGCGAGGTAATCCTGGTATGCCAGATTGAGGTTGAGGAGGTAGGGACTCTGCCCCTGCAGTTCACGCGTGCTGCCTGCGTAGGGGTTCACGGCGCGGATGACCGCAAGCTCGTTCGCCGAGATGTCCACCACTGAACGGGTCCACGTGAAGTTGGCGCCGAAGTACATCTTCTCGAGAAATCCGGCGATCTGGTCGAGACGCTTGCGGAATTCGATTTCCACGCCGTAGACGCGCGCTTCGGATACGTTCTGATATTGAATCTCGCCGTTCACGTTTTTGATGACGCGCTCGATGGGGTTCGTGAAACGTTTATAGAAACCGCTCACGGCCCAGATCTCGCCCGGGCGCATGAACCATTCCCACCGCAGATCGTAGTTGTCGACGAGCGTGCGCTGCAGGTCGGCGTTGCCGATGAAGGTGAAATCGTTGACGAAGTTGAACGAGGCGTACGGCGCCAGTTCACGGAAGGTCGGACGCGCCAGGGTCTTCCCGAACGCCGCGCGCAGGTTCATGTCGTCCATCAGGTTGTAGAGGAGATTGACCGACGGAAGGAAGTCGCTGTCGTCAAGACGTCCTTTCGCGAGCGCCGTGTCCAGGCTCGCGACGTCCATCTGTGTCGTCTCGTACCGCGCTCCCGCGATGACGCGGAAATCGGTGAACAGCGGCAGGTCGAACATCATGTATCCGCCGAATACGTCCTGCTTCCCGTCGTAGTTGTTCGACAGGGAGGTCGCGTCGATGACATAGTTTCCAAAGCGGTAGAATCCGCTCCCGCTCTGCGATTCAAGAAGGCCGACGTTTTCGGGATTGAAAAAGCCCTCGGCATCCCCGTCATACTTGAGCTTGTCCTGCCCGAAGTCAAAGCGCCGCTCGCGGAATATCCGTTCCTTGTTCAGCATGGACGCCCCGAACTTGACCTTGCTCGAAAGACCGTTCCATTGCTGAAACGGCATCTCGAGATCGAGGCTGAAGCTGCGGTTGTCCTCGGAGAGACTGCGGAAGTACCGGGAAGGGATAGGATAGATGGAGGGGCGAATCGCATAGATGGTATCGATCGTCCCGTTCAGATCGCGGATGGTGTAGTTGTCGGTGAAGTACCGGACATCGGGCTCGTCCTGCACGTTGCTCGAGAGCGCGCCGATCCACTCCACTTTCAGACCGCCGAGATCCTCGAAATTATGCTTCCCGCGAAGCTGATAGGTCTGCAGCTCCCGTTCCGTGTAATGCAGGCTGCGCGTTTCATAAACGGCATTGCCTGTCAGGTCGCGTGGGAAACTGCCCGCGAGGTAGCGCGCCACGTTATCGGCCGCACGGTTATAGATCAGGTTGAAGCCCACTTCGTGCTGTGCGCCCAGCCGGTACGAAAGGTTGGCCAGGCCGCCCCAGAGCACTTCATCGGTGGACTGATGGTCGGCGAAGAGATAATCGTTGGTCAGCTCGTCGACCTGATCGACATGCCCGGTGAGCTGGTAGCGGCCCACCGCCCCGTTGGTGTAGGTCGAGTACTTCCGGCCGTAGGTGAGACTTGCCAGGAATCCGAGCGACTGACCGAGCACATCGTATTGATTCCCGAAGGAGAGGGCGTAGCTCTGGTTGATCGGCGCGGTCTTGCGCGTGGGCGCCATCGTGGAATTGAATGCACGGGAGAGTCGATCGAGCTCCTCCGCCTTGGCCTGGTCGCTGAAGGCAAAACTCAGATCCGGGACCTTCACGGAGGGATCGCTGAGTGCCGAAGGAATTGCCCGCGTTCCGTCATCGAAACCCAGCCAGTCGCGCGAGCCGCCGGCATAGGTGAGAAAATCGCCGCTGCCGGTCGTCTGCGTGTTCCACGAGGTTGACGTGGAAAGCGACAGGGTCATGCGATCCGGGAAGGATTTCGTGGTGATATTCACGCTTCCGCCGGTGTAATCCCCGGGCTTGTCCGGTGTGAACGTTTTCGTGGTGACCAGGTTTTCGAGGAAGTTCGAGGGAAAGATGTCGAGCTGGACGGCGCGCCGATTCGGATCCGCGCTGGGCACTTCCGCCCCGTTGAGCTGGGTGGATGTGTAGCGTTCGCCGAGACCGCGGATATAGATGTACTTTCCATCCACGGTCGAGGCGCCGGTGACCTTGTTCATGGCGGCGGCCGCATCCCCGGATCCCGAGCGGGATATATCCTCGGAACTGATCGCGTCCGAAATGGACGCCGCCTTCTGCCGGTCCTTGAGCAGACCGGTTTCGTTGTTCAGAAGCAGTTTGGCCTCCACGACGACCTCGTCCATCTCGAACGCTTCCGGCGCGAGGTCGAGGTCGATGCGCGTCGTTTCTCCGACGGTGACGGTGACACCGGTAACGGATTTCGCGGCGTAGCCGATCATGGAGGCTTTGATGGTGTATGTTCCGGCAGGCACCGGATCAATCGTGAAATTGCCGTCGATGTCCGTCGCCGCGCCGAGGGATTTCCCGGCGAGTATGACGTTGGCGCCGATGAGTCCTTCTCCGGTCGATGCGTCTACCAGCGTTCCTCTGATCTTACCGGCGTTCTGGGCAGAAACACGCGGAGCGAAAAGAATAAGGAGGGACAGGGAAACGGTAAGAAAGAGATTGCGTCGCATGATCCTTGGGTATTGTGAAATGAGTCGCACAGGGTGCTGTTGAACAATCATGATTTCATCGCTCTAATCTGCCGCCCGCGTGTTACTTCATCATTAACCCGGCATGAGGGATTGGTTAGAATGGAGAATCCCGCCTGAACACGGCGATTCCGCAGGATCGGCGGCCTTTGCTGCCGCAGTACCGCATTCGCCCCCGCAGGAAATCATTTGCCGGATCCCTGCGTTCTTCCTAGTACAGACTTTCGTTCTATTATCCCCACGCTCCCCCATCCGACCCACGGAGGTCCCGTCATGGCATCAACCGACTCTTCAATGCTCTTCTGGTTTCGACGCGACCTGAGGACCTCCGACAATCGCGGTTTTGCGGCCGCTACCGCGGATTCGGATCATGTCATTCCCGTGTTCGTATTCGACCGGAACATCCTGGACGATGTCACCGACAGACGCGACCGCCGGATCAGTTTCCTCTATGAAAGCGTGAAGGAACTTCGTTCGCGCCTTCGCGGACACGGATCCGATCTCGTCATCCTGCATGGCGACCCCCAGTCGTGCATTCCCGACCTCGCCGAGGCGCTGGACGTCGATGCCGTCTACACGAATCGCGACTATGAGCCGTACGCGAAAGTCCGCGATGATGCCGTTGCGCGCGCGCTGGCGGTGCGCGGCCGCCACATGCGGCGCTTCAAGGACCAGGTGATCTACGAGGGGAATGAAATAGAAAAAGAGGCAGGCGGCGCGTACCGGGTGTTCACCCACTATAAAAATGCGTGGCTCCGCCGCATCGAGAACGACGACCTCCACGGCGTCCCACAGGACCTTGCGCACGAACCCGATCTGAGCAGACTTGCTCCCGCCTCCGATCTGAGGGGGTTCAGCGACTCATGGACCATGATGGACCTGGGCTTCTCGGAAACCGCCCTGTGGCTCGAAGCCGGCGAAGCCGCCGCCCTCGAGCGGCTCTCCGCGTTCATCCCCCGGATGGCGCGCTACGGCGAAGACCGCGATTTCCCCGACAGGGAGGGGACGTCAGGTCTGTCGGTGCATCTGCGTTTCGGCACGATCTCCATCCGGGAATGCGTTCGCGCGGCGCGGGCGGTGCGGTCGGAAGGCGCGAAAACCTGGCTGACCGAATTGATATGGCGGGAATTCTACCAGATGATTCTCGACCGTTTCCCGTCTGTCGTCAACCATGCATTCCAGCAGCGCTACGACGGGATTCGCTGGACCGGAAGCGACGAGCATTTTGAGGCATGGTGCGACGGTCGCACCGGCTATCCGATCGTCGATGCGGCGATGCGTCATTTCAATGCGACGGGATGGATGCATAATCGCCTGCGCATGATCGTCGCGACGTTCCTGGTGAAGGATCTGCTCATCGACTGGCGGCGGGGAGAAGAGTATTTCGCGAACGGACTGCTCGACTATGATCTCGCCTCGAACAACGGCGGATGGCAATGGTGCGCATCGACGGGAGTCGACGCCGCCCCGTATTTCCGCATTTTCAACCCCGTGCTGCAGTCCCGGAAATTCGATCCCGAGGGGACGTACATCCGCCGCTGGGTGCCGGAGCTTCGCGGCTTCGACCGCAGGCGCATTCACCAGCCGACGGACGCCGATCCGTTCGAACAGAAAGAAGCCGGCTGCATGATCGGTGAAGACTACCCCTTCCCGATCGTCGATCACGCGGAGCAAAAACAGAAGGCGATCGCGCTTTTTACGGCACAGGAATGATCGCGAACGGCAATGGCATAAAAAAGAGAAGGCGCGAACCATTCGCGCCTTCTCTTTCACTGCATCGTGCAATACCTGTTACGCAACCTGTTTCTGCAGCCAGCGGTTGTACAGCCACATCGAAAAGGCCGAAATGAGTCCGATGGCCATGAGGACGACCCAGCCGAGCGTATTCCAGGACGGATCCAGCTGCAGCAGCCCGTTGTCCATCATCGTCGAATTCCTGCACATGATTTCGTTGAAGATCGCCGCACCGGCGGGGCCTCCGATCAGCGAACCGATCGCCATCGGAAGATTCGCGTACCCGAGGAAAAGTCCCTCCTGTCCTTTCGGCGCGAGCGCACCGATATACTCGTAGGTGCGCGCGGAAGTGAAGAGTTCGCCGAACGCGATCATGGCGACCGTCAGCGTGATGAACAGCGATCCGATCGGGAGGAGATCCCACACTTCCAGGCGGACATTATCCGCGAAATAAATCGGAATGATATTGATGAGCATGGAGACGCCGATGATGACGATACCGACGATGATCGAGCGAATCGGCTTCATCTTTCCGAAAATTTTCGTTATCAGAAGCTGGAAGAAGACGATCGTGAAGGGATTGGCCATCGTGTAGATATCCACTGCGGGATCGGTTTCGACGACTTTCTTCAGGTACAGCGGCAGGACGTTGTACACCTGCGAGTAGATGAAGAAAAATCCGCTCGAGACGACGAGGAACATGGCGAAGCGCCCGTTGCGCAGCACCAGCACCATATCGAGCAGGATGCGTCCGATGCTGCGGCGGCCCTTGCGTTCGCGACGCGCCTGGGTGTCTTCCGCGCTGTCGCGGTAGAGGAAGAGGACAACGAAAAATGCAGCGACCGAACATCCGACGGCAACCGCGAAAATGAAGCTGAGGTCGAACGAGGTGCGGACGTAATAGCTGATGCCGCGTCCGACGAGCGATCCGACGTTGATCACCATGTAGAAGATACCGAAGGCGAGCGTGGCGCGTGCGCCGGCGGTTTTCTGCACGGTGCCGGAAATACAGGGTTTGATGACCGAGCCGCCCATGCCGATGATCAGGATGCCGAGCATGACGGGAACGATCACCCCCGCCCCCGCGGTGATTTCGCTCGACACCATGTCGCTCATGATCTGACCGCCGAACCAGACAGGATACCCCATCAGGAAATAGCCGAGCGACAGGAGGATGAACGCGGCAAGGAGCGAACGTTTGAACCCGACCTGATCGGCGATCGTACCGGAAAGAATCGGGAGGAAATACACCAGAGTCCAGAGTATGCCGTTGAGCGTGCTGGGCCAGTAATCACCCAGGCCCAACTGTCCGAGATACAGCACAACAAAACTGGCCATCGCGTAGTACGCACCGCGCTCGAAAAGCTCGGTGAAATTCGCAGTCCAGAAAGTCATCGGGAAGCCATGCTTCTCCGGGGTCGTCGAGGTCGCTGTCGCAGCCATAGGCGCTCCGTAGTTCAACAGTATATTGGGTAATAATAGTGATTTTTCACGGATTTCCCGTGCCCGTTGAATCTTCGCCGCCTGCTTCGTATACTCGATACAATACACACCCCCGCCCCTTTCAACCGGAAATCCGTATGACACGATTGTTATTGATCGCCACACTCCTCTGTCTGCTGGGCGCGAATGCGCGGACGCAGGAAATCCTCATCAAACGAGACAGCGGGACTCCCGCGGGCGCCTATTTCAACGCCACGACCTTCATGAACGAGTCGGGCATCATTTCTTTCGACGGCCCGTGTCGCGTGCTCGAACTGCAGATCTACTACATGGGAAACGGCGCAGCGAAGGATACGCTCTATGTCGTCGGCGACGCTTCGGAGGGAGCGATCCCGCCGACTCACTGGGTGTGGGGATACAATACGCTTATACCGCCGATCATTTTCGACTATCCCGGCACAGAGGGCTGGTACACCATCGACCTGCGCGGGCAGAATCTCCGCAGCGACGGCTACGACCGCATCGTGGTGCAGCACTGGCTGAAACGCGGCGTCGGTCCGTGGTTCGCCGTCGATAACGACAAGCAGAGCACTCCGTACTGGTCATTCCTCATGGACCCGTCCGTGACGAACAGCCTGGGCGGTCCCGGGCAGTATTACCTCGTGACGAACGACTTCATGATCCGCGCCCTGGTCGAGTACGATTTTCCCGAGGGAAACGGATCCGCCGCTCCGCCGCCGCCGACCCTGGGTGATGTCGCACGGCAGGCCGGTATCGTCAAAGACGGAAATCCGGTGAAAGCCGCGATCGCCGCAGTCGCCGACTGGAACAGTGACGGCTGGGAGGACATCAACATCGGATCGAATTATTTTCAGAACCGGGGTGACGGCACATTCACCGATGTCGGTGCCGCGCTCGGCCTTCCGGGAGGATACGCGGTATGGGGCGATTTCGATAATGACGGGTTTGTCGACGCGTACGTCGTGAACGGGGGAGACAATGACAAGCTGTACCGCAACAACGGCGGCAGCGGATTCACGGATGTCACCGCGGCCTCGGGACTCAGTAATCCCGCGCCAACGGTCACCCCGATCTGGCTCGATTACAACGGTGACGGCCAGCTGGATCTCTTCCTCGCCAACGGTCGCCGTACGGTGAATTCGCAGGAGGTCTATTTTCAGGACAGACTCTGGCGCAACAACGGCGACGGGACCTTCTCCGACGTGACCGTGATCGCGGGAATCGCCGCGGCGGAACCCAGTCCCTATTACGACTGCTGGGGCGCGAGCGCATGCGATTACAACAACGACGGCCTGACGGATATTTTCGTTTCCACCTACCGCCTGGCGCCCGACCTCCTGTACCGCAATAACGGCGACGGTACGTTCACGGAAGTCGGCGCATCCACCGGGGTGCGCGGTGTGGCAACGGAGGCCCCGCAGTACTTCGGTCACGGCATGGGCAGCGACTGGGGCGACTTCGACAACGACGGTCTGACCGATCTTGCCGTCGGCAACCTCGGACACCCCGACTGGCGCGGCGCCGTGTCCAACCCCTCCCTGATTTTTCACAACGACAATATCATCCGCTTCACGGAAGTGCATCATGAGATGGGATTGAAGTTCCGTGAAATGAATGCCGCGGTGACGTGGGCCGATCTCGACTGTGACGGGTGGCTCGACCTCTGGCAGTCGCAGTACTCTTACTCGGACGAAGGAGTGGATGGCGAACCGGGGCGGTATTCCCGCATTTATATGAACGGCGGCGCCCCGAATTACGAACTGCGTGATCAGACCTGGCTTTTCGGCTGCCAGGTGCATGGCGCGTGGACCGTCTCCCGTCTCGATTTCGACAATGACGGCGACATCGATCTCCTCGTGGCAAGTTCGCATGAGGGTGTGAAACTGTTCCGCAACGATCTTTCGCGCAGCGGCCACTGGCTTGCGCTCCGACTGACCGGGAGTCCGGACAACGGGGTGCCGATGAATGCCTTCGGAACCCGCGTCGTCGTGTTCGCGGACGGAAGGATGTTCACCCGCACGCTGTCCACTTCCTCTGCCGGTTCGCGCATGGCGACAAACAGCACGGAGCTGCACTTCGGCCTGGGGCCTGCGTCCGCGATTGACAGCGTCGTCATTCATTATCCCAACGCCGCGCGACAGACCCTCACATCGCTCGCGATGGACAAGCGGTATTCCATTGCATATGACGGGCAGATCGGGACGGGTGTTGACAACGCCCCTGCGCCGGAGCGCTGGAGCGTCTCTGCGGCGCAGGCAACGAACGGCCTGCTCCGCTTCGTTCTGCGCTCGGATCGTCCTCTGCCGAACGTCCGCATCGAAATGTACAACGCACTCGGTCAGCGCGTGCACAGCGTCACGGCAGACGAACTGCGTCCCGGGCTCCAGTCGCTGCTGCTGCCTGTGCGGCTCGGCAGTGGCCTCCATCTGCTCAGAATTGCCGCGGGCGGTGAGAGCCGTACGATTCGAATGATGGTCACACGCTGACCGGCTGTCACGGGAAATTGACCGTGATGTTGTAGTTTGAAGATCTATTTGCTCATTTATCTGGAAGTCTCATGAAACGTCTGATTCTCCTGCTGTCGATTGTCGTTCTCGCGTTCCCGCTGCATGCGCAGCTTCTCGAGAAAGTGACGGTCAAGGAAATGCTGCCGACCGTGATGGGAAAGGCGCAGGCCGAGTTCGCCTCGGATGTCGTCCTGACCAACGCGTTGTTCTTCGGTTTCGAGTACCAGGGCGTGAAGCTCGAACTCGATCTCTCGAATGGAAAGGCCACCGGCTGGCTCTACCGCCTGTACTCCACCGGACTCGACTCGAGCGTGTACTACATCGGCGCGCGCGTCACCCTTCTCGGCGACCAGGCCGTGAAGCTTCCGCTCGACACCATCACCCAGTATTTCCCGGTCACGCTCGGCATCGCCCAGATGACCGAACCCTGGGTCGACAGTGATGCGGCCCTGCAGGGCTCGAAAGACGGCGGCGCGGAAACCTACCTGCAAAGCAATCCGGATGCCTCTGTTTCCTTCGCGTTTGCGATCAACAACCCCCTGCCCAACCGGTATATCCCGCAGGGGCAGTACTGGTTCTTCCGCTACGTTGCTGCCGCCGACACGCTGACCTGTCTCGTCGACGCGGGCACCGGACTTCCGTTCCGCTGCATCAGCGGCAATGCCCCGACGATCATCTCCCTGCCGAAGACCAGTGCGCGTGTTGGACAGCTCTACAACTACGATGTGCAGGCCTTCGGCGAACCGGCACCGGTGTACAGCCTGGCCACTGCTCCCTCGGGGATGACAATAGATGCGGTGAGCGGCACGGTGTCATGGACCCCGGTCGCAGGACAGGAAGGCGTGCATGACGTCACCGTCGTCGCCTCCAACCAGTCCGGGAGCGATTCGCAGTCCTTCCAGGTTACCGTTTCCGCTGCTGCGTCCGGCCCGACAATCACTTCTTCCCCGGGTCTGGAGGCAGAAGCAGGAAAGCAGTACGCCTACCAGGTTGCGGTCAACGGGACGCCGCCGATTACCTACGCGCTCGCGGAAAGCCCGCAGGGCATGATCATCGATCCCGCACGCGGCCGCGCGGCGTGGACGCCGACACGGGTGCAGGCGGGATCGCATCCCGTGCGCATCACCGCCACGAACAGCGCCGGGACCGGCGAACAGAGCTACACGCTGGAAGTCTACAAGACCCCGATCCTCTCGGCCGTTCCCAATCAGCGCATCGGCCCGAACAAGGCGTTCTGGTATCAGACGTCTGTCGACGCGCGGCCGGCCCCCACGTACGCCATCAATTCCGGCCCGACGGGACTGGAGATCGATGCGAACAGCGGCATGATAACGTGGACTCCCACTGATCAGCAGCTCGGGACGCATACGGTGCTGTTCGAGGCGAGCAACCGGTTCGGAAAGCACCAGCAGTCCTTCGAGATCGAGGTGGACGCCACGGTCGGCGTCGAACGCGAACCACAGCCGTTTGCCTTCCGCCTGCTCTCGCAGTATCCGCAGCCGGCGTCGAGCACGCTGTCGCTCGGGGTCATCTTCGGCTCCGCTCCCCGTCTCCAGATCGATGTCTTCGACGCCCTTGGCCGCCTTCACGCCTCGCGCGTGGAATCCGCCCTTCCCGGAACGAGGATGACGATCGAACTGCAGACGTCGGATCTCAAACCCGGCCTGTACCTGTACCGGATCCGCGGCGGCGCGGATCAGGCACTGCACAGCTTCATCGTGGCACGGTAAACCGGCCGGAAGCATAAAACCGGAACGCCGGGTGAGCGATCACCCGGCGTTTCTGTTTATGAGCGGTTCCGCCCATTTTTCCGTTTCGGCCATGACCAGAGGCCGCGCCTGAAGATGCGGACTGTGTCCCGTTCCGTGCAGCCAGAGGATCTGCACCGCCCCTGATACATTTTCGGCGATGGCGTCCACCTGCCGGCGGCTTCCATAATCATCCCTGTCGCCCTGAATGATCAGGACGGGGCAGCGGATCGCGTGGAGATCATCGAGCATGTTCCAGTCGGCCAGTGCAGGATCGAGCCAGGTATCCGCCCATGAGCGAAACAGCGCATCGGTCTTTTCCCCGTGGTACCGCGAGAGCTTTGCCGGGAGGTCCGTCGTATGAAACTGGACACGCGCATTGCTGATGCCCTGCACGGTGACATCCTCGATGATCACGTGCGCCGCTTCGGAGACGACTCCCTCGACGCGATCCGGGAACGTGGCAGCGAACTTCAGCGCGATGGTCGCGCCGTCGCTGTGTCCGAAGAGCAGCGGCCTGCGAATGTTCAGCGCTTCGAGGAGCGCGCTGAGGACTTCCGCTTCCACGCGGTAAAAATCCAGGTCCCAGGCTTTTCTCAGCGGCGTGGATTTGCCGTTCCCCACCCGGTCATACACCACGCCGTCGCATCCGGTGAGCCTGCAGAGCTCATAGGGAAAGCTCTTCCACTGGCCGACACTGCCCAGCGCTTCATGAAGAAAAACCCAGGTCGGGCGAATTTCCTCCGATTCGGGCGAGGCGTGCAGCAGCAGCTTGACGAAAAGACCGTCCTCGCCCAGCGGCACATGGAACTGCCGTTCTATGATGCGCGTCGGCTCCGGCGCGCGCCATTCTGATTTCATTTCCAATCCTGATTCATTGATGGAACTCCCAACCCCCGCGGCGCGGGTTACGGGTGCGGAGGCATGCCGTACGCGCTCCATTCCTCATACGAGGGACCGTAGATTCCCGGCACGGCCAGCCCTGCCTGCCGCATGAGCACGGTGAGCTGACCCCGATGGTGAATTTCATGCGTCACCAGCACTTTCAGGGTCGTGGCATTGCTCCACATCTGTCCGTACATGTCGTGTTCCTCCGCGAGCGAGGCGTCATTCCATTTCTCCTGCAGCTGCTGGTCGAGCGCCGACGTCCGCGCGCGGTAGCCTTCACGGATTTCGTCGGCCGACGACGGTTCGGCTTCTTCGCCGTTCGAGTCGTCAAGCACGAATCCGACACGTCCCATCATCTCACTCACGGAACTGACGATATGCCACGCCAGCGTACGCATCGTCCGTCCTTCCGCCCAGACTTTCCCGCTGAGCGAATCATCGGTCAGTCGCGAAAACAGCTTCGTCGTGTTCTGCACCTCCCGGCGCCAGTCCTCCAGAAACTCTTCAAGCGTATGGTACATCAGGCTCTCCTGCTCGGTTCGTTCAACAGTCTGTCATTCAATCTACGGCATATCCGAAGGCAATTCCAAAGTGCCGCAAACAGAAAAAGGACCGGCGACTGTGGATAGGATCGCCGGTCCCTTTTCATCGATGAACACCCCGCGAAGGGTTATTCATCCGGATTGGTGACCTGACCGATGAACAGGATCGCGCCAGAATTTTTCTCGTGAATCACGAAGATGAACGGATGATCGACGCGCATGAGAGGGGGTATGGAGGTGGTGCCCATCTCGACCGACGTGGCTGCCGCGGCCTCGGTCCCCTCTTCGCTGACCTGCACAAAGGTTTTATGCTTCACGTTCGTGATGTACAGTTTGCGGTCCCGGTTGATGCCGGAAAAATCCGCCCGGTCGGGATCGAACGCGCGTTCCATCCCCATGCCCTTGAGCATCTCGTTGAGCCCGACTTCGTATTCCATGGTGAACCGCGGCAGCTGCAGGTCCATCTCCGTATCGGTCAGAGCGGCGAGCCACCCGCTCCACGCTTCGGAAGTCATGGCGTCGCGCAGCTGCGCGAGCGTCACTCCCGACCGTGGCAGCACGATGGCCATGCTGTAGCGATCCCATCCGTAGGGGAGGTCCGCGATCTCCATGCGTTCATCGGCATGATAACGCATCATACCCGAGCGATTCATCATCCGGACCGCTTTCCTCCCGCCGTCGGGAGTGATGAACAGGTCATCCCGAGTTTTCTCCGTGTCGAAGCGCTCGGTCCAGCTGCCCTTGAAATACACCGCATTGATCAGGTACATCATGACCAGATCCGGGATGGGCGCGGCGACGATGTCGTCGATCCTGCCCTGCGTTTTCTGACTTACCCAGGCATTGATGATGTCGGCGGCATCGCTGCGCGAAAAATCGATGCTGCGGGTGTCCGCCCCGAAATACTTGCTGTTGGAGTCGATGAACGCCTGTTCCACCGCGAAGCCCTCGCGGCTCCAGACGGAATTGGCGATGTCGAGCCGGACCTTCGGATCGATGCCCTGAAGCAGTTCGATGAGCGTGCGGAAGGACTCGTTGATCTCTTCCTGTGACAGGGCGTCGAATCCCAGCGTCTGCCGCATGCCGGTCCAGGTCTCCCCGGCGGCGCCGTTCACTGTCATCCCCAGCGCCAGCGAAACGCTCAGCGGGGAAATGAACACGTTGTCCTCCGGCGCGGCCCCGGCGACGGACCGGAACAGCGTGAAACCGAACCCGGTATTCGCGCGTGCGACCGCGGCTTCCCCGCTGCTGATCGGACGTACAGGTGTCGGTGTTTCGGGTCCGGTACTCTCTTCCTTGCAGGACAGAAGCATAAGCGGAAGGACAAAAAGGACGAGCCGTTTCATGCGCTGCTCCGTTTCATTGGGGTCGGCGTACCGCGACGGGTCAGAAGCCGATGGCGACGCCGAAAGTGAAATTCAGTTTCGTCGTGTAGTACGACATGTCATCCACGGTGTAGCGGAGCATGCCGCCTTCGATACCGACGTTGAGCATGGAGAAATTGGACGGGTACATTTCCAGGCCGGCGCGCACCTTCCCGAGGGGACCGATTTTCGTCGCCCCGACGAACGTGCGGAGATACGGATACACGACATCGAAAAGGCCGTATTCCGGAAGCGACAGTTTCCAGACGGCGCCGACGAGATCCAGCATGCGGTTTTCCCGCAGCGGACCCGCAACCCACTGCGACGGCGGAGAATAGACGCGCTGCACGGACTGGTCCAGCACCAGCGGCGCCGCGGCTTCCATCTCCGAACGCTGATATTCCCGGCCGAAGTTCTCACGGCCGTACTCAAAGCCGAAGGCATGGTGCTCCGTGGCCTTGTAGATGACGCTCACGGCCATGTTCTCGAATACCTTGTGGGAATTGTGCGGAAGATCCACGTCAGGATACGACGTTCCGTAGTACTTGCGAAGTTCAACAACAAGGTTTGAAAGGACGCTCGTCCGGGGTCCCGGCTGGGAAAATATCCATGGCGGATCGATCGTCGGAACTTCACTGATCGCGACTTCAGCATTCTCCAGTCGCAGGTTCGCGAGGTCGTCAGAGCGCTGGCTGGACAACGCGAGCGGCAGCGGAGAACGCATACGGGAGACGCGGGGCTCGGCGGGGATGTCGGCGTCGGTCAGCATGTCGGCGTCGGCCGGCATGCCGGTTTCGGACACCACCCCGGTTTCGGACACCACCCCGGTTTCGGCGGCGCTGCCAGCTGCCGTTGCGGCATCCGACGGCGAGGTGCCGGTAATCGAAGCCGCTTCCGGGCCACGGGCGCGCGGCGGGAGATTCGCGGACGATCGCCCTTCCCGCGCGTCAGGGAAGGCCTGGTCCGGGGTCATGGCGACCGGCGGAACCGATTCCGCATGCGGTCGGGATGTGGGCGTCGATGATCGCACCGACGCGGGCGGCGTCAGGGGCGTTTCGCTTTCAGATGAGGACCAGCCGGGTCCGTAAATGCCGAAAATCAGCAGTGCGGTGGCGACCGCGGAAAACGCGGCGGTGTACAGGTAC
>QKAF01000125.1 GCA_003246455.1 Bacteroidota bacterium
AAGTCTTTCGTCCTGCTTCCTGCCTCCTGCCTCCTGCTTCCTGCCCGTGGACGAGCCGTTGGCTCGTCCCTACGGCCTACAAATACAGCATGAGGCCGCCGCTGAACATGATGCCGTCGCTGTTCTTCGTATCCGTATCGAGCGTCTGCAGGTCGCGGATGGAGGTGATGCTTGTTCCGAGGAACAGGTAGCGGAACTCCCCGTGGATGGCGATGTTGCGGCTGAACGGAATCTCGAGTCCCAGGCCGAAATGATACCCGGTTTCGAAGTTCTCCTCATCTTCGAGCAGTTCGCGAATCTCACGCGCTGCGACTTTCGTGACGTCATAGGCTTCGATCGTGTAATAGAAACCGATGCCCGCCGTGGCATACGGCGTAAGGAAAGAACCGACGGGGGCGAAAATCATCAGGGAGAACGTGATCGGGATATACGTGACATCGGCGGTCAGCTTGTTCACGTCGATCTGTCCGGTGCGGAACACCTCCGCGTCGCGATAGGAAAACGATCCTTCCAGTCCGACGTTGTTGCCGAGTCGGAGGCGTCCGAGCACGCCGAAAAACAGCGCCCCCTCCTCCGCGTCGTTGCTGCTGTACCAGCCGACCTGCGGTCCCACGCCAAAGGTGTTTTCAATGTCATTGCGCTGGGCGAAGGTCTGTATGGATGCCGCGACAAACAGGACGAGGGTAAATGGAAGCAGGAAGCGCATGGGGACTCCGGGAAAGGAATAACTGATGGCGAATGGCTCATGGCTGATGGCTGATGCAGAGCCGCTGTGCTTCATGTTAATACGGAACGACATCAGACACAACCGGCGGCACGTCGAATATACCGCGTGCGATACGCCGAAGTTCCGTGCCGTCACGGCGGATGATGAAGAGTCCGTCGTCGAGTTCATGCGCGGCGATAAAGACGATCCACTCGCCGTCGGGACTGACGGTGTACCACTGCGCCGAACTGTGAAGATTGCCGTACGGGCGCACATCGGGATAGCGCACCTGCAGCTGCTCGACCGTTTCCATGACGGTGGTGAGGCGTCCGTCATACAGGCGGAAGAGCGCGAGCGCCTTGCCTGCCCCCGGCCCCGCGATCTCCCCGCTGCGCGCGGAAACGACTGGCCGATACGCGTTGAATGCCTGCGCGGATGTACCCGTGCGTACCGATCCCGTTTTGCAGTCGATGATGGTCACATCGTTCTGCTGAATGAGATACATGTCTCCCGTCGTAACGTTGAAGACGCTGGCCGGGGCCGGCCCGGGGTTGGTGAAGTCCGTGACATTCAGTATCCGGATATTTCCTTCGAAAACGGACAGCTGCACCGAGTACCGGTGACGCCGACGCATGCTGTCGTCTCCGGCCACATTCGCATGAAGGTACGCGACATCGCCTGTTCCGCTGATCCCGAGCCGCGCAGAGATGAAAAACTCGGGAAGCACGGTGATCTGCCGCCGGGCGAACTCCGCTTCCAGCGCGTCGTTCAAGGGGAACTGCGTCATGCTCCAGCTCGCACAGTCGAAAATGCACAGCACCTGTTTCCATGTCGTGCTGTCGGAGTTTCCCACGGGACGGCGCGTTGCGAGGAATGCCGCGTGATGTCCTTCATACGCCAGGACGGGTGCACTGTCGAACAGCAGGTACTCCTCACCGGGGTCGGAGGACACGGGCATCGGCACGGGGACGATCTGTCCGCTTTCGCAGCGTCCGTAAAGAAGGGAGATGCCGCTCTGCCGCGTCATGTACAGGACGCGGCCGTTGACTGCCACTTCGGTCATGGCCATGACCGCCTGCGTGGCAAACGTCTCATCCCGGTCCTCCTCTATGACATACCGGTGGTATTCGCCCGTCGCGCCGGCTTCACCGTTAACATAGTACACAAATCGGGCGCTGGTGCGGCCTTCCGGTTCATCTTCACACGACAGGAGAAGGAGCAGCGGAATCAGCATCAGCGTTGAAAGCAGTCGTCGCAGCGTCATAATTCGTGCCCTCCGGGATAACAACTGAGGTTCGCAGGTGAATTGAGATCATCGTGTCGATTATAGCATAATTTTCAGCAAATCGCGCCCTATTTTTTCTTCCCTGTTGCAAATCGCTTTTCCCCGCATTATATTCGTTTATGCGAATACATGAATATAACACTGAGAACGTCACGGACCTCGCGGAGGTAATGCAGGCGCTGGCGGACGTCAATCGGCTGCGCATCATCAACCTGCTGCTGCAGGCGGACGAGCTGTGCGTCTGTGACATCGAGCGTGTGCTGGACGTGCCCCAGGCGCGGGTTTCGCGGCATCTGACCATCCTGCGCAACAGCGGCTGGGTGGCGGCGCGGCGCGACGGCCGATGGATGCACTATCGCCTCACCGATGACGCGCCGCTGCAGCGGGAGCTCGTACGCGGGTTCCGCAGTCAGTGGTCCGGTGTGGCGGAATTCATGCGGGATATCGAACGCCTTCAGCAGCCCGCAATCGTCTGCTGTGAACCAGATTCGGAGGATCATCCATGACCCCAACGGATACGCCCGTGCGGCGTCTCTCCTTCCTCGACCGTTTCCTGACGCTCTGGATTTTCGCCGCAATGGCTGCGGGCGTTCTGCTCGGGCATTTCCTGCCCGCGATCGCGGGATTCTGGAACGGATTTCAATCCGGCACGACGAACGTCCCGATCGCCATCGGCCTGATCCTGATGATGTACCCGCCGCTGGCGAAAGTCCGTTACGAGGAACTCGGGGACGTGTTCCGCAATGTCCGCGTGCTGTCGCTATCTCTTGTGCAGAACTGGATCATCGGACCGATACTCATGTTCGGACTCGCGGTAATTTTCCTCCCCGATCAGCCGGAGTACATGACCGGACTCATCCTCATCGGACTTGCGCGCTGCATCGCGATGGTGATCGTGTGGAACGAACTGGCGTGCGGCGACAGCGAATACGCGGCGGGACTGGTCGCGTTCAATTCCATTTTCCAGGTGCTGTTCTATTCGGTCTACGCCTGGGTGTTCATCACCGTGCTCCCCGAATGGCTGGGGCTGCAGGGATCGGTTGTCGACGTCTCCATGGGCGATATCGCCGAATCCGTTTTCATTTATCTCGGCATTCCGTTCCTCGCTGGAATGATCACCCGCTTCGTCCTCGTCCGCGCGAAAGGAAAGGACTGGTATCACGAGAAGTTCATTCCCCGCATTTCGCCGCTGACACTCATCGCGCTTCTTTTCACCATTTTCGTGATGTTCTCGCTCAAGGGCGAGATGATCGTCGAGCTTCCGGTGGACGTCCTCCGCGTCGCGCTCCCGCTCGTGATCTATTTCATCGTGATGTTCCTCGTCTCGTTCTGGCTCGGAAAAAAGATGGGTGCGGATTACCCGAAGACGACGACGCTTTCATTCACCGCCGCGAGCAACAATTTCGAACTCGCGATCGCAGTCGCCGTCGCGGTGTTCGGCATCAATTCGGGCGTGGCCTTCGCCGCCGTGATCGGCCCGCTTGTCGAGGTCCCCGTCCTCATCGCGCTCGTCAGCGTTGCCCTGCGCTTCCGTGCGAGATACTTCAACGACGCAGCCAGCGTCCCCACATCCCGATAACAAGGAGCGTCCGTGCATACAGAGCTGTTTCATCCCCTGCTGCGATCGAGCATTTCCTGCGCGCATTCCCTGATTCCGTCGATCCCTCAGCCGCGGCGGGACGCCCTCGCGGCGCTCGGATCGTGGATCGCACAGCGCGCGGACGAGGCCGCGGAGGCACCGCTGCTCTTCATCTGCACCCATAATTCACGGCGGAGCCACTTCGGGCAGATCTGGGCGCAGGTCGCTGCGTGGGCGTTCGAACTCCCGCACGTCCGCACCTTTTCAGGGGGAACGGAAGCGACGGCATTCCATGCCAACGCCGTGCATGCGATACAGTCCGCGGGGTTCGGCATTCGCATCGAGCGGGAGGGCGACAATCCGCTGTATGCCGTGCAGGCGGGTCCGAGTCTCCCGGAAATCCTGCTCTTCTCAAAGCACTTCGGCGATGCAGCCAATCCGTCCGCCGATTTCGCCGCGGTCATGACCTGCACCGACGCGGAGGAAGCATGTCCGGTCGTTCCCGGCGCCGCTGCGCGTTTCTCGCTCCCCTACGACGACCCGAAGCAATCCGACGGCAGCGGCCGCGAATCGAAAGTCTACGCCGCCCGCAGTCTTCAAGTCGCCAGCGAAATGCTCTATGTAATGCAGGAAGCAGGAGGCAGGACGTAGGGACGAGCCAACTGCTCGTCCATTACAGGAAACAGGAGATCCGACAGCCGTCTTCACGTCTTTACGTCTTTACCCTTTACGACTCACATTCTTTACCTCTTAACCCCTTTACCCCTTTACCTCTTCACCACCACACACCATGATTACACCCGAAGAACTCAAACAGGTCGTCAAAGACAAATACACCATCATCGCCGACCAGGCGAAAGAAGCGAACGCCTCCTCCTGCTGCGGCGCGACATCCGTCTGCTGCGGCGACACGATGACATACTCCATCATGGCCGATGACTACAGCGGCAAGGCCGGCTACGCCGAGGAAGCCGACCTGGCTCTCGGCTGCGGCATCCCGACCGACTACGCCGGGATCCGTCCGGGCATGACCGTGCTCGATCTCGGAAGCGGCGCCGGAAACGACGTGTTCATCGCCGCGAAGGAAACAGGTCCCGAAGGACGCGTGATCGGGGTGGACATGACCGAGGCGATGATCGCCAAGGCCAACGCGAACAAGGAGAAACTGGGTGCGGCGAACGTCGATTTCCGCCTCGGGGAAATCGAGTCCATGCCGGTGGACGACGCATCGGTCGATGTGATCATTTCCAACTGCGTGCTGAATCTGGTTCCGGAAAAGGAAAAGGCCTTCGCCGACATGTTCCGCGTGCTCAAACCCGGAGGCAGCTTCACGGTGTCGGACATCGTCGTCGACGGCGACATGCCCGAACATCTGCGCTCGGTCGCGACGATGTATGCCGGATGTGTCTCCGGTGCGGAGCAGCGGGAGCGCTACCTCGGCTATATCCGCGAAGCGGGATTCACGGCCGTGAGCATTCCCAAGGAGAAACCCATCGTGATCCCCGACGATGTCATCCAGAGCGAACTTGCGCATCTGCCCGAGGAGCAGCGCAGCATGGGAAGCGCCCGCCTGGTCAGCGTCACGGTCCACGCGGTCAAGCCCTGATGTCGGCGACGAGCAGACCCGCGGCCGTCTCCGGGCGGTACGCCGGGATGGTGATCGGCCTGCTGCTGACAGTAACGCTTGCCGGCGCCGGCTGCGGCTGGCAGACGCCACGAAATGCGGACGGGACGGCGGCCACGTCCGCCGTCTCCCGCATAGACACGCTTGATCCGGGGAGCATGAAGGAATTCCTTGCCGCCGGCACACCCGCGGTGATCGAATTCGGCGGCAAACGCTGCATTCCCTGTATTGAAATGCGCGAAACGCTCGAGGATCTCGGGCGGCGCCGGTCGCACGTGCGGCTCGGCATCGTGTTCTGGGAAGACAATCCCGAAATGTTCGAGGAGTGGAACGTCCCCCTCATTCCCGCGCAGATTATTTTCGATGCGGACGGCCGCGAGGTGACACGGCACCGCGGAAGCTGGGCCATCGATTCACTCCTCGCGCACATCGATAATCTGCCGCGATAGCACGCTCCTCCCTCCCCCTCACGACGTCGCGTTCCGGCGGACGCCGCTTTGGCTTTCGTTTCATTGTGCGAAAGCGCATTTTAGCGGGATGAAAACACGCATCGATATCCTCATCCTCGGTCTCGCGGTCCTGTTCGCCGCGGGGCACGTACCCGCAGCCGCCCAGGACGCCTCGAATGAACGCGGCGCCGATGCGGCGGACTGTTTCCGTCTCATGGAAAACACGGAGCACTATTTCGGAGAAGTAAAGCAGAATGAAACGGTCGAGCACACCTTCATCTTCGAGAACGGCTGTGCGGATACCGTGGAAATCGGCTCCGCGCGATCGAGCTGCGGCTGCACCTCGGTCGTCCTCTCCGATCGCCGCGTTCCTCCCGGCGGCGAAGCGCGCATCCTCGCGAAATTCACGCCGCCCCGCGGCTCGAAAGGGAAGGTCAGCAAGACCGTGAGCGTGTACCTCAAGGACGCCGCCGCAGCGCATACCGTTCTCCGTATCTCCGCCACGGTGAACTGCGCGATCGACATCGAACCATCATACGTAAGGGTGTCCGACGCCGTGGTCGGGCAGAAGCATACGGTGACGTCCACGATTACGAACGTCTCCGACTCCGCCGTTTTCGTCGAGACCACGGGCGTGAGCCTCACCTCCTATCCGGAGGAAGCGGGGAGTGTCGGCGGCCGTTCGATCCCCCTCGCCGGCGGCACCGTCACGCCCACCGCACTGCGCCTGAAACCCGGCGAAAGCGGCGTGCTGACCATCGGTTTCACCCCCGCCTACCCGGGGCAGCTCAACGGGTCCGTCGGTCTGAAAATCGGGGACGTGGAGAATGTGATTTTTCTTTTCGCGGAGGTGAGGCCGAAGTAACTGATTTCGTTCCGAAACGTGGACGAGCCGAATACGAAGCCGGAAATCCTGTCAGCCAGATACCTTCAGCGGAGGTGGAACCCTTCGTGCACGAATTCCGTTGGCTCGCCCCTACGTCCTTCCGCTCCTACCGCCCCTTCCGCCCTGCCGTTCCTACATCGCACCGAACATCATACCCGTCAGGGTCGCCATGACGACCACGAGGGATACGAAGACGACGGTTTTCTTCGTTCCCATCACGGAACGTATCACGAGCATGTTCGGGAGCGAAAGCGCCGGACCGGCGAGAAGAAGCGCGAGGGCGGGTCCCTTGCCCATCCCTGAAGCGAGCAGCCCCTGCACGATCGGGACCTCGGTGAGCGTGGCGAAGTACATGAACGCGCCGAAAACCGAGGCGAAGAGGTTTGCGCCGAGGGAGTTGCCCCCGACCAGCGAGGACACCCAGGTGTTGGGGATCAGTCCTTCCCCGCCGGCAGTTCCGAGAAGCAGCCCCGCCACGAGAACGCCCGCGCCGAGGAGCGGGAGAATCTGTTTCGCGAAGCCCCAGCTCGAATACAGCCATTCACGCGGTTCACCCGGCATGCCTGCGGTGAGAACCACCAGGCCGGCCGTCGCCGCAACGAAGGGGATCAGCGGCTGCCCGGGGAGAAGCGCCGCCAGGATGACGACGGGAAGGATAGCGAGCAGCACCCGCCAGGGTTTCATGCCCAGCACACGGACGAGTGCGAAGCCCGTCAGAAGGCCGAAGGCGGCGGTGATCCACCATTTCCACTGATAGATCAGGGAGAAAAATCCGGCGTCGTCGCCGGGCTTGCCCCAGTTGGCGAAGACCAGTACGCCGACGAGCGCAAAGAAATGCAGCGACGTCTGCCAGAGGGGACGACCGTCGTCGATGACCGGAACGGCCAGCTGCGCCTTCGCCTTTTCGCGCTCTTCTTCGCGGAATATCAGCGCCATCAGCAGTCCGATGACGATGCTGAAAAGCACCGCGCCGATCACGCGCGCCAGGCCGAGTTCGAATCCGAGTATGCGCGCCGTCAGGATAATGGCGAGGATATTGATGGCCGGTCCCGAATACAGGAAAGCAATCGCCGGGCCGAGTCCCGCACCCCGCTTGTGGATGCTCGAGAACAGCGGCAGTATCGTGCACGAACAGACGGCGAGGACGCTGCCGGACACCGAGGCGATGAGGTAGGACTTCCATTTTACGGCATTCGCGCCGAAGTACTTGATGACCGAGGCCTGGCTGACGAATACCGCGATGACGCCCGCGATGAAAAACGCCGGCACGAGGCAGAGCAGGACGTGCTCATGCGCGTACCAGCGCAGCAGATCAAACGCTTCGAGAACCGCATTGTCGAAACGGGGCGTTCCGACGGGCATGAACCACGCGGCGAGGAAGAACGCGGCGATCCATGCGAATATTTTTCCTTCCTGTTTCCAGCTCATGACAGATGCAGGACCCTGGCCTGCGGATGAAGTATGTTAGGAAATGAGGTACAGCGATATGATGTACACGCCGGCGAGAATGAAGAGCACCGCGACGAATCGACGGAACCATCGTTCGAACACCTTGATGCGATTGTAGAACGTCCCCACCCCCCGTACGGTGAAGGCGATCAGCCACGCGGCGATGATCACCGGCAGTCCGGTCGCGAAGGCGTAGACCACCGGGAGATACAGTCCGTCGGCACTGGCGACCGTCATCGGAATCAGCATGACGAAGTACAGGACGCCGCTGTAGGGGCAGAAGGCGAGCGCGAAGATCATTCCCAGCGCAAGCGAACCCCAGGCGCCGCTGCCGCTCCGTTCTCCCGCCGCGGCGGTCCACCGGTCGAGCAGCGAAAACCGCAGCGGTATGACATCGAGCATGAAAATGCCGATGACGATGAGCAGCGGACCCAGAAGCCTCTCGCCCCAGCCCTGGAACAGCCGTGAGATGTCGAAGGTACTGGCGCCGAAATAGATGATGACGCCCAGCACGGTGTAGGAGATCGCGCGCCCCAGGGTATAGAGCAGCCCGTTGATGAAGACCGCACGGCGGTTCTCGATCTGCCGTCCGATATACCCGATGGCCGTGATGTTCGTCGCCAGCGGACACGGACTCATCGCGGTCATCAGTCCGATGATGAACGCGGAGAGCACCGGGAGATCGGTGGAATCGAGAATCTGCTGCAGAAGTTCCATCTCAGACCTTGCGCATCCGGTCCACGGTTTTGATCAGCAGGGCCTGCAGCTTCCCGGGGTCACTGAGGGCGTACTGGAAGGCCTTGGCCGTCAGGTCCTCTGTTTTCTTTCCCTTGCAGACGAGAAGCGAGGATCCCGCCACCTCGTACTGCTCGGCGAGTGCCGCATTCTCTTCGTCCTCGATATTCAGGGCGCGGAACACGATATTCTTGTCCTTGCCGTACTGTTCCTCCACGACGTTCTTCGTGATGCGTTCGATGCTCAGGCAGGTTTTGCAGCGGCGCGAGGTATGGAAGTAGTACACGATGACGGATGATTTCTCCGTCGCTTTCACCGTCTTCGACTGGGCGGCGAGCCGCGGTGCAGCGGGCGCGGCCGGGAGAAGGAGCAGCAGCGCGATAACGGTCAGCAGCGATTTCATACCGCCTCCGTCCTGGAGAGCATTTCGACGATTTCATCTTCCGAGGGGACGCGTCCCTTGACCATGACCTTGTTGTCGACGACCATGGCGGGCGTCATCATCACGCCGTAGGCCATGATTTCCATGATGTCTTCGACCTTGCCGATGGTGGCGTCGAGTCCCTGCCGTTCGACGGCGGCGCGCACGGCGCGTTCGAGCGCGTGACATTTTGCGCAGCCTGATCCGAGGATTTTGATATCCATTTCTCTTTTACTCCTGTACACGTACGGTTGATTTCCCGGCGGCCGTCTCGAGGCGATCGACGCCCCGCGCGCGGCGCCGGAATCAGATTTTATAGAATTCACGCATCAGCGTGCGCGCTTCGTCGAAGTTCTCACGGTTGATGCAGTACCGGATTTTCGGGGGATTGATTTCACCCTGGATGAGTCCGGCCGCCTTGAGTTCGCTCAGATGCTGGGAAAGCGTCGAGCGCGCGATGGGCAGATCCTCCGCCAGGTCGCCGCTGTAGCAGCAGCTCTGCTCCGACAGCAGCTCCAGAATGTACATGCGTACCGGATGCGCCATGGCCTTGGCGTAGCGGGCGATTTTCTTCTGGCGGTCTGTAAGGATATCCGTGCTCATATCGTATTTCGTAAAAATACGAAACGTTTTTTCATAAAACAAGGGAGAGCGGCCCACGCGACCGCCCTCCCGGCTGTAACAGGAGAGATTACTTCATCAGAATCATTTTCTGCGTCTTGACGAATTTTCCGGCGACGAGACGCGCGAAGTACGTTCCGCTCGAGAGCGGCATGTTCGCGTCCGTATTCGCGTTCCACGCGTACTCGTAGGTACCCGGCGTCATATGCGTTCCGTTGACGATGGTGCTGACCAGGCGGCCATGCTCGTCGAAGACCTGAAGGAAGACATTCTCACCCCGCGGCAGGCTGAAGCTGAGCTTCGTGCCGGGATTGAAGGGGTTCGGGTAGTTGGCGTTCAGCTCGTAGTTGAGCGCGATCTCGCCCGTCTGACGAATGCCGCCCGTGGTGTGGGGATCGCCGTGGCAGGACTGGCATTCCATCTTCGAAGCCACGTTGCCGATCATGGACGCGCCATGGCAGGACATGCAGGCGGTGACGGAATCGGGCGTGGTATACAGCGGTGCATACTGGCCGGCCAGTTCATCGTTGAGCAGCTTCACGGCGTATGCCGCGACGTCGCCCGTCAGGCGCGCGCAGCGCTCCTTGCGCTCGATGTCGCTTTCCTTTTTCCCCGCTTCGTTGCACCACATGGTGACCGATGCGTGGCAGAGCGGCGAATGACTGATGTTCTGCGGGAGCAGTTCGGTGTAGTTGTTCACGCCGAACGCGGAGCTCGCGCCCATCTGGTTGCTGGTCGCCGTCGGCAGTTCGGTCAGGGTATACCAGCCGTAGAGTTCGCTCACCAGTTTCGCGGTCACTTCCTTCGTCGACACGAGGGAAATGGCGGCCGCGGCACCGTTGATCGCGCCGCAGGTCGCTCCCCAGCCCACGCCGCCGCCGTAGCCGTACAGCATGATTTCATCGGGGAAGGAGGTAAACGGCTCGCCGACCGCGTCACGCAGCGTCTGGACGACGCCGTGAAATGCACCGTAGCTGCAGCCCTTGCCGCTCCAGAATGCATCGTGGCCGTTGTAACGGGCGGTTTCCGGGTCGACCTGGGTGTACGGCCAGGGCCACGCCGGATAATCCGCTTTCGCGCCGAACAGCTTGCCGTCCATCCCGCCGAGTACGGTCGCGCCGACCGCGACACCGGCGGCGACCTTGGTCCCGCTTCTCAGGAACTGCTTCCTTGTCAGGTTTTTGTTCATGTGCTTCTCCTGTTTTTGGATCGTGGTGTTAAGGGTCTATCTCTCTGCAGGAGGTGGAGAACACCCGCCGGAGAGCCGAGGAATATTAATGGATACAACCGAATAAAATGCTTTTATCCTTTATTTTCAGAACAGAGCACCGGGCAAGGCCGTTTCCGGCGCGGGACGGATATCAGGTCAGTGAAACGTCAGGCTCAGGGCGGCGGCGGGACCGCCGAAAGAATGCAGGCGAATCCGGGTCAGTCCTGCTGTTCGAGAACGGTCGCCTGATCGAGCACCTGGCGGCGCAGGATTTCGCCGATCGTATCGATCAGGTCGAATATCCGGGGATCCGAAACCGAAAGCAGAATTTTGACGCCCTCACGCCGGCTTGCAAGCACGCCGGCACTGATGAGCGTCTTGATATGTCGCGAAAGGTTGGATTGCTCGATACCGAGCGCTTCGGGGAATTTGCACTGACAGAGCTCGCCGTCACGCAGCATTTCAACAATGCGCAGCCGATTGGGATGCGAAAGCGCCGCGAGGAATTCAGATTGCAGTTCGTCAGTGAGTTTCATGCATCTATGTACAATTGTTCATATATGAATATTGCAAATTGGCGTATGTTTGTCAAGCATGATTTTTGCCGGAAAGGAATTCCTTTCCCGCCTCGATTGTTCCTATAATGCGCATACGATTGCACCCGCGGCCGTGCGGGTACGAAACACGGCACCATGATTGACGCAGCACCTAGCAAAAGGATCTCCCATGGATCTTGACGTCCTCTTCCTCTCCCGCTTCCAGTTCGCCCTCACCATCATGTTTCACTACCTGTTCCCTCCGCTGTCGATCGGACTGGGGGTGATCATGGCGATAACCGAAGGAATGTATCTGAAAACCCGGAATCGCGAATACGAAGTGATGGCGCGGTTCTGGACGAAAATCTTCGCGGTGGTCTTCGCCATGGGCGTGGCAACCGGCATTGTGATGGAATTCCAGTTCGGCACGAACTGGGCGACGTACTCCCGCTATGTGGGCGACGTCTTCGGTTCGCCCCTGGCCGCGGAAGGGATTTTCGCGTTCTTCCTCGAGTCGGGATTCCTGGCGATTCTCGTGTTCGGATGGGACCGGGTGTCGCCGCGCGTGCATTTCTTCTCCACTGTCATGGTCGCGCTCGGATCGATGTTCTCCGCGGTCTGGATCGTGGTGGCCAACAGCTGGATGCAGACGCCCACCGGCTTCCACATCGTGGGCGAGGGCATGTCGGCCCGCGCCGAAATCACCGACTTCTGGGCCATGGTCTTCAATCCCTCGAGCGTGGACCGTCTCGTGCACACGCTGATCGGATCGTTCATTCTCGGCGCCTTTTTCGTCATGAGCATCACGGCCTGGTATATCCTGCACGGCCGGCATGTGAAACTGGCGAAGCAGTCCTTCACCATCGCCCTGGTTTTCGGCACCATCGCCTCCCTCTCTGCGCTCGTCAGCGGACACGAGCAGGCCAACACCGTATCGGTGACGCAGCCGGCCAAGCTCGCGGCGTTCGAAGGACATTTCAAATCCGGCCCCGGCGACATGTACCTGTTCGGCTTCCCGGATGAGGAGCGGGAAATCGTCCGCTACGGCATCGCCATTCCGGGAGGACTGAGTTTCCTCCTCCACAACGATTTCAGCACCCCGGTGACGGGGCTCGATCAATTCGCGAAGGAAGACCGTCCGCCGGTCGGGATCTCCTTCCAGTTCTACCACATCATGATCGCGCTGGGTATGTTCTTCATCGGCCTCACGCTTCTCGCGTCCTTCCTCCGATGGAGGGGCACGCTGTTCGAAAAACGCTGGCTGATGTGGGTTTTCGTCGTCGCCATCATCGGACCGTACATCGCCAACCAGGCGGGCTGGATCGCGGCAGAGGTGGGACGCCAGCCATGGATCGTCTACGGCCTGCTCCGCACGAGCGATGCGCTGTCGAAAGCCGTGAGCGCCGAGGAGGTGCTCGCTTCAATCATCCTGTTCACCATCATTTATCTCTTCCTCCTCGCCGTGTGGCTGTACGTGATGAACGACAAGATCAAGCACGGTCCGGACGAGTCGGCTCTGGCAGCTGAAGGCGTCCCGACCGGGAGCCTGCTCGACACCATGTCGACGCTCGCCGATCATGGCGGTCCGTCACTGACCGAAGCGCGCGACGAAAAGGAGGGCAAATAATATGGATCTCAACTTCTTCTGGTTCGTCATTCTCGGCGTCCTGCTCACCGGCTACGCCATCCTCGACGGTTTCGATCTGGGCGTCGGCATCATGCACCTGTTCGTCAAGGGCGACACCGAGCGCCGAATACTGATGAATTCCATCGGTCCCCTCTGGGACGGCAACGAAGTCTGGCTCGTCACCTTCGGCGGCGCGATGTTCGCGGCCTTCCCGCATGCCTACGCCACGGCATTCTCCGGATTCTACCTCCCCTTCATGCTGCTGCTGTTCGCCCTGATATTCCGGGCGGTTTCGATGGAATTCCGCAGCAAACAGGAGATGCGCTGGTGGCGGCAGATGTGGGACGTCTCCTTCACCGCGGCATCGACGCTCGCAACATTCCTCTTCGGCGTCGCCGTCGGCAACGTCATGATCGGCCTGCCCATCGGCGCGGACATGGAATTCCAGGGCACGCTGCTCGGACTGCTCGGACCGTTTCCCCTGCTCGTCGGTGCGTTCGCCGTCGCCACCTTCGCCATGCACGGCACGATCTACCTCTACCTGAAAACCGAGGGCGATCTGCAGGCGCGTATTCACCGGTGGATGTGGTCGACCTTCGGCATTTTCCTCGTCCTCTACATTTTCGTCACCATGGCGACGCTGGTGCTGCTGCCCAGCGCCGTGACGAACTTCCGCGAAATCCCCTGGGCATGGGTGGTCGTTGTACTCAATGTGCTCGCCATCGCGAATATTCCCCGGGCGATTTATCTCGGGAAGCCCGGGTACGCGTTCATTTCCTCCGGCGCCACGATTGCCGCGCTGACCTTCCTCTTCGGCTTCGCGCTTTTCCCGAACCTCATCGTCTCCAGTCTCGATCCGGCGTGGAACATGACCATCTACACCGCCGCGTCCTCGCAGAAAACCCTGTCGATCATGCGCTGGTTCGCCCTCATCGGGATGCCGTTCGTGCTCTCGTACACCGTCGCCATCTACTGGATCTTCCGCGGCAAAACCCGCCTCGGCAAGTTCTCGTATTAACGAAGGAATAAACCACGAAAACGCAAAAGCGCGAAAGACTTGAAAAAAAAGAAAACGCCCTGCATATCTGCCGGGCGTTTTTTTATAAAAAATCTTTCGTGTTCTTCTTCGCGATTTCGTGTTTTCGTGGTTTTTTCTTACGCGATGGTGACGTCGTCGGCGAGGTACACGTCCTGGATGAGGTTCAGGAGCTCGACGCCCTCTTTCATCGGACGCTGGAAGGCCTTGCGGCCGGAGATGAGTCCCTGTCCGCCGGCGCGCTTGTTGACGACGGCCGTTTCGACGGCTTCTGCGTAATCGCTCGCGCCGGAGGAGGCGCCGCCGCTGTTGATCAGTCCCGCGCGTCCCATGTAGCAGTTGGCCACCTGGTAGCGGGTCAGATCGATCGGGTGGTCGGTGGTCAGCTTCTCGTACACGAGCTTGCTGGTCTTGCCGAACTTGATCGCATTGTACCCGCCGTTGTTCGTCGGCAGCTTCTGCTTGATGATATCGGCCTGGATGGTCACGCCGAGATGGTTCGCCTGTCCGGTGAGGTCGGCCGCGGTGTGGTAATCCACGCCGTCCTTCACGAAATCCTCGTTGCGCAGGTAGCACCAGAGAATGGTCGCGAGGCCGAGCTCATGCGCGTATTCAAACGCCTCGGAAATCTCGATGATCTGGCGGTCCGATTCCTCGGAACCGAAGTAGATCGTCGCACCGATGGCCGCCGCGCCCATGTCGTAGGCCTGGTCCACGCTTCCGAACAGAATCTGGTCGAAGGTGGTCGGATAGGTCAGCAGTTCGTTATGGTTGATCTTCACGATGAAGGGAATGTGATGCGCGTAGCGCCGGGCGACGGAGCCCAGCACGCCCAGCGTCGATGCGACGGCGTTGCAGCCGCCCTCGATCGCCAGCTTCACGATGTTTTCCGGATCGAAATAGATCGGATTGGGAGCGAACGACGCACCCGCGCTGTGCTCGATGCCCTGATCGACGGGCAGAATCGACATGTAGCCGGTGCCCGCGAGGCGGCCGGTATTGTAGATGCGCTGCATGCTGCCCAGCACGCGC
>QKAF01000038.1 GCA_003246455.1 Bacteroidota bacterium
GCGGAACACGAAGAATCCGGAACTCGCATGGTGTCCCCCGGGACACGGCGACATCTACACCGCGCTGGTCACGTCAGGACTGCTCACGCAGCTTCTGGAAAAAGGAATTGAATACGCGTTTATCAGCAATGCGGACAACCTCGGCGCCGTGGTCGATCTTGACATTCTCGGCTACTTCGCGAAGGAACAGCTCCCCTTCATGATGGAAGTGGCCGATCGTACGCCTGCCGACCGCAAGGGCGGACATCTCGCCCGTCTCAAGGACGGCCGCCTCACGCTGCGCGAGTCCGCACAGTGTCCGGAGGACGAGCAGGATGAATTCCAGGACATCGCGCTGTACCGCTACTTCAACACGAACAGTCTCTGGGTGAATCTTCGCGCGCTGCGCGAAACGCTGGACCGTTACGACGGCCTTCTGCCGCTGCCGCTGATTCGCAACCGGAAGACTCTGGATCCGCGCGATCCGGCATCCCCTGCGGTGTACCAGCTCGAGACCGCGATGGGCGCGGCCATTTCGCTGTTCGACCGCGCCGCGGCCCTGCGCGTGCCGCGCACACGCTTCGCGCCGGTCAAGACCTGCGACGACCTTCTCGGCATCTGGTCCGATGCCTATGTGCTGACAGAGGATTTCCGGATTGTCGTCAATCCTGCGCGTACACTCCCGCATCTCGACGTCGTGCTGGATAAGCGGCATTACCGCTTCGTTTCGCAGCTCGAACAGCATTTTCCCCACGGCGCTCCGTCGCTGCTGGATTGCGCCGCACTGCGCATCGACGGAGACGTGCACTTCGGCGGCGGCGTCGTATGCCGCGGACACGTACAGCTGCGGCCGGAGGAAGGCTCCGTGCTGCACATCGACGACAACAGCATCCTGGAGGAAAAATGAAACGCGCGCTGCGCCTGATTCTGTCCGTCCTCTTCGCGGTTTTTGTGATCATCCAGTTCTTCCAGACCGACCACTCGAATCCCCCGGTGCGTGCAGAAATCAATGCGCCGCCTCCGGTCAAAGCCGTGTTCCGCCGGGCCTGCTACGACTGTCATTCCAATGAGACAACGTGGCCGTGGTACAGCTACGTCAACCCCGCGGGCTGGCTGGTCGGCGGACATGTGGCGGACGGACGCCGGCATCTGAATTTTTCCGAATGGGAAAACCTGGACGCACAGAAGAAATACCACAAGAAGCAGGAAATTCTTGAGCAGGTCGAGGAAGGCGAAATGCCGCTCGAATCGTATCTGCTGCTTCACGGCGATGCGAAACTCAGCGACGAAGACCGCGGCGTGATCACCCGCTGGGTACAGGACCGCAGCGCGAAATGAGCGGGCCGTTTTCCCGCACTCCCTCCCTGGAAACGGCGCTGCATGAATCTCCCGCGCCGTACCGCACGCTCAGGCAGTGGACCACCTTCCATGCCGCCTTTGCGCTCAGTGTCATCGTCCTGCTGATCATCGACGCGCTTGCGCACGGCAGCACGGCGCATGTCGCCGAAGTCGCGGGAGTCACGGCAGCGTTCACGGGGATCTGGCTGTTCGCCTTCGTGCAGCGCGCACGGTATCCCAAGACCGCCAGCTTCGTCCGCTATCTCCTTCCCCTTGTCCTTTACCCCGCGATCTACGGCATGCTGCACGCGATGGTCACAGCCGCCCGTCCTTCATCGACCCATCTCGTCGACAGCGTCCTGCATCACATCGACCTTTCACTGTTCGGA
The DNA here is from genome assembly GCA_003246455.1 of Bacteroidota bacterium. Taxonomy (GTDB): domain Bacteria; phylum Bacteroidota; class Ignavibacteria; order SZUA-365; family SZUA-365; genus SZUA-365. The sequence goes on from QKAF01000038.1 coordinate 1,707, forward strand.
ACGGACCCCGTCGCCTGGCTGGGGAATCACGGCCATCCGATGCTGACGGATCTTCTCCACCTGACGTACTTCTCGTATTACTTCGGGATGCCGGTGCTGATGATACTGATGTTCCGCGGCAGCCGCCGCGAGGATTTCCGGCGTGCGCTCGCCGCGATGATCATGGGATGGTACGGTGCGCTGATTACCTACGCGCTGTTTCCCGCCCTCGGACCCAGCCGCTGGATGGCGGATCAGCTTCCGGTGCTGCATGGCTGGCTGCCGATCACCGGGTGGGTGCAGGCCTTCCTCGCCGCGAATCTCAATCCCGCCGTTCGCGACTGCGTTCCCTCCATGCACACCGGCGTGACGCTGCTCACGCTCATCTTCGCCTTCCGCTTTCAGCGGCGGTACTTCTGGCTCTTTCTTCTCCCCGGTATCGGCATCATCGTCGCAACCGTGTATATCCAGGCGCACTACGTCATCGACGTCATCCTCGGTATCGCTGCCGCGGGACTCATCTACTGGCTGTCGGGACTTGTCTATCCTGATTCATCGACCCCGCGCACCTTCCATCGTTCCGGATTCAACCGAATGTAATTCCGCATGTGGAAAAGCGCGCGATGATCGTGAATGATGCGTGCCTACCGTATCACCATGATTTTCCGGGTGACCTCGGAGCCTCGGGCGTGGATGCGGAGGAGATAGGTGCCTGTTTCGGCGGCGCGTCCGTCAGACCAGTATCCGTCCCACACCAGCAGATGCCGGCCGGCGGATACCCCCTCGTTGCGCAGAACTTTCACCCGCTGCCCGAGAATATTGAATACTTCCGCGCGCAGGACAGCCGGCTCCGGAAGATCGATCGTGACGGAGGTCCAGTCCGTCAGCGGCATGGGCGATGCATGCGATACCACGGCATCCGATGTCGCCTTCTGGCTGCGTGCAAGGAGCACATGCCGCGGATTGAAGATGTACAGGTCGGCTTCGCCGGCCGGATTGGGACTCGCGCCTGCCTTGCCGATCGTGCCGCGCACCACGCGGAAGCCGTCCGTCACGGGAACGGCACCGGTGAAAACATCGAGCCCGTAGTCGGAGAAATACGGGACGCCGGTCGCGGAGTCGTGCAGCGCGAGCTGACGATCGTACGGATCGCCGCTGATCGAAGCGACATACCATTTATCCTGCAGCGCGGAAAGGTCGAGAAGACGGACGCCCGGGCGCTCATCCGAACCTCCTCGGATCTGTGTCATCAGTACGTCGTACCATTCGTTCGCCGTGCTGTCGACGGGAATCCAACTCTGCTTCTCCCACCAGACATTGTTCGCCGGATCGAAGAGATCGTAGCGATACGAAATGCTGTCCCTGTCCACGCTGACCGAGTCTTCCCAGAAACTGCTCCAACCCATGGCAGGCTGCCAGGGACGCTGCGTCGACGGTGCGACTGCGCCGGCGACAAGGGCGGGGACATTCAGCCACTGGGCCGTCGGCATTTTCAACGACTGGGCGAAGAGGTCATACGCGTAGGCGGTGCGGTTGACAAAGCGCGGAAACCACCGCGCGTCCTCGTCCAGTGCCATTCTTCCGTTCCCGTCACCCTCTTCAAGCACTTCGATGCCCTCGAGATCGATGTTTCCGCTTATCGGCACGGAAACACGGCCCGGAATGCGGATCGACTCGGAGTCCCACTCCGCGATGAAGGAGATATTCACCCCTTCGCGACTGCCGCCGGGGAGGGAAACCGTTTTCCGGTAGATCCATTCGTCCTGCGAGGCGAAACGGTCCATCGGTGTATCTGAGAGAACCGTCCCCTCGGCGTCGCTCACCTCCACACGAAGATCCACCGGGTAGAGTCCCATGCGCGCGTTGACGTCGACGACGCCGGGCGCGGTGGTAGATGCCGGGGGACGTACCGCGACACTGCGATACGCCGCTGCAAGGGGACTCTGCCGAAATTCCGCACGCCAGAAATCGGCGCGGTCGCGCAGTTCGTGCAGCGCGGCGCGCGGAGAAGCGCCGCGGGCGGCGATGAACGCGAAGGTGACCTGCTGTGTGTCACCGGGTGCGAGATCGAAGGGACCCGCGGAGATGAGCACCCGCTGATCGCTCGGAGTCTGCGGGAAGGTCTGTCCGTCCGCCAGTTTTATCCCGTCTTCCGGCAGCCATCCGCTTCCCGCGACATGATCGCCGGAATACCAGAATCGCGTCGGCGCCCCGGTGCGGGGATTGACGACGGCGGTTCCCTGTCCCCTGCCCTGCATGAACGCATACCAGCGCTCTGTTTCATCCACACCCAGGCGGGGTTCGCTGACCGGCGTCCCTCCCCATTTGAACGGTACGACCGCCGCGGTCACGGGAATATTCCGGGCGTCGGCTTTCCAGCCGGCGAACCACCGGGCGCTGTCTCCCGGCGATGGGAGAGCCGGGGTCTGCAGCATGAGAATGCCGATCGCCGCCGGCATGCCGTCCTCCGCGGCTTTGACCTGTCCGTCATACGCAAACACCATGCCGCGGAGGGAATCCGATCCTGCCAGATCGTTCAGCCCGTCGCGCACGTCCGCGTCCATGAAGAATCCCGCGTAAGCATCGCGGATGCTGTCGTTTCCCTTGTTGATATAGGTCACCTGCAGCAGCTGGGTGTTGTCCCGCGCATCACCGGACCACGGCGAATACAGGAGGAAACGCATTTCCACACCGAGCGGGTCGCAGCCGTTATACTGCCGCATCGCGGTGGTATCGAAGTCGTTCATCACCCAGAACATCTCTGAATTCCCGTAGAATAGCGGCGTTCCATCCGGCAGTCCGGGCGCACCGAGAAAGAGCGGCCATTCGGAATAGTCGAAATCCTCGGTTTCCATCCAGCGAACTTTATAGGCGCGGAACGCCGGATCGCTCGGATTGGTAACGGGCTTCCCGCTGAAGATGGGTCCGGTGATGAAGTTGTCCCTGTAATAGCTGGCCGACACACGGACGCTGCCGCCGATGCGGCCGGCAAGCACGGGTGTGGCGGAGAAGCAGAGTCCGCGCGTGCGCGCCTCCGATGCTCCGGGCTCCGGCCAGAACATGCCGTGCTGATCAGATGTCACTGAGCTTCCAAACTGTCCTTTCATCGACAGGATCACGCGCATCCCGCCGCCATCGAACACCGGGTGCGGATTGAAGACGGCGCTCTGTGCCGCGAGCATGACGGGGAGCATGAGAAGGAGTGCTGTGTACAGAGACCGGAGCAGTCGAATCATCGGGTATCCTTGGCAAAACGAGGGTCCAGAGTATCGGACCAATACTACCGAAATCACCGTGCATTTACAAGGCATACAAGAGTAACCACGGATTGCACAGATTGCACGGATTGCTTCTTCTAGCGCTTCTTGAATGTCCACACCACTCGTCCGGAAGACCTCGCTCCGGATCTTCGACGCAACGCCCAAAAATCCAATCCGTGTAATCCGTGCAATCCGTGGTTATTCTTTATCTTGCGGTATGAACAATCCGACGCCCCGCACCCCCGCCGCACAGTTCGCGTACCGCCTCTCGATTGCGTTCATCCCGCCGACGATCGCCGCAGCCGTCTTCGCGCTGCTCGTCCTGGCCTACGAACATGGCAGCCTGTTTCATCAGGCCGTCGTCTGGATCGTTGCCACGGCCTGCGCAGGCGGACTGCAGATGGTATACGTCCTGTATCTCAGGAGAATGGAACAGGTCAGCGCATATGACGTCCCGGAACGCCTGCAGCGCACGAAGCCCTATCTTATCAGCGCCGGCTTCTCCCTGGGCGGACTGATGATACTGCTGTTTCTCAATGCGTCCCTGTTCGTATGGGGACTCATGTGGTGCTTTCTCGTCAATACGCTGCTGCTCAACGCGATCAACCTGCGCTGGAAAATCAGCGCGCACATGATGGGATTCACGGGCCCGCTGGTGTTCCTCTTTCCGCTTTTCGGATGGAAACTGCTGTGGACGCTCCCGCTCATCCTCCTCCTCGGCTGGTCGCGCGTCACCCTCCGCGCGCACACCGTCTCCCAGGTCGTCGCCGGCGCCCTCGCGGGCATAGCTCTGACCCTGATCCAGGTCTGGGTGATAATTTCCGCCATCCTGCCGCTGATGAAGTGAGGCGTGGGAGAGAGAGGGAGAGAGGCAGCGGAGGACGCAGAGAAGATTTTTACCGCAGAGGCGCGCTGAGGCGCACGGAGGGATTTGGGGAGGAGCATTCGATCTCATCTGGGGCAGTGTTGACAACCGCTGTGTCTGTTCTCTCATCGTCATGCCGATTAGGTCGCGGCAGCGACCGTATCGAGGCACGTCCCTCGGTACGCGTCTCCCGCCTCCGGCGGACGCTGTGACTCGGGATGACGTTATTCGGGATGACGCTCCTCCCTTCAAAACCCTCTGCGCGCCTCCGCGGTAAAATCTTCTCCGTGTCCTCCTTCCCCTCTCTCCCTTTCTCCTCCCATGCCTCCCCTTTTCCCTAGAACTTTTCCCCACTTTCTTCGTAGATTATAAGTCTGTAGCGACCGATGTCAAACCTGCGCGCGACCTATGATCAAGGCAGTATTTTTCGATCTCGACGGCGTCATCGCCGATACCCTCCATTTTCACTATCTCGCCTGGGAAAAGATGTTCCAGGAACTCGGGGGCAGCGTGTCCGAACATTCGGTGCTGCTGCATGAAGGTCGCGCTTCGCGCGAAATCCTGCCCACATTCCTGGCAGAAGCCGGCGTGACGCTCCCCGCCGAAGAGCATGAAGCGTTTATCGACCGCAAGCGTGAATATTACCGGTCGATCGTCAACGTGACCTACTATCCGCACGTATTCGAAGTGATCGCCGAACTGCGCCGCCGCGGCTTTCTGACCGCGCTCGTGACCGCATCGTCGAAGAAAAACATGGAAACCGCGCTGACCGCGGAGCATCGGGCGCTCTTCGACTTCCTCATCACCGGAGACGAGGTGCACCGGGCGAAACCGAATCCCGATCCCTATCTCGCCCCCATGCATCACATGGAACTGACGCCCGAAGACTGCCTGGTGGTGGAAAACGCTCCCCTGGGCATCGAATCCGCCAGGAATGCCGGGATGCGCTGCGTGGCAGTCGAGACGACCCTCGGCCGGGAGTATCTCGGCCTTGCCGATCATGTCATCCACGAAATCCGCGGACTGCTCGAACTGCCGTTCCTGCAATCCGCCGGCTGACAATACCGAAACGACATTCAATCAATTACTTCAATCTCCATTGAGGTCTTTTTCATGAAACAACGGATTTTCATTCCAGTTCTTCTGCTGCTCGCCGTGGGACTGCATGCGCAGAGCTTCAAGCCGATCCAGTACGAACAATACAAACTGGATAACGGCCTGACGGTGATTCTGCACGTGGATCGTACGGCACCGACGGCGATGACATACCTGCTTTACCGCATCGGATCCAAAGACGAGGTCACGGGCCGCACCGGATTCGCGCACTTCTTCGAGCACCTGATGTTTGAAGGAACGAAAAACATCCCGCGCGGACAGGTCGACAAACTGATCACCGCGGCGGGCGGCATGCTCAACGCCTCCACATCGTTCGATCAGACCGATTATTTCTTCAAAGTTCCCATCAATCAGCTGCAGCTCGCGCTGTGGATCGAGTCGGAGCGCATGATGCACCTGGTCGTCGATTCCCTCGGCGTGGAAACACAGCGCAAAGTGGTGAAGGAGGAACTGAAGCAGCGCTACGAGGGACGCCCCTTCGGTACGCTGGGAGACAACCTGTTCAAGAACACCTTCAAGGGCTCCTCGTACGAGTGGATGCCCATCGGTGTCGCGCAGGACATCAACAACGCTTCCATCGATGAATTCCGTCAGTTCCATGACAAGTACTACCTCCCGAATAACGCCTGTCTCGTGGTCGGCGGCGATCTCGATGTCGCGCAGACCAAGAAAATGATCCAGGACTATTTCGGCGATATCCCCGCCGGTCCGACTCCGGAACGGCGTGAGGTGGTCATCCCGAAGCAGACCGAACCCCGCACGATGATCGTCGAGGAAGAAGTCACCCCGCTGCCCGCGTATATCGAATCATATGTCACCGTGGATTACCGCAATCCCGACGCCTACGCGCTCGAACTGCTCGGGAACGTGCTTTCCGACGGAAAGAGCTCCCGCATCTATCAGCGCCTCGTCGACAAGGAGCAGCTGGCCCTTCAGGCGTCCAGCTTCGGCATGCCGCTGGACAAGGCCGGAATGTTCGCGTTCTTCGCCATCGCCAACCATGGCGTGGGCTTCGACGCCATCGAGACCGCCATCCGCGAGGAACTCGAGAAAGTGCAGCGCGACGGCGTGACAGAAGAGGAATTCGAGAAAGTCCGCATGGCGAAAGAAACCGAATTCACCCGCAGCTTCCTGTCGCTCGATGGCAAGCTTCGCCGTCTCGCGCAGTATTCGCTCTTCCGCAACCAGACGGACCTGGTGAACAAGGAACTCGATAATTACATGGCGGTGACCCGCGACGACATCAAGCGCGTCGCGAACACGTATCTGCGCCCCGAGCGCAAGAACGTGGTCAAGTACGTCGTCATGGATAAAAAAAGCTGATTCACAACGAGACACAGGAATGATGACAATGAAATACTTTCGCATGTTCATGATTTTTGCGCTCCTGCTGCTCGTTGGCGGACAACTGGAAGCGCAGATCGACCGGACACAGAAACCGGCACCGGGTCCCGCCCCCAAGGCGTCTTTTCCCGACTATTACGAAACGACTCTCGACAACGGCCTGAAGGTCTTCGTCATCACCAATGACGCCGAACCCGTCGTGACATTCCGCCTGCTTATCAAGTCCGGCTCGGAATATGACGGCGATGTCTCCGGCATCGCAAGCAGCGTAACGGATCTCCTGACGTCCGGCACGACGACGCGCACATCCCTGCAGTTCGCGCAGGAATCCGACGCGCTCGGCCTGAGCATCGGCGCAGGCGCAGCGGACGACCAGATGTCCGTCAGCGGTTCCGGCCTTAAGAAAAACATGGACAAGCTGCTGACGCTGATGACCGACGCCCTGTACAATCCGACCTTCCCGCAGGACGAACTGGACAAGCAGAAAAAGCAGTCCCTTTCCGGGCTGAAGACCGTCAAGCGCGATCCGGATGCGGTGATGAGCCGCCTGCAGATCACGGTCGGATACACGCCGCATCCCTATGCGAATTTCGGCACCGAAGATGATGTGAACAGCATCTCCCGCGATGCCCTCGTGGCGTTCCACAAAACCTATTTCATTCCGAACAACGCCTCGCTGGCCATCGTCGGCGACGTGACCCCGAAGGAAATCCTCCCGATCATCAAAAAGTACTTCGGGACCTGGAAAAAAGGCACGGCTCCGGCAAACACCTTCCCGAAACCGGCGCGCATCACCGGCAAAAGCGTCCATCTGGTCGACCTCGGCAAGACGCAGACGCAGACCTCCATCACGGTACAGGTCACCGGCATCGAGCGCAGGAATCCCGACTATGTCGCGGCCGGCGTCATGAATTCGATCATCGGCGGCGGTTTTTCGGGCCGCCTCTTCGCGAATCTCCGCGAGAAGCACGGCTTCACCTACGGTGCGTACAGCAGCCTCGAATCGCGCAAAGCCGCCGGTCTCTGGCAGGCCTCTGCCGATGTGCGCCGCATCGCGACCGATTCCGCCTTCACGCAGATCCTGCTTGAAATGAACAGACTTCGGGACGAGAAAATCGACGATCAGACGCTCGACATGCACAAACAGTATGCTGCCGGACGTTTCCTCCTCGGCCTCGAGAATCCCTCGAACATCGCCACGATGGTACAGAACATCGACCTCTACGATCTGCCGAAGGACTACTACAAGTCGTATGTCGTCAACATGATGAACGTCACCGTCGATGATGTGCAGCGCCTCGCGAAGAAATACCTGACCACCGATAACGTCGCCTTCCTTGCGGTCGGTGACGCCAGCGTGATCAAGGAACCGCTCGCCGCCTTCGGAGAAGTACACATGTACGACACGGATATGAATCCGATCGCCGCGGGCCAGTCGTTCAAGGTCGATATCGACGGTCCGGCGCTCCTCGAGAAGCATATCGAAGCCATCGGCGGCCGTGCGGCATTCGCGAAGCAGAAGTCACGCGTCACTGAAGGGGACGTGACCATTTCCTTCGGACCGTCCACCGCGGAGGGAATGTTCAAGGAAATCGCGATGGCGCCGAACAAGAAGTACCAGCTGGTGACCCTCTCCGTCGACATGGGCGGCGGTGCACAGATCCTCGAAATCGAGGAATGGGTCAATGGACAGAAGGCCTGGAGCCGCCAGCCGATGCAGCCGCTGACGGAAGTCACGGGCGACGACCTGGCGCAGTCGCTCGAGGATGAGCAGTTCAACAGCGTCGTTCGATGGAAGGAACTGGGATATGTGCCGACCGTCACCGAGAAAAAGGAAATGAACGGACGCGTCGTGTATGTGCTCGCCCTGAAAAAGCAGCACGGCACGGATGAACTGTACATCGATGCGGAGAATTTCCTGCTCGTCGCCGAGTCCGCAAGCAAGGACACCCCGAACGGCCCCATCTCCGTCATGAAAACGTTCGGCGATTACCGCGACGTCGACGGCGTCAAGCTGCCGTTCTCGGTGAGCGTCGAAACAACCGGGATGACGCAGAAGGCAACGATTACCTCCTACAAGCACAACACCGAAATCAACGACGCCCAGTTCGAACCCAAGAGCTGAGCGTTTCGCGATCGGGTATCCGCCGTAAAGAATAATTTCCCGCCAACGTCTAGGGGCGCAGCATGCTGCGCCCCTACATTTTTTGGATTGTATCGGGAGTTTTTTTCCCTCTCATGCCGGACGAGATTCTTCCCCTATTTCACCAGCTTCGATATGGCTTTGAAGCGCTCGGTACCGGACTCTTTCAGCAGTTCGAACAGCACCATCTCCGTGCTCGTGGGTTTCGCGCCCAGCGAGGAACACACCGAGACGCCCAGCTGCCAGTTCTCTTCCGTCCGGCTGGAAACCGCGTCGGTGACCAGGTGCACATTGTAGCCAAGGGCGAGCAGATCCCGTGTCGTCTGATACACGCAGACATGGGTTTCGATGCCGCACACGACGACATCGGTCTTGTGCAGCTCGGCCAGCTTCGTCTCGAAATTGAATTCGCCGCAGCAGCTGAAGCTGCTTTTCTCGATGACCGGTGCATCGCCGAGACGATCGGCGATGGGAGGGATGGTGCTGCCGAGTCCCTTCGGATACTGTTCGGTCGCGATGACGGGGATTCCGAGCACTTTCATGCCGTCGATGAGAACCCCGATATTCTTCTGAACCTGCTCTGGGCGCCAGACCAGGTCGGCGAGCTTGCCCTGAACGTCGATGACAAGCAGCAGTGTATGTGCGGTTGTGAGCATGACGAATCTCTCAGCTTATGGTTGCGATGATTGCTCGTTGTCCCTCTTTGTCTCCACTTCCCTGATTTTCCCCTCGAAGTAGTCGCGCCGGTCGCTGTGCCGCGCCGCAAGCCGGGCATAGCCGTCGATGGCTTCACGCCAGCGTCCCTGCTGCTCGTAGATGCCGATGAGGGTCTCCGTCACCGGGCGCAGCTCGAGGTTCACGGATTCGACCGTTTCCTCACCGGTGCTTTCCTGGTACTCGTCCTCCTCCGGCAGCGAAGGAATCCGTGCGCCCTCCAGGCGCTGCGCGAGCGCGCCGAGGTCGAAAACCGGGCGCGGCTCTACGGAACCGGGTTCCGCATCGGCGCCGGGTGCGACATCGCTCCGTGTCGGGGCGAAGCTCTCGATCCCGGGGAGAATGTCGTCCTGGTGGCTCCATTGCTGGCGCTGGTCGCGCGCATCCTGCTCACGTCCGAGATTGTGCCGGGAAACGATCATGCCGCCGGAGGCGGCATAGGGCGGGTATTCGAGTTCGAGTTCGGTCATCCGGTCGATCAGGCGCAGCGCGGCGACACAGGAAGGCAGGATGCGGATGAGTTCGTGCAGCGTCTGGCGGGCGTCGCTGTACTGGCGGAGCATGATCTGCGCGCGGGCGATCATGAGCAGCCCTGTGGGATAGTCCGGATGCAGCTTGATGCCCTGCAGGCAGATTTTCAGGGCCTGGGCGGGACGGTTGCTCTCGATGTACAGGGAGGCGAGCCGCGCGAACAGCGGCGAGGCGGGGTATGCGGCAATATGCCGCTCCAGTGCGGCGATGTCGTCGAACATATTTCCCTGTCCCGATTGCTCCATGAGGTCGTACCAGACAAAACATTTCGCCACATCGGCCGCAGCCGGTGTGGCGAAATCTCATTCATACGTAAATCAAAATGGTTGCAAGAAACCGCTATGCGCTCCGCTTCGGTGAATCAGGCGCCCTGGGGACCGAGGGCGTGACGAATGGACAGAAGACCGACCAGGCCGAAGCCGAGGAAGAAAAGAAGCTGGAACGGCAGGGCGGCGATTTCCAGGAACCAGATCGAAGCGACGACGCCGATGAAGCAGTACAGCGCCAGCGCGATTTCAAAAATGACGGCGATCGAGATTTTCCGCGGGGCCGCCTGGTACTTCTTGTTCTTCCAGGTGTCCTTCTCGGTCTCGATGCGGAATTTCGGCGTGCGGATGAACGCGCTTTTGCGGTTGAGCAGGCCTTCGATCACCGCGCGCGAATTGTTCACGGAGAAGCCCATGCTGCCCGACATGAAGAGCGGGAAAAGGAAAATGCGCTTCTTCCAGTCGGTGTACACGTCCTTCTGTGAATACAGGTAGAAAAGAAACGAGCTGATGAACGCAAGGACGAAGATCGACATGAACGCGAAAAACGTCTCGTGATGGCCGGCATGCTTGATGAACACCAGCGGCACGTTCAGAATACCGGTCAGCAGAATGAACGGGAATACGAGGTTGTTGGTCAGGTGCACGGTCGACTGCAGCTTGACGCGCAGCGGGAGCTTGGATTTCCACACGCGGGGAAGAATCTTCCGTGCAGTCTCGATGGCGCCCTTGGTCCAGCGGAACTGCTGCGATTTGAGCGCATTGATCTCGGACGGCAGTTCGGCCGGGGATGTCACGTCATTGAGAAATACGAAGCGCCAGCCCTTCAGCTGTGCGCGGTAGCTCAAATCGAGATCCTCCGTCAGCGTGTCCGCCTCCCAGTTTCCCGCATCCTCGATGCAGGAACGGCGCCAGACACCGGCGGTCCCGTTGAAATTGATGAAAAAGCCGGACTTGTTGCGCACCTGCTGCTCGATCACGAAGTGACCGTCAAGCGCGATGCCCTGCGCACGCGTGAGCAGAGAAAACTCGTTGTTCAGATGCTCCCAGCGCGTCTGGACCATGCCGATGCGATCGTCAGTGAAGTGGCGAAGCGTCTCGGTAAGGAAGTTCGACCTGGGAACAAAATCGGCATCGAAAATCGCGATGAATTCGCCCTTGGCGATTTCCATCCCGTAGCGAAGCGCGCCTGCCTTGAAACCGACCCTGTTCTCACGCCGGACCTGGACGATATCGAAGCCTTCCGCCTGCCGGACGGCGACGGCGGCCGCGACAACGTCTACCGTCTCGTCGGTGGAGTCATCGAGAACCTGAATTTCCAGCTTGTCCTTCGGGTAATCGAGGGCGCAAACCGCATCGATCAACCGTTCCACGACATACAATTCGTTGTACACCGGGAGCTGGACGGTCACCACCGGCTTGTCGTCCAGGATCGCCTTCCCTTCCGGCCTCTTGTCCTTGTTCTTGAAATAGTAGTAGATCATCACGAACCCGTGCGATCCGAACAAGAACAGGATGCTCAGAGAGAACACATACGCACCCAGTATAAAATCTTCCATGATTTAGATTTCACCTAGTGAATGAAACAGCAAATTTACCACGCGGAGACCGTCTCCAGCAAGAGGTCGTCAGTCATGTTTTCCATGGCCTGCAAAAGGCCCTGTTCACGACCGGACTGGCCGGACGCGGCAGGGTAGTCACCTGTTGCGGTGAAATCCTTGCTCCAGACTTCCTTGTTGGTAACGTGGTCGATCAGTTTGACTCGTGTTTTGAGACTAACCTGCAGCTTGGACGCTTGCGCGCCCTGGGCGACAGCGATGGGCTGATCAGCGATGATGGAGATGATGACACCTCTCAATTCGACGTTCGCCGACTGCCGGGCCGCAAGCTGCAATGTGTTGTCTTGCTGAAATTTCTGTATCAGCATGTTGGTCAAGTCCTCACGCAGCGAGGGCTGGCCGAAATTACTCTCGTCGTCGAACAACGGGATGGCTATGGACTTCCAGTGCGCCGGAACGGATGCGCCGGTGAACGAATACGCGCATCCGCCAAGCATGGCGGCACCAAGAAATATGGGACTAAGATACAAGATAATCCAAAATGAACGCAAGCTTCGCATCACAGTCCGTAATCTTTGATTTTTCTGTACAAAGTTCGTTCACTTATGTTCAATGCCTCGGCGGCCAGCCTCCGATTGCCGTGGAAACGCCGGAGCATGTGCGCGATAAGCTCTTCCTCCATGCCGCGCAGCGTCATATCGTCCATGTGCACGGTGCCGCCATCGCCCTGTTCGCCGGGCGGCAGGGAGAGCGGCGGACGGTGCTGAAGCTCGCCCACCATGCCGCGGAGATCCTGCAGATCGTTTTTTATCTCCCAGAGAAGCCGGAAAATCAGCTCGCGTTCGGCCTGCTCGGGGGGCTTGCCGAGGTGCATCGGGAGGGAACGATCCTCGTAGGGTTCCTCCATGAACTGCAGGTACTTTGCGATCACATGCTCGTCGACCACGTTTCCGCGCTCGAGGATGATGACGCTCTCGATCACGTTGCGCAGTTCACGCACGTTCCCCGGCCAGTTGTGGCGCATCAGCGCGGCCATGCCGTCGTCGGTGATCAGAATGTCCTTCCGCGCATCGCCCGCGAGACTGGCAAGGAAAGACTCCACCAGCAGCGGGATGTCGCCGCGCCTGCTGCGCAGCGGCGGAATGCGGATGTTCACCGAACGAAGGCGGAAAAACAGGTCCTGCCGGAAACGGCGGCTGCGGACTTCCTCTTCCAGGCTCTTGTTGGTCGCGGCAATCACGCGGACGTCGGAGCGCCGCGGTTCGGAGCTGCCCACGCGCATGAATTCCCCGCTCTCGAGCACGCGAAGCAGCTTGACCTGCGTGGAAATCGGGGTATCCCCGATCTCATCGAGAAAGATCGTCCCGCCGTCCGCCAGCTCGAAATATCCCTTCCGCGTTTCCACGGCGCCGGTAAACGAGCCCTTCTCATGTCCGAAGAGTTCGCTCTCGAGTATGCCCTCGGGAATGGCCCCGCAGTTGACCGGAATGAATTTCCGTGCAGCCCGGCGGCTCGCGCTGTGGATGGCCTTCGCGATCACTTCCTTGCCGGTTCCGCTTTCCCCCGTCACCAGGACCGTGATATCGGTCGGCGCCACCTGCATGATCGTATCGACCACCTCCCGGATCTCGGTGCTTTTGCCGATGATGCCGTGACGCCGCTGAAAGGCCTGGCGATCCCCCGAGGAAATGTTCATGGCTCCTGTTGTGACGTCGCTCATGTCTTGGTTCTCTCCAGCAGGTACTGCATTCCGTCGTAGGCGTAGAGCACGCGCCCGCCGGCTTCCTCGGCGCTCCGCTCGCGGAGAGCCATCAGCCCCGGTTCGATTTCGGGCGGAATATGCGTGCAGATCACCGCGAGTTTCTCATGCGCGGCGGCAAAAGCGAAAATCTCGTCCTGGAGCACGTGCGTACCGTCGACGATCAGCAGATCGCTGCCCGCCGCGGCGGCCGCGACATCGTCGAGAGACGCAATATCAGAAGAAATCACGACAGAACAGCATTCGCTGCTCACGTGAAGGGAGTAGGAATCGGCGGGCACATCGTGGCGCGCGGCCAGCTCCCGGACTTTCTCCAGGTGACGGTTGGGAAACGGCGCGATGCGAAGTCCGCCCTCGCTCGCAGGGATGTCCCCGTACTGCTGGACCTGGAACGGGAAACCCCATTTCTCCGCGTAGATGTACATGCCGCGCAGCCACTCCCGAAACCACTGCACTCGTCCCGGGGGAACGCTGATCGGCAGCGGCTCGGTCCTCCCCGCAATGTGCATTCCCTGCAGCAGCATCGGGAGCCCCGTCACATGGTCGGGATGGGTATGCGAAATGACGATGCGCGTGATCGACGCGAGGGCAATGCCGGCGGCAAGCAGCGCCGCGGACGTCCCGTCCCCGGCATCGACCAGCACGCGCTGTTCTCCGTCCTCGATCACGAGGGAGGCATGACGTCGATGCGCGACGGGCATGCCGGAGGCTGTTCCTGTCAGAATGAATTTCATGGGAATCCTCAGCGCCGCACGACGATGGCGTCGATTTTCTGCTGTTCTTTCAGTTTTCGCGCAAATGCCTGGGCCTGGGAGAAATCCGAAAATATCCCCAGCCAGACGGCCTGCACGGTTTTCCTGTTCACCGTTTTTTCACGGAGATACGCGGTATAGCCCTTGGTCTTCAGCTCGTCCGACAGCTTCAGCGCGTCGGATTTCCGGGAGAAGGCGCCCACCTGCACGGCGTAGCTCTTCTGTGCGTCCGCGGCAGCCGGCTTCTCCGCGGGCGCTTCCGCGGTCGGGGCAGACTGAGCGGGGGGCGTCCGCTTCGCGGTCGTCTGCGGCGCGGCTTTTTCCGTCCCGGCCTCCTTCGCGGCTTTCATGGCCGCCGCGCGCTGCTCGCGGCTCAGGAACGGCGACTGCGGGAAATCCTTGGCGATACGGTCCGTGTACGTGCGGGCCGTCCGGTAGGCGCCGACGGCATAGCTGTATTGATAGAGGCGGTACAGTGCGTCATCGGACCATTCGCTGCGCGGAAAATCATCTGCCACGCGCTGGTAGAGTTCGACGGCCTTCTCGGCATTGGTTTCGAGAAGCGCCTCGAGCAGCAGTACACCGGCCTTGTCGGGATGGGATTTTTTCAGTGCGGGAAGGAGTTTGGCCACCTCCGTTCCGGCGCCGGCTTTCACCTGCGCGATGAGGATGGCGATGTCGCGGCGCGCCTGCGCCCGGCCCGTGGCCGGGAAGATACTGCCGAACGCTGCCAGGAGAAGCAGGAAAGACAGTATGCGGAAAGGTGCGGGCGCTCTGCAGATCATGCCGGTGAATTCCTTGTGCCGCGTCAGGCGGCTTCGGTGACGGCGCCGGATACAATTTCGCCGAACATCGTCGCCGACGTGGCGCTGACGATGCGGACGTCGACGTAATCGCCGACGCCGAATTCCGCCTTCGGGATGATGACGGACTTGTTCGCGTCGGTGCGGCCCATCCATTCCAGGTCCGACCGCTTGCTCGGCCCCTCGAGCAGAATCCGCTCGGTCGTCCCGATCATCGTCTGGTTGATCTCATAGGAGATCCTCCGCTGGAGCGCGATGATCTCTTCGAGCCGGCGACCCTTCACCTCGTCCGGAACGTCGTCACCCATTTTCCATGCGCGCGTTTTCTCCCGCGGGGAGTACTTGAACATGAAGGCGCCGTCGAAGCGGACTTCTTCGATGAGGGAAAGCGTCTGCTGATGATCCTCCTCCGTCTCGGTCGGAAATCCCGCGATGATGTCGGTAGACAGTGCCACCCCGGGAATGCGCTCCTTGATGCGACGCACGAGTTCGAGGTAATGCGCGCGCGTATACGTGCGGTTCATCAGCTCGAGTACGCGATCCGATCCGGACTGGAACGGCAGGTGAATGTAGCTGCAGATATTCTCGTGCCCGGCGATCGCCGCGATGAGCCGATCCGACATGTCCTGCGGATGCGATGTCGTAAATCGCACGCGCAGATCCGGGTCGATGCCCGCGACCGCGGTCAGCAGGGAGGCGAAATCATGGTCGCCGTCGACATAGGAGTTCACGTTCTGACCGAGAAGCGTCACTTCGCGGAAGCCGCGGGCCGCGAGATCGCGTACCTCGCCGACCACGCCGTCCAGCGTGCGGCTGCGTTCGCGTCCCCTGGTGAACGGGACGACGCAGAAGGTGCAGAACTTGTCGCAGCCGCGCATGACCGAAACCCATGCGCTGATCCCTTCCGTGCGCAGCGGCACGATGTCATCGTAGGTCTCGACGCGCGACAGCTGGGTGCGGATGCCCTTCTCCCCCTGGAACGCCTCGTCGATGAGGGCCGGGAGTTTCCGGTATTCGTCAGGACCGCAGACGATATCGACGACGGATTTCTGCTCGAGCAGATTCTGACGGAGTCGCTCGGCCATGCAGCCGAGAATGCCCACTACCAGGTGCGGATTCTGCTTCTTGAGATGCTCGAAGTTCGACAGCCGTCCGTAGATCCGCTGTTCGGCGTTGTCGCGTATCGCGCAGGTGTTCATGAAGATCGCGTCGGCGGATTCGATATCCGTCGCGAGCATGTATCCCTGCTCGTTGAGAATGCCGTTGACGATTTCGGTATCGGCGAAATTCATCTGGCAGCCATAGGTCTCTATATATATCGATCGGAGCATGTGTGTATCGTATCTGTCAAATTGGCAGTGAAATATGCAATAAAATTTTATAGATTAGTAAAATAGAAAGTCAATTTGGCAGAATCAAGTGCGATCGCACACCCCCGGACACCGCGATCAGCCGCGGAGGCGTTTTCTCCAGGGGAAAAAAGAAAACCGGGACCGCATGAAGCGATCCCGGTGTTTGGAAAACGGTGGCTGCGTCGAAGATTATTTCTTTTTCTTCTTCGCTGTCGCGGCTTTCTTGGCAGGAGCGGCCTTCTTCACCGCGGGCTTCTTCGCTGCGGCTTTCTTGACGGGCGCTTTCTTGGCGGCGGCTTTCTTCACCGGAGCTTTCTTCGTCTTTTCGGCTGCCGGAGCGACGCCCATGAGCAGCGTGCGGTAACGGATCGGCATTTCCTTCGCGAGCTCGAAGATCGACTTGCTGTTCACCAGCTCGCGGATCTCCTCACGAATGCGCTTCCATTCGTGATGGAACGGACAGGCATTCTCTTCGCTGCAAGGACTGAATCCGGCGAGACACATGTCGAAATTCATCGGACCGTCGACGACGGCGACGAGTTCGGCGATGGTCGATCCGGCGCCCTTCTCGGAAAGGGAGAACCCGCCCTTGGGGCCCTTGACCGAGTTGAGGAAGCCGTACCGGCTGAGCGTCTGCAGGATCTTGCTCAGGAAGGAAGACGGAAGGCCCAGCTCCTTGGCGACGTCGCGCACAAGGATGTTCTGCTCCGAATTGTTTGCGGCAATGAAGAGCATCGACTGGATGGAATACTGTGCGGTCTTTGAGTACAACACGAGGCGTGACTCCTTGATGGTGAGTAAAAATAATTAAAGATTTGATTACCTTTTAGTAGGAAAAGTAAGTTCTTTTTTTGGTTTTGTCAATACCCGGTTCATCGAAAAAACGCGTTGAACGGGGCTTGCGGGCCGGAATGTATCGGAGCGATGGTAGCTCAAAATAGAACATTCACGATATGAACAAAAGTTTCAGATGAAAAAATCTAAAGGTCATTTATGACGGACGGTCAGGACAAAACCTGCGTGTACGATCCGCTGCTGGCTTTCATGGCGCACTTCGCCGGCGGAGAAGCGGCGGCGCGCGATACGGAGCGGGACGCCGGCGCGACGATCGAGGAGAAACTCGCGCGACGGATAATCGACGGGGACAGGCTGGGCCTCGACCGCGATCTGGAGGAGGCCCTGCGCACGCATCCGGCGCTCGAGATCATCAATGACATCCTGCTCGACGGCATGCGGACCGTGGGCGACCTGTTCGGTTCGGGCCAGATGCAGCTGCCGTTCGTGCTGCAGTCCGCCGAGACCATGAAAGCCGCCGTTGCCCTGCTCGAACCGCACATGGAGAAGGTCGACACGGCCCCGAAGGGAACGATCGTTCTCGCCACGGTCAAAGGCGATGTGCACGACATCGGAAAAAATCTCGTGGATATCATTCTGACCAATAACGGGTACCGCGTCATCAACCTCGGTATCAAGGTCCCGGTCGAACAGATGCTGACCACGGCCGCCGAACAGCACGCGGACGCCATCGGCATGAGCGGGCTTCTCGTCAAATCGACGCTCATCATGAAAGAAAATCTCGACCTGATGCGGCAGCGCGGCCTTACGACGCCGGTCATCCTCGGCGGCGCGGCGCTCAACCGTCGCTTCGTCGAGAACGACCTCCGCCCGCTCTACGGCGGCGCCCTCCGCTACGCGCAGGATGCTTTCGACGGACTGCATTTCATGGAAGACCTTGCGGCTGGCCGCCTCTTCCCCGACGGCGCCGACCACCGCGTGAGCGGCACGGATGCCCCAGCGGAACTCTCGGGCATGGAGGCGAAGATCGCCGCGGCAGGAAAAGCTGGCGCGGCAGGAGAAGCTGGCGCGGCAGGAGAAGCTGGCGCTTCCGGCGGCTCCGCCGGCGCGACCGCGGGTGAAGACGCTCCGGGCGGTGCGGCGATGGAGACGGCGATCCGGCTGCGGGACGCACAGGAAAAGCAGGCGGATGGCCGCCGGCGCATCGCCGCGACGCGCGACGGACGTCCCGCCTTCCGCATCCGTTCCGAGGTCGCCCACGACGCTCCCGTTCCGATCGCCCCGTTCTACGGATCGAAAGTCATCGACGACGTACCGATAGAAAAGATCTACGAATACATCAACGAGGTCGCCCTCGTGCGCGGCCAGTGGCAGTTCCGGCGGGGAAAGCGCAGCGAGGAAGACTATCAGCGGGAGCTCGACACGGTGGTGCGCCCCCGCCTCGAGGAACTGAAGCTGCAACTGAAAAGAGAACACGTCCTGCGTCCCGCCGTCGTCTACGGCTATTTCCCCTGCCAGGCTGACGGCAGCGATCTGGTGGTGTACCGGCCGCGGGACCTCGACGGCGACGCACTCCACGATCCGTGGCCGCGGAGTGACTATTCGATCGACGAACTTGTCGAATGGCAGCGTTTCGCATTTCCACGACAGAGCGGCGACCGTTATCTTTGTATTGCGGACTTCTTCCGCTCCGCGGAAGAACCCGTGGTCGATGTCTGCGCCTTCCACATCGTGACGATGGGGAGCTATGCCAGCGAGTACACGGCCGCGCTTTTCGCGAACGATCAGTATCAGGACTATCTTTATATTCACGGACTCACCGTCGAAAGCGCCGAGGCGCTCGCCGAGTACTGGCACAAATCGATACGTGCCGAACTCGGCATCGGTGACCGGGATGCTGACGAAATCCGGCGACTGTTTTCCCAGGGATACCAGGGATCCCGTTACTCCTTCGGATACCCCGCGTGTCCGAACCTCGAGGACCAGCGACAGCTGTTCGCGCTGCTCGCCCCCGAGAGAGTCGGCATCACGCTGACCGAGGAGTTTCAGCTCGTTCCCGAGCAGAGCACCAGCGCCATCATCGTGCATCATCCCGAAGCCAGGTATTTCAACGTCAAGTAACGCATGCATTCCGATACGGAAAACCAGAGCCAGAAAGAACCAGAGCAGGAAAAAACCGGCCGCACCTTCACGCTGATCGTCCGATGGACGTTCTGGTTCATCATCGCGATCGCGGGCTGGGGGCTTCTGGCCTCCATGCTGCCCGGACTCCCCGGACCCGGGGCGGGCCTCCGCGCGGTTCTTCGTGTCGCCAAGGGCGCGACCGACCGGGTGTACTTCTGGGCGACCGAGGAGTCTCTCGAAAAGGCCGCGGAAACCGTCCGCAACGCGGCCGTCGAAGACCGGTCGCAGGATACGATGAAATCGGATCTCGACCGGCTCAGCGCGGAACGCCGCGCCCTCCTCCCGATGCGGCCCATCCTCGAGGATTCGGTGCTGCAGCAGCAGCTCTCGAACATTTCGGATCTGCCCCCGGTTCGAGGACGCCTGATCAACGTGCTCATCATCGGCATCGACTCGCGCCTCTCCGCGCGTGACGCGCGTGCCGACGCGCTCCATCTGGTCACGATCAACCCCGATTCGGCGGTGATCGAGTTCATGTCGATCCCACGCGATACGTACGTGGATCTCGGTTATCCCGACACCACCAGCTTCAACATCATCGCGAACGCGAAACTGCCGGGAAACGGCAATCTCATGCGCAAGGTGAGCGAACTCGCGAAGCGCGGTCCGGTCAATTATTACGTCGAGGTCGGGTTCAGCCAGGCCATGGGCATCCTCGAGATACTCGGATACAAGGAACCGGTGAAAACCCTGCAGTTCCTTCGTACCCGCCGCACGCTGCCCGGAGGAGACATTCAGCGGGCGCATAATCAAGCGGTCTTCATGCGCCAGAACCTGATCGACAAATTTCCGCTGCTCACAGGCGGGACGGGCGACCTGATCATCAGCTCGGGACTGAACTTCCTGACGACGAACATGACGCGCGATTTCTGCCTCGGCCTGATCTACAGCCTCGAGAAAAAAGGCTTCCCGCATCACCGTCCCGACGCCGTGCGTCTGCGGATGCTGTCGGGCAGCAATATCCGGCTGAAGCAGATGATGGCCGATTCGGCAACCGTCAACGCCACGATCGAGCGCGTCCAGCGCGTCCACGGCGGCGACGACCCCAATATCGACGTCACGTCCTACCTCCGTCGCGTTTACCTTCGGGCGATGCAGGACTCCTCGCGTCCGGGGCAGATCGTCCACCGGCTCCGGCGGCTCAACGAACAGCATGCCTGGCTGCAGATCCAGGATCAGAATGCGCGGCTCGGCGTCCGCGACACCCTTACCGGATTGCTCGAATTCGCCCTGCAGAAGCTCGGGAAGACCGATGAAGCGGACCGCGTGCGGAAGGCGCGCGAGGCCGAAGACCTGCTCATCCGCCGGCAGCTGCTGCGGAAGTAGCGCCCCCCGGGCGACAGTGCGATCGCCCGCTGTACGGCCATTCGGGACCGCGCGGGCACCATTTGGAAAACGGACACGTTAGGTTTTCAATTGACTTTCGTCGGCACCCGACCTAAGTTGAAGGCATTGTGCCTCTACTACACACCTCACAAGCACGGGAACGAACTATGTCTATCAAAGTTGGCATCAACGGCTTTGGTCGTATCGGACGCCTCGTCTTCCGCCGCGCGATGGAACTCGGCGGCTTTGATTTTGTTTCGATCAATGATCTGACTGATGCCCCGACCCTGGCGCATCTTCTGAAATACGATTCCGTTCATGGCAGATTCAACGGTACCGTGGAGGTCGACGGAAGCGACCTGATCATCAACGGCGACCGCCTCCGCATCACCGCCGAGCGCGATCCGGCCAATCTCGACTGGACCGGCGTCGACGTCGTGATCGAGTCGACCGGTATTTTCCTCACGCGCGAAGCGATCAGCAACCACCTCAAGAACGGGGCGAAGAAAGTCGTGCTTACCGTTCCGGCGAAGGATGAAATCGACGCGACCATCGTGCTCGGCGTCAACGACGACATTCTCACCGGCGACGAAAAGATCGTGTCCAACGCATCCTGCACCACCAACTGCCTCGCCCCGATGGTGAAGGTGCTGAACGACGCGTTCGGTCTCGAAAAGGGACTGATGACGACGGTGCACAGCTACACCAACGACCAGCGCCTCCTCGATCTGCCGCACAAGGATATGCGTCGGGCCCGCGCTGCCGCGATCAACATCATCCCGACCACGACCGGCGCCGCGCGCACGGTGGGCAAAGTGATCCCCTCGCTGAAGGGCCGTCTCGACGGATTCGCGCTTCGTGTGCCGACGCCCGACGGTTCCATCACCGATTTCGTCGCGAACCTCAACCGGGAAGTCAGCGTCGAGGAAGTCAACGCCGCGATGAAGGCCGCCGCGGAAGGTTCGATGAAGGGCATTCTCGAGTACTGCGAGGATCCGATCGTCTCCAGCGATATTATCGGCAATACGCATTCGTGCATTTTCGACGTGCACTCGACCATGGTGAGCGGCAACATGGTCAAAGTCGTCGGCTGGTATGACAACGAATTCGGCTACAGCTGCCGCGTCGTCGACCTCGTGAAGAAAATCGCAGGCTGATCGCCGCGTACAAGTGTTCCGGTGGCCTGCAGCATTCCTGCAGGTCACTTTTTGTTTGAGCTTGGGTTTTCGTAGGTTTTTCGCATTCCTGCACGATTCCACAGGAGCATGCAATGAACAAGATGACCATCCGTGACGCCATCCTGCAGGGCAAACGCGCCCTCGTCCGCGTCGACTTCAACGTCCCTCTCAACGACAGAATGGAAATCACCGATGACACCCGCATCGAAGCGAGCGTGCCGACCATCAACACGCTGATCGAACGCGGGGCATCCGTCATTCTCATGAGCCATCTCGGACGGCCGAAAGGTGCGGCAGACCCCGCCTTCAGCCTGCGTCCCGTGGCCGCGCGTCTCGCGCAGCTGCTCGGCCGTCCCGTCGACTTCGCGCCCGACTGTATCGGCGGCGACGTCGAGGCGCGTGCAGCGGGGCTTCGACCCGGCGACGTGCTGCTGCTGGAAAACCTGCGATTCCATCCGGGTGAAACCGCGAACGATCCGCAGTTTGCGCAGGCGCTCGCCCGCCTCGGCGACGTCTATGTCAACGACGCGTTCGGTACCGCGCACCGTGCACATGCCTCCACCGAAGGCGTCGCGCATTTCCTGTCGCCGGCGGTCGCCGGACTCCTCATGGAGAAGGAGATCGACTATCTCGGCCGCGCCGTCGGCCATCCCGAACGTCCGTATCTCGCGATTCTCGGCGGGGCGAAGATTTCCGGGAAAATCGACGTGATCTCGAACCTCCTTGAAAAAGTCGATACGCTGCTGATCGGCGGCGGCATGATGTTCACCTTCCTCAAGGCGCAGGGACGGGAGATCGGACGCTCGCTGCTCGAGGAAGACCGGCTCGAACTCGCCGGCCAGATCCTCGACGCCGCCGCAAAAGGCAACAAACAGCTGCTGCTCCCCGTAGACACCGTCGCAGGCAGGGAATTCAGCAACGAGACGGATTTCCTCACCGTTCCCGTTTCGGAAATCCCCGCCGATATGATGGGCCTCGATATCGGTCCGGAAACCGTCGCGCTGTTCGAAAAACACATCCTTGCCGCGAAAACAGTTGTTTGGAACGGTCCAATGGGCGTATTTGAAATGCCGAACTTTGCGCGCGGAACCTACGCCGTCGCGCAGGCGCTGGTGCGTGCAACGCAGAATGGCGCGGTCACCGTCATCGGCGGCGGCGATTCCGCGGCTGCCATCACCCAGGCAGGGCTCGAGCACCAGGTCAGCCATGTCTCCACCGGCGGCGGCGCTTCGCTCGAACTGCTCGAGGGAAAAACGCTGCCGGGTCTGGCGGCCCTGAGCGATCGGGGCTGAGGCGCCGGAACGATCCCGCGCCACGCTCTGTTTTCCTATTTGTTGAACTACAGGTTCCCATGTCCTACAGAAATTATTCAAATCAGCCTTTCCGTCCCCAGTTCGGGGGATTCAGTTTCTTCCCGCCCGTGATAAAATACCTGCTGATGAGCAACGCGGCGGTATTTCTCGTGCAGATGATGCTCCAGGGCGGCGTTCTCACTTTCCACGGCGAATCTCTCTTCGACTGGTTTGCACGCACGTTTTATCTCTGGCCGCTGGGCAGCGGGGCCTTCATGCCCTGGCAGCTGGTCAGCTACATGTTTATTCACGGCGGTTTTCAGCACGTGTTTTTCAACATGCTGATGCTGTGGATGTTCGGTGTTGAAATTGAAAACCTCTGGGGCTCGAAGAAGTTCGCGATCTTCTATTTCACCGCGGGCATCGTCGCGGGGCTCGCCAACCTGCTCATCGCTCCCATATTTACCGCAACGGGACCGACGATCGGCGCATCCGGCGGCGTCTACGGGGTGATGGCGGCTTTCGCCATGGTCTTCCCCGACCGCTACGTGTACCTTTACTTCCTTCTGCCGATACGTGCCAAGTATCTCATCGCCGGACTCATTCTCCTCGAAGTGGTGTACGGCGTGCTCGGTACGCATGAAGGCATCGCGCATATCGCCCATCTCGGCGGCGCGATCGTCGGAGGCGTCTGGGTGCTGCTCGATCAGCGGGGGCATATCGATCGCTGGCTGAGCAGGCGGCGATCGGGCAGCTCGGTTTCGACGCGCTGGAATGAAAGCCAGAAGGATGCGAAATTCTACGAGTTCACTCCCGGCCGTCATGAACGGAAAAGCGGAGACCAGGCCTACGACGCCGCGCAGAAGCGCATCGATGAAATTCTCGACAAGATCAGCGTCTCCGGCTATGCCGGTCTGACGGAAGAAGAAAAACGCATTCTGCTCGATGCGAGCAAGCGCATTCACCCCGACAGCCAAAACAACTGAAGCGGAAGCGACGACATCACATGATAGAAATTCCCGTCATCCAGGATCCGAACGCACCGGTGTGGCAGCCGCCGCAGGTGAAAAGCATCCGACGCAGGACCCGCAAGGTCTGGGTGGGCGACGTCCCCATCGGCGGCGATGCCCCGATCAGCGTTCAGACCATGACGAAAACCAAGACCAGCGACGTTGCCGCCACGGTCGAACAGATCCGGAAATCGGCCGACGAAGGCTGCGACATCGTTCGCGTGACCGTCAACGACAAGCACGCCGCCGCCGCGATGGCGGATATCGTGCGCAATTCCCCGCTGCCCATCGTGGCGGACATTCATTTCAACCATGTCTTCGCCCTCGAAGCGATCAAGGCCGGCGTTGCGAAAGTCCGCATCAATCCCGGCAACATCGGATCGATCGACCGCATCCACCAGGTGCTCGCCGCCGCGAAGGAGCGCGGCATCCCCATTCGGATCGGCGTGAACTCCGGATCGCTTGAAGAAGACATTCTCGAGAAATACGGCTATCCGACCGCGGAGGCGCTGTTCGAAAGCGCGATGCGGCACGCCACCATCTGCGAGGACTTCGGCTTCCGTGATGTGATTATTTCCGTGAAATCCACCGATACACGGCTCATGATCGAGGCCTATCGCTATATCGCCGAACGCACGGATTATCCGCTGCATCTCGGCGTCACCGAGGCGGGCACCACCCGTGTCGGCACGATCAAGAGTTCTGTCGGTATCGGCACCCTGCTCGCCGAGGGCATCGGCGACACCATCCGCGTCTCGCTCACCGACGAACCGTGGAAGGAAGTCGAAGTGGGCAAGGAGATCCTCCGTTCGATCGGCCTCGCGTCACGCAGTGTGGAAATCATCGCGTGCCCGACCTGCGGCCGCCTGGAAGTGGATCTCTTCAAAATCACCAACGAACTCGAGCAGCGGCTCGCCGGCATCAAGAAACCGGTGAAGATCGCACTGCTCGGCTGCGTGGTGAACGGTCCCGGCGAAGCAAGCGAAGCCGATATCGGCATCGCGGCCGGGAAAGGCGTCGGCATCCTCTACCGCAAGGGCGAGGTTGTCCGCCGGCTGAAGGAGGATGAAATCATCGATGCCGTGTACGAGGAAGCCATGAAGTTCGTCCCCGAAGAACAGAAGGAAGAATCCGCCACGGCCTGAGACAGAACTGCGCGGAACGCCCGTGAAACCCGCGGGCGTTCCGTCCTTTCCGGATGCACGTCACCAGGGAGATCAGACATGCACCTCATATGCCATGCATTGCTCGACGTCCTGTATCCCCCGCTCTGCCAGGGCTGCGGATTGCGCGTTCGCGCCGGGGACTTTCTCTGCCCCGCCTGCCTTGCGGAGCTGCTTCCGCTGCCCCTGACCAGGGCGCAGTCGTCGGCGCACATCGCATCGCTCGCGTGCGCCTGCGATGCGACCATGATGCTGGTGGGCTGGGAATATGAAAATGGCAGCGTCATCGAACGCTGCATCCACACGATGAAATATCGTCAGCTGCATCGCGCGGGAGAGTGGCTCGGACGTCTGCTCGGCGAGCGCCTCATCGGAACCTGTCTTCTCGAAGGCGATCCGCTCCTCCTGCCCGTACCGCTGCATCCGCTCAAGCGCATCGAGCGGGGATACAACCAGGCCGAGCATCTGTGTCGGGGACTCGCCGCGGAATGCGGCCTCGAATGGGAAAGCAGACTTCTGCTTCGACAACGGTACACCAGTTCGCAGTCCGCCTCGCGCCTCGATCGCGACGAGCGCCAGGCGAATGTGCGCGATGCGTTCATGGCAGATCAGGCGCGTGCGGTGGAGCTGGGCGCACGGCCCCTGCTTCTCGTTGACGACCTGGTCACTACCGGAGCGACCATCGGCGCCTGTTCCGATGTGCTGATCTCCTCCGGCTTCACCGATGTGCGCATCCTGGCCGTGGCGCGTCCCCCGCGGCATTGAAGTCATTTCGCGCGGAGACGCCACACGCACGGAGACGCCACATGCGCGAATCTGTAGGGGCGCAGCATGCTGCGCCCCTACAAGGTGTCGGCAACCCTTGCATTTTCTTATCGGAACGGCGCAGCGATCTCACCCACCCCAAAGTTTCCACGGCGCCGAGCCGGTATACCAGATGCGGTTCAAATCCTGAACGTGCTTGGGAGTGTCCATGCAGTGCCAGAACCCGTCATGCGGGAATACCTGGATGCGTCCTTCCTCCGCCAGGCGCGGCAGGAGATCTTTCTCGAGTATCACGTCGTCACCCTGGATTTCCTCGAGTATGCTCCTGCGCATGACGAAGAACCCGCCGTTGATTTCGCACGTGGTGCGGGGCTTCTCATCGAACCCGAGCAGCATCCGCCCGTCGCTTTCGAGAATGCCGAAGGTACTGGTCAGCTTGACCGAGAGCAGGGTCACGTCTGCCTGCGACGCGATATGCTGATCGAGTTCCATGCCCAGATCGGCGTCGCAGAGACCGTCGGCGTACGTGGCCAGGAAGTGTTCTTCTTCAATGAACGGCGCCGCGCGCAGCAGCCGACCGCCGGTTTCCGTACTCTTGCCGGCATGGAGAAAGGTCACGTTCCAGCCGCGCTCGTCGTCGGGCAGCATCGTATGGAAGGTATGCGCACCGTCGGAGAGACGGATCGTAAAATCCGTTGTCATGCTCAGGTAGCGCTCGAACCAGCCGATGATCTGGTCCGCACCGTGCCCCAGCGGCAGTATGAAATGGCGCAGACCGAAATGGGAGTACAGCTTCATCACATGCCACAGCACGGGACGCGCACCGATCTGGACAAGCGCCTTGGGCCTGCCGTCCGTGAATTCCCGCATGCGGAGTCCAAGACCTCCGCACAGTATCACTACCGGATAGGGACGCGGTTCGTGTGAAGCCTCCATGGCGCGGCCTCGTCAGTGGAACACGAATACGGGGACGGTCGCATCCTTGATGATGCTCCCGACCGTGCTGCCGAAAATCCGTTCGGTCAGACTCTGCGCGACGGGTCTGCCGAGGATGATCAGCGCCGGGTGAAGTTCCCGCAGCACCTGCTGTATCGCGTCGAGCGGCTTTCCCGTGCGAAGCATCATTCGCGCTTCGATCCCGTGGGAACGAAGGAAGCGCGCGGCTTTCTCGAGATGGTATTTGTTCCTGTCGTAGTCGGCCGCGACGCACAGCAGCGTGACGGGATAGATATCCGGGATGTCGGGAGTGACATGCGCATACGCCTGCAGCGCCCGCGCTGCACCCCTGGAACCGTCGTACGCGATGACCACGTTACGGGGGAGTTCCATGTCTTTCGGAACCGCGAGCACCGGGCAGACCGGATCTTTCAGCAGCAGCTCGAGTGTATCACCGGGGCCTTCACGGGTGGGGTAGTGGAAGAATGTCCGGAGCCCGGTGATGATCAGGTCGGCGGTCCGGCTTTCCTGTCCGAGACCCTCGTACGGCGTTCCCGTGTAGATGATGTCTTCATGCGCGATTTCATGCTGGTCGCACTCCATGCGAAACTGCGCGATGAGATTTTCCGCGTGACTTTTGGCATCGTTCAGCAGACCGGAAACGGTGCTTTCGGCGAGCTGAAATCCCCCGGGTTGTGCCCCGGCGGCAAGGTGCTCGATACTGGGCCGGTCTATCACGGCCACACCGATCAACGTGCCTTTATACAGCTTCGCCCGACGGATGGCCATACCCAGTGCGGTTTTTGAGTACGGTGACCCGTCAAGTCCGACGACGATACGTTTGCTCATGGTGTACCTCCTCGCATCAATGAGGAATGAATCAATTTCGAATCCAGATACGGACGTCTCGCGCATCGATCGCGACCGTATGCGATCCGCCGCGCAGAACGCATTGCGGCAGGTCGACAAGCGGCTGAGTCCCGGCGCGATCACCGTGGACGACGAGCTGCCAGTCTCCCTCGGGAAGATTCAGCGTGAGAGATGACGATGCATCCCCGGTATTCACGGCGACGGCCACGCGTCCGCCGATCACGTATCCAAGCAGCATTTCATCCGCAGGCAGCATCCACTCGATATAGCCTTCCGGCACGGCCGTCCCACGCCGCAGCACCGCCCCGTATTCCGACCGCCGCAGCCGGATCAGTCCTTTCCAGTAGTCGTTCATGCGCTGGAAATTGCAGGCGGCGCCGTCTTCAATGTTTCGCCCGAGGGTCTCCCACAGGAAGAGGTTCGGACGGCGAAGGTTGTAGGTATCGCGCTTCCCGTGGATGTAGATCGGACCGCTCTCCGTGTATTTGACATACTCGACCAGCGGAGACGCGGCCTTGCTTCGCATGAATTCGCTCCCGCCGTGTAGCACCACCGGCCCGAGGGACGTCAGCAGCATGGCCGCCGCGATGCGGTACCGGTCTTCCTCGACGCCGCGAAGTCCGTTCCAGTCTTCGCGGGCAAACCGGTCGGCGAGCGCCCAGTTATCGTGGATGTCGAGATAGTTGATTCCTTCGTTGGGATTGTCTTCGTATTCGAAGCTGTTGGCGATGGCGGCACGGGCGGCCTCCCTGCTGCCGTTTCCTCCCGCGTATCCGCGGTCGCGCCGCTTGTCCTGCGGATTGTCGGGCGGACCGCAGAGGGCGTTGCGGCAGTCGTCCTGGAAATAGGTGATCGGCGCGTCCGCCTTGTACCAGTCCCATGCGGGATTGTTTTCGAAGCGGGGATCGCTGGAACCGATCCACGGCTCTCCGTAAATCAGAATGTCCGGCCCGAGACGCCGCCGCAGTTCCCGAAGCGTCTGCTCGTCGGTGAGCCCCGCGAGATCGATGCGGAATCCGTCCACTCCATATTCATTTACCAGCGCGGCGCATTGATCGTAGATCCATCGCGCCGTCATCGGCCGGTCTTCCGATTTCGTTTCATTGCCGAAGGCGCCGACGAAATCGAGTTTCTCGTTGGTACGGTAGTAGGCATACTTCCCGAAGACCCTGAAGTTGAAATAGAGTTCGCGGCTGTCCATGCGTTCCGCCGTATGATTGAAGACCATGTCCACGATCACGGCGATGCCTTTCTCATGAAACGCCGCGACGAGGTCGCGGAACTGCCGGTTCTGCGCGCCCCGCTCGCTGTCGCCCTCCCGATAGCGCGTCTCGAGCGCGAACGCGTGCGACGTGCGGTATCCCCACTGATAGTTGCTTTCCGAGATCATCTGCTCGCGCATGTATGGATCGTCCTCGAAAGCCCGCCTCCATTCCTCGTCCGGAAAATGCAGAAACTCCTGGACGGGCATCAGATGAACGGCGTTGATACCGAGATCCACCAGGTGATCGAAGCCGACGGCAATCCCCTGCGCGTTTTGCAGTCCCGGCGTGCAGACCCCGGTAAATGTTCCGCGAAGCTTCGGATCGAGCGCATCGATTGCGCGGGTGAAATCCTCGACGTGCATTTCGTAGGAGATGAGGTCCTCCATGCGGGGACGTCCCCCGCGCACCGGCGGCGGCGGCGTCATGCGCGGCCAGATCCTCGCGCGCCCGAAGCTGTCATCGGAAACCCGGGCGTACGGATCGGTGACGTGCACGGGTACCTGTTCGAAAAATTCGCTGCCGGGGTCCTTCGGACCGTGAACCGTAAAGTCATACCACCAGCGTTCGAAGTTGCCCTCGACATCCGCCTCCCATACGCCGTCCGCATCACGCAGCATCTTCAGGCGATGATCGGCCGGTCCGGTGCGGGACAGGTACAGGTAGAGGATGACGCTGTCGGCCCGCGGAGAGAAAACGCGGACGACGGTGCGATTCCGCTCAGGGAGAAAATTCGCGCCGAGCTCCTTTTCCGATGCCAGGTTCCGAAGCCATCCGTCGAACGAGCAGAGAAGCGTGTCACCCGCGGGATCCACGACATAATGCACCCGCCGGATATCGACGTCGCGTGCAAGCTGCAGGAGCAGCTCGTGTGCGCCTGAGGGCAGCACCTCGCGAACGGGGATGCGATCCCCTTCCGCGTTCCGCACCTGGTACTGCTGGGGGTCCGTCGTATGTCCGCCTGCTTCCGCGAGGACGCAGAGCTTCACTGACCGTGCGCCGACAAGTTCGGCGCAGCCAGACAGTGTCTGTGCCGCGGTGAAATGATGCAGCAGACAGACAGCGAAAAATATCGCTGCGCAGGGTCGCATTCTTTCGTTCATCATGTTTCGTATGGCTGAAATATAATAGAAAAATGGTATTTGTACAGCGATTTGGCGGATTTTCGCAGGGAATTCTTTCTCCCTGTCGCATTTGTTCTTGAATTTATTACATTGCATGTCCCGATTGCGGCACTCCGTTGCATTCGTCGGAGTGTGCGCTTACCGTTTCTACCATTTCCACACCCGGAGTAGTTCTATGGCGGTATATCAGTCCGAGAAGGAGTTTCTCCGTTCGTTGAAGCGCTTCAACGCACTTTCTTCCCAACAGTACGAGTGGCATACCGGTATTTCCGAAAAGGAGCATGACTGCATGTTCGGACATGCCATTCCTTCGGAACAGCTGTATTTCAAGAAACCGCTGGACATGGAAGGGGAACGAACCGTGCGCGTTTGCAGGGACTGCATGGAGAAGCTGGTATTCGTGACTATCGACAGCGACCGGCACAGCAAGAATCTATCGGAACACCTGTACCGTGAACGTCATCCGGCTCAGAAGAAAATACTGAAAACCATGCCGCGCTGATGCGCGTGCGATTGAGGGCGCCGTTCGGGCGCCCTTTTTTTTTCACCGCGTTCGAATGAAACGCGCGCGGCGCTTGGTTTTCGTTTCCGAAGCATGTTTTTTTCACTCGGCGTTTCTACCGATCAAAGGGAATGCATTTGTCTCTGCTCCATTTCACCTGGATTGACTGGACCATTGTCGCAGCGTACCTCGGATTCCTGCTCTACCTGGGATTTCGCGGTTCGACGCTCAACCGCAGCAGCGCGGAGCAGTTCATCCTCGGCGGACGCATGCTCAGTCTCCCGGGTTTTGTCGCCGCGCTCGTCGCAACCTGGTACGGCGGCATCCTCGGTGTCGGCGAGTTCAGCTACCAGTACGGGATAGCCAACTGGTTCGTCTTCGGATTTCCCTACTACATATTCGCCCTCGTGTTCGCCCTGTTCTTTGCGCGGCGCGTGCGCGACACCGGCACGTATTCCATCCCCGATCAACTGTATCGCTGCTACGACCGGAAAACCGGTTTGCTCGGATCGGTGCTGGTGTTCTTCAACAGTTCGCCTGCCCCGTACCTTCTCATGCTGGCGGTGCTGCTGCAGGTCGTGACCGGCTGGAATTTCCTGCTGTGCCTCACCCTCGGGTCCCTCGTCTCCATGGTCTATGTCTATGCCGGCGGTTTCCGCGCGGTCGTGCGGACCGATCTTCTGCAGTTCACCCTGATGTTCGGCGGGTTCTTCCTCCTGCTGTTCTTCCTGGTCTCGGATTACGGTCTCGAGCCCTTTCTCTCGGCCAATCTCCCGCCGATGCACCTGACGCTGTCCGGCGGAAACTCGTGGCAGTACATCCTTGTCTGGTTCTTTATCGCCCTGTGGACGCTGGTTTCGCCGCAGTTTCACCAGTTCACGCTCAGTGCGAAATCTCCCCGCACCGCGCGCAGCGGCATCCTGATATCGATCCTCTTCTGGTTCATCTTCGACACGGCGACGACGCTGTCGGGGCTCTATGCCAGGGCGCTGCTGCCGGACCTCACCCAGCCCTCCATGGCCTTTCCGCTGCTGGGAGACGCTGCGCTCCCCGCTGCCGCGAAAGGACTGTTTTACGTCGGGATGCTGGCCACCGTCATGTCGACCACGGACGGCCTGACGTTCATCGCCGCGCTGACGGTCGGGCGCGACATCATCGCCCGCTGGGGCGGACGCGACGACGACCGATCCATCACCCGCTACACGCAGTACGGGGTGCTGTTCACCACGGGAATCTCGGCGGTGGCCGTCCTGCTCTTCCCCTCCGTGATCGACCTCTGGTACGTGATCGGAACGCTGTTCATACCGGCGCTGCTGCTTCCGCTCACGGCTAGCTACTATCCGCGCCTCCGGCTCGGCGGCACGCAGACCTTCGTCGCGATGACGGGGGGATTCCTCGTCAGTTTTGCTTCGTTCGCCGCCGGACACGCCATGGCCGCAAACGCCGCGCCTCAATACCCCCTCGGCATCGAGCCGATGTACGCCGGACTCAGCGTCAGCGTCCTCCTTTACGCGGCCGGCCTCACTGCGAAGCACCGAAACGCTCCCCGCTGATCATTGCCTTTCCCGCCTTCGGCCGCGAAGAGAACTCGGCGGGCGCAGCGCCTTCACCGCGAGATCGCCCGGATGCACCTGCCCCCCTTTCGATTCCCGGGCTCACCGAAAAAAAAAGAACGCGCACGGTCGAGGGGTCGATCCGTGCGCGTCAAAATAATTGTCGAAAGAATTAGTTGCGGCCAGAAACAATTGCATGGCGCAATTGTTAACTGTATTCCTCAACGAACTCTGTTCTGATTTGCATGACGTCCGCGAGTTCATTGACTGCGGAGATAATGCGGTCATGGTCCTTGGCCTGGAGAATGCTGAGTACCTGCTCGTAGACATGGGTACAGTCGTTGGTCACCTTGCGGGCCACGGTTTCTCCCTGTTTCGTCAGGCGAACATTGATGATGCGGCGGTCATGGGGATCGATATGCCGCGTCACGTAACGTTTCTTTACAAGGCCGTCAATAATGCGG
Organism: Bacteroidota bacterium; assembly: GCA_003246455.1. GTDB lineage: Bacteria > Bacteroidota > Ignavibacteria > SZUA-365 > SZUA-365 > SZUA-365. The sequence continues at coordinate 34,574 of QKAF01000038.1, forward strand.
GTGAGGCGACTGCTGGTGAGATTCATACGCTGAGCGATGTCTTTCACCGACATTTCCGTATCGCGGCGGAACGCCCGCAGACATTTGAATTCTGACAGGGAAAGATGCGCCCGCTCAGCGATCTCTTCCTGTTTCGTCTGGCAGCAGCCGACCAATCCCAGAGTCAGGTCAGCCAGACGTTCGGCTTTTCGGTAGATTTCCGGATCTTCCATAGGTACTACGAAATAAATAACTTGCTAGTATCAACTTATGTCTATATGAAATAAATGTCAAGAATATTTTAAGATATTTTTATAAGAATAAGGGCATTCCGTCACCCCCCTGTTTGATTCCGAGAGTGATTCATCGTATCATTTAATCCGTTTTTCCGCTTCCCATGATTCAATCTTTGAGGCAACGCATGGAACAGTTTCGTCAGAGTATGCTCGAGCTGATCATTCAGACATCGACCAATCTTCCCGCGGACGTCCGCCGCGCAATGAACGCCATTCTTGACAAGGAGGAGCCGGGGTCCCGCGCCGCGATGGCGCTGTCGACGATCGCGCGCAATATCGATATGGCATGCGACACGCAGGGGGCGATCTGTCAGGATACCGGCATGCCGACCTTCAAGATCAAGACGCCGATCGGGGTCAACCAGATGGAGATGAAAAAGGACATTCTCTGGGCAATCGAGGAAGCGACACGTCTCGGGAAGCTGCGGCCCAACACCGTTGATTCCGTCACCGGGAAGAACAGCGGCAACAACATCGGCGCCGGGGCACCCATCTTTTACTGGGAGCAGTGGGACGGCGATGATATCGAGGTGAAGCTCGTTCTCAAGGGCGGCGGCTGCGAGAACAAGAACATCCAGTACTCGCTTCCGGCGGAGCTGGAGCACCTGGGGAAAGCCGGACGCGATATCGACGGCGTGCGGAAGTGCATTCTCCACGCGGTATGGCAGGCGCAGGGTCAGGGGTGTTCGGTCGGCGCCATCGGCGTGGCGATCGGGTCCGACCGCGCGTCCGGGTATGCGAACGCGAAGGAGCAGCTGTTCCGTGAGCTCGATGACACGAATCCGGATCCGCTGCTTGCCGAACTGGAGCAGTACATCATGCAGCACAGCAACACGCTGAACATCGGGCCGATGGGCTTCGGCGGCAACAGCACGCTGATCGGCTGCAAGGTCGGCAGCTATCACCGCCTTCCTGCAAGCTTCTTCGTGTCGGTCGCCTACGACTGCTGGGCATTCCGGCGTCTCGGCGTGCACGTCGATCCCGCCACGGGCGCGATCAACAACTGGATGTACCGCGACATGAATCCGGCCGCCATGGCGAAGGGCGAGGGCATTCCGCTCACCGGCAAGGAGATCGTGCTCAATTCGCCTGTCAGCGAAGAGCAGATCCGGTCACTGAAAGTCGGCGACATCGTGCTGATCAGCGGACGCATGTTCACCGGCCGGGATGCGCTGCACAAATACCTGATGGACCACGACGCGCCCGTCGACATGAACGGCGGTGTGCTCTATCATTGCGGTCCCGTCATGCTGAAGGATGAGACAGGAGAATGGCATGTCATGGCTGCCGGGCCGACGACCAGCATCCGCGAGGAACCGTACCAGGCCGAGATCATCAGAAAATTCGGCATCCGCGCCGTCATCGGAAAGGGCGGCATGGGACCGAAGACCCTGCAGGGACTCAAAGACCATGGCGCCGTCTACCTCAATGCCATCGGCGGAGCCGCGCAGTACTACGCCAAGACCGTCAATAAAGTATCGGGTGTGCATTACCTCGAGGAATTCGGCATCCCAGAAGCCCTGTGGCAGTTCGAGGTCGAAGGCTTCGCCGCAATCGTTACCATGGATGCGAACGGCAACTCCCTGCATGCGGAAGTTCTCGAGGATTCGGCGGAACGCCTGCATAGTCTTGAACTCACCGTGCTGCAATAATCGAACAGGATCAGCATGAACAGCATCGATCACGCCTTTCACGACGCACAGCACTTTCTCGCGCGATTCATCAACGACGACGAACAGTACCCGCGGGTACAGCTCTTCGCCGAAAAACTGGCCGCGACCTTTCGTGCCGGCTGCAAGGCAATGTCATGCGGGAACGGCGGTTCGATGAGCGATGCGATGCATTTCGCCGAGGAATGGAGCGGCCGCTACCGTAAGGAGCGCCCCCCCCTTCCCGCGATCGCTTTCAGTGATCCGGGACATATGAGCTGCGTCGCGAACGACTATGGATTCGCGGAGGTTTTCGCGCGTCAGGTGCAGGCGCTGGGCAAGGAAGGCGACCTCCTGCTCATGCTCAGCACCAGCGGAAATTCGCCGAACCTCCTGCGCGCGGCGGAGGAAGCGCGCGCGAAAGGCGTGACCACCGTGGGACTGCTCGGCAAGGGAGGCGGTTCGCTGCTGCCGCTCTGCGATCTCTCCATCGTGGTCCCGGGCAACACCAGCGACCGCATCCAGGAGCTTCACATCAAGATCATTCATATCGTGATCGAGACTGTGGAGCGGACCCTCTTCCCGGACCTGTACTGACAGCCAGGTCAGGATTCCTGGCCGTCATTCGTTTATAGGAGAATAAGCCGGACCTGCCGTCCGGCTTTTTCCTGCAATGACCCTTTCCCCGGCTGTGCAAAATTTTACTTGCTTTTCGGGAAAGAATACCATAGATTTCTCCCCTCACTCTCTCTCCACTCTCACTTGTTCTTTGACTGAAACGTGAAAGTCATTTAGAACATGGTGAGAATATGTATCGCTTTTCCCTGACCGCCATCGCGCTCCTGCTGCTCTGCGGCATGAGTTTGGCTGAACCCTCTCCTCAGAACATGCAGTTTGCAGCTCTGACAGGTGAGGTTTTGCCGTTGCATTCCTCCGTTACGTCTGGTGATGAGTCCCCTGACGGCAGAATCCCGTCCGCCAGCATTCCTTCGCGTTCGTCCGACGCCGCGCTTCTCCCGAGCATGGCGCTGAACGAGCAATCCTCCGTGCTGTCCTCGTCCGCCGCGGTCTCGCGCCGCGACGAGCAGCATCCGGACTTCATCTCCTTCGAAGGATCGTATGTCAAGGACCTTGTCCGACTGAACTGGACCGTCGCGCCGGGCGCGAAAGCTCTCGGTTTCGCCATCGAACGCCGGTCGCAGTGTGACGAGCAGTGGTCGACGATCTCCTACTCCCGGGTCAACCCACGGAAGAAGGTGTCGGACTATTCGTATTTCGATTATGCGGGCGTCCGGGGTGTCACGTATTACCGTCTCCGCCAGGTGGATGAAAGCGGCAAGAGCCTGCCCACCCCCGCGATCTGCGTGATGCCGAGCACGGTCCCGAACTCCTTCATCATCTGGCAGCATACGATCGATCCCTTCACGCGCTTCGGGACGCTGTCCTTCGGGCTCGGCAGTGCGATGCCTGTCCGCGTCACCATGATCGACAGCTACGGACGCAGCGTCGCCACGCTTGTCGAGAGCGCGCAGCTGGATGCCGGGCACCACATTCTTCCGTTCAGCACGGCAGCTCTCCCGGCGGGGATGTATACGCTTCGGCTGGAATCCGCCAGCGGCGTACAGTCCCAGCGTCTTGCCGTGCTCTGAGCGCGGTCTTTTCGCAGCGCACGCTTCTTTTCTTTTCACGCACCATGTTCGAATGGGGCCGGTCGATCCGCCACTGCGGCGAGATTCCGGCCCCATTTCTGTTTCCAGCCTGCTGATCGCCGTTCGGATTCCGAACGCGGCGTGTCGGAATTCGTATACAGCCCATCTTGATTCGCTGAAAACAGCCTGTTTTGCTGATTCCGCCAATTGGCACGGAGCTTGCTCTATTCGGTGCAGTTGGAATGAAAAACGAATCAGCGAAATGGTGAAAAAATGAAAACTGCATCTCTCGTCCTCTTCTTCGTGATGTCCTTCGCGGCCGTGACGAACGCAGCCGCCCCCCGGCCGACCGCCGCCGATGGAGTACAGATTTCCCAGTTTTCCGCAGCCCGTATTCAGGACCTGATCACGCTGAACTGGAACACCCTGGGAGAACGAAACAACCTCGGCTTTGAAATCGAGCGAAAAAGCCAGTTTGAAGAAAAATGGCAGACGGTGGGATACCTGCGCGGCCGCGGAACGGCTGCAGGCAGCAAGGATTATGCCTTTGTGGAGAGACTTTCGAGCACCGAAGTCGTCCTGTACCGCATCAAGCAGATCGACGTCTCCGGCAGTTTCCTTTACTCGCAGGCGGTGACGGTAACCCCGGATCAGTTTCGCGCCTCCATGCTCGTGAGCCCGGTGGCGGACCACCCCAGCGTTGAATACAACCGTCTTTCCTTTGCCCTTCCCGCCGACTGCAGAGTATCCGCGGCAGTGCACGACGTCTACGGTCGGAAGGTGCATACGATCAGTGACGGTCAGCGTCTGGACGCAGGCTATCACGTGATTCCTTTCGGCTCGGCCTCCCTCGCACCGGGGGTGTACAGCGTACGGCTCGTCACGGATGCCGGCACCTTCGTGCGCACCTTTACGAAGCGTTGACGGTCATTCCGTGAAGAGAGACGCAGACGGCCGTGCATTCAGCGCGGCCGTCTGTGTTTCACACCCGTCGGTCCCTCCCGCGTCCCCTACCAGTGACCGGACCAGTTCTGCCGCTCCTTCCAGAGCAGGAAAATATGTTTCTCACTGATCGCCCGCTTGAGAAGGCTTCCGAGAAATCCCAGGAAACGGAAACGCATCCCGACCGGAAGCGCCGCCCAGCCGACCGCGAGATGCTTCCCGAGTGAAACGACCTCCCCGAGCACCTTCGGGTGGTATTCTTTCAGCCCATGCCCATCCAGCAGCCGGTACAGATTGTCGGCGGTGAGATACCCCTGCTGAAGCGCAAACTGCGCCGCGGTGGGAACGGCGTCGCCCCCGCGGGGATTGAGCGCCAGGGCGTTGTCGCCGATGGCGAAAACCTCGGGGTAATGACGCACCTGCAGAAATTCGTTCACGATCACGCGGCCCTGCGGACCCGTTTCCGCGCCGCTGCGACGGATCAGATCCGAAATGCGAATTCCCCCCGTCCAGATCATCGTGCGGGTGGGAATCGGTTCGCCCGGCGACCGCAGCACCTCGAGCCGGCCGTCCGTCTCCCGCATTCCCGTCACCCGGGTGTTCGTCAGGATCTGTATCCCCATGGCCTGCATGGCTTCCGCCGATCTCGCCACCTGCCTGCCGTCGAGGGAGGGAAGGATTCGATCCGACAGTTCCACGAGCATCATTTCTGCTTCGCTGTGGTCGAGATGGTATTGCTCGCTCAGCGCGTCGAATCGTTCCGCCATCTCCGTCGCGAGTTCGACGCCGGTGAGTCCCCCTCCGCCGATGAGAAAGCGAAGATACTCCTTGCGCTTGTTCTGGTTCGTCTCCGTTGCCGCGATCGCGAACATGCGTTCGGTATGCGCGCGGATGCGCTCCGAATCCTCGAGTTCCTTGAGCTGAAACGCATGCTCCTCGAGGCCGGGAATCTGGTAGAAGTTGGTCTTGCTGCCCAGTGCGATCACGAGCGCGTCATATCGAATGCGCCGCGGCTGCGCGGTCGTGGTATCGGTCATGCCGAAGTCGAGTTCCACGTAGCGGTCGTCCAGCGCGATGTGCGTGACCTCGCCGAGATGAAAGGTGACGTTGGGCCGTTTGGCGAGGAACCGTGAGAGCGGAATGGTGATTTCCGATTCGCGGACGGCGCGTTCGTGCAGGCGCGTTTCGAGAAGATGGTAGGTGTGCCGGTCCACGAGATGAATGCGAACGTCCGTGCGCTTTCGGAAGCGCCGGGAGAGCCGCGTCACACAGCTCATGCCCCCGTAGCCGGCACCGAGAATGACTATATCCGTGTACTTCACTGCGTTCATTTCCGGATGCCTGAATGGTTATCCCCTATAACAACAAAGGCCGCGTGATCGTGTCCGCGGCCTTTGCTGAAATCCGGAATTTCCCGTCTACCGGACGGTCGTGAGCGCCTCCCGCGCCGCATCCAACATCGGCTGGGTCGAAATGGGGGCGCCGACCGCGGTGCGCATCCACAGATCCGGAGCGACGCTGCCGATACCGCACATGCGCTCCATTTCGCGGCCGAGATTCTTCCCCTCGAGGTACTGCTCGACCTGGAACGCGATGATGTGACCGAGCGGATAATCGGGCGTGTACATCCCCGCGTCAATCATGTGAGAATAGATGCAGAGCAGGGGCTCGTCCTTCACGCCGAGCACGGGCGCATAGTAGCTGTTCCACACTTCCTTCGCGATGCCGACAACCGCCTCGCGCAGCTGCGCGGGCGTCGCGTCCGGATGGTCGTACATCCAGCGCCAGGCGCGCATGTCGACCAGGGCAACTCCCGCGATCTCGTAGGTCGACCAGATTACGTCGAGCGTGTTGAGCGCTTTCGCCCGCGGATCGTCGACGCGCAGACCCAGCAGTTCGAGGTCGCGCGACTGGAACACAAAGGCGAAGCCCTCGGTGAAGGCCGTGTTCGGAACGCCCTGGAGCAGCGTGTAATCCATCAGCTGAAAGCTCATCACCTGCTCGACGTTGTGCCCGAGTTCGTGCACGGCAATGTTGTATCCCTTGTAGTTCATGCCGCTTTCCGGGACGCGCGTGCGCAGATGGGCGTTGTCGACCAGGCGGCCGGGACCCATCGCGTGCCCCGCGCCGCGGGAGGCGTCCACCGTGATGTGATCGGCGAGGAATCTGGCCCGGTCGAAACTGAAGCCCAGCTTCGTCAGGATGTCGGGGATGCCGCGCTCGAACGCTTCCACGGTGGGATATTTCTTTGAAACGATACGGTCGAGTTCATCTTCCGTAATCGCAGGCTTGCTCTTGAAGCCGGGGTACCAGATATCGAACGGTTCGAGTTCGCGTCCGAGACGCTGCCGGATCAGATCCGCGACCTGCCGGATTTCCGGCGAACCCAGAATGGAGACAAACAGTTCTTCTACTCTTTCTTCCGGGATCTCGCGGTCGTCGTTGAACCGCCGTGCGATATGCGTGGGATTGTCGGGATGATACGGATCCACCCCGCGCTCCGCGTTGAAGATGTTGAGCCAGTGCTGGTAGCGGACATCCGCCTCGCGCGGCGCTTCCTCGCCCGGACCCGCGGCACCGAACGGCGCAACGCGATTGTCCTCCACGTACCAGTCCTTCGCCGGATTGTTGATCACCTCCGCGGGAATGTCCTGTGCGATGATGCGTTCCATGATCTGATGAATCATCTTCTGGCGCGGAAGTCCGTCCGGTTTGGCATACTGCGCCTTCAGCTCGTCACGCAGTCCCCAGTGCGTGATCAGTGAGAGTCCCTCGGGGAAAAGACGCTGACCGTCCTTCGCCAGCACGTTGTGCATGATGATGTTGTAGCTGCTGATGTAGTTGTCCGCGTTGGTGTAGGCGACGTTCAGCGCCTGGTTCACCTCGGATGGGACACGTGTCGAGAACCCGCCCGCAAGGCGCGTTTCCGCCCACTGGCGTCGCGTCCACGTATCCCCTTTCTCGAGGCGCTCGGCGAGCGTGGAGAGCGGGAAATTCAGCAGCACGGTGAATGCGATCCGGGATTTGAACATGTCTTCATTCACATGCGCGCCGGGAGAGAATTCGCCGAACTGGTAGTCGACGGGGAGAATCGGTCCCTGCTCCAGCTGCAGCGGTGCGTTGAGATCGCGGCCCATTTCCGTCAGGTATCCCCCGACCAGCATGAGGTTGTGCTGCAGACGTTCGAAGGTCGCATCGAGAAGGTCGGGATCGGATATGAACTGCGCCGCGCAGAATTCCTGGAATTCCTCGGCGCTCCCGTCCTCTGCGCGCCAGAGCTGCGCCACCTGCCGCACGCCGCGCTCGATGCGCGTGCGCTGCTGTTCACCGTGCCGGGCGACGAGGGTATCGATCGCCGCGCCGACTGCTGCTTCGCTCATGCTTTTCTCCGTCATCGTCTTTCCTTTCTCGCCCGGTGTTCCGCATGCCGCGAACAGCAGCAGCACGGCCATGGATACCAGACGTATCGCCTTCGATGTCATCAGGTCACCTGTTTGATATGTGAGTGAATCCTTCGTCCTCCTGGCGGCGCGGCATGGGCATGCCCCCGCGCCGTCAGTAAAAATACCGGCATTTGCCTGAAATTCCATTCGCACACCATTTTTCCTTCGCGTCGAGTTGGAATTCCGCTCCTTTTCGTCCGATATTGCCATACTTGTTCCACGCGCTCGAATATGCCCATGACACGCTCGATTCTCTTCTGGGTTCTCGCCCTGCTGCTGACCCTTGCCTCCGCCTATTACCAGCGAAAGACAGGCCCCACCTACCCGGTGACAGGCGTCGTCACCGTTCACGGCGCCGACGTGCACTATTCACTGACACGCACCCACGGGGGTGACGGCGATCAGCCCGTTTCTCTTCTCGATCCCTCCGGAACGGTGTCCGGGGAAATTGTCTTCAAGCGGTATAAAACGGCGGACGAATGGGAGCGTCGCGCTCTCGAGCGCAGCGCGGATACGCTCTGCGGCTGGCTTCCGCATCAGCCGCCCGCCGGAAAACTCGAGTACTTCATCGAACTCGAGAACGGCAGCGGCGTCGAGCGCCTGCCCGAGCATGAATCCGTGGTCACGCGTTTCAAGGGCGCGGTCCCTCTCGGCGTGCTCATCCCGCATATTATCGCGATGTTCCTCGCCATGCTGCTCTCCACCCGTGCCGGCATCGAGTCCTTCCGCCGCAGGGGCAATCCGCGGAAACAGGCCATGTGGGCAACGGGTCTGATGATCATCGGCGGACTCATTCTCGGTCCCATCGTGCAGAAATATGCCTTCGGTGCATACTGGACGGGATTCCCCTTCGGCACGGATCTCACGGACAACAAAACGCTGATCGCTTTCGTCGCCTGGCTCATTGCCCTCGCGGCCATCTGGAAGCCCGATGCCATCGAGCGGCAGCCTGTTCGCCGCTGGCTGGTGACGTTTGCCGCTCTCGTGACGCTGGCGGTATACCTGATCCCGCATTCGATGATGGGAAGCGAACTCGATTACTCGAAACTTGACGCGGAACGCGCGAAACAGCATTCCGCGACTGCCGACAGCGCCGGCACCGGTGCGGCGGACCTCGAGGACTCCGCGCCGATCGAGGCACCGGAGACGAATGCGGCGGATCACGCCGCTCCGGCCGACGTGCCGCAGGACGGTTCCGGGAAATGAGCGCCCGATCCGATACAGGACATCCCCTCTATACGGGGTGCGCGGGTATCGGTATTCTTACCTTTTTCCTCGGTCCCGCGCTCGCGCTCCTGAGCGACACCGATCCGCTGGTCGCGGCGACCATCGGGTATGCAGGCATCGCCCTGTTCACGGGAGGCATTGCCGCGCGTTACTCTTTCGCCGTCGCAGCATCTCCCCTCGCTCAGCTCGCGAAAAACCTGCTGGTCGGACTGGCGGTCTCGATCGTGTTTTACGGCATTTTTCTTCTCCTGTACCTGATCTGACAATGTGCCCCCAATCCAAACCGTCTTCCTCCCCGTACTTCGAGCAATCCGCCGTCATTCCATGGCGGAAGCACCACCGCGGGATTGAAGTGCTGCTGGTCACCAGCGCCCGGAAGAAGAACTGGATCATCCCCAAAGGACTGATCGAACCGGGCATGGGAGCACGGGCCTCCGCGCGCAAGGAAGCAATGGAAGAAGCCGGCGTGGACGGGATCGTTTCCGCCGAGCGCATCGGTGAGTATTTCTACCGGAAATGGCAGGGAGACTGCCGCGTTCAGGTTTTCAGCATGCAGGTCACCGTCGTGCAGGATCACTGGGACGAGGAAAGCACGCGCAAACGGCGCTGGGTCGACATCAGGCAGGCGCTCGATCTCGTCGAATCGCGCGATCTGAGAATTCTCCTCCAGCGTTTTCACCGCCAGATCATCTCCCTTCTCGACTGACCTCCCTCCCCATCTCCGGACGGCGAAACCGCGGCAGGGCAAACCTGCACGATTCCCCTGCCGTCCTGCCTCCCCTTACCATCCATTCCTCCCCATTGGAAATTTTTTTCGATAATCCGATCCGCCGTGAACGAAAACGAAAAGCAATGCGTTAGGATTGGGAACAATAATCCGACATACGTTATCCCTTTTTGTCACATCCGGTACCGGAGTATACATGAAAAAACAGATTCTGATGTTTTTCCTGCTGATTGGTGTTGCATCCTCGACCTTTCTCATCGCCCGGGCGTTCCGCCCGGCGCAGATCCCGAACGGGACGAAAAATGCCTGCGCCAACTGTCATATCAACCCGGCTGGCGGCGGCCCCCGCACCGCATTCGGTACGGAAATCGAACTCAATTACCTCTCCACCCCCGGAGCGACGGGACAGGTGCAGTGGAGCGAAGCGCTCGCCGCGCTCGATTCGGACGGTGACGGCTTCAGCAACGGCGAGGAGCTCCAGGATCCGCAGGGAACCTGGCGAATCGGCCAGCCGGCACCCGGAGATCTTGCACTGGTGACCAATCCCGGCGATGCCAGCGACTTCCCGACGACCACGGCAGTGAAGCCCCTTCCCGGTATCGCCGACGAATTCCTGCTCGAAGCGAATTACCCGAATCCTTTCAACCCGACCACCACCATCCCGTTCCAGCTGCAGGAAGCGGGACACGTGCGTCTCGAGGTGTTCAGCAGCATCGGGGCCCGCGTGCGTGTGCTGGCTGATGCGGATATGGAAGCCGGGCGCTACAGCAGTGTCTGGAACGGCCGGGATGACGCCGGACGCAGCCTGGAATCGGGGACCTATCTTTACCGGCTCAGTGTCGGCGGTTTCAGTGCGGTGAAACGCATGGCACTGCTGAAATAGGATCTCCCGCTGCGGCGGTTTTGCCGACGGATAATAGAGCGGGCGTCCCGGTTTCGGGACGCCCGCTGTGTTTTTCTTGGAAGGGAGAAAATCGAGGAAACCTCTTCCTCTCCGCGCCTGCTAGTTCTTGACGTGGGAGCCGATGAAATCGAAAAACTCCTCGAACCAGATCAGCTGCTCCTGCGGGTGCAGAACCCAGTGGTTTTCGTTGGGATAGACGATCAGCTTCGAAGGAATACCCTTGACCTGCGCGACCGTAAAGGCCTCGAGGCTCTGCGTGTAGGGGACACGGAAATCCTTCTCGCCGGTAATGATCAGAATCGGGGTATCCCAGTTCTGCGCGTAGCGATGCGGGGAGTGCTTGTCATAGTTCGGCTTCGCCTTCGGATCCCAGTACGGTCCGCCGTTTTCCCAGTTGGTGAACCACAGTTCTTCCGTCGCGCCGTACATGCTCTCGAGATTGAACACGCCGCAGTGCGACACGAAGCTGCTGAAACGTCCCTTGTGATTCCCGGCGAGCCAGAACGTCGCATAACCGCCGGCGCTGGCGCCGATCGCGGAGACATGTTTCGTGTCGATGTACGGCTCTTTGAGCATCACATCCGTGCATGCGAGAATATCCTGCATGGGCATGCCGCCCCAGTCCTTGCTGATGGCGTCGTTCCAGTCCTGCCCGAAGCCGGGGAGTCCGCGGCGGTTGGGGGCGACGATGACGTAGCCCTTCGACGCGTACAGAAGGAAATTCCAGGCGAAGCTGAAGAACTGGCTCACCGTGGCCTGCGGACCGCCCTGGCAGTAGGTGATCAGCGGGTATTTCTTCGTCGGATCGAAGTCCGGCGGATACACCACCCATGTCTGCACCTTTTTCCCGTCGGTGCTCGTGACCCAGCGCTCCTCGATCGTCGCCGGACGAATCGTCGAGAGAACGGCGGCGTTCTCGGTCGTCAGCGGCCAGGGACGCGCGTCTTTCTTCACCGGCTGTGCAAAGAGTTCGGTCGGAGCATTGAAATTCCGGCGGCCATAGACCATCGTCTTGCCGTCAGGCGAGATATCGAGTCCGCCGTCGTGATTGTACACGCCGCCGGTGAGGATTTCCCAGCTGCCATCGTCTGCATCCATGCGGTAGATCTGTACCGTGGCCCCGTCTTCCGTGGAGAAATACAGCGCCTTGCTGTCGGGCGCCCAGACCGTGTGGCCGACCCACTGATCAAGCGATGCGGAGAGCTCGCGGATTTCATGGCTTTCCCGATCGTAAAGCATCAGGCGGTTTCGATCGGCTTCGTGTCCGGCGCGCGCCATGGAATGGAACGCGATGTAGCGGCCGTCGGGAGAATACAGCGGATCGCGGTCGAACCCGGGCATGCCCTCGGTGATGTTCCGCGTACTGCCGGTCGCGATGTCCACCACGTAAATATCCGAGTTGGTGCTCTCCGCGAAATGAGGCCCTTTCTTCGAAGTGTACGCGATCTCCGCGCCATCGGGCGCCCAGGCGATCTGCTCGCCGCCGCCGAACGGTTTCAGCGGTGTTTCGAAACGCTCGCCTGCCATCAGATCCCGCGGCTCCCCGCCCGTCGCCGGCATGATGAAGAGATGCATGTAGCTTTCGTCGTTCCACTCATCCCAGTGACGGACAGGAATCTGATCGTAGATCCGCACGTTGGCCTTGTCGTACGCCGGATATTTCTCGGCGACCGTGGAATCCATTTTCACATCGGACGTAAAGGCGAAGTATTTCCCGTCCGGCGACCACGACAGGTTGCTCGCGCCGTTTTTCACGTCGCTGACTTTCACGGCTTCCCCGCCGTCGACGGTGATGGTATAAATCTGCGAACTTCCACCGCGTGTCGATAGAAAGGCGACCGTCTTTCCGTCTCTCGACCAGATCCCGTTGAAATCCGCCGACGGGGAGGTAGTGAGCTGTTTATGCCGCTCGCCATCCAGCGATGCCAGATACAGGTCTGAATTGCTGCGGTTGGCGGGGATGTCCGGAACGGTGACGCCGTACAGCACCCACTTCCCGTCGGGAGAAATAGCGGGACCGTAGACGCGTTTGAGATTGAGCAGTTCCTCGGCAGAAAGAAGATGCGTCCCCTCTTTCGCCTTGGCCTTCAGCTCCGCGCTGAGCTGCTTCTGCAGCTCGGGCGGAAGACGACGGGGCTTCTGCCCGTTCTGTGCGGTCAGGGGAAATGCGCACAGCAGCGAAAACAGGAGAAAATACGTCCCTATCGTGATTATCGATCGTTTGTTCATGACTGTTCCTGTGATTGAAGGACATATCTGCAATCTCATAAAATACGGATACGAGGCATTAATGCAGATATATTTTTTCCCTTACCTCGGATTCCTCCCTGTCGTATATTATTCGAATAAGCCTGATTTCCCTCACAACAATTTCGGATTCATTATGCGTATTGCCGTACCGCTTCTCGCTTTGCTCATCGCCTTCGCGATGACAACCGACGGCGTGGCAAAGGAGCGTCCGCGCCCTGCTGCGTCTGCCACGACCTCGGCCGATATCGTGCCGGGGTTTGTTTTCGTCAAACTCAAGGATGTGCATACCATCGCGCCGGGCGCGTCGACGACTGGAATCAGCAGCCTCGACCGCGTGCTCACCCGCGTGCTCACCACGTCCGTTGATCCGCTGCATCAGACGCTGGCCATGCGCAAGAGCTTCGCATCACAGCAGGAATCGAACATCGCACGTATCGTGAAGGTGCGCTATTCGGCGCCGGTTGACCCGCGCAAACTGGCGGAGGAACTCGCCTCCGACCCCACGGTGGAGTACGCCGAGCCGTTTTACGTTTTCCGCCCGCTCCATACGCCCAATGACTCGCGCCTCAGCACGCAGTGGGCGATCACCATGCTGAAAATGGAAGAAGCGTGGGACGTCACCACGGGCGATTCGACGATTGTCATCGGCTACGTCGATTCCGGCGTGAACTACTCGCACGAGGATCTCTCCCTCTCCATCGCGATCAATGCCGGGGAGTGGGGCGTGAACGGTGAACTCAAGGACAATGGCATCGATGACGACAACAACGGAAAGGTCGACGACTGGCGCGGTTGGGATTTCATCGGCACCGGCGACCTCCAGAACCCCATTCCCGACAACGACCCGATGGATTGGAACGGGCATGGGACCAACGGCGCGGGCATCGCGGCTGCCAGGACCAACAACGGTATCGGTATCGCAGGCATCGGCTATGAGACGAAAGTCCTTCCGATCAAGGTTCAGGACGATGCCGGCACAACGGGCATGTCCGGATACGACGGCATTATCTATGCTGCC
>QKAF01000110.1 GCA_003246455.1 Bacteroidota bacterium
TACGTGTATCTCTCGGAGCGGCTGATCAAGCCGATATACCGACGTGTCCATTTCATTATCGGTTCACCGAGCACGCATAAGGAGTATCTGGAATGGGGCTTTCCCCGGAACCAGGTTACCGTGGTCAACTACTGTGTCAACAAGAAGATATACTTTCCTGACGAAAGTAATTCCTACGACATACAGCGTATCGGGTATTTCGGCAGGCTGAAAAAGTACAAATCCGTGGACCACCTTCTTCAGGCCATGGCTCGAATCCGGGATGAGTACCCGAATCTGCATGTGGATATCATCGGTGACGGCGATGACAAACAGCGCCTCGAGGAGCTCACGCGGGAGCTTTCTCTCGAAGATCGGGTTACCTTCCATGGATTCATCGATGAGGACAGGAAGGCTCCGATGCTCCAGACGATGAATTTCGTCGTGAATACGTCATCGAAGGAAGGATGGGGACTCACTGTCGTCGAGGCGAACGCCTGCGGCGCACCGGTGGTCGCAGCGGATGTCCCTGGGCTTCGGGATTCGGTCGTCAATGGCGAGACGGGGCTGCTCTACGAGTTCGGGAATATCGATGACCTCGTCGCGAAGATGAAGGTCTTTCTCGACAGTGTCGAGGAACGAAACCGTTTCAGGGATCGGGCGCTCGCCTGGGCCGCAAAGTTCGACTGGGAAGTCGCAACGGATGAAACGCTGGAAATCATCAACCGGACCATCGCGGAATGGAAGAAATGATTTTCCCGTGCGGTCGCGCCTGATCAGTACCCCAGATCCTTCAGGAATCCCTCGCTGATTCCCCCCTTTCCGCTCTGGCGGAGATAGTTCAGCACATATTTCCCTATCATATCCAGCTCGATGTTGACCCGGGTTCCGCGCGAATAGTGGCGGAACAGCGTCGTTTCCCATGTATGCGGAATCACGGATACACTGAAACTGGTCGCCGTTTTTTCCGCGACCGTCAGACTGATGCCGTCCACCGTGATGCTTCCCATCGGAATGATGTTCGCGGCTGCGGAATCCGGGAACGAACAGGTGACGAGCCAGCTCTCCGCCCGCTGTTCGATGCGAAGTATCTCTGCCGTGAAATCCACATGCCCCTGGACGAAATGACCGCCGAGTTTGCCGTTTGCCCGGAGAGCGCGTTCGAGATTCACCGGAGCCCCGGTACCGAGTGTGCCGAGAGAGGATTTCCGGATCGTTTCCTCGACGGCTTCCACGGTGAACATCCTGTCCGTGAATCCGACCACCGTGAGACAGACGCCGTTGACTGCGATGCTGTCTCCGATAACAGTGTCCTGCAGGACGACGGATGCGGCAATGTCGAAACGCCTTCCGTTCCCGAGCTGCTGGACGCTGCGGATCGTGCCAATCTCTTCGATGAGGCCGGTAAACATATCAATCCTCCTTCGTTGGCCTGAGAATGGTGTACACGTCGCTGCCCATACGCAGGACGTCCTCGATACGGTACCGATAGGCGTCCGTCAGATGCAGGGGGCGCAGACTGGAGAAGGCGCCTCTCCCCTGACCGATGATTTTCGGTGCAGTGAAGATATCGATCCTGTCTGCGAAGCGGGCGCGAACGAAAGCGGAGAATACCTCCGCACCGCCTTCCACGAGGATGGACCTGATCCCGTATTCCTCGAAAAGCACCTGCAGAGCGGATTTCAGAGAGGCGTATTCCAGCGTATCCGTAGTGACATCGATGATGCGGATGCCGCGCTTGCGCAGTTTGCCAATGAAATCGGCATGCGAGCGCGCACTCTTTTTCGATGTGACGACGAGCGTGCGGTTCTCTCCTCCGTCACGAAAGACCGCTGCGCCCGGAGGCAGATTCCACGAACGGGTCAGGATGATCCGCATCGGCTGGCGGCCTTCGACATGACGAACGGTGAGCGACGGATTGTCCTTGCGCACGGTTTCCGCACCCACGAGCACCGCGTCATAGAGCGAGCGCAGACGATGAACTTCCACCCGCGATTCCTCGGAGGTAATCCAATGGGACGTACCTTTCTGCGCGGCGATATAACCGTCCAGTGTCTGTGCGATTTTCAGAAGGATGAACGGCCGCTTCTCCGTGATATTGACAACGAACACCTCGTTGAGCGACTCGCAGCGCTCGCGCTCTATGTCTTCAACAACGGTAATTCCGGCGTCCCGCAGCCTTTTCGCGCCGTTACCGGCAACATCGGGGTTGGGGTCCGGCATGCCGATCACCACTTTCCGGATGCCTGCGTCGATGATCGCCTGCGTGCACGGAGGAGTTTTCCCGTAATGGTTGCACGGTTCCAGCGAGACATACAGCGTCGCGCCTTTTGCCTGTGCGCCAGCATCCGCAAGCGCCTCGACCTCCGCATGCGGCCCGCCGTACGCTCGGTGCCAGCCCTTGCCGACAATGCGTCCGCCGGAGACCACGAGCGCCCCGACCATGGGATTGGGTTCGACCGCTCCCCTGCCGCGCTCGGCGAGCTGCAGGCATTTCAGCATGTACAGACTGTCTTTCTTTTCATGCATCGCGCACGCTCCGTCCATTTGTTCTCACTGGAGGCGCATAATTTTCCTCAGCCGCGGGTGAACGTCCCGATCGGTGACGATGCCGAGGCGCTCGAACACCATCAGCGCGGTTGAGATCTTCCGACTGCCCCGATTTCCTGACCGCGGAACAGCCGTGTTCCCTTCGACGACCATCGTCGCAGAACTGCCGCCATCCAGATTCATCGCGTTCCATGCGCCGCGGGCAATCATGAGTTCGGCGAGTTTTTCCAGTGTCGCACCGCGAGTGCGCGCTTTCCGGTTATATGGCTCCACCGTCATCATGATCAGCGTATCGCTGTGCTTTGAGACGCCGACGGCACTGCGCCCGTAATGTCCCTCGACGAAGCGCACTTTCTTCAGCCCCTCCTGCGTCCATTCCACGCTGACCTTGCCGTCCCGGACAATGCGCGGTGTCCCGCCGGTCATTTGCACCACCGGTTCCGGAACCATGGGATCGAGTCGTGTCGCGACGGTAAAGGTATCGCCGACGAACAGGGAACTGAAGAGCGGGAACGGCCCGCGGCCGAAAGAGAGCACTCCCCCGTCTTCAGGAATGGCGACGAATCCCGTGTCGAGTGCGGTTATTCTGCAGGGCACGATCGTATTCGCACGCGGTTCGCGCAGGTAGCGAAACTGCAGCTTCAGCGTTCCGCTTTCGGGACTGATGTTCCAGACGGAGTCCATCATCGCGATGATCATCGTATCGATCGCCGCTTCGGAGTCATCGGTGATCGTGTCACGGGAAGCTTCGCGAATCCCGGTGGTGTCGATGAACGGGACGGAAGAACCGAAGAAGCTTGTGTAGAGGACAACTTCGGCGGAGTCCACCCGGCGATTCATCCGGGTGACAGGGATCTCCCCGAGCCGCGTTCTCACCGCGACGTTCAGGGTGAATGTGTCGATGATGACATTGCCCCGATCAGTGAAGGCGACCGAGGACCAGTTCTTATACTTGTCCGCCGTCAGAATCTCGCCGTCGCTGACAGTGGGCCCCATCGGGTGCAGCGTACCGGCCTTCCAGAAGTTGGCGTTCGTCCCGGCGACGCTGCGAACGTCCGCGAGAGAACTGTCATAGCGTCCGAGGATGCTGTAGACGCGTTCCAGGCCGGAAATATGGTCGAGTCCCTTGCCCACGCGCACCCCGACATTGGGGTTTCTCAGGTCGATGGTCACCCAGTGCACGGAAAGCCGCGTCTTCGGGACATAGGAGTGCGCGTACCGGATTCCCGGGGCGAGTGTACGCGTACTGTCTGGCGGAAGAGCCGTGGCGGCGCTCGGCTGTGCGAATGACACCCACGGTGCCGCGAGAACGGCGGCGGCCGAGATGAGAAGGCGAGTCAGCATTCGGGAGACGCGCATCAGACGGATTTCTCGACTGGAACGGAAAATTCGATTCCGCACAGGCTCCCTGCGGTCCGTGCGATGCCGAGCGGATCGAGGTTGATGCTGCGGTGCAGTTCACCCTGCGTGCCCTGTTCGATGAACTCGTCGGGAATGCCGTGCACCTGCAGAGTCACACCGGTCACTTTCGAATGCGTCAGGTACTCCGCGACGCCGCTGCCGAAGCCGCCGACCACACTGTTGTCCTCCACGGTCAGAATGTACTTGCAGCGGGAGAACAGGTCGTCGAGCAGCGCCGTGTCGAGAGGTTTTACGAAGCGCATATTCACGACACCGCAGTGTATGCCGCTGTTGGAAAGCAGCTCCGCGGCCTTCAGTGCGTTTTGAACCATGTTGCCGATGGCGAGAATCACGATGTCGGAGCCTTCCCGGAGAACGACCCCCTTGCCGATATCGATCTGACGGAATCCCTCCCGCAGCTCTCCCCCGCTGGCATTGCCGCGCGGATACCGCAGCGCAATGGGACCTTTTTTATACTCGACGGCTGTGTACAGCATGTCACGGAGTTCCTGTCCGTCGGAAGGGGCCATGATCACCATGCCCGGGATCATGCGCAGGTAGCTGAGGTCGTACGCACCGTGGTGCGTCGGTCCGTCTGCCCCCACGAGCCCTCCGCGGTCGATCGCAAATACGACATGCAGATCCTGAATTGCGACGTCGTGTATGACCTGGTCGAACGCGCGCTGGAGAAAAGTCGAGTAGATCGCCGTCACGGGAACATAGCCCTCGATGGCCATCCCGGCGGCGAACGTCACGGCATGCTGTTCGGCAATGCCGACATCGAAATACTTGTCGGGAATTTCCTGCTGCAGAACATCGAGTCCGGTGCCCGAGCCCATGGCCGCGGTAATCCCGACGACATTCTCGCGCATCTTGACGATTTCCACCAGCGCGTCGGCGAACAGCGACGTATAGCTGCGCGCCGCGTCCGTCTTCTTCGGCGATTTTCCCGTAATCTTGTCGAAGGGAGAGACACCATGCAGATTCATGTCGTCCTTCTCCGCAGGCGCGTATCCCTTCCCTTTCTGCGTGACCACATGCACGAGCACGGGACCGGGCCAATCCTGCACCTCTTCGAAAATTTTCACCAGCGAAACGACGTTGTGTCCGTTGATGGGTCCGAAGTAACGGAAACCCAGCGCTTCGAAGAGCATGCCGGGAGTGACGACTGCTTTGATTCCGCCTTCCAGGCGCGCGGCGACCCGGCGAAAACGGTCGCCCAGTTCGTCGAATTTCCCGGCAAGATCCCAGACGTTCGCGCGGAATCGATTGTACGTGGGCGATGCGATGAGTTCATTGAAGTAATTCGACAGCGCCCAGACGTTCGGGGAGATCGACATGTTGTTGTCGTTGAGCACGACGATCATGTTTTTCCGGAGCAGACCGCAGTTATTCATCGCCTCGTATGCCATGCCGCCGGTCATGGAACCGTCGCCGATCACGGCGACGACCTTGTAATCCTCTCCTTGGAAATCCCTCGCTGCGGCAATGCCGAGCGCGGCGGAGATGGACGTGGTAGCATGCCCCGCACCGAAGACGTCGTAGGGGCTCTCCTTCCGTTTGAGAAAACCGCTGATGCCGCCGAACTGCCGGATGGTATGAAAACGATCCTTTCTGCCTGTCAGAATCTTATGCGGATACGCCTGGTGGCCGACGTCCCAGATGATCTTGTCTTCGGGTGTGTGGAACGCGTAATGCAGTGCGACCGCCAGTTCCACGGTTCCGAGACCGGCACCGAGATGTCCGCCTGTCCGCGAAACGGCATCGATCAGGAAATCACGGATTTCCTTGCTGACCGTACGCAGGTCGTTGATGTTGAGCTTGCGCAGATCGGAGGGGTCATCTATACGATCAAGAAGCGGTGTATGCGGCTTTTCAGTCATGGGCAGTCCAGTGGATGACGCGGGGCTATTATTCCTCATCGAATTCCAGCTGCTCGAACACGCCGTCCGAACGTTTCCGTAATTCAAGGATGCGGGTCTGCGCTTTCGACAGATCCTTAACACACTTTTCAGCGATTTCAATCCCTTCCGAGTACAGCGAAATGCTGTCCTCGAGCGAGGTCTCTTCAGCGTCCAGCAGACGGACGATCTCATTGAGACGTTCGACGGATGCTTCGTATCCGAGGGGCTGTTTTTTACTCATAATCCTCTGTCCGTTCCACGGTTGCCTCCGCGCTGCCGTCTCGGAGCCGGAGTGAAATCGTATCGCCGGGTGCGAGCTGGCGAACGCTGGTGATCGGGGCACTGCCCCGGGAGAGCAGGACGGCACCTCGACGAAAGAACAATTCCGGGTCATGCGCGGCCAACTTCTCCTTGAGCAGCTGCATCCCGTGCTGTTTCTTCTCGAGCGACTGGTCGAGGACGCGATGCAGCAGGTCCAGACGATCGTCGAGCAGCTGCTCCGCTCCGCGAAGACGTCCGTCCAGTCTGGAGAATGCACGATCGGTCAGCAGGGATCGAAGGAATTGCCTCCGACTGCGCATCCTGAAATCTACGAATTTCCATGCGCTGTGCGCAATGGTATTCAGCTGCTCCAGCATTTCGACGCGCGGACGCACGACGAGTTCCGCCGCGACGGATGGTGTCGCCGCTCGAAGGTCCGCAGCGTAATCCGCTATGGTGACGTCGATTTCATGACCGACGGCGCTGACCACCGGGATGCGCGAACGGGCGATGGCCCTGGCGACGGCCTCCTCGTTGAATGCCCACAGGTCTTCAATCGACCCGCCTCCACGGCCCGTGATGATCACATCCGCCTCCCCGTGCTCATTGCACAGGTCGATGGCCTCGGCAATCTGTTCCGCTGCGCCCGCACCCTGGACCTGGACGGGAACGACGAGCAGTGTCACTGCAGGATTACGTCTGCGAATGACACTGATCATGTCACGGATTGCCGCGCCCGTCGGGGATGTGACTAGCGCGATCGTCTCGGGATACGCGGGAAGTTCCTGTTTGCGCTCCTCGGCAAAGAGTCCCTCCTCGAAGAGCTTTTTTTTCAAGGCCTCGAACGCGATCTGCAGGGCACCCTCTCCGCGGGGCTGCATATCGCTCACGATTATCTGGTAGTTTCCTCTCGGTTCATAGACCGTGATACGTCCCCGGCAGACGACCTCCATGCCGTTCTGCGGCCGAAAGAAGGTCGACATCGCGTTTCCGCGGAACATGACCCCCGAGAGCTGCGCATTGGCGTCCTTGAGCGAGAAATACCAGTGCCCGGAGCTGTGCCGTACGAAATTCGAGATCTCCCCCACCACGGAAACGACGCCAAAGCGGTCCTCCAGCGCATTCTTGATTTCACGCGTGAGCTGACCGACGGTAAGAACTGTAGAATCAGGGGAAACAGGCATCGCACTTCAATTCATTCAGAGGA
The DNA here is from genome assembly GCA_003246455.1 of Bacteroidota bacterium. GTDB lineage: Bacteria > Bacteroidota > Ignavibacteria > SZUA-365 > SZUA-365 > SZUA-365. The sequence continues at coordinate 7,303 of QKAF01000110.1, forward strand.
GATTCAGGGTGAATCGAAAATGGAGAGAACGGTGTCGCGCTGCTCCAGCTCCGGGTCGGGGGATGGATAGTCCGTGGTATAATGGAGCCCCCGGCTTTCCTTTCGATCCAGGGCGCTTTCGATGATCAGGCTGGCGATCAGGGTCATGTTTCGCAGCTGGATCAGCTTTTCCGAGACACGCGTTCGCTTATAGAAGTCCTCGACCTCGTTTCGCAGCATCTCGATACGACGCCGCGCGCGCTGCAGGCGAAGTGAGGAACGTACAATCCCGACGTAATCCCACATCAGCGTGCGGACCTCCTTCCGGTTATGCGAGATGAGGACCCATTCCTCAGTGTTGTACGTCCCGCTGTCGTCCCACTCCGGTATCTCGTGCTGAGGAGGCGGGTCGAAATTTCCTTCCAGGGTTGACTGCGCCGCCCGGTTGGCGAAAACCATGGCTTCGAGCAGCGAGTTACTGGCCAGACGATTCGCTCCGTGCAGGCCGGTCATGGCGCTCTCTCCGGCAACATAGAGCGCATGGATACTCGTTCGACCGCATTCGTCGCTCATCACTCCGCCGCATGAGTAATGCGCAGCGGGAACGACCGGGATCAGATCTTTCGTGATGTCAATGTTGACGGCAAGGCATTTCTCATAAATGCTCGGGAATGACGAACGGACATCATCGGCGTCGAGATGGCGCATGTCGAGGTAGACACTTTCATCCCCTCTCCGTTTGAGTTCGCTGTCGATCGCCCGCGCAACGATGTCGCGCGGCGCAAGCTCCAGTCTCGTATCGTATTTCTCCATGAACCGCTCTCCGGCGCGGTTGCGAAGCACCGCCCCGAAACCGCGAACCGCCTCGGAGATGAGAAAGGAACGCGCCTGCGGATGATTGAGCGTGGTCGGATGGAACTGAATGAACTCCATGTTCGCGACCCGTGCTCCCGCTCTGTACGCCATGGCGATGCCGTCACCGGTGGCGATCTCGGGATTGGTGGTGTGGAGATATACCTGCCCGCATCCGCCGGCCGTAATGACGGTGCTTCGGGCCAGGAAACGCTCGACGGTTCCGCTGACTTTGTTCAGCACGTAGGCGCCCCAGCAGCGAACGTCATCAGGGTTCAGTTCCGGGCGATCCGTGAGATTATGCTGTGTGATGAGGTCGATCGCAATGTGATCCTCGTACACCGTGACGTTGGGATGCCGGCGCGCGGTTTCAACCAGTACACGTTCGATTTCCCGTCCGGTAAAGTCCTTTGCATGTACGATGCGATGACGCGAATGGCCGCCTTCCCGGCCGAGATGCAGGGCCTTCCCCTCCTTGACCGTGAAGTCCACACCGAGATTCAGCAGATCCTTCACCAGGGCGGGACCCTCGCTTACTACGATCTCGACGATGTCTCGATGGCAGAGCCCCGCGCCGGCCACCAGCGTGTCTTCCATGTGGAGCGCGAACGAATCCTCATCCGAAAACACCGACGCGACGCCCCCCTGCGCGTAGTTGGTATTGGACTCCACCGTTTCCTTCTTCGTGACCAGAGCCACGCGCCGGTGATCCGCAACCTTCAATGTGTAAAACAGACCTGCGATTCCGCTGCCGATTACGAGAATGTCCGTCTGATGAAGTGGTGACACGATAGATGCAATCTGGTTTATCTCAGGCCGGCAAATGCCAGTCTGAGAACGCGTTATGGAGATGACCGAGTGCTGTTTCGACATGCGCCGGCGTGATGATCAGAGGAGGCAGAAGCCGGACCACGGCTCCTCGTGTCACGTTGACGAGCAGTCCGTGCCGCAGGCAGTGATCCGATACAAACTGTGCGGGATGGGTGCAGAGGATTCCCTGCATGCAGCCGCGACCCCGGACATCCGTGATGTGATTCGGGAAACGGGATTTCAGCTCCATCAACCCCTTTTGCAGGAGTTCGCCGACGATCCGTGCATTTTCCATGACCCCGTTCGCGAGGGCGTCCATGACGGCGATTCCCGCAGCACAAGCGACGGGATTGCCGCCGAAAGTACTGCCGTGTCCGCCGGGACCGAAGATCTCGGCAAGCTCGCTGCGCACGAGGACAGCCCCGAGCGGAAGTCCTCCGCCGAGAGATTTCGCGAGCGTGACGATATCGGGTGTGAAGTCGTAATGTTCTGACGCGAGAAATCGACCGGTGCGTCCCATGCCGGTTTGAATCTCGTCGGCGACAACGAGGAAGCCGTACTGGTCGCGCAGGTCGCGTATCGCAGCCGCGAATGCCGGGTCGAGCGGAAGCACACCGCCCTCTCCCTGAATGCACTCGAGCACGACAGCAGAGGTAGACGGTCCCACGGCGCTGCGCAGCGCGGCGATGTCGTTGTACGGAAGAGTTTGACAGCCTTCGAGAAACGGCCCGTAGCCGGCACGGTATTTCTCCGCGTCCATCAGCGAGAGTCCCGCCATGGTGCGGCCGTGGAAAGCGTGACTGAACGCGAAAATCGCGCTTCTGTCGCGGGTGGATCCCCACCGACGTACAAGCTTGAAGGCGGCTTCCATCGTTTCTGCGCCGCTGTTGGCGAAATACACTTTATCGAAGCCGCTGGCCGCGACGAGTCGTTCGGCAAGCGCGATCTGCGGTTCCTGTGGGAAGAGATTGGAGAGGTGCATGTACCGGTCCACCTGCGCATGCACCGCTTCACGTACCGACGGATAGCCGTAGCCCAGGGAGTTGACGGCGAGCCCCCCGAAAAAGTCCAGGTAGGTCTTTCCCGATGTATCGGTCAGGTACACCCCGTCTCCGGCCGCGATCTCCACCGGAAGCCGTGAATAGGTGTGCATGATGACAGCACGGTCGCGATCGATGAATCCGGTCATGACGGCTGACGCTTTCCAAGACAGGAGATGATGCGCACGATCGATGCGGTCGCTCGTATGAGATCTTCGAGACTGCCGTTGTTGCGAATGGTGAAATCGGCCAGCCCGGACTTCTCCTCCGGCGGCAGCTGATGCCGAAGCCGGCTGAGCGCTGCGTCGCGATCGCATTGATCGCGCTCCATGATCCGGGTTATGGTTCGTTCGGTGTCAGCGATCACGGAGACGGTATAATCGAAGGCGTCTTCTATCCCTACTTCAAAAATGATCGCGGACAGTCGCTTGCCTTCTTCGTGCAGCGCAGCAGCCTGGCGCATGACCTGATCCATGGTGGGCGGATGCACGATGGCATTGAGATCCCGGAGCTTGACGGCGTCGTCAAAAACGAGAGACCCCAGGAAGCGGCGGTCGAGCGTCCCATCGGAGAGAAACGTCTGAACGCCGAATCGTTCCGTCAACGCGGCACGGACCGCCTCGTCGCTTTCCATGATCTCGCGCGCGATGCGGTCCGTGTCCAGTACCGGATATTCTTCCCTGATGAGAGCAGCTACTGTGCTTTTGCCTGCACCGATGCCGCCGGTCAGCCCGATCAGCAGCGCCGCCTGCGGTCGCGTTGTCATTGAATTTCCGTTCGTTTCACTTTGCGAATGCGATGGCGCGTTTTTCCCGGATGACGGTGACCTTGATCTGTCCGGGGTATTCCATCTCGTTCTGGATTTTTTCTGCGATATCCGTCGCAAGCTGATCAGCAAGCGTGTCGTCGATGCGGTCGTGCTCAACCATAACGCGCACCTCGCGGCCCGCCTGGATGGCATAGGTCTTGGCAACACCCTCGAAGCCCGTCGCGATGGTCTCGAGTTTTTCAAGCCGCTTGACGTAGCCTTCGAGCGATTCTCGGCGGGCGCCGGGACGGGCGCCGCTGATGGCATCGGCCGCCTGGACGAGAGGAGCATACGGCGATTCCATCGGAATGTCGTCGTGATGCGAGCCGATGGCGTTGATGATGATGGCGTGCTCGCGGTATTTCTTCGCGAGGTCCATGCCGAGCAGCGCATGCGGCCCTTCGATATTGCGGTCGAGCGTTTTACCGATGTCGTGCAGGAGTCCTGCGCGTGTGGCGATTTTCGGGTCGAGACCCAGTTCCGCCGCCATGATACCGCAGAGCCAGGCGACCTCCATTGAATGCTGAAGGAGGTTCTGCCCGTAGCTCGAACGGAACTTCATTTTTCCGACGAGTTTCTTGATTTCCGTATGCGCGTTGTGAATGCCGACGTCGAGAAGCGTGTTTTCGCCGACGCGGAAAATCTCTTCTTCAAGGTCCTTTCGAACCTTTTCGACGACTTCTTCAATGCGCGCAGGATGAATGCGTCCGTCCGCCATCAGCGTTTCAAGCGCAATGCGCGCCACTTCCCTGCGGAACGGATCGAACCCCGACAGGATGACGGCCTCCGGCGTATCGTCGACAATCACGTCGATGCCGGTCGCAGCTTCGAATGCCCGAATGTTGCGGCCTTCCCGTCCGATGATCCGGCCTTTCATATCCTCGCTGGCGAGGTTCAGAACCGAAACCGTCGTTTCCACGGAATGATCGGACGCCGTGCGCTGAATGGCCTGGAGGATGACGCGCTGCGCTTCCTTCTTGGCCGTGCCCTTCATTTCGTCACGGATCTCCTTCAGCTGCTGCGCAGCCTGCAGTTTCGCGTCGCTGATCATGTTTTCCATGAGGACGTTGCGCGCATCGTCGCGGGAGATGCCGGAAATTCTCTCGAGCCGTTCCGTCTGCTCCGCGATGATCATGTGGACGCGATCGATGCGATCCTGCAGTTCCTTCTCCTTCTGCTCGGCGCGCTCCTCGATCTGTTTGATTTTCTCTTCTTTCTTTGTCAGAAGTTCAGACCGTCCGTTGATGCTTTCTTCCTTGCTGGTCAGCTGTTTCTCGCGGGAATGCAGTTTGTTTCGCTGCCGGTTGAGCTCTTTTTCAATTTCCTGTTTTTTGTGAAACAGCTCGTCCTTCGCCTCGAGGAGTTTTTCTTTCTTGACGTGTTCGGATTCCTTTTCCGCGGCTTCCACGATCTCACGCGCACGGTCTTCCGCGGCGGAGACCTTGTTCTGGCCTACGCGGGCGGCGATGTACCAACCAAGGAACAGGAAAAAGGCACCGAGTGCCGCGATGGTTGGTAAAAGCCAGTATAGTTCGACGTTCATTTCCTATTTCCTCCAGAATAAAAAAGTACCGCACTACCCCTAGTAACTGGTGGTGGGAAAAAAGAACCCATCCATGACACAGTGGGTAAATGCCTTCACATCTCTTGCTTCCACTGTCATTCGCCGAAGCGAACGAATCGCGAAGATCGAGGCCTGCAATTGATGGTAAGAGTCAGATTCCCAGGTAAAAAGTGTTGGTTCTTTTTAACGTGGCCAGTGACCGGATTGTAGTGCGGTTACTTGTTCTCTTCGTCCTGTATTAGTCTCCGTCCAGTACTCCGTCTAACAACTGCGAAATGGAACGGAGTTCTTGTTCAACTTTTCGGTTCAACTGTTTTTTTTCGTTCTGTTCATGGGTCAGCTCTTCGGCAACATTGAGCGCGGACAGTACGGCAAGCGTCGTCGGCGGTTGATCGGGAATCTGGGTGTGTAATTCCTGCATCATCCGGTCAAGATGTTCGGCTGCCTTGAGGGTCAGATCTTCATCATCAACCTTCAGGGGATAGTCCGTGCCGTATATGCGTACGCGAATGCTTTTGGCTTCCATGATTCGTATTCAATCTTCTGAGAGAGTTTCTACAATCAGTCTATATGCCACAAGTCAATTACCTGGATGACCCGAGATGCGTGTTGATGCGCCGCAGCAGGTCACCAATCTGACGTTCCAAAGCCTCTCTTTCGTCCGGCGAAAGATATAAAAGTCCATCGCCAACGTCAACAGACGCGGGCGTCGCTTTTTTCTCCTGCAATGTGGTAATGAGATTCTCCTTTTCAGCGAGCTGCTCGTCGAACAGTCGCTGTGCGGACTCCAGTTCTTCCACCCGCTGAGTCAGTGCGGCATTCTCGCTGCGAAGCCGCGTAATCAGCTCGACGGCCTTCTGCGCACGGTCCCAGAGACCCTGCAGGGCCAGTTGAATGATATTCTGCATCGCACCGCCGTGTGCGGGCAACTCATGCTGTGTCATGTGATCATCCGGACTGATGGAACGAAACCGTTATCCGCGAAGTTCGGCCTGCAGATCCCGCCTGAGCGCGGTGACGATTGCCTCGACCGACGCATTAATATCCTGGTCCGTGAGCGTTCTGTCTTCCGCCTGAAATGTCATCGTGAATGCCACGCTCTTGTGATCGGAACCGAGACTTTCATGCGTGAAAACATCAACAACGCGAACGCTTTTCAGGAAGGCAGGTTTTCCGAGCAGCACGGTAGCTGAAATCTGGCTCGCCTGTATATCCTTTGCGACGATGACCGCAAGATCACGCGTTACACTCGGATACTTTGCCACGGGAACAAACTTCTGACGTTCCGGTATGGCTGCGTGCAGAACCTCAACATCGAGCTCCGCATAGTATACCGGCTGATCAATATCAAAGCTTGCAAGAATCGTATCAGAAACTTCGACAGCTCGTCCGGCATATCTGCCTTTGACTTCAAGCGTTAGTACATGGTCACTTAAAGTACTGGTTCTATCATAGTAAAAGATTGTGTCATTGTCAATATAGAGCGATTCAAGCAATCCCTGAAGAACGCCCTTCAGATCGAAGAAGTCCGCGCTCCGTTCGGGACCGAACCACGATCTGCCCTGCGCATTCCCGGTGATGGCGAAGGCAATCATGTTGCGTTCGTTGAACTGCTTCTCTCCTGCTTCGGCAAACACGTGCCCGATTTCCGCGATGCGTACGGAACGCATGCCATTGCGAATATTCACGTCCACTGCTTCAAGAAGTGACGGAAGAAGGCTTGTGCGGAGACTCGGGCGTTCCTTGCTGACAGGATTCAGAACGTCGACCGTTTTCCCCGCTTCACCGTCTGCGCCGGCACGCGCGCGAGCCACGAGACTGGAGGACAGAATTTCATCGAAACCGAATCCGAGAAGGATATTGCGCAGCTGGGCGGGAAATGCCTGGTCGTCGAAACGGGCACCGACATTCATCTCGATTCTCGTTGGGACAGGAATATTGTCGTAGCCGTGTATTCGCGCAATCTCTTCCACGAGATCGATTTCCCGTTCGAGATCACTGCGGAATGTGGGAATGCGGCAGGTGAATGATGTTTCCGTCGCCTCGAGAATGTCCATCTGCAGGGCTTCGAGAATGCGGCGCTGCTCATCTGCCGGAATCGTGATCCCGAGTATGCGTTCGACGAAAGCGGGACGCAGCACGACGACTTTCGGGGTCACAGGCGCGGGGTACCCGTCATAGATGCCGCGGACTTCGCCGCCTGCCGTTTCCAGGATCAGCTGTACGGCGCGCCGGAGAGCCCACATCGTGATATTCGGATCCGATCCCCTCTCGAAACGGTAACTCGAATCCGTCGAAAGCTGGAGCAGCTTCGCCGTGCGGCGGACCGAAGACGGGTGAAAATGCGCGCTCTCGAGCAGGATGGATGTCGTTGATGAGGAAACCGCGGAGTGCTGTCCGCCCATGACCCCCGCAACGGCGACGGCCTTTTCCGTATCGCATATAAGCAGCGCGTTGTCGGGAAGACTGCGCTCCTCGTCATCGAGCGTTGTGAGTTTCTCTCCCGGTGCGGAAGTGCGGACCACGATGCCGGCTCCGTCGAGCAGCGCCAGATCGAAGGCGTGCATCGGCTGTCCGATTTCCATCATGACATAGTTGGTGACGTCGACGATATTGTTGATGGGGCGAACACCCGCTGCCGTCAATGCCTTGCGCAGCCATTCCGGAGAATCCCCGACGGTCACGTTGCGAACGATCGCCGCGGAATATCGCGGACAGAGCACGGCATCGCGAATGTCGATGCTGAACGGTTCCGGATCCGTCACGTCGGCGGTGTCGACAATCGGCATGCGCAGCGGCGAGCCCGTTGCAGCGGCGATGTCACGCGCGGTGCCGATATGCGAGAGTGCGTCGCCGCGGTTCGGGGTGATGCCGATACCGAGGATGACATCATCATATCCGAGGTACTCCGCCATGGGCGTCCCCGGTTTTGCGTCCGCCGAAAGGACGGCGATACCCGAATGGTCTTCATCCAGCCCGAGTTCCGAGGACGAGCAGATCATTCCGGCAGACTCGACGCCCCGAAGTTTGCGGCGGTCGATGGTGAATCCGAGATGCGCGATGTGCGCGCCGACCTGGGCGAATATGACTTTTTGCCCGGCGGCGATGTTCGGAGCGCCGCACACCACCGTCGATACCTCTGCCCCATTGCTGACCGTGCAGACGGAGAGCTTGTCGGCATTCGGGTGTTTCTCGCAGGTGAGTACCTCACCTACGACAATATTCTTGAAGGAATCGCGGCGATCTTCAATGGATTCAACCTCAAGACCGACATTGGTTAAGAGCGCTTCAAGCTCCTCGAGGGATTCCGGAACATCGACATACGAACGAAGCCAGTTGAGTGATAGCTGCATGATCAGTTGAATTGATGATTGACACGGAGATCATTTTCGAACAGAAGACGGATATCATCGATAGCATGCCGGAGCATCGCGGTGCGTTCGATACCGATGCCAAAGGCGTAACCGCTGAATTCTTCGGGATCGACATTGACGGATGCGAACACATTGGGATCGACCATTCCGCAGCCGAGGATTTCAAGCCACCCGGTCTGCTTGCACACCCGGCAGCCCTTCGCATTGCAGAGGTAGCAGCTGATGTCCATCTCCGCCGAAGGTTCCGTAAACGGGAAGAAGCTCGGCCGGAAACGATACTTGAGCGACGAGCCGTAGTACATTTTCGCAAAGGTGACCAGCGTTCCCTTCAGATCGGCGAACGTGACATCTTTGTCCACGAAGAGTCCGTCGATCTGGTGAAACTGCACGTGACTCCGCGCGCTGATCACTTCGTTGCGGTACACCTTTCCCGGAAAAATCGCACGGATGGGCGGACGATATTTCTCCATGAGGCGGACCTGAACCGGAGTGGTGTGCGTCCGGAGAAGGTGCGAATCGGTGATGAAGAACGTATCCTGCATGTCGCGGGCGGGATGATCCGCGGGAAAATTCAATGATTCGAAGTTGTAGTAGTCTGTCTCGATCTCCGGTCCGTCCGCAACACTGAATCCCATGCGCCGAAAGATATCGGAAATTTCCTCGATGGTCTGAGACACGATATGCATGTGTCCGCGGTGCTGATCCCGTCCGGGAAGCGAAAGGTCGAGCCGGTCCTTCCCCTCCCGGCTGCTGCGCGCCAGGTTCTCGACCGCCTCGTCGAGCAGGGACTGTGCTGTCTGCCGAAGCACGTTCAGCTCTTTTCCCATCAACGGCTTTTCTTCCGCCGGAAGCGTTTTAAGGTCCTCGAAGAGCTGCGCGATGCTTCCCTTGCGAGAAAGGTAGGTGATGCGGAACTGCTCGACGCTTTCCTCTGTCACCAGGCCGGCAGCGCGCTCCCGCATACCCGCAAGCATGGCTTCTATACGATCTTTCACTTCGATCTCCTGCGAATACGTAGCAAAAAAAAACGGGCATGACATGAGAGTGCGACTCTCTATGCAATGCCCGCCGTACGATCAAAAAAGGGCTTACAGGGTCGCGAGCTTCACGATTTCAGCAAAAGCCGTGCTGTCCGTGGCGGCGATCTCCGAAAGCATCTTCCGGTTGATGTCGATGTTGTGTTTGTTGAGTCCGTCGATAAGCCGGGAGTACGAGACGCCGTGCATGCGCGAGGCGGCATTGATGCGCGTAATCCAGAGCTGACGCATCGTACGCTTCTTCGCGCGGCGATCACGATAGGCAAACTGCAGGGACTTGTCAACACGGTGCTTCGCAACTGTCAGGATTTTGCTGCTCGCACCGTAAAAGCCTTTGGCGCGATCAAGTGTTTTTTTCCTCCGACGGTGCGCAGCGACCTTATTCTTTGAACGAGGCATTCTTCACCTGTGAGTCTATTTAGATAATCATTTTGATGCGTTTTTCATCGGAGGCATCCACGAGGGTGCCCTGACGCAGACCGCGTTTGCGCTTGGTCGTTTTCTTCGTCAGGATGTGGCTGCTGTACGCCTTCCTGCGCTTGATCTTGCCCGTACCGGTAAGCGTGAAGCGCTTTTTTGCACCGGACTTGCCTTTCATTTTGGGCATCTTCTCGTACTCCTTTTCGGTTCGATCGAAAAAATCTAGCTTATTAATATAAGAAAATTCCTGATCCCGTTCCAGTTTATTCCTGCCCGGAATCTCCAATTTTTTCCTTCTCGATTACCGCGATTTTCTTCTTGTCGGGAGCGAAAATGGCAATCATCGAGCGCCCTTCCATATTGGGCTCTTTCTCCACCAGGGCTATGTCTTCCAGCGCTTCTTTGAGCTTTGTCAGAAGCTGAAATCCGAGTTCCTGGTGCGCCATCTGGCGTCCCCGGAACACGACTGCGGCTTTCACCTTGTTGCCTTCGAGCAGAAACTGCCGGGCGTGACGCAGCTTGAAGTCAAAATCATGCGTGTCCGTCGTCGGATGGTAACGCACTTCCTTGATCACGATGTTCAGCTGTTTCTTCTTCAGCAGCTTCTCTTTTTTCTGCTGCTCATACTTGAATTTGCCGTAATCCATGATTTTGCACACGGGCGGCGATGCCTGCGGCGCAATCTCGACAAGGTCAAGTTCCTTTTCCGTGGCCATTGCGAGGGCTTCCCGCGGAGAGACGATACCGACCTGTTCTCCATCCGCTCCGATGAGCCGGATTTCCTTCGCGTTGATTTCCTCGTTGATGCGTGTTCTGCGCTGGGGTGTCCGTACTGGACGATTGAACGTAGCCGTTGGTGCCTCCGGTTTGTTAGAGTGACTTCTCTGCTATCTCATTGGTGATGGACCGAATGAATTCCTCGACGGTACGGGAGCCAAGATCGCCTTCCTTGTGACGGCGGACGGAGACGGCGGATCCTGCCTTCTCTTTTTCGCCGACGATCAGCATGTACGGGACTTTGTGCATTTCCCAATCACGGATCTTGTACCCGATTTTCTCATTGCGGTCGTCGAATTCCACGCGAATTCCGGCTTCCCGCAATGCAGCCTCGACCTCGCGACCGTAGTCCATGAACTGGTCGCTGATGGGAAGCACCGCCGCCTGTACAGGCGAAAGCCATGTAGGGAACGCACCGGCAAAGTGCTCGATCAGGACGCCGATGAAGCGCTCCATCGAACCCATGATCGCACGGTGAATCATTACCGGCCGCTGCCGTTCGTTGTTCTCGTCGATATACTCGAGTTCGAAGCGTTCGGGCATCTGGAAATCGAGCTGGATGGTCGCGAGCTGCCAGGAACGGCTGAGCGCATCGCGAACGCTGATATCGATTTTCGGACCGTAAAATGCACCGTCCCCGGGATTGAGCTTGTAGTCGATGCCATTTGCCTGCAGCGCGTCGGCAAGCCCCTTCTCCGCGGTGTCCCACAGTGCGGGGTCGCCCATCGCCTCTTCGGGACGCGTACTGAGCTTGTAAAAAGGCTCGAATCCGAAAACCTTGTAGAATCGGTCCACCAGCGTCAGGAGCTGGGTGATCTCATCGAGAATCTGGTCGGGTCGGACATAGATATGCGCGTCGTCCATGTGGAACTGACGGACGCGGAACATGCCGTTGAGTGCGCCGGAAAGCTCGTTGCGATGGTTCGTTCCGATTTCCGAATAGCGCAGCGGAAGATCCCGGTAACTGCGGACGCGATGCCGGTACACGAAGGTGGATTCGGGACAGTTCATCGGTTTCAGGCTGAAGATCTGATCTTCGCCGTCCTCGACGAGGAACATGTTTTCCTTGTAATGCTGCCAGTGCCCGGACTGCTCCCACAACTCCTTTTTCACGAGTATCGGGGTCAGAATCTCATCGTAGCCGGCTCCGTCGAGCAGCTCGCGGATCATCTTCTGCAGTTCTTTGAAGAGTTTCATCCCGCGCGGCAGCCAGAACGGCGCGCCAGGGGCGACGTCATGGAAGGAAAACAGTTCGAGTTCGCGACCGAGCTTTCGGTGATCCCGCTTCCGGGCTTCCTCGAGACGGATGAGGTACTCATCCAGTTCCTTTTTCTTCGGGAAGGAAATGCCGTAGATGCGCTGAAGCTGGGTGTTCTTCGCATCACCCTTCCAGTACGAACCGGATACCGTCAGCAGCTTGACATACTTGATCTTTCCGGCGGAGGGCAGATGCGGTCCGCGGCAGAGGTCGGTGAAGGACCCCTCGGAATAGCAGCTGATGATTTCATCTTCTGCGAAGCCGTCAATGAGTTCCAGCTTGTACTGGTCATTCTTCCCTTTCCAGAACGCGAGCGCCTCATCGCGCGTCAGTACCTTGCGCTCGAAGGGTTTGTCTTCCTTTGAGAGCTCCGCCATGCGATTTTCGATGCGCGCGAGATCCTCCGGCGTGAGAACCTGCTCGATGTCGATGTCGTAGTAGAACCCTTCTTCGATTGCGGGTCCGACACCGAATTTCGCGCCCGGGAAAATGTCCTCAATGGCATGCGCCATGAGGTGGCTGGAACTGTGCCAGTAAATTTCCTTCCCCTCTTCGTCGTTCCAGGTCAGGATCTGGACCTCGGCGTCCGCTTCGATCGGACGGTGAAGATCCATCACCTTGCCGTCGACCTTGACACCAAGGGCCTCACGAGCCAATCCCGCAGAAATTGCTTCCGCAATCTGCAGGCCGGTCGCCCCGCGGGGAAATTCCCTGCCGTCGCCGTTCGGGAAAGTGATTTTGATCACGTCTTGCATAAAACTGCTCGTGCACGTGTGTATAATGAAAAAATCGGATTCGCTCCGATTTTTTCTCCAACAGAGTGTGGGTTCTACAGGAGTCGAACCTGTGACCTCTACCATGTCAAGGTAGCGCTCTAACCAACTGAGCTAAGAACCCGACGTAGGTCCACAAATATATGTAAGGACTGCAGATAAAGCAAGAGTACTTAAAGAAAAATGTGAGAAAGAATGAAGATTTTTCATTCCGCGCATGATCTAGAACCCCCGTACGAGCTTCAGCATCTCTTCCACCGCCTTCTGAAGCCCGACGAACATGGCCCGTGAGATCAGCGAATGTCCGATGCTGAGTTCATCGATTTCGCGGATTGCGGTGATATAGCGGATGTTGACGTAGTTGAGTCCGTGACCGGCGTTCACTCCGAGATCAAGCGTTTTCGCATATGCCGCCGCGGATTTGATGCGTGCGAGATGTTCGAGCATTTCCTCTTCACTGCGGGCATTTGCGAATTCTCCCGTGTGAATTTCGATGATGTCCGCTCCTGCCTCTGCGCAGGCTTCTATCTGCTCGTCGATCGGATCGACGAAAATGCTGACCTCGATGTCGTTTTCATGCAGGAGACGGATCGCATGCGCAACCTTCTGCCCGTCGCTGATGACGTCGAGTCCTGATTCCGTCGTGAGTTCCTTGCGCTTCTCCGGGACGAGCGTCACCAGGTCGGGCAGAGTCTCGATCGCGATCTGCAGGATCTCGTCCGTGATTGCCATCTCGAGATCGAGTTTGGTCTTCACCGTCTCGCGCAGCAGCCGGAGGTCCCGGTCATTGATATGACGGCGATCCTCACGCAGATGACAGACGATGCCTTCGGCGCCGTAAAGTTCGCACAGCTGTGCCGCTGTCACGGGATCGGGCTCAAGTCCGCCGCGCGCTTCCCGCATTGTTGCAAAATGATCGATGTTGACACAGAGACGCATGAGGAGACCTCGTGTTGCTTTCACGTGCTGGCTGTTTTGTCTCCCGGCTGCAATGCAGGAGACTGCATCAAATATACTCAGCGAAAGAGTGCGGAGAAAACGCCGAAGAGCGCCTCGGGTCCGATCCCCTCGATACCGCTCCGAAAACGCAGAGTCGAAAGCAGATCGATCGTCAGCATGACCGACCAGTGAATCAGCACGGCATACCAGAATGATCTCGTCCGCACCGACAGCGCTCCGAGTGCAATTCCTGCCGCTATCGCGCCGACCGTCTCCGGCAGGGGCTTCCCGTAGTGCAGGATGACGAATGGAATCATCTGCACGAGCACCGCGACCGCGGCGCCTGTGTGCGGAAGCAGACCGAAGAGCATGTAGCCGCGCCAGATGAACTCCCAGCCGATGAAGTAGAGAATGAACGCGGCCTCGTAGGCGACGAAGAGTGTCCAGTCGCCTCGGACGATATGGGAATGCGGGTAGACGCTCTGAAATGCCGGGGACGCGCTCGCAAACCAGAGCACGGGGAGCATGACGGCGAAGAAAACGAACGAAACACGCAGTCCGAATCGCCAGTCCCCTGCCCCGACGCCGAAATCGCGAAGACGTTTGCGGTGAAGGAAGAGAATGACTGGCATGAGCAGCAGGAAAAAGAACAGAAACTCGGCACCGAACCAGTACAGGTACTGGTACAGGTCATATAGTCGGTCCGAGCGGAGCGCGTCGAACCACTTTTCATAGAAAAAGTGCTTGCTCCCGTACTGGTTTGCGAGGATGCCCGCGATGGCGACCGTGAGAAAGACGATGATGATGTCGCGGGGTGTGCGACGCACTTCGTCCATAAATGCGAGAAGAGCGGTCCTGAGGGATCGCTCTTCCGCGTGCTTGGTTCCGGGTCTCTGACCGATCATGGATATGTCAGAAGGACGTGCTCAGGCTGAATCGATGCATGGCGCCGATCTCGCCCAGCGAGGTGTAGGCATAGTCGACGACGTAGCTGGCCACCTTCAGCCCGAACCCGCCGGAGAATCCTGCCAGTTTGGCCGCGGTTCCGATCTTCAGTTCCCGACGCATCTCATTGTAATACCCGATGCGGGCTTTCAGGGCGTCGCTCAGGTCAAATTCCCCACCGAGAGAGAAATTCGAGAAGCGATCGAAGAAGGTCTCCGACGATTCGTTCAGCTTATGGAAATTGAGCATGATGTTGAGAGGCAGGTGTTCGAGCTTCTTCCCGACACCGACGCGAACATCCAACGGCAGTGACTCGTTTTCGTCACCGAAGGAACTGACCTGCAAACCGGCATTCTGTACGCCGGCGGCCAGCACCATCTGCTGATCAGGGATGATATAGGATATTCCGGCATCGAGCGCGAGTCCGGATGCGCTGTATTCCTCGATGGAAGAATGAATGATCTTGATCGCGGCGCCGTAGTTCAGGTTGCCGGTTTTGTTTCCGTACCCGAGACTCAGAGCGAGATCGGATGCCCCGAATTCCTTCCCGGTCCGATCGCCGAATTTATCAGTCTCCTCGAACGTACCGTAATCGAGATACACGATACCCGCGCTGAACCACCCGAGATCGTCCCACTGCTGTCCGTACACCGCGTATCCGGCGTTCACGTCGAGCAGGTGCTTGAGAAAACCGATGGAAGCGGAGGGTCCTTCGACCGTACTGAGCGCTCCCGGGTTTGTGAACAGCGTTGTGACGTCGTTCCGCGCGGTCAGATAGGTGTTCCCCAGCGCAGCAGCCCGCGCGTTCATCGGGATGCGGAGGAAATCGAACGCCGTGTAGTCCTGCGCCGTTACATTGAACAATGGCACGGCAAACAGCAGTAACAGGATGGTGATACGAATGCGTTGGGACATGAACCCGCTTCCTCTGATTGAAACAGTTTGAAAAATCTACGTCTTTTTTCTGTGAGTTTGCAAGGGTTAAAATCAGCCCTCCCTGCGGAAGGGCGTACGATTGACTGCATCCTCGAATTCTGCGAGAAGACGACGCACGACCTCCGCAGCGGGAAGCACGTCGTTGACGAGCGCCGCGCTCTGTCCGGCTTCGAATTCTCCTTCGTCGAGGTTCCCTTCGAACATGCCGAGCATTTCCCGTTTCCGGCCCAGGAGTTCCGCGAGTTCCTCCCGTTCGGCACCGCGGGCTTCCGCTTCGATTGCTTTGAGAGCGAAGGGCGTTCTGATCAGCCGCACCGGCGCGAGTTTTTTCAGCGTCAGGATGGTCCCGCCGTCACCGCACTCCACGACCTTCTGTTTGTAGAGGTCGTGCGCGGACGATTCGACAGTGGCGGCAAAACGGGTTCCCACCTGGACGGCGTCCGCGCCGAGGGCGAACGCGGCCAGCATCTGTCTGCCGTTCGCGATTCCTCCCGCCGCGATGACGGGAATCGAGACCGCGTCCGCCACCTGAGGGATCAGCGTCAACGTCGTGGTCTCTTCGAAACCGTTGTGTCCGCCGGCTTCGAAGCCTTCCGCGACGACGGCATCGCAGCCGACGCTTTCCACTTTCATCGCATGTTTGAGTGACGGGACCACATGTGCAACGACGCAGCCCGCATCCTTCAGCCGGGCAAGGAACTTGCCCGGGTGCCCGGCGGAGGTAACGACGATCCGTACGTTTTCGTCAACGATGGCCTGGACGAGATCCTCCGCATCGCCGCGAAGCTGCGGGAGATTCACCCCGAACGGTTTGTCCGTCGCCGCCCGCGCTTTGCGGATGTGTTCGGCGAGCAGCTCCGGTTTCATCGAACCGGCGCCGATAAGACCGAGTCCTCCTGCGTTCGAGACGGCGGCTGCCAGCCGCCAGCCCGACACCCAGATCATTCCTGCCTGGATGATCGGGTACTGGATGCCGAACAGTGAAGTGATGCGGGTGCTGAAGTCCATCGGCATCAATACTCGAACTGAATGAGATTGAACCCGGAATTGTTGCTGCCGCTCGAACCCGAAGATCTGTAGTTGAATGTACCGAGAACGACGCCATTGAGATCTATCTGCGTCTGGTACGCGGTGGTCGTTGCATCGAGGAAGCAGTCGAAGGAATTGAGTCCCCACATGTTCAGTGCGGGTGCACCGATCGGACCGCTTCCATCCTGCCCGTTCCCGTCATAATCGACGAGGGCGAGGAACCAGGTATTGCCGTTCTGCGCGCTCCCTCCGGGAACCGGCGCGTTGCTCTGCGTCAGAACGCTGACCTCGCCGATAGGATCAAAGGAAGGATCGAAGCGGCGGACCGTCACGGCATCACGGCCGAACTGCATCGTCCTGTTCTGCGACATCACCATCATCACCGCGTGGTTCCCCGTTTTCAGCGCCGCGCTGTAGTTGGTGAGGATATCGCTGCCGCCGCCCGAACGCGGAATCATGCGGAGACGTTCCGTGTGAGAATTTGCCCGCCAGGCCTGACGGTAGATATGCATGTCGTAATACGCGGTGTTGCCGCTACGAACCAGGAACTCGAGATGCTGCTCCGGACCGACGACGTCGCTGAATTCGAAATATCCGTCTGCATCGGCCGTGAGGACCGTTCCGCCGACCTGCCGCTGAATTTCACCGCTTGAGAGCGTCCGGATTTTTATCGGAATAACCATGGCGCCGCCGACCGGGGTGTTGTCGATGAAATCGATGATGCGTCCCCTGATATCATAGGACATTCCGATACGGGGGTTCGGCATGTTCGGTTCGCTCGGTGCTGCACCGGTCACGAAGCTGAACATTTTTGCAAACGCGTTTCCGTTCGAAAGCAGCTGAAGATTGTCGAGGCCGGCGAACTGCTGATTCGTTGCGCCGGCAAGGCTGCCGTATTCCGCGTTGCCCTGCTGTGCCGCATCGTTTCCGTCGCTGCGAATCGTCAGATACTTGCACGGCGACGGGGTCACGTCCCCGTTCGAAGTCAGGGAAAGGTCGTACGAGCCGCCGACAAACAGCACGTGCGCGGCCTTGTTCGTACCGCCCATGTTCACGAGCCAGTGCTGCACCGCGTTCACGCCCGATCCGTGGGCGACGATATCGATGCGGGTTTCCCCGCTCGATGCGATGACCTCCGTGACCTTGCTGTCAATCTGCGCGGCCATTTCGGCGATATCGATCGCGCTGCCGGAGTAATAATCTTCGAGATCGAACGCGACGAGCTGGGCTTCCGAGTAGCCGTTGAGAGCGAATCTTTGTGTGAGTTCGCTGAACACATCCGCGGCTTCATTCGTACCGTGGACGAAAACAGTCGTGCGAATCCTGTCCTCGATTTTCACCGAATTGGTGTCGTTGTTGCCGGTCGTATCGGACGGATTCGGGTCCGTCCCCGAATCGCTCGAACATCCGCCGAATACCACTAAAGCGGCGACGAACACGACGCCAAAAAGCGAAAGGGAAAATCTGAAAAACCGCTCCATATGCTCCTCCGAAATTGAAAAATACTTATGTCTCGCTGCCCTGTATGATGACCATGGCGGTGACGTACGCACCGCTGTGGGAAAGCGAAAGCTGGATATTCAGTGAACCGAAGCGCTCGAGCAGGGAATTGTGCAGGACAAACGAAGGTTTCCCCGCCCCGTCATTGCGAACTTCGACATCCGTCCATCGAAACGAACCGGTCCACCCCGTGCCGATGGCCTTTGAAAACGCTTCCTTCGCCGCAAAACGGGCGGCGAAGTGCTGCGGCGGCCGCGTCTTTCCGCTGCAGTATCGAATCTCCTCTTCCGTATACACCTTTCTCTCGAACCGGAGCCCCCATTGCTCGGTCAGCTGCTCGAATCGCTCGATCTCTTCAATATCGATTCCGATGCCCAGTACCGCGCTCATCCGCCCCTCCGCCGTAAATCGCGAATGATGCCGACCAGATCGTTGATGTTGGCGAGGTCGTAGTCTGCGGTCGAATCGCCGGTGTTGAAGGTATCCCCGTAACGGGCGAACGCGGTGTACATTCCGATATTCCGCGCACCGAGGATATCGCGTTCCTCCCAGTCACCGACCATGATCGCATGCGAGGGATGCACCCCCATCAGTGAGAGAACCCGCTGGAAAGGCGTCGGGCTGGGTTTTCGTTCGCCCGTATCCTCGAAAGTGACGACTGCGTCGAAAATGTGATGCAGGTTGAGTGAGCAGAGCCGGAGCCATGCCTCGAGTTTCGGCGCATCGGACACGACTCCGAGCTTGAGTCCCATCCGCGCGAGCGTAAACAGCGTCATATGCACATGCGGATACGGAACGAGCATGGCTTCACGCGCCTTGCGGTAGCCGACGATCCCCGCGGCGAGGATCTTGTGATCCACTTCGTCGGTCAGTTCCTGCAGCACCTGGTTGAACACCCTCTGGTACTCGATCCCCTGCTCCTTGTAGATCCGCGTCACCACCGTATCGATATCGTCGAACGAAGTTCGCAAACCCGCGTCGATCATGGCACGGATTCCGGCTTCGACCGCTTTCCGCTTCATGAGCATGAAATCGACGAGAGTGTTGTCGAGGTCGAATACAACGGCGTCAATCATGACTGCCCCGCTTCGATGTGATCAAAAGACCATCATACGAAAATTCCATGTTTTCCGGAAGGAGGACGCTGTCGCGCTCATGCATCATGTCGTGCGCGATATGTGTGAAATACGTCTTTCGCGCGCCGATGCGTCGTGCTGTCTCTATCGCGTCCTCGAGGCGAAAATGAGTCGGATGATCCGTATGACGAAGAGCATCGAGCACCAGCACGTCAAGATTTTCCAGCAGCGCGTACGAGGACTCCGGAATGTAATTCGTGTCCGTAAGGTAGGCGATACTTCCGACCCGGTATCCGAGGATAGGAAGGACACCGTGCATGACCGGGATCGGCGTGACGGGTACCGACTCGACGGTGAAGGGCGCGCCGCCTTCCACCCGATGAAGGATCGCGCTCGGCACGCCGCCTCCCGCCTGCAGCGCATCTCCGAAGGCGTACCGGTACGTGAGACGCAGCTCGTCGAGAGTCTCTCCCAGCCCATACAGCCGCATGGCGGATTGCTGCAGATAATTGAACTGACGCAGATCGTCAAATCCGCCGATATGATCGAAATGGTGATGGGTATACAGCACGCCGTCAATATGCCGAATGCCATGCCGAAGCATTTGCTGCCGGAAATCCGAAGACGTATCGATCAGAATCGTCACACTGTCACACATGAAGCATGCAGACGGCCGCAGGCGATTGTCCCTCGGATCGCTCGAGCTGCAGGTTGCGCAGCGGCAACCGATCGCCGGGACGCCCTGCGACGTACCCGTGCCGAGCATGAGCAGTGAAACCTCCATCAGGATTCGCCTTTTTCCCGTTCCTTTTCGATCAGCGCGCGCACCGCGGGTTTTACGAACACCGCATCGACGCCGAGTTCGCTGAGCGCGCGCGCGACGGTGACAATTTTCTTTTCGATCGTGAATCGGCGGTTGACCACGAGGAGACGTTCTTCCTTGAGAATGCAATGCCCTCCGTCGAAATCCCCCTTTTCATATCGAATCTTGTATCCGAGGTGCTCACAGGTTTCGCGCAGCTCCTCGAGCAGCGCTTCATTATCCATTCCGGCCATGATTTATTTCTGCTCCGATTCCGGCGCCGATGCTTCGGAGTGTTTCCGGCGCATCGGCTGCCAGATGACGATGATGGATGCGGTGATGTAGCAGAGAGCCGCCATGACGGGAAGCCCGGCAAGCGCTCCGATGCGATGGGATATGGTCTTCCGCAGTTCCGTCTGCACGTCCATGAACGCCTGGGCGCCCTGGGAGTTCATCGCGTCTGTGGTCCAGTCCCAAAGATAGAAAAAGTGAATGTCGAGGTATGCGGTGAACATTTCCACGGGTACGAACATGAAAACGAGAATCGCCGCCATCAGCAGCCACCCGTGATCCTTGACGCGAAGCGGGATGCGCCAGAAAACGACGATGGCCGAAATGAGAGTGATCAGGTAGGAAACCAGGACGACGACCGACGAGGCAAAGATCAGCTGATACAGCGTCTGTTCCTGGGCGGGCTGCACTGCGGGATCGAATTCCAGTGAGCCGGGAATGAAGAGCTCATTGGCGATCAGGGCACGGTATACCGTGCCGCCGAGCCAGAGAGCCCCGGCGATGATCAGGAACATGAGTGCTGCTCGAAGCAGCGTGTCGTCCCATCCTCTTGTAGGCGCAGATCTGATTGTCATGGAAATCCTATAAGATATACTGGCTTAAGTCTCTGTCTTTCACGATGCTGGACAGTTTCTCCTGAACCATCTTCGCGTCCACGGTCACGGTTTCGCTGGCGATCACGTCAGGCACTTCGTAGAGGACCTGGTCGAGAAGCGTAGTCAGGATCGTATGCAGACGGCGGGCGCCGATGTTCTCGACACGTTCGTTGACCTCTGCCGCGATGCGGGCGATTTCCCGGATACCGTCTTCGCTGAACTCGAGCGTCACTCCTTCGGTCTGCAGCAGAGCACTGTACTGCTTGAGGAGCGCATTTTTCGGTTTCGTCAGAATTGCGACGAAATCCTCTTCCGTAAGACTGTCGAGTTCCACCCTGATCGGGAAACGACCCTGCAGTTCAGGGATGAGGTCGCTCGGTTTGGCGACGTGGAAAGCGCCCGACGCAATGAAGAGGATATGATCGGTGCGAACGACTCCGTACTTGGTGTTGACGCTGCTGCCCTCCACGATCGGAAGCAGATCACGCTGCACGCCTTCGCGGGATACGTCGATGCCGCCGCCGGTGGATTTCGCCCCCGCGATTTTGTCGATTTCGTCGAGGAAAATGATTCCCGCATTCTGCACGCGCTCCAGAGCGATGCGCGAAACGGCATCCGGATCGATCAGCTTCTGTGCTTCTTCCTGCTGAAGCAGCTTGCGAGCCTCGGCGATACTGATCTTCCGCTTTTTGGTTTTCTTGGGCATCATGTTGCTCAGGAGATTCTGAATATCGACGCCCATATCCTCGAGTCCCATCGGTCCAAAAACCTGCATGTTCGGGTTCGCGCTCACGGTGAGGTCGATCTCCACTTCCCGCTCGTCCAGGTTCCCTGCGCGGAGCTGATCTCGCAGCTTGTCCCGCGTCTGAGAGTGCATTTCCGCGTCGCTCTCCTGGGAGTGCGTCCGCGGGAAAATGATATCCAGGATGCGATCTTCCGCCAGCTGTGCGGCTTTCTCCTGCACCTCGGTAGTCTTTTCGGCCCGGACCTGGTTGATGGCGATTTCCACGATATCGCGGACCATGGACTCGACATCGCGCCCCACGTAGCCGACTTCCGTGAATTTCGAGGCCTCGACCTTGAGAAACGGCGCGCCGGCGAGCTTGGAGAGTCTGCGCGCGATCTCGGTTTTTCCGACCCCTGTCGGCCCGATGAGAATGATGTTGTTGGGCATGATCTCATCGCGCAGGCTGTCGTCAACCTGCTGCCGCCGCCATCGATTGCGCAGTGCGATAGCCACCGACCGTTTCGCATTGTCCTGGCCGATGATGTACTTGTCGAGTTCGCCGACGATACGCTTCGGGGTCAGCGAATCCTGGAGAAAGTGAAACAAATCTTCTTGCATATCTTTTTACAATTCCTCGATCACGATGTTGCTGTTGGTATAAATGCAGATCTCGGAAGCGGTCAGTAGCGCTTCCTTCACGATGTCCTTCGCCGGAAGATCGGTGTGCTTGACGAGCATGCGCGCAGCGGCGAGGGCGTAACTGCCGCCCGACCCGATCGCGACGATACCGTCATCAGTTTCGATCACGTCGCCAGACCCGGAGATGATGAGCGCCTTCTCCTGATTGAGGACGGCAAGCAGGGCTTCGAGTCGGTGCAGGTACTTGTCCGTTCGCCACTCCTTGGCGAGTTCCACCGCCGCGCGTTCAAAATTACCGCGGTACTCTTCAAGCTTGGCTTCGAATTTTTCCGACAGCGTAAACGCGTCGGCGGCCGAGCCGGCAAAACCGACAAGCACCGTTCCGCGATACATCTTGCGGATTTTCTTCGAATGATGCTTCATGACGGTCTGACCGACCGTGACCTGTCCGTCGGCGCCGAGCACCGCTTTTCCGTCGCGGATCAACCCGAGAACGGTTGTCGCGCGTATAGTTTCGTTATTCATTGGAATTCCGTTTTCCGTTCGTTGTTAGACCAGTCGTTTTCTCAGCCGCGAAACGGGAATGTCCATCGATTCCCTGTATTTGGCGACCGTACGGCGTGCGATGTTGAAGCCGCGCTCCTGGAGTATGCCTGTCAGCGCCTGATCGCTGAGCGGTTTCCGCGGGTCCTCGCCTCCGATGATGTCCCGAAGAATGGCCATCACTTCCTTGTTCGCAACCTCCTCACCGTCATCCGTCGCGATGCCTTCGCTGAAGTAGTAGCGCAGTTCGAAAACCCCCCATTCCGTCTGCACATATTTCCCGTTTACAACGCGCGAAATCGTCGAGATATCCATCTCGATGTCCTCGGCGATGTCTTTATAGATAAGCGGACGGAGGTACCCCTGGCCCTTCTCGAACCATGCGCTCTGCTTCTCGACGATGGAGTGCATCACGGCGAGCATGGTATTGCGGCGCTGGTGGATCGATTGGATAAACCACTTCGCCGCTTCCATCTTCTGCCGGAGGAATTGTTTGGTCTCCGTGGTGATGCGCTTCCGCTGGTTGAGCAACATCTCCTTGTACGCGCGGTTGACTCGGAGCGGCGGCACTCCCCTGTCATTCAGGGTGATGACGAATTCCCCGTCCTCCCGGTGTACAAAGAAATCGGGGATAATGTAGTTCACGGAAACGAGTCCGTCACCTTCTCCCGGCTTCGGGTTGAGTCCCCGGATGACTTCGAATGCGCGCTTGAGCATGTCTTCATTAATATGGAGATCCTGCATCAGCCTGTCGAAGTGCTTTTTCTCAAAAGACTCCCACGCTTCACGCAGGATACGCAGTGCAATGATGCGCGGAGTGCTCACATTCGGCATCAGTTCAAGCTGAACGAGAAGACATTCGCGGAGATTCCTCGATCCGACCCCCGGGGGATCCAGGCGCTGGAGTCGATGCAGCACGGATTCCGCCGCTTCTTCAGAAAGCGCCGTCTCATGCTCGAGATTGAAATCGCGAACCAGTTCCTCGAAATCGGCATGCAGATAACCGTCGTCGTCGATGTTCCAGAGAATCGCGTCCGCGAACATCTCTTCCGTTTCGCTGAAATCGAGCATCTGGATCTGTTCGGAAATCCTTTCCCTGAACGTCACCGTTGCAGGAGTCGGCGCTTCGCGTCCGTCTTCCTCATCCCAGTACTGTGTGGTGGAACTCGATCCTTCGTTGTTTTCGAAGAATTCTTCCCAGGAATACTCTTCATCCGCATGCTCCCGGATCTCCTTGTCCATGGTATCATCGGTCGAGTCCTTCCTGCTCTCCGGTCCTGGAAGATCTTCCTCCCCGGTCGACTCCCCGTTCTCCTCCGCCTTGGATTCCTGCAGCATGTCGAGCCGGTCGTCCTGATCCTCCTCGAGTTCCATTCCCTCTTCGAGAAGCGGATTCAGTTCGAGCTCATCCTTAATCTTTTGCTCGAGCTGAATGACCGGAAGCTGAAGAATTTTAAGGTATTGTACCTGCGCAGGTGAGAGTCTTTGCTGCAGTTTCTGCGTTTGCGTCAGATGAAGCATGCGCCGCTACCTCCCGTCCCCGTCACGATGGTGGAAGTCGTCGCTCCGCGCTTTCAGCTCGGAGAAAAGGCCGGCGCCAAATGCGCGCTTGAGCGGCCCTTCAAGGAAATCCACCAGGGGAATGTCGTCGCGCGCGCCGCTTTCGAGCGCCGGTGCGCACTCGGAAAACTCTTCGTACCGGAGCTGATCGTTCCTGCGGCCGCGGACACGTATGGGAAACAAATGGCAGGACAGCGGTTTCGGCCAGTCGAATTTTCCGTCCTGGTGCAGCTTCTGGATCGAGCAGATTGCCACGTCCTTCTCATACATGACGAAAAGGCAGGCGCGCTGGTCGTAGCAGCGGATTGTCAGATCCTCGCCATCCGGGACGATCAGCCCCAGGCGCTCGCCCTCCTGTCGATGCAGACCGGGAATGAGATCACGAACCGCCTCCCAGGCGCGTTCCAGGATCGGCACTTCCTCCTCTGAAACTGGGGGGCCGCTGCCGCCCGGGAAGGTGCAGCACGCTCCCTTGCAGGCAGCCAGGTCGCATGCAAAACGAGTCGATATGATCTTGTGGTCAACGCGCAATGAACATGGCACGATTTTTATTCATGGTTTTTCAACTTATTGAAAAGAAGAGCTTCACGCAATATTGATTTTTTGGGATGGGTTCGCCGGACGAGGAGCGGCAGTGTCACGGGATGCCCGGCCGCCCCGGCGACGGACTTCTTCCCTTGTCCCCGGATTTCTCACTTGATTCGCAGGACGTCTTTTTCTAGTATGCGACAATATTGGGGAAAACAATCCGGTTATGATCATGTCAGACGCATTCGACTATCTGCGCGTATCGCTCCTGCCGTCCATCGGTCCGGCGCGCGGCCGCGCCCTTCTGTCGCGCTTTCGCACCTTCCGTCAAATGCTGAGCGCCACGGAAGCAGAGCTGCGTCAGGTGGACGGTATCAGTACACATCTTTCCGTGCGCATTGCACGCACACTTCGCGAGGAGAAACGGAGCGGCGAGGCGGAAAGGATCGTCGAACACAGCCGTGCAATGTGCCAGAAACATGGGATTCGTTTCATCCCGTTCACCGATGCGTCCTATCCCGAGATCCTGCGGACCATATACGATCCTCCGCTGTTTCTCTTCATGAAGGGGGATTTCATTGCGCAGGATGACCGGTCTGTCGCCGTTGTCGGAACGCGGAGTCCGAGCGATTACGGACGGCAGGTGACCGAGCATTTCTGTCGGTGTTTCGCCGAAGCGGGCGTGACCGTCGTCAGCGGTCTCGCCATGGGTATCGACACCGTCGCCCATCGCAGCACGCTGCAGGCGGGCGGCCGGACGCTTGCCGTCCTCGGCAGCGGACTGCTGAATATCTACCCGGGAGTCAATCGCGGCCTCGCGGCTTCCATCGCCGAGCAGGGGTGCGTCATATCGGAACTTCCCCTCGAGGCGAAGCCTGACGCCACGAATTTCCCTCGCCGGAACAGAATTATCAGCGGCCTGTCTCGCTGCCTGGTGGTCACCGAAAGCGATGCGCGCGGCGGTGCGATGATCACGGCGAACATCGCCCTTGATCAGAATCGGGATCTGTTCGCCGTTCCCGGCTCCATCTTCAATCCGCGAAGCGCGGGTCCGCATCAGCTCCTCCGCGCGAGTATGGCCCAGCCCGCAACCTCTCCCCAGGAGATTCTCGACGAGGTTGCCGGGTTGTCCGTCGGAAACGTCTCGCCTCCCGCGCCGCCGCTGCAGCTCTCCCTCACCGAGCAGGGACTGTACGATCTTCTTTCCGATGAGCCGCGGCACATCGACGACATTGCCGCCGCATGTGGGCACTCCCTGCCGTCACTCCTCGTGGATTTATTGCAAATGGAGCTGAATGGCATTGTGAGACAACTTCCGGGGAAATATTTTATCAGGGGCAGCCGGCGTTTTGCAGGGTCCGCCGTATCCAATCAACATCAAGTACGCACATGACTGGCAATCAAAAGAAAATCCTCTACGCAGCCGCACCGCTTCCGGTGCTTCTGCTTGTCTACTTCCTCTGGCCTTCAGGCGCGGCATCGATTCCGACTTACCAGACGAAACGCGGGGAATTCGAAATCTACGTCATCGAAAGCGGGTCGGTGCGGGCAAAAAATTCCTTTACCATCACCGCGCCGCGTATTCTGTCGGGCGGGAACCTGCAGGTGGTCTCCCTCGCCACGGAAGGAACCATCGCCAAGGTGGATGAGGTGCTGGTCCGCTTCGATCCGAGTTCCGCGCTCAAGCGCATGTCCGATCGCCAGACCGAACTCAAGACTGCGATGGCTGACCTCGCCAAACTCAAGGCACAGCAGGCGGCCGACGAGTCCCAGGCCAAAACCGAGTACGAATCGGCGAAACTGAACTTCGAACTCGCCAAACTCGCACGTGACAAGATGCAGTTCGAGCCTGAAGCGAGGAAACGGGAAGCGGAGATCGAATTCGAACGTGCCAAACTCACTTTCGACCAGGCACAGCTCAATATCGAGAATAAGAACATCGTTCGACGCTCCGAGCTGGGAAATCTCCAGCTGCGGATCGAACAGATTCGCTCGGATATCGCCGAGTCGCAGAAGGAAATGGAAGCCCTGACAGTGAAAGCCCCGATCAGCGGCCTGATCGTCTACGAAAACAACTGGTCCACGGGCCGCAAGATCGCGAAGGGCGATCAGCCCTGGCCGGGAATGCCGCTGATAAGTCTTCCGGATCTTTCCGCGATGCAGACTGAAGTCAGCGTCAATGAGATGGATATATCGAAGGTGACCAAAGGACAGGCGGTTCTGGTCATCCCGGATGCCTTCCCCGACAAGACCTTTCATGGCACGATCAGCAGTGTATCGCAGATCGGCCGGCAGAAGGGACAGGGTTCGAACGTGAAGGTGTTCGATATCGTGATCGATATCAAGGAAACCGATGACGTGCTCAAACCGGGTATCACGACCACCAATAAGATCGTTGTCGACCGTCTGAAAAACGTGCTTTCCATCCCCATCATCAGCGTCGTCGAAGAAGATGCGAAAACGTATGCCTACGTGGGCGAAGGCACATCATTCGAGAAGCGCGAACTCGTACTCGGTGCGCGGAACGACAATTTCGTCGTGGTGAAAAAAGGGCTGTCGGAAGGCGAACAGGTGGCGCTGCGAAATCCCGAACAGAAGAGCGACGAGAAGGATGGGCTCGAAAACGGCAGCCCGGCAGCTCCCCCAGCAGCAGCTGCGGAGAAATAGCGTGATGGATCTCCTGTCGAAACACCGTGAATCCGTCTCCATAGCATATCAGAGCCTCACTCTGCACAAGACGCGCTCGTTTCTCACGATGCTCGGCATCGTCTTCGGCGTCGGTGCGGTGATCGCCATGCTTTCCATCGGCGAAGGCGCCCGCCAGGAATCGCTGGAGCAGATCGAGGTCCTCGGCGTGCGCAACGTCATCATACGTTCGATGCCGCAGCCCGAATCCGACGACGACGATGCCGCCGGATCCGTCCGTCCCTACGGCATCTCCCTCAAGGATGCGGATGCTATCCGCAGCGTCTGCGGCTTCGCGGAGAAAATTGCCGTGAACTGGGAATCGAACCTGGAAGCGCGCACCTACCAGGGAACGGCACAGGTCAGGCTCATCGGCACGACGCCGGAAAATGAAGCGATTTTCAACGTCCGTCTGGAAGAGGGCGCCTTTCTATCTCCACATCATCTCACGGAATACGCGAACGTCTGCTGCATCGGCGCGGAGATCAAACAGAAGCTGTTCGGGTTTGAAAATCCGATGAATAAACTCGTGAAAATCGACGATCAATGGTTCACCGTCATCGGAGTCATCGCGGGGAAAAAAGAGGCCGTGACCGGAGACGCCTCCCTGCCCTCTCTCAATGCCAGCGTCCTGATTCCGCTGACAACAGCCATGGCGAAATTCCCGCGTGAAGCGACCGGAAGCGTTGCGCGCATGGGGAGGCGTTTTCGATTCCGGGGCAGCACGGGCACGGAGTATCTCGATCGGAACACCATCGATCAGATTGCGGTGCGGATCGATGAGAACACCGACATCGCTGAAGCTGCCTCGATTCTTACCCGCCTGCTCGAGAAACGGCACAACGATCAGCTCGACTTCACCGTGACGATCCCCGAGCAGCTCATCGAACAGAGCCAGAAAACCCAGAGCATCTTCAATATCGTCATGGGGGCGATCGCAGGGATATCCCTGCTCGTCGGTGGGATCGGGATCATGAACATCATGCTCGCCTCCGTCCTCGAGCGGACGCGGGAGATCGGCGTTCGCCGCGCCATCGGCGCGACACGCGCGATGATCATCGCGCAGTTTCTCGCGGAGGCAACGATGCTTTCGGTGCTCGGCGGCGCTGCCGGAATCATTCTCGGCTGGGGACTGACCGAGATCATTACCGCATACGCCGAGTGGCGCACCATTATCAGTCTCTGGTCAATCGTGCTCGCCTTTACCGTGGCGGCTGCAACCGGTATCGTTTTCGGTTACTTCCCGGCGCGCCGCGCCGCGGACAAGGATGTCATCGAGGCCCTGCGTTATGAATAAGCACTCCCATCGCTGTCGCATTATTCCCGTATTCCTGCTGCCCGTTTTTTTTCTCACCTCGTTCCAGTCGATCGCACAGCACCGGCTGACGCTGGACGCGGCACTCGATCTTGCTTTCGAACGGAGCTATACCGCGCGCAATGCACGCGAGCAGCTGCGGGCATCGGAGGCTGCTGCCGAAGCCGCCAGGCTCTCCCTCTATTCGAGCGTGGACATGGAGTTCGACGTCCCGAATTACAGCAGGACCCTGCTCCCTCAGTTCAATCCCCTTACAGGACGAAACGAGTTTTTCCCCCTTGAACGAACACAGTGGTCCGGCCGTCTGGACGTCAATCAGCCGCTGATCTGGACCAACAGCACGATCACCCTCTCAGGCCTGATCTATCAGCAGCAGCAGCGCGACCTGAGTCCCGAAGGCGTTCCGTACCGGGACTGGTACACCGATCTCGCCATCCAGCTCCGTCAGCCGCTGCTCGTTCCGAATACGCAGCGCATCGCGCTGCGCAGCGCGGAAATCGACTTTGAAGAAGCGATGGCGGACTACGTACGCAACACGCTCGATCTGCGATTCACGGTCACCGAGCAGTTCTACAATCTCTATGCTGCTCAGGAGCGCCTGACCATTCAGGAAGACCGGGTCCGACAGGAAAACGAAACCTACACGACCGGACAGCGGAAATACCGGGCAGGCCTCATCGCGGAAGTAGAAGCACTGCAGTTCGAGGTCGATCTCGCCGCCGCACAGAACGATCTGCTCGCCGCACAGAACACGCTGCTGTCCCAGGCAAACCAGTTCAAGATTCTCCTCGGGCTTCCGATTCGGGATTCGCTGTTCTGTGTTCTCAGAGACACGACCGTGACCCGGGTGCAGATCGATCCCGTCGAGGCAGTCGAACGCGCCAAGAAAACACGAGTGGATCTTCAGCGTGCCAGGAACAACATCGAACGCAGCGAACTGGCACTGGAGAACGTCCATGCAGCCCGCAGTATCCGCGGCGACCTCTTTCTCAGCTACGGTCTCAACAAGAACGATGCGGACTTCTCCGGATTGTACAATAATCTCCGCGACACACGCCGTGCGGTGCTGACCGTGAGCATCCCGGTTTTCGACTGGGGGAAACACGGACAGGATATCGAGGCGGCGGAAGCACGGCTGCGGAGTTCTCAGCTTGCCGCGGAAAACGTCGAGCTGAATCTCGAGCGCGAGATACTCGATCTGATGCGCAGTATCGAATCGGCTTCCCGCCGCGCGGATGTCCTTCGGCAGTCTCGTAAAATCGCAGAGATCGCAAACGATATCAGTACGCGCCGATACGAAGTCGGGACCATCGGCTCGACGGAACTTGCGCAGGCGCGATCACGGCTCCTCCAGGCCCGGCTCTCTGCGCTTGAGGCGGTCATCGACTATCACCTGGCACTTGCAGACATGGCGAGACGCACGGCGTACGATTTTCGCACCGGAAGGACACTTGATGTACCGCGTTGAGTGCGGTCCCGCCTTGCTTTTCCGCAGGTCGCGGGCTAACTTTCATACTTCAATCGTACTGCTTTACACACCCTCGTTTGAAGTGATTTCTCCCGCATGAAGGAATTCGGAACATACCTGCGGCACGCGCGCGAAGCGGCGGGTCTTACGCTGGAAGACCTGCATGACCGCACGCGCATCAGTCTGAAGAATCTTCGTCTGATAGAGTCCGGGGATTTCCCTTCCATTCCGCAGACCTATGTCCGCGCCTTCGTTCGAGAGTTTGCACGGACGGTCGGTCTGGATGAAGAGGAGGTCATTGCCTCCTACAACGAAGCGGCGGAAAGGGATAAAGGCATCCCGCCCCCTCCTGCGGCCATCGACAGTTCCAACCTGCTTCCTCGCCTGGACGACACCATCGAGTTCGTCGAACCGATCAACCGTCCTCCGTCCCACGTCGAAGTGGAAGGCAAGGCGGAGGTCGAATCCGAAACGTTCGTCCCACCGGTGAAAAAGTCTTCATACATCCGTGAAGGCGACGCCAAGGCCATAGATATCCGCACGACGTCCATGGCGGAACGGGAGTCCACCGCCGAGGCAAAAACCCAGTCGCCCGAAGCGCCCACGGAGAAACAGCCGGCTGCACCACCTCCCTCGACCCTGAAAAGCTCTGCGGAGAAAACGGACACGGGTCAGGCGAAACCGGCTGATTCCGCACAGGTACCCCGCCCGGAGAAGAAAGGCGGACAGGCACCTAAGGAATCCGTCCCCAGTGCTCCCACCCCTCAGCCCGGGGTGACCGCGTCCGAGCCCCGTCAAAAATCCGCTCCGCCACCGCCGCGCAAAACCGCACCGGATCGTGAAGCCGCGCCGCCTCAGAGTGCTCCCCCCCCGCCCCCTCCGGTCATCACCCCCGCCGACGGCGGCAGCGAGAAGCGCATTATCGGAATGGGTCTGGTCATCATTACCATGATCGTGATCGCGGTCTATGGCATTTTCTTTTTCAGTTCCGGCGATGACGGTGATGAAGTCGCCGCGGTGGATTCAACGTCCATCAAGGCGAGCATCGAAGCGGGCCGTTTCATCGACAGCTCCCAGTACGCCCTGACGGAACTGGACCTGGCTCCGGAAGACACCGTTACACAGCCTATCACTCCTCCTGAACCCGTGGAAGCCAAGCAGCGCGTGTTCGCAAAAGAGGACAGTCTCGTTCTTGAAGCTTTCACCAGCGCACCGGTGTGGTTTTCGGTAAAGATGGACACGCTGCGGACCGAGCGCGGTTCACTCTCTTCGAATGAACATCGCGTCTGGAAAGCACGGGATTACTTCGTCATCACCCTCGGCGACGCCGGCGCCGTGACGTTCTTCCTCAACGGCAAGGAAATCGGAACGCTCGGTGACGAAGGGGCCGTTGTGAAAAACCTCACCCTTTCCCGCCAGCATCTCAACGGAAATTGAGTCCGGCGATGAGCGTTCCTCCTCCCGCCGCCCGCCGATATGCCGAGCTCGCCGATGCGCTCCGGCATCATGACTATCTCTATTACGTCCTCGCAGAACCGGAGATTGGCGACCAGGAATACGATGCGATGATGCGGGAGCTCGAACAGCTCGAAACCGCTCATCCGGAACTGCGCACCGTCGATTCTCCCACGCAGCGCGTGGGCGGGGCAGTTACAAAGGAGTTCCCGACCGTCACCCATGACGTTCCGATGCTCAGTCTCGGGAATACGTATAACGAGGAAGATATTCGGGATTTCCACCGCCGTGTGATCGAGAACCTCGGCCTCGATGACGTGTCATATCATGTCGAGCTGAAAATCGACGGAGTCGCGCTTGCCGTTCGTTATCGCAACGGCGTCTTTGAACGCGCCGCAACCCGTGGCGACGGAACGCAGGGTGACGAAATCAGTGCGAATGCACGAACGATCCGCTCTCTGCCGCTTCGGATTCGGGACGGGGCGACCGCTCCCGCGCTTCTCGAGGTGCGCGGTGAGGTCGTCATGTACAAAGAAGATTTCCTCCGTATGAACGAGGAGCGTGAAGCGTCTGGCGAAAAGACCTTTGCCAATCCAAGGAACTCGACGGCGGGTTCGCTCAAGATGCAGGATTCTTCCGTTGTCGCACAGAGGAATCTGCACGTGTTCATGTACAGCCTCATCGGAGACGTACCGGGCGTTGAATCCCAGGCCGACGCCATGAGCTTTCTCCATCGCAGCGGCTTCACCGTAAGTCCGCATGCGAAGCTGTGTCATTCCATAGAAGACGTACTCGATTTCTGGCGTCACTGGGAGCTTCATCGAGACGAACTGCCATTCGAAATCGACGGCGTGGTGGTGAAGGTGAACAGCCTGCGTCAGCAGGACGCACTCGGCACCGTCGCAAAAAGCCCGCGTTGGGCGATCGCGTTCAAGTTCTCCGCACGACAGGCTTCGACCGTCCTCGAGGACATCGTCTACCAGGTTGGCCGTATGGGGACGATCACTCCCGTCGCCAGTCTTCGTCCCGTTCTTCTCGCCGGTTCGACCATCAGCCGGGCGACACTCCATAACGAGGATTTCATCCGTGATCTCGACCTTCGCGTCGGCGACACCGTGACGATCGAGAAAGGCGGCGATGTCATCCCGAAGGTGACCGCGGCCGATCCGCAGCACCGAAGTGCAGACGCGGTTCCATTTACGTTCATCGCGCATTGCCCCGCCTGCGGCACTGCCCTCAGCCGTCCCGAAGGCGAGGCGGCCTGGTTCTGCGAGAACATCGAGTGTCCCGCACAGGTGCGCGCGCGCATCGCACACTTCGCTTCCAGAAATGCCATGGATATCGAGGGACTCGGGGAAGCGGTCGTCGATCTCCTCGTTGAGCGGGGATTCATCTCCTCCTATGCCGATCTCTACGATCTCGACGGGCGAAGAGACGACCTTCTCTCCCTCGAGCGTTTCGGAGAGAAAAGCGTCACCAATCTTCTTGCCGCAATCGAGGAAAGCAAAAAGCGTTCCTTCGACCGCGTCCTTCACGCGGTGGGAATCCGCTTCGTCGGCCAGACCGTCGCGCGCATCCTTTCCCAGAAATACCGCTCCTTTCAGGCGCTGAAGGAGGCGGATCCCTCGGCGCTCGAGGCTGTCGACGGCATCGGCCCGCGTATCGCGGAAAGCGTGCATCGATTTTTCACGGACGGGCGCACCGTCGACCTTGTCCACCGCCTGATCGACGCGGGCGTCACCAGTGAAATGCCCGAGGCGCAGGAAACGGAAACCCTGCCATTTTTTGACGGAAAAACCTTTGTTCTGACCGGCGCGCTTCGCATGTTTACCCGTGATCGGGCAAAAGAACTTATCGAGCAGTACGGCGGCAAAGTCACCGGCAGCGTCAGCAAAAAGACCGATTACGTCCTTGCCGGCGAGGAGGCCGGTTCAAAGCTCGACAAAGCCGTGTCCCTCGGGATCGCGGTTATCGATGAAGAACATTTTCTGAGACAATTACCTGAAGCAACGAGAACATCAGAGGATTCGGTATGAAATTCACCGTCGACAAGGAAAATGGCCTCGCCATTTTCCACCTCCATGAAAGCCGTCTGGATTCGACAAACGCGGCTGAGGCCAAAAGCGAGTTTCTCATTCTTTGTCAGTCAAGCATCGAAGTCCTGATTCTCGATTTCTCCGAGATTACGTTCTGCGACAGCAGCGGTCTCAGCGCAATACTCCTTGCGGAACGGCAGCTCCGCGAGAGGGACGGCGGCATCATCGTCGTCGATTCCAACGGAAAAGTGCGCACGCTGTTCGAAATCGCGAAACTGACCGACATCATCCCGCTTGTCGAGACGCTGGAAGAAGCGCGTGATCTGATAATTGAGGACTGATAATCCCCGTTCACCGGGCGTGGCGCATACGTAACGTGCCAGAGCGTCCGCTACCGGCACACTATGACATTCAGCCTTCTTGATGCCATCATCGTCATCCTTTACCTGGGCGGCATCGCGACGTTCGGTGTTCTCATCGGAGGCCGCCAGCGTTCCGCGCGGGATTACTTCGTCAGCGAGCGGCCGGTACCGTGGTGGGCGATCTGTCTTACGATCGTGGCGACGGAGACGAGCGCACTCACCTTCCTTTCCCTTCCCGGTGTTTCCTATGCCGGGTCCATGGTATTCCTCCAGCTTGCCTTCGGGTATATTCTTGGAAGAATCGCCGTCGCGATCTTCCTGATCCCGCGATACTTCGAGGGGGACATTTCCACGGCCTATGCATTGCTCGAGAGAAGATTCAGTCCGGGCGTGCGCCGCGGAGCCTCCGCGGTATTCATGGGGACCCGCCTTTTCGCGGACGGTGTTCGGCTCTATACCACTGCCATTCCCCTCGCCCTGCTGATCGAGGGCTTCGGACTCTTTCCGGACGCGGACCCGGTGTCGATCTATCTCATTTCCATGTCCGTTCTCACTGTCCTTACCCTCGTGTATGTTTTCTACGGAGGAATTCGTGCGGTGATCTGGACCGACGTGGTACAATGGGGCATCTATATTCTCGGAGCCGTCATTTCCCTGGTCATCCTCTTCCGCCTCCTTCCCGGCTCCCCGTTCGAATTGCTCGGGAAGTTGGCAGAGAGCGGTAAACTGCAGATCGTCCGCTTCCTCCCCGACGGAGGATGGGCAGCCCTGCTTACCGAGCCGTATACGTTGCTCGCGGGACTGCTGGGCGGCACGGTACTGTCGATGGCGTCGCATGGAACGGATCAGCTGATCGTACAGCGCGTCCTCGCCGCCGGGGCTCCGGCCCCTGCCCGAAAGGCGATGATCATGAGCGGCTTCGTCATCCTGTTTCAATTTGCCGCCTTTCTGCTCGTCGGCGCGCTGCTCTCGCTGTATTTCGATAATTCCGCCTACACATCGAACGAGGTCTTCGCCGCGTTCATCCTTCACGAACTGCCACCCGGACTCACCGGCCTTATTGTCGCCGGAATCCTCGCCGCGGCGATGTCGACGCTTTCGAGCTCGATCAGCGCGCTGAGTTCCGCGACCATGCTGGATCTGATCATTCCGCTGCGCACATCCAAACTGGACGATTCGCGTGCACTGCGGTACTCGCGGACCGTGTCGCTGTTCTGGGCTGTCGTACTTCTGCTGACCGCGGTGCTTTTCGTGCAGACACCGTCGACAGTAGTGGAACTTGCGCTGAGCATCGCATCCTACACGTACGGCGGACTGCTCGGACTCTTCTTCCTTTCCCTTCTTCGACGCCGCCTGCGATCGGCCGCCGTGACGACCGGGTTCTTCGCGGGCATCGTCGGCAACGGACTGATCATACTGCTCACGCCCCTCGCCTGGACGTGGTACACTTTATCGGGCAGCATCATCACCATTGTCACGGCACTCGTTACCCAGCACATTCTGCAATCCGTGTCTTCAGGAAAAGGAGAGCACTCGTGACCGCACTTGACTGGTCTGTCATCATTGTCTATTTCGCCGTCAGTGTCGCCATTGGTCTGTACTATGCCCGACGGGCGGGACGCAGCACCGAGGAGTTTTTCCTCAGCGGGCGCAGTCTGCCATGGTGGCTCGCCGGACTCTCGATGGTTGCGACCACCTTCGCCGCAGATACCCCTCTCGCCGTCACCGAGCTCGTTGCAAAAAACGGAATCGCGGGCAACTGGCTGTGGTGGAACATGGCCATCGGCGGTATGGTGACCGTCTTTTTCTTCGCGCATCTCTGGCGTCGCGCCGGAATCATGACGGATCTCGAGTTCATCGAGATCAGATATTCGGGAAAACCCGCCGCGTTTCTGCGCGGGTTCCGTGCCCTGTATCTCGGACTGTTCATGAACGCCATCATCATGGGATGGGTCAATCTCGCAATGGCGAGCGTGATCGAAGGAATGTTCGGCATTCCGGCTGCGCAGGTCTTCTGGTACGTCGCCGCCGCCATGGTCTTCACCGCCCTGTACAGTTCGGTGTCCGGTCTCTGGGGCGTTGCCGTGACCGACGCCGTGCAGTTCGTGATCGCGATGGCCGGTTGCATCGTGCTCGCCGTCGTCGTTGTCAATGATCCGGCGATCGGCGGTATCTCCAGTCTGCAGCACAGCCTCCCGGCGGATACGCTGCGCATCCTTCCGCGCATCACCTCGGTTTCGGACGGTGCCACCGGTGTGCTGGCCCTTTCCGCCGGCGCCTTCTTCGCATACGTCGGCGTGCAGTGGTGGGCATCCTGGTATCCGGGGGCCGAACCGGGCGGCGGCGGCTATATCGCCCAGCGGATGATGAGCACGAAGAATGAACGGCATTCCGTATTTTCGGTTCTCTTTTTCCAGATTGCCTTCTACTGCCTCCGTCCCTGGCCGTGGATTCTCGTCGCCCTCGCCTCCCTCGTGCTCTACCCGCAGCTTACAGCTGCCGACGTGCGACTGGGTTACATCTACGCGATGAATGACTATCTCTCCCCCGGACTGAAGGGACTGCTGGTCGCCGCGTTTTTTGCCGCGTACATGTCGACCATCGCGACGCATCTCAACTGGGGAACCTCGTACCTCATTCACGACCTCTGGCGCCGGTTCGCCGCGCCGGGCAGAAGCGAGAAACACTACGTGCTGGTCTCCCGCATCACGACGGTCCTCCTCATGGTTGCCGCACTTTTTGTGACGCAGCTGCTCGATTCCATTGCCGGAACCTGGCAGTTCATCCTCGAATGCGGCGCAGGACTCGGGCTGGTACTTCTGCTGCGGTGGTACTGGTGGCGCGTCAACGCGTGGAGCGAGATCGCCGCGACCATAACGCCGGCGATCGTGTATGCCGCAATCACCATCATCAACGCCGGCAGTCCTGAACCGGTCATCGTGTTTCCCCAGAGCATGTTCCTGATCGTGGGTACGACAACCATCGCGTGGATACTGGTGACGTTTCTCACGCGCCCGACCGACTCCGCCGTTCTCGACAGCTTCTACCGGAGGGTACGACCTGCGGGTTTCTGGAAACGCTTCGCCGAGCGTCATCCTGACATCACACCGAGCGGTCATTTCCTCGCCCGTTTCGCCGGGTGGATTCTTGGCGTTCTTCTCATCTATTCCGTACTTTTCACCCTGGGGTCGGTGTTCTTCGGCAGCGGAACAGAGATCCTGTTGTGGACGGCGACCGCCGTCGTTTCTTCTGTACTGCTCTGGCAGCTTCTGCTGCGACTCGAACGGAAAACCGGCAATGATTCGATTGTTTGAAACACGTCGCGCGCGTCTGCGACGCCTGGCGCGCGTACGCTGCCTGGCCTGCGACCTGGATGGAACGCTTCTTGCAAGCAGCAATACCATTCCGGAGGTCACGGCTGCGGCGATAGAGGAAGCGCGTTCACAGGGCGTCCGCATCATCCTCGCTTCCGGAAGGACCGATGCCTTCACCCGCCGGTTCGCGCGAGAAATCCGCAGCACATCGCCCGTCATTTCTCTGAACGGTGCCCTTGTCAAGGATGCCGATGGCTATGTGATCTCGTCGACGCCCCTCCCGAACGGGTTGGCTGCACTGACGGAGGAAGTAGCGAGAAAGATCTCTGCGGCGGGGCTGTCCTGGTCGCTTTTCACCGCCGACGGCATTCTCACAGCGGACGAAACACCGATCCTGCCGCGGTACCTTCGTTCTGAATCGGATGAGACCGTGCGGGTTCCTGATCTCCGCCCCTACCACGACTATGCCGTGCTGCTCTGTGCCGGCGGTCCGTATCGCCAGGTTCAGCAGCTTTCTGTCGCGCTGGTCCGCAAGTACGGCAGAAAAATAAAACGTGCGATGTATCAGAGCGGAAGCGGGAAGGATCTCTACTACCTCGAGGTCAGCGCGGCCAGTGTCAACAAGGCGACCGGGCTGCGCAGCGCGATCGCGTCCATGAAAATCGATCGTAAGGAAACCGCGGCGATCGGTGACTATTCCAATGATCTCGAAATGTGTAAGTTTGCTGGTGTGTCCGCAGCAATGATAAATGGCTTCAAGGATCTCAAGAACGTATCCGACTACATCACGGAGGCGGATAATAACGAAGGCGGCGTTGCAGAATTCCTGCGCGTGATTCTCGAGAGCCGAAATCGGAGTTAGCAAGTTATGAAGACCCATAAAGATGCCGGTACCGAATCTCCCCGATCGCTGATCGAGGTCCTCAAGTATGGAAATGCCGCGAAAATCACGCTGGCGGTCATCCTTGTCATCGTTATCGCCATGCTCTTTCCGAAGGGTCTCGAATCCCGGTATGATTACCGGGAAGGTGATATCTGGGTAGAGGACGATCTGATCGCTCCGTTCGGTTTCGCGATATACCGTGATCCCGCCGTCGTGGAGAAGGAGCAGACCGAAGCGGCGGAATCGACCCCGCTGAGCTTCGATCTTCTCCCGGATGTCGCGCCCGCCATGCGCGATACCATCAACAAGGCGATCAGCTACCTGACACGCGCGGCGAACGACGTCGAGGCGCGTCTGCCGCGGCGCCATCGCAGACAGGACATTGTCGCGCTCGCAGACAGCGTGGCGCGACGGGCCGCGAGAGATCCGCAGTTTCCCGCCCGGCTTACACAGCGGTACTGGAGATACTGGATGCTCCAGTGGGTCGGCGGCGACCTATCCTCTTCGGTGAACCAGCTGCGCGACCTCGCCAGAACCGGGATCCGGCAGGTGTACCAGCGCGGCTATCTTGACAGGGAAAAATCCTCCTTCGCGCAGAAGGTGCTGGCCATCCGCGCAGACAACACCACGGAGCTCCGTCGTCAGGTCAAGGACTTCTATGACCGGATCGATGTGGCTGCGTTGCTGCAGGAGACGTTCGTCACCGGGCTGAACCGGGATTCGTCGCGGGTGGATTTCATGTTCAATCTCGTCTATCCCCTTCTGCAGCCCAACGTCCGCTACAATCACGCGCAGACGCAGTTCGCCATCCAGGCGGCGATCAATTCCGTCATGCTGACGGACGATATCGTCAAGGAAAACGAACGTATCGTCAGCAGGCATGAACGCATTTCTCCCGAGGTGAAGGCGAAGCTCGATTCCTATATGCGCGCGAAGGCCGAGAGGACGGGCGACGGCAACCAGGTACTCCAGTTCCTCGGCCGCGTCGGCCACACGATCGCCATTCTGTTCCTGCCGGTGATATACATATCCCTGTTCCGGAAGAGAATAATCGGGGACAACTCGCGGCTCCTCCTGATCTCCATTATCATTCTTCTCATCGCCTTCCTCTCATACCTGACATACACCCTGCCGGTGACGGGGCCGGTTCAGTACCTTATCATCGTGCCGACAGCGGCAATGCTGCTGACGGTGATCTTCGATTCCCGTGTCGCTTTCTATACGACCGTTTCGATATCGTTTCTTGTCGGTGCGCTGCGCGGAAACGAGTACGCCATCATTCTCGCATCCATTCTCGCGGGCTCGCTCGCGATCTATACCGTCCGCGATGTCAAGAACCGGTCACAGATTTTCCGCTCCCTCTCTTTCATCCTGACCGGCTACGTGTTCGCGATTCTCATCAATGGTCTGCAGCGCGGGGTACCCATCGAGGAAATGGGAGTCGAATCGGCGTACGCGCTTGCCAACGCGGTGCTCTCCCCCGTGTTCACCTTCGGTCTGCTCATCTTTTTCGAGCGCGTCTTCCGGATTTCCACGGACCTGACGCTGCTTGAGCTTTCAGATTTCAACCACCCGCTGCTTCGCGATCTTTCCTCGCGCGCGCCGGGGACGTTCCACCACAGCATCGTGATGGGGACACTGGCGGAAGCCGCCGCGACGTCGATCGGCGCCAATGCTACTCTGGCGCGTGTCGGCGCATACTACCATGACATCGGGAAGATGCTGGAACCCGAGTATTTCGTAGAGAACCAGATCGGCAGCGCCAATGTACACGACAACCTGGATCCGAAATCGAGCGCGCGGAAAATCATCGACCACGTCGTACGCGGCATCGAACTGGCGAAGGAATACAATCTACCCGACCGCGTGATCGAATTCATTCCGGCGCATCATGGCACGACGCTCGTATCCTATTTCTACGAGAAGGAGAAATCCCGGGGCGAAGGAGAAACCGCGAAAAAGGACTTCCAGTATCGCGGCCCCAAACCCTATTCCAAGGAAACGGGGATCGTGATGCTCGCGGATACGATCGAAGCTGCGACGAGGGCGATCGAGGAACCGACCATCGACAAGATCCGTGAGCTCATCGACAGGATTGTCAGCAAACGGCTTGCCGACGGCGAACTCGAGAACTGCGACCTCACCTTCCGTGAGCTCACGACCATCAAGCAGAGCTTCCTCAACATTCTGACCGGAATTCACCACAGCCGCATCAAGTATCCGAGTGAGGAAGACGCGGCAGCCGCAAAGAAGATCGCGGAGAGAACCGCCAAGCTGCTGAACCTTCCGTCGACCACCGATGCCCTGATGCAGCGCATGAAGAAACTGGACTCGTTCTGATATGCCCGTGCTCCTGAAGACAGCAGTCACCGGATTCAGGAATTACCTTCGTCTGGAGCGCGGATTTTCGGAACATTCCGTGGCATCGTACCTGCTCGATCTTGCACGGTATACCGGCTGGCTCACCCGGGAACGCGGCATCGATGCAGCGTCCGATATAGGCCTTCGGGATATCACGGATTTCCTGCTCGATCTCAAGAATGCGGGCTACGCCGCATCCAGCATGGCGCGTACGATTTCCGCGATCCGGCATTTCCACCGATTTCTCCTCGCGGAACGCCACTGCGAACAGAATCCCGCGGAGCAGCTCGACACCCCTGCGCTGACGCGCCATCTTCCCCTTGTGCTGACGCAGAACGAAGTGAGCGCAATTCTCGAGCAGCCCGACACGACCCAGCCGCTAGGGCTCCGCGACCGCGCAATCCTTGAGACGCTCTACGCGACGGGAATGCGTGTGAGTGAGCTGACCTCGCTCACGCTCGAACAGCTCCTGCTTGACGACGGCCTGGCGCGTGTCTTCGGCAAAGGCAGCAAGGAACGAATCGTTCCTGTGGGTTCTCAGGCGCGAAAGTGGTGTGACGAGTATATCCGGACTGTTCGGCCACGGCTGCTGAAGCGGGGAAAACCGCACCACGTCGTCTTTGTGAACAGCCGGGGCGGTCCGATCAGCCGGATGAGCATACTGACGATCACGAAAAAGTACGCGGCGCTTGCCGGTATCAGCATGGATGTCCACCCGCATACGTTTCGGCACTCTTTCGCGACACATCTGCTCGAGGGAGGTGCCGATCTGCGGTCCGTGCAGGAGATGCTCGGACACGCCGACATCAGTACGACACAGATCTATACACACGTGGACCGTGATTACATCAAGGAAGTGCACCGCACGTTCCACCCCAGGTCATGATTCGGAGACGAGGCAATGTTCATAACGTTCGAAGGAATAGATTGTTCAGGAAAATCCACCCAGATAGATCTGCTCGCGAAGCAGCTGCGCGACCAGCGGCGTGAGGTGCTGATCGTCAGGGAACCCGGCGGAACCGATATCTCCGAGCGCATCCGGTCGCTGCTTCTCGACCTCACGCATGGAGAAATGGACAGCCATACCGAGCTGCTCCTCTTTTCCGCATCGCGATCCCAGCTTGTGATGCAGCGCGTCCTGCCCGCGCTTGACCGGGGCGCGATCGTGATCGCCGATCGTTTCTATGATTCGACGACCGCCTATCAGGGCTACGGCCGCGGCATTGACATTGAAGCGATCGCGCATATTCACACCGTCGCCACACACGGTCTGCGCCCGGACCTCACCTTTTTCATCGACATCAGCGTGGAAGAGAGTCTCGCCCGCCGCGCGGCCCGCGCAGGATCGATCGATCGCATGGAAAACGCGGATACGGATTTCTTTCACCGCGTGCGCGACGGTTATCTCCACATCGCCTCCGTCGAGCCTTCACGCTTTCGCACGATCGACGGAATGCGTCCCCCGGAAATCGTTTCCGATGAAATACAGGGTTGGGTTTCCGCCTCCCTTCCCGACTCGGGCATGAAGGAGGTTTGAGCCATGCGAATATTACGCTCTCGCATCGCCTTCTCTCTCGCCGGCTTCTTCGTCGCGCTTCTTCTCATTGCAGCTGTCGATGATACTGTCCAGCGAATGATACGCGGTCACGAACTGCTCTCCGGCATTTATCAGCGTGTGATCAGTGAATACGTCGAAGAGACCTCACCGGACGATCTGCTCCGTGCAGGCGTCAAGGGGATGCTTGATCAGCTCGATCCGTACGCGGAGCTGATCGAGGAGAAAGAAAACAGCGAAGTCGACGTCCTCGCGCGCGGCAGCTACAGCGGTCTGGGGATCAAGGTCGGACGAAGAAACGGGTCGGCAGTCGTCACCTATATTTACGACGAGGTTCGTCCCCTGACCAACCTGCGCCTCGGAGATGTCCTGCTGCGTATCGATTCCGTCGATCTCCGCACCACCAGCGTCAAGGACCTTCGTCCGCTGCTTCGCGGCCTGCCGGGCACCACGGTCGACCTTCTCGTGCGCCGTCCGGGCATCTTCGATTCCCTGTCG
Organism: Bacteroidota bacterium; assembly: GCA_003246455.1. Taxonomy (GTDB): domain Bacteria; phylum Bacteroidota; class Ignavibacteria; order SZUA-365; family SZUA-365; genus SZUA-365. The sequence continues at coordinate 50,038 of QKAF01000110.1, forward strand.
CTGACCGTCACGCGGCGGCAGGTCTCGATCGATCCGCTTCCCTTCCAGGAAATGCTCGAAGGGGACATCTTCTACATGAAGCTGACGCGGTTCACCCGCTCCGCGGTCGACTCGATCGATCTCGCACTCAAACGCGCGTACGCCGCGGGCGGGGTCCACGGGGTCATCATCGATGTCAGGGACAATCCCGGCGGCCTGCTTGAATCCGCCGTTTCTCTCGTCGATAAATTCGTTTCACCGGGAACCCCGATCGTTTCGATGAAGGGCCGACAGGCCGCGTATGTCCGGAGCTATTTCGCGAAGGATGATCCCATCGATGCGGATGTGCCGATCGTCATTCTCGTGAACGAGCGAAGCGCAAGCGCATCCGAAATCGTGGCAGGCGCCATGCAGGACCTGGATCGCGCCGTCATTTTGGGTCGGAGGACCTTCGGCAAGGGACTCGTGCAGACGTTGATCCCTCTGAACTACAATGCCTACCTCAAGCTCACGACTTCGCGGTATTTCATCCCCAGCGGCCGCTGCATCCAGCGCCTCAGCTATGCAAACGGGAATGTGCATTCCGTCACCGAGGATGGTGCGGAGGAAGCGGTATTCCGCACCGCGCGGCTTGCCCGCGCCGTGCGCGAATCCAACGGCATTGTCCCCGATATCGTTCTTGCGAAGGACACCGTCAGTCCCCTCATCGCGTATCTGCTCCGTCACGATGCCGTCTTCAATTTTGCCGCGTCGTACATCAACCGGAAGAAGCCGGTCCGCGTGCCCGCCATCGACGGGGACATGCGCGGCCGCTTCAAGTCCTTCGTTGATTCGCTCTCGACGGCAGAAGGCGATGCGCTCACCGACGCGTTGAAATCGCTGCAGGATGAAGCCCGGAAACAGGGCATGCCGACCAAAGGGATCTCACGGATTCAGTCACTGGAGTCCGAGATTGCCGCCCTGCGATCTGCCCGCTTCGATGCGGAATGGAAGGAGCTCAAGGCGCTGCTCAACGAAGAATTCATCTTCCAGCTGCACGGAGATGCCGCCCGGCTTCAGGCCTCCGTCGCATCAGACAGCACCATTGCCAGGGCAAGGGAACTGCTCACGGACAGACAGGCCTGGGAGGAGGCCATGATCATCGGCCACCCGCAATAACGGACAGAAAATAGCACACAGAAAAAGAACCGGTCTCCCGCGCTGCTGCACAGGAGACCGGTTTGATATATGATACAGGCGTTATGTACTAGACGCCGAAAGAGGATCCGCATCCGCAGGTGCGAACGGCATTCGGGTTGTTGAAAACAAATCCACGTCCGTTCAGCCCGTCGGAATAATCGAGTTCGGTCCCGCCGAGGTAGAACAGACTTTTTGCGTCAATCACGAGTTTGACGCCGTTGATTTCCATCGTTTCGTCCGTATCACGGATGTCGCCGTCAAAACCGAGCGAGTAGCTCAGGCCGGAGCATCCGCCGCCCTTGACACCGATGCGCAGGAGATAATTTTCCGGAATGCTGTTCTCGGTGCGGATGTTGGATACTTCTTTTGCTGCTTTATCTGTAACGGTGATTTCACCGATCACTTCTGCCATGCTCTCAGACATTCTATCACTCCAGTGTGAAAACGAAAAAATAAACTGTCATTGTAACGTATGAAAAACCGGGATATCCGCGCAAGGCGGGAAAACGTCACGCGGTGACGGCTTCAGCATCTGTTTCTTCCGCGGAGGCTTCCTTCTCAACCGGTTTGAGGCGGTATTCCTCCATATGAAGGACATAGGTGTTGTTACGGAACGGAACAATGACGCCGCGCTTCTCGAGATCGGCAACGAATTCTGCGGCGAGCCGGTCGATTTCTCTCGTCCCGATATCCGTATTCTCTTTCTGCCGGGCAATATCGCGAATTGCCGCCTGGATATCCCGGACAAAAAGATTGCTGAGATGGTACACGGGAATGCCTTTTTCGCGCATATGGTCGAACAGCTCTTTTTCGCGGCCGACAAACGACGTCATGATGTTGCTCCTGATCGTGATGAACTCATTACAATCACAAAGGTAACAGTTTTCCGGGAGATTTCGGTTCCCCCTGTCAGAATCCTATTCAATTGATTGACAGGCGCATTTTTACTAAATTTCATGTCTGAACAAGTTTAGCGAGTATGCTCAGATTAGCAGTATTTGTTTCAGGTCGGGGGTCGAATCTCCGGTCCATCCACAAGGCAATACGGGAACGCAGACTGTCGGCGGAAATCGTCTCCGTGATCAGTAATCGTGACGATGCGCCCGCACTTGCCTTCGCCGCGGCGGAGGGTATCCCCGTGCTCTCGCTCGAGCGCGTGCCGATCGATGAGCATGCTCGTGCCGTTCTTGAATTTATCGGCGCGAACGGAGCGGATTTTATTGCCCTGGCGGGATACATGAAGCTCATTCCTGCGGAAGTGGTTGCTGCATTCCGACATCGGATGGTGAATATCCATCCCGCGCTCCTGCCCGATTTTGGCGGGAAGGGCATGTACGGGCACCGGGTCCATGAAGCGGTGATCGCTTCCGGCGCCACTGTTTCCGGAGCGACCGTCCACCTCGTGGACGAGGAGTACGATCGGGGTCCCATCGTCATGCAGAGAACGGTGACCGTCGAAGACGGCGACACCCCGGAAACCCTCGCCGCCCGCGTCCTCCAGGTGGAACACGCCATATACCCCGAGGCCCTTCAGCTCTTTGCCGAGCGTCGGGTGGACATTATCGACAACACGATCATCATTCGCAGTTAGAGGAATCATGCCGAACATTCGTCGCGCGCTTTTGAGCGTGTATGACAAGACCGGAATCATCGACTTTGCCCGGACGCTCGCCGACGCAGGTGTAGCGCTTATTTCCACCGGGGGCACATACTCCGTACTCGCGGAAGCCGGGCTGCCGGTTACGCAGGTGCAGGACGTGACAGGTTTTCCCGAGATGCTTGACGGCCGTGTGAAAACGCTCCATCCCATGATTCACGGGGGCCTCCTCGCGCGCCGGGATCTCGAGAGCCACATGAAGCAGGTGTCAGAACACGGCATCGAATTGATCGACCTCGTCGTGATCAATCTTTATCCGTTCGAACAGACCGTTGCTGCCGGAGCGACGTATGGAGAATGCATCGAACAGATCGATATCGGCGGACCGTCGATGCTGCGATCGGCAGCGAAAAATCATGCGGCGGTGACCGTCGTGTGCGATCCGGCAGATTACGACACCGTCGCAGCGGAGATCCGCGGCAGCGGCGATACGACCCAGGAAACGCGCAGGCGCCTTGCGTCGAAGGTCTTTTCCGTGACCGCACGCTACGACAATGCAATCGCATCCTATCTCCTTTCGCAGAACGGATCTGCCCAGGGAATCCCCGCACATCTCCTGATTTCCTCTTCCACGGCCCAGACACTGCGGTACGGAGAAAACCCGCATCAGCCCGCGGCGCTTTACGGGGATTTCTTCCGTTCGTTCCACAAGCTGCACGGCAAGGAACTTTCGTACAACAACATCATCGACATCGACGCCGCGGCGCTGATCATCGAGGAATTCGACGAACCCGCCGCAGTGATCATCAAGCACACAAATCCCTGCGGATGCGCGGTCGGCTCCTCCCTTCTTGACGCCTATACCGCGGCCCTGACGACCGATCCGATGTCGGCATTCGGCGGCATCATCGCCTTCAACCGGGAGGTCGATGTTGCCCTCGCGGAAAAACTCAACGAAATGTTCTCCGAAGTCATCATCGCTCCGTCCTACGCCGATGACGCGATGGACATCCTCCGGCGCAAGCGCGACCGAAGGCTGATCCGGCTTCTGGCTTCCCCTCCGGGGGGTTCCTCCGTGCAGGTGAAATCCGTGAGAAATGGTTATCTTTGCCAGATTGCAGACACGCAGCAGGAGAATCCCGCCGACTGGAAAGTTGTCACCAGGCGGCAGCCGACAGAGGACGAACAGGCTGCGCTTACTTTCGCATGGCGCGTCGTCAAGCATGTCAAATCGAACGCCGTCGTGTACACGAACAGCAGACAGACACTCGGCATCGGTGCCGGACAGATGTCCCGCGTCGACTCGAGCAGCCTCGCGGTGTTGAAGGCGTCCAACGTGTCTCTGTCCCTCGAAAACTCCGTCGTGGCCTCGGATGCGTTCTTCCCCTTCGCGGACGGATTGCTGGAAGCGGTGAAAGCCGGCGCGACGGCAGTCATTCAACCCGGCGGTTCGGTACGCGATGAAGAGGTAATCGCTGCGGCAGACGAACACAATATCGCAATGATCTTTACCGGCACCCGTCACTTCAAGCACTGACAATCAAGATACCTTTATGGGCATATTCAGTCTTTTCAGCAACGACCTGGCAATCGATCTCGGCACCGCCAACACCCTGATCTGGGTGAAGAGCAAAGGCGTGGTGCTCAGCGAGCCCTCCATCGTCGCGTTCGACAAAAACACGAAAAAAATCATCGCGATCGGCAACGATGCCCGTGAAATGCAGGGGAAAACGCACCGCGATCTGCAGGTCGTGCGGCCCATGCGGGACGGCGTCATCGCGGATTTCGAGATCGCCGAGGGCATGCTGCGCGCCTTCATCAAGAAGATCATGAACTCGTGGATTCCCAGCCGCCGTATCGTCATCTCCGTTCCCAGCGGGATCACCGAGGTGGAAAAACGTGCGGTGCGAGACAGCGGCGAACATGCCGGCGCGAAAGAGGTTTATCTGGTCGCGGAGCCGATGGCCGCCGCAATCGGCATCGGTCTGTCCGTCGATGCCCCGGTCGGCGACATGATCATCGACATCGGCGGTGGCACGACGGAAATCGCCGTGATCGCGCTCTCGGGCATCGTGCAGGAAGAATCGATCCGAATTGCGGGTGATGAGCTGAACAATGCCATCATGCAGCATTTCAAGAAAAACCATAACCTGCTCATTGGCGAACGAACCGCCGAAATCATCAAATGCGAAGTCGGCAGCGCTGTTCCGCTCAAGCAGGAACTGGTCGTACGCGTCAAGGGACGCGATCTCGTCGGCGGTCTCCCGACCACGGTCGAAGCGTCGAGCGTGGAAATCCGGGAAGCGCTCGAGGAACCGATCAGTTCCATTGTGGAAGCCGTGAAAGCCACGCTCGAACGCACTCCTCCCGAACTGGCCGCGGACATTCTCGATCGCGGTATCATGCTGACCGGCGGGGGCGCCCTGCTCAAGGGGCTCGACACCAGAATCCGGAAGGAGACGAATCTCCCCGTGCATGTCGCGGAGGATCCCCTGACCGCCGTCGTGCGCGGAACGGGCGCCATCATGGAAAACCTGCATCACTACAGCAAGGTGATCCTCAAGGGGAAAAAGTACTGAGTAAGGAACCGGCGAGTACTGTGCAGTGCAGACACTGATCGCCTTCATACGCGTTTTTCGCGAATACATCACGCTGACGGTCCTCGCGGGACTGTCCGTCATCCTTGTTGCCAACAGTGACAGCGTCCCTGTTCAGGTATTACGGTCCTTTTCCCTTGTATCCCTCGCCTCCCTGCAAACCTCATCCAACTGGGTCTCGAATATTTTCGCTTCCAACCAGGACGCCGAAACGCTGCGCGACGTGAACGTTTCCCTCATGGAAGAAGTGATGCAGCTGCGCCGCCTGCGTCAGGAAAACATGGAGCTGCGGCGGAAAATCGGCTTCCGGGATCGCAGCAGCTGGCCGCTCGTTCCCGCCGAAATCGTCGGAAAGAACCTGGCCCTCGGTCAGAATATGATCACCCTCGATGTCGGCGAGGAAGACAGTGTTGCCGTCAACATGCCGGTGATCAACGAGGAAGGGCTGGTCGGAAAGATCGTGGCCACGAGCGGAAGCTTCAGCATCGCCATGCTCGCCCTGCACCGCGACTTCCGCGCCACGGCGAAGATCAAACGGTCGCGCATCGACGGCATCATCGCCTGGAAAGAGGGCGAGGACCTGGTGCTGCAGAATGTCTGGAAGACCGCGGACGCGATACCGGGCGACACCGTGGTGACTTCCGAATACAGCAACATTTTTCCTCCTGAGGTCATGATCGGGGTCATTCGCACGATCGGTCCCGGAGAAGGCGGCCTTTTCAGCCGGATCGACGTCGAGCCGCGAGTGAACTTCGCTTCGCTTGAACGTGTCTTCGTTGTCCGTTACCGGCGAGAACCCGTCAGGGCCGCCCTCGAAGAGCGCGTGTACGACCAGACGGAGACCGCACCATGACCCCCAAACTTCAGCGCGCCCTGATCGCCGCCGCAATGCTGCTGGTTCTCGCGGTGCTGCAGGTGACCATCGTTCCGCTCATCAGCATCGGGGGCGTCATCCCCTCCTTTCTTCTCATCGGTGCGGTATTCGTCAGCCTGCGGGAAGGACAGATGACAGGGATGCTCGCCGCGTTTCCGGCGGGTCTGCTCGCGGATGCCTATCTTTCCGCCCTCGTCGGCATCACGCCGCTTGGCCTGACCTTCGCGGCTTTCGCAGCCGGATTTTTCCATGACGAGGAAAAGGCGCAGCTTCTGATCCGCAGCCCCCGTGCGGTACTCATTGTTTTTCTCAGCGCCCTGCTGTTTCATCTCATTTACGTGTTCGCCTATTTTCAGAGCCTTTCGATCGACCTTGGCAGCATCGTCCTCAAGCACATACTCGGTGCGTCGCTCTATACCATGGTGGTCTCGGCGGTTCCCGTCCTCATCCTGTCACGCAGGATTTCAGGCCTGAAAGTATAGGCGGAAAGGTATCATGGAACGCCTCACGTTCGCCAGCCGAAAACGCGCATACACCATCGCCGCAGTGATCAGCATCCTTCTCGGGATTCTGGTCATCCGGCTCTACGAACTGCAGTTCGTGCAGTTCGAGTCATTCCGTTCGCAGGCCGAAACCAATTCCATCCGGCAGATCGCCAAAGATCCGCTGCGCGGGCTGATTTTCGGGCGCGACGGCACCCTGCTCGTCGGAAATAATCCCAGCTACACGCTGACGGTGACGCCATTCGAATTCGAATGGGGCACGCTCCCCCTGCTCAAGCATCTTTTCGATATCGATACCAATGTGGTCCGTTACCGCGTCAGCCGTGCGGGCATATCCTCCTTTCAGCCCGTGAAGATCGCGCGCGATCTCAGCTTCTCCCAGTTGTCCCTTCTCGAGGAAAACCGCACGCTGCTGCCCGGCGTGAACTACTCCATCGAATCACGCCGCGTGTATCATCTCAAACCGCATCTTTCGCATCTGCTGGGTTACACCAAGGAAATCTCCCCGGGACTGCTCAAGACGCTCGGCGATTACTATCAGCCCGGCGATATCGTGGGATTCAACGGAATCGAGGCGTATTACGAGGACGTGCTCCGAGGTACGAAGGGCTACGGGTATCATGCCGTCGACGCCCGCGGCAAGGTTATCGAAAGTTTCGATCACGGCCGCGCCGACATTCCCGCCGAGGAAGGCAGCGACCTCGTCCTGACTATCGACATGGATCTCCAGCAGTACGGAGAGCGTCTGATGCGGGGCAAGCGCGGTGCGATCGTCGCCCTGGATCCCTCCAACGGCGAAGTGCTCGCTTTCGTCAGTTCCCCAGATTACGATCTGAGAGACTTCAGCGGGCGGATTCCCGTCGACGTCTGGAACGCCCTGCGAGATGATCCGGCGTCGCCGATGTTCAACCGCTGTTCCATGGCGGCGTATCCGCCGGGATCGACGTTTAAAATGCTGGTCGCCGTTGCGGCCCTGCAGGAAGGGATCATCAGCATCGACACGCGGATCAACTGTCCGGGGTCGTACATGCTCGCCGGCCAGGAATTCGGCTGTCACGGCGCACATGGCGATATCAACGTCGTGAGCGCGATCGAGCATTCCTGCAACGTGTTTTTCTATAAGCTCATCTTTAAGCTGGGGTTCGAGAATCTGCAGAAATACGGCAGACTGTTCCATATCGGTCTTCCTACCGGAATGGATATCAGCAATGAAAACTCCGGGCTTCTCCCGTCAAAGGAGTACTACGACAAGCGCTACGGGTCGCGCTGGAATATCGGCTATCTTGTCAACCTCGGTATCGGGCAGGGAGAGATCAACACTACCCCGCTTCAGATGGCGGCATACACCTCCGCGCTGGCAAATGGCGGTATTTACTACCGCCCGCATGCAATTCGGAAAATCAAGGATCGTGTAACCGGCAAGGAAACACCGATCGACGCGATGCCTGAACAGCTGCCGATCTCCCGTGACGCGCTCGCGATCATCCGGCAGGGCATGTACCGCGTCGTCAACGGCTCAGGCACGGGCTATGCCGCTCGGGTATCCGGGACGAAGGTCGCCGGAAAAACCGGAACGGCGCAGAATCCACCGAATCCCGATCACGCATGGTTCGTGGGCTTTGCCCCCTTCGAGGATCCGCGCATCGCGGTTGCCGTCATCGTTGAGAACAGCGGCTTCGGCGGTACCGTCGCGGCACCGATTGCCGGGGCGATGATCCGGCGCTATCTGTTCGGCGCTCCCGTCCCGCAGGAATCAACGGACCAGCCCGCGCCTGCCGATCCCGCCATCCCGGTCATTCCGCCTCACGATGCGGCCGTGGAGGACTGATGTCACGCAGTTTGAATGCATTCAGCTTCCGCAGACTCGATCTGCTGATTCTCCTGCCTGTGCTTGCGCTCGTGATCGCAGGGCTGCTGTCCATTTTCAGCGCGACGCACAATGCAGACATCTTCGTCAAGTTCCAGAAACAGGTGTTCTGGTCGATGCTCGGCCTGCTGCTGATGGTGCTCGTCCTCCTCGCACCGCCCAGGTTCTACCATTACATCGCATATCTCTCGTATGCCGTTGCACTCGTTCTGCTGATCCTCGTCCTGATATTCGGGAAAACGATCGGGGGAAACGCCGGATGGTTCGGCATCGGCGGCTACGGCATCCAGCCGTCGGAATTCGCGAAGGTCACGACCATTCTCGCGCTCGCGCGCTTCCTCTCCGACAGCACCACGAGCATGCATTCCTTCCGTGATCTCGCGAAAGCGATCGCGATCGTCGGCGTCCCGTGGCTGCTCATTTTCCTGCAGCCGGATTTCGGTACGGGGCTTATTTTCTGGGGGATCTTCCTGGCAATGATTTTCTGGGCCGGAGCGGAGATGGTACTGCTCCTGACGCTGCTTTCCCCTGTTCTCGTTGCCGTTCTCTCCATCATCGGCATCTGGTACTTCCTCGTCGCCGCGTTTATCGTCTCCGCGCTCTTCTACATCATGAAGCGAAATCTCGGCGTTGCCCTCATGTTTCTCGCCCTCAACCTCTCGATCGGGTTCGGCGTCCAGTACACCTATTCGCATCTTCCCGATTACCAGAAGAGCAGGATCGCGGTCTTTATCGATCCGACCGAAGCGCCGCTGAGCGCCGGATGGAACGTCATCCAGTCGAAAGTCGCCATCGGGTCGGGAGGCATGACCGGACGCGGCTATCTGCAGGGATCGCAGACACAGCTCCGCTTCGTTCCGGAACAATGGACGGATTTCATATTCTGCGTTCCCGCGGAAGAATTCGGATTCCTGGGCGGAATGACCATCCTGCTCCTTTTCATGCTGCTCCTTTTCCGAGGGCTGCGGATCGCACGCTCCATCGAGTTTCGATTCTCCAGCCTCACCGTCATCGGGATCACGGCACTCCTGCTGCTTCACGTGTTCATCAATATCGGCATGACGCTCGGTCTCCTGCCCGTCATCGGCATCCCCCTGCCGTTTATGAGCTATGGCGGTTCGTTTTTTCTTACCGGCATGCTCGCGGTCGGAATCCTTCTGCACGCATGGATGACGCGCGATGTATTCGAATAACGCGCATTCGGGAGGCCGGCGGCGGTGCGTCGGGGACACGGAAATATTACGGGCTTGTGTATCCTGTTTTCCTTTGCTAATTTTGATATGATATACGGAACGGGGGATTTTCACGTCCACGTCAAATGCCCTCTCCCGCCTGAACCAGGGATGCCACCAGCGGCATATCCCGCGCTAGATCGGATGAAAGAAAACCACTCATAGCACCTAGGACATCAGAATCATCGTTTCCACGGTGATCACTGGAGCAATCATCATGCAAGACAAACCTATCTCTCTCAAGGAACTCGAAAACGAAATGCCCATGGCCCCGCAATCAGCGTCACGAATCGAATTCGTGGGTCTGGTTGGCGGCGGAGTCATGGGACGCGGACTGGCGCAGACGCTCTCCGCTCATGGAATCAACGTCCTGCTCGTCGAAAAGAACGAAGAGCGCGCCCAGGCATGCCTTGACGGCATCGCGGAAAACATGGACCGTGAAATCCAGCGCTGGGCAATGACCGAAGGGGAAAAGCGCGCCCTGCTGAGCCGCATCAAGGTCATCACGGATATCAATGACATCGCCGGCACCGACTTCGTTATGGAGGTCGTAGACGAGCAGTTCGAACTCAAGCAGGAACTCCTCATCAAGCTCGACCGCCTCTGCCCGAAAGAAACCATCATCGCCTCGAACACCTCCACGCTCAGTCTGACGAAGATCGCAAAACCGGTGCAGGCACCGGATCGGATCATCGGTCTGCACTTCGCAAATCCTGTCCCGAAAACGCCTCTCTGCGAAATCGTTCGCGCGTTCCATACGAGCGACGTCACCTTCCAGAGAACGCGCGAATTCATCCAGAGCATCGGCAAGACCACGGTGGAAGTCTACGAGTACCCGGGATTCATCACCACGCGCGTGATTATCCCCATGCTCAACGAAGCGATGTACGTGCTGATGGAAGGAGTCGCGACCGCGGAAGATGTCGACACTGCCATGCGCCTGGCGTACAACATGCCCATGGGACCGCTTGAACTTGCGGACTCCATGGGCCTTGAAGAACTGCTTGCCTGGATGGAATCGATGTTCCGGGAACTCGGTGATTCGAAATACCGTCCCTGTCCCCTGCTTCGCCGCAAAGTGCGCGAACAGAAATATGGAAGGAAGAGCGGAGAAGGGTTCTTCCGCTATGACGAATCCGGTAAACGAATCACAGAGAACTAAGGACAGGAGCACATTATCATGATGAATATTCTCGTCGTCAATTGCGGCAGTTCCTCCATCAAGTATCAATTCATCGAGGCGGAAACCAATACCCGCCTCGCAAAAGGACTCGTCGAGCGCATCGGGATGAGCGGTGCCGTGCTGACCAACACGCGGCACGACGATGACACCATCAAGCTCACCGGCGAGATCCTCGATCACGGCATGGCGATCGAATACGTCCTGGCCGTGCTTTTGAGCAAGAATCACGGTGTAATCAAGGACAAATCCGAGATCCATGCCGTCGGGCATCGTGTTGTTCATGGCGCCGAGGATTTTGCCGGTTCCGTGCTCATCACCGATGCGGTGCTTCAGTCGCTTCGCGACAACATCGAACTCGCACCGCTGCACAACCCGCACAACATCCGCGGTATCGTTGCGTGCAGGCAGCATCTGCCGGAAGTGCCGCAGGTGGGCGTGTTCGACACGGCATTCCATCAGTCGATGGAACCCGGCGCATTCCTTTACGGCATACCCTACGTTTTCTACAAGAAATACAAGATCCGCCGCTACGGTTTCCACGGAACCTCGCATTTCTTTGTGTCCAATCGCATGGCGGAAATGCTCGACAGACCGATCGATGATCTCCGCATCATCACCTGCCATCTCGGAAACGGCTGCAGCATGGCGGCAGTGAAAAACGGTCAGTCCATCGACACGACCATGGGCTTCACTCCGCTCGAAGGACTGCTCATGGGCACGCGCAGCGGCGATCTCGACCCGCAGCTCATCCTCTATATCATGGGGAAAGAGGGGCTTTCCCTCGCCGAAGCGACCACGCTGCTCAACAAGCACAGCGGTCTGATGGGCATTTCCGGCGTCAGCAGCGATATGCGGGAGATCGAGGAGGAATCGGATAAAGGACACGACCGCGCGAAAATCGCGCTCGATATGTTCTCTTATCGCGTCACGAAGTATATCGGCGCCTATGCCGCCGCGATGGGCGGCGTAGATGCCATCGTCTTCACCGGAGGCATCGGGGAAAACAGCACGAAAGTGCGTGAGGCCGTCTGTTCGCAGCTCGAATTTCTCGGTGTCGACTTCAGCGCCGATGCGAACAACAGCGGCCCGAAGGAACGCATCATCACCAGGGAAGGATCCCGCACCATCGTCGGTATCGTTCCCACGAACGAGGAACTTGTCATTGCGCTCGACACCATGGCCATCGTGAACGGGCAGGTCCCGCCGTCCATGCGCAATATGAAGAAGAACCAGGTCCTCGATCCGGTAGAATAAGGCCGCGAACGAATGGGACGCACACTGTCAGCACCGGATCCGTATCTCTACCCGGCACTCCGTGTGCGTCCCATTCGGTCAATACTCGTGATCAAGCCTCGTGCAATCGGCGATGTCCTCCTCAGCACGGTGGTTCTTCCCAATCTCCGCACTGCTTTCCCCGATGCCGCCATTTCCTTCCTGACAGAGAAAGCCGCAGCCGACATCATCCGAGACAATCCGTTCGTCGACGAGCCGATCGTATTCGATGCATCGAACGACAGCTTCCTGAAACTGCTGCTGCGTCTTCGCCGGGCTCGATACGATCTCGTGTTCGATCTTTTCTGCAACCCGCGCTCGGCCCAGATGACCTGGGCCACCGGCGCAGCCATTCGCGTCGGATATCCTTTCCGGGGGCGTGCATGGGCATACAACGTTCATGTGCAGACACGCGCCGATCGCATTCACAATACCGAATTCAACCTCGATGCGCTCGCGCGACTGGAGATTCCGATAACGGAACGCCGTCTCTGCTTTCCGCTGCCGGCGGAACGCGTGAAGCAGTTCAAGAGCGTCACCGCGCCCTTCCGAACCCGAAAAGGTCCATTGATCGCCCTGAACTCGAGCGGGACGTGGGAAAGCAAGCGATGGGGGCTCGAGCATTTTGCGCAGTTGGGCGATCTCCTCATCGAGCGTCTCGATGCGAACGTGCTTCTGCTCTGGGGTCCCGGTGAGGAAGCCGACGTTGCCCGGATCGAGAAAGCGATGACGCATCGTCCGGTGGCAGCGCCCCGCACTCGAATCGGTGAACTCGGCGCCCTGCTGGCCTGCTGTGATTTCACCATCAGCAATGATTCCGGTCCGATGCACATTTCCGCAGCAGTCGGCACCCCGACACTGGGGATTTTCGGACCGACAAACCCGTACCTGCAGGGCCCGTTTCACCCGTCGAGCGCATGGGTACGGCTCGAAGGTCTTGACTGCCTCGGCTGCAATCTTACCGCTTGTGAAATAGGAAATATCTGCATGCGCGACCTCGACGTGAACACCGTCTATAACGCTTTTCTCTCCCTGGCCGGAATAGCTCAATGAGTTCCCACTACCCACACCCCAGCATGCGCTTCCTCCGCGGTGTCATCGTGTCCCTGACGTTGATCCTGCTCATCGGGAGTTTTTCTGCCTGCGATGACGCGGCAAGTCCGGAGGAACCGATAAGTATCCGCATCACCCAGCCTGCAGACAGTCAGGTCGTCAGCGGAACGGTGCTGAGGATCCTTACGGAAACCTCATCCCAATGCGGCTGCAATTCGCACGTCGAGTTTTATGTCGACGGCGTCCACATGTATTCGCATTATCAACCGTTTTATTATTACGACTGGAATATCTCCGCCCTCACCGGCGAACATGTCGTCAGAGCGACGCTGGTGGTCACCGACCACGGTGAGGCCAGCGATTCCGTACGGGTCTTCATAGAGCGATGATATCGGACCCCTCCGGTGCCGCCCTTCCTATTCCCTGATCGCAGCGGTTTTCCCCAACCCCTCGATCAGCGGAAGCACTTTCCCCTGATCCCCGAGAACAACGGTCGACATCTTCCCCGGCTGGAGCAATTCCGCCGCGACACGCTGCACGTCTGCCGCACGTACCGCGAGAATCTGTTCCCGCATGGAAAACTGTTTCTCCAACGGAATCTGATACACCGCTGCCTCTTTCAGGAGACTCTGCAGATTTCGATTCGACGCGAATGTCAGTGCGTCACCGGCGAGAACGTTCTTCCGTGCCTCTGCCAGTGCGGTTTCCGTCACCCCGTTGCGCGCCGTTTCAACGAGCAGGTCTTCGATGAAGGTCAGCACGCTGTCGGTGACGATCGGGGACGCGGAGCCGGATATCATGAAATAGCTGCAGTCTTTCGAGAACGCGACCGCGGTGGTGAAATTCGGCGAGATCAGGTGTTTTCCCCAGAGTGTTTCCCGCAGCAGCGCGTGCGCGCCTTCGCCGAGAACGCTGTTGAGCAGCATGAGCGGAGCGAAGTTCCGGTCATTCCGCGAACCTATCGCATGGCCGAGACGGAAATATGTCAGCCCGTTCGGGGTGGTGGAGTCGGAGAGCAGAAGGACGGAATTCGGCGCGACACCGTCCCCTGCCGCGTCCGCGGCGGCGATGACAGTATTCCCGCGTGTCCACTTTCCGAAAGCCTCAATCAGCGCGGTTTTCACGAAGCGGTAATCGAGGTTTCCCGTGATGATCACTGTCGTCCGCTGCGGCTGATACCGGCTGGAATGAAACGCGCGGAGTTTTTCCAGCGTCAGCGCCTGCACCTCTTCCTCTGTCGGCAGCAGTGACCGCGACAGCGTCGAATTTTCACCGCAGATCCGCTTCACGGCAGCGATGGTAGCTTTTTCACCGCTGGAGCTGTTGCGAAACAGACGCACGGCTGCGTCGCGTTGCAGGCGGAGCAGATCCTGTGCCGGGAACTGCGGTGCCGATACCGCATCGGCCAGTACGCCCAGCGTTTCGCTGAAGTTCTTCGTCAGCGTCTTCCCGTAGACCTGGGAATAATCATAGTGCGTGTAAGGAACGACGATGCTTCCGAGCTGCGTCAGGTAATTGACGATCATCTCCCCGCTGCGGTTGCTGCTGCCGGCGAGGAGGAGCTGACTCACGCCGTATGCGACACCATGCGCGTCCTCGGGTTCGGTAATGATCCCCGCGTCGACAATGATGTTGATTTCCGCGAGAGGCAGATCATTGACGCGCGTGAAATAAATCTTCACGCCGTTCGGGAGACTGTCACGCAGAACGACAGGAACGGTCTGCTGAATCGTTCCTGACGGACCGGGGAGCGTTCCGCTGCGCCACTGTGCCAGCGCCTGCCCTGCTCCGTCGGGAATCGTGGTCAGCAGAAACGCGGCTGTCAGAAAAGAGGAGATGAACGTTGTCCGAAACAAGGGGCGATGCGATGTCATCCGATGCATGATTTATTCATTACTGATGAGGACGTTAAGAAAATGATCGTCTTCCCCGATTCCCTTCAGAAGCCGAGGTCCCCGCTCCCCGAGACTGAGACGGAAATTGTTCGCGATATCGCCCGGCTTGATGACGGAAACGTCAAAACTGCCGCTGAGATCGAAAAGGTCCACCGCCGTTTCCGCGACTCCTACACCGGGCAGCAGCCCCTTGGCTTTCAGTCCCCGGAGTGCGAATACCAGGCGTCCTTTTTCGACGGTATTCTCGATGGCGATGTTGTACTGGAAATGATTGAATTCCTCGGTGGTCCGGAATCGGAACCGAATGCAGTCACGGCGCTTCTCTGAGCTGTAGGCGGGAAACACCTCCAGCGTGTACTCGATCGGTCCCTTGTCTATGCGCGGAAACATTCTTCCTCCGAAGTGCGGCTCTAGTTTGCAATATCCTGTATAAAGTAGTCAGCGAGGCGGGTAAACTCAACGGACTCCTGAGTGCCCTTCCGCATGTCCTTCACCTGCGCCTGTCCTGCCTCCAACTCACTCTCTCCGACGATCGCGACATAGGGACAGGAGAGTTTGTTCGCCTCGCGCATCTGCGCCTTGAGACTGCGTCCCGCATAGTCGATTTCAGCTGCGATTCCCTTCCGGCGCAGCGCGATTGCCGTCTGAAATGCCCATGACCGTGACGCGTCGTCCATGCCCACGATGTAGACTGTCGGTGTCGACACGGGAAATTCGTAGCCGTTTTTTTCCATCACCATGAGCAGGCGTTCGATGCCGGCGGCGAATCCAACCGCGGGGGTGTACTTCCCGCCCAGCTGTTCGACAAGCCCGTCGTACCGTCCGCCTCCGCCGAGCGCATCCTGCGACCCGAGATCCGTGCTGACGAATTCGAATGCCGTCATCGTATAGTAATCCAGTCCGCGCACCAGCCGGGGATCGAGTTCGTAGGCGATGCCGAGCGCGTCCAGCAGCGCACGGGTGCGTTCGAAGTGCACGCGCGATTCTTCGGAGAGGTAATCGACGATAAGCGGCGCGCCGGCGGTTGCTTCTCGGTCGCGCTCATCCTTCGAATCGAGCACACGCATGGGATTGGTTTCCGTCCGCCGCTGGCTCTCGGGCGACAGCTGGTCGAAAACACCGCGGAGGAATTCCTGCAGCGCTTCCCGGTAGCGCGGACGGCACGTCGGGTCTCCGACCGAATTCAGTTTCAGCGAATAGGAAATCCCTAGCCTGTCATAAATGGCAGCGGCGATCGCGATGATTTCCGCATCGCATTCCGGTCCCTGCTGGCCGATGCTCTCGAATCCGTACTGATGAAACTGGCGGAAGCGGCCGGCCTGCGGACGTTCCTGCCGGAACATCGGACCGATGTAATACAGCTTGTTGAGCGAGGTCTGCTCGCCCATGCTGTGCTGAATGAAAGATCGTATCACCGAGGCGGTCATCTCGGGGCGGAGCGTGAGACTGCTGCCACCCTTATCGGTGAAGGTATACATCTCCTTTCCCACGACATCGGTTTCCTCGCCGATGCCGCGTGCGAAGACCGCGGTCTCCTCGAACATCGGGGTGCGGATTTCCGCGTACCGATATAGGTCCATCACTTCCCGGATCACACGTTCCACATGCTGCCATGCGACGGTGTCCTGCGGGAGCAGATCCTTTGTGCCTTTTACCGATTTGTAAGCCATGATTCCAACCACACGCAGTTTCAGGGTTCAAGAAAAAGGCACGCCAGCGGCATGCCTTCATTTCAGAAATATTGGGTTCGGCTCTGCAACGCAGAGACTAGACGTCGAGGTAGTTCATTTCCTCTTCGCGAAGAATCTCGAGGATCTGTGCGGAGGATTCGGCGTTCAGCAGCCGTGTCCGAAGTTCTTCCTTGTTCATCAGGCGGGAGATCCGGCTCAGCAGCTTGATATGCGCGCCGACCAGGCTGTCCTTGCCGATTAACAGGAAGAGCAGACGCACGGGCTCGTGATCCAGCGACTGGTAGTCGATCGGCTGACGGGTGACACCGAACGCCGCGACGATATCGGACACGGCATCCGTCTTCCCGTGAGGAATGGCAAAGCCCTTGCCGACGCCGGTCGACATGATTTTTTCTCTTTCGAATATTGCCTGACGAACCTTATCGATATCCTTGATCTTTTGCGATTTCACGGCGAGATCGATGATGGCATTGATGACATCTTCCTTGGTCTCACCGGGGATGTTTACCTGAATCAGGTCTTCCGTCAGAATGCTGGTGATTTTCATAAGAAAAGGGTCTGTTCTTCAGTGACGAGATATGTCCTGCAAATTTACGCATTGTCGCGCCATTGAACAACTCTTTCCTCATACTCCGAGGCGAGCCGATTCGCTTCCTCTTTCGTGCCGGCCTCGGCGTATACCATGAAGACCTCGTGTTCCTTGCTCGGCACGAGCAGTACCCAGGTATCGCGTGAGAAAAGAATTTTGATTCCGTCGATGAGCACGCGGTCGTGGTTCTCCGAAGCGTTCATCGCAAAGCGCATGACCCTGCCCTTGGCCTGCCACGGGCAGGGCACCGTCCGGGAAGACCGATAGAGGCGCGGCATCGCGCGATCGACCTCGCCGATCCGTGTTCCCGTTACCGCCATCATCTCGAGAATTTTCGCGACACTGTACATCGCGTCCGTCGCGAAAAGAAACTCCGGAAAAATGAATCCGCCCCGTGTCCCGGCGACAAAATCGATTTCCGGATCCGAAAGGACGGCATTCATCATCCCGCCGTGCGTGTTCGGCGTCCGCACCAGCTCCACGCCGTATTCCTCCGCGAGCATATCCATTTCCGAGGATGCCGCTACAGGACAGGCCATTTTTCTGATCGGCGTCCCCTGCGTCCGTCGCGCTTCGAGTGCGAGCCTGGTAATGACGGTGGCCACCCGGTCTTCCTCGAGGAAGGACCCGTTCTCGTCCGCGAGAAAGACTTTCTCCCCTCCCGCGTCGAGGAGGATGCCGAGATCGCTGCCGAGCGACCGTACGATGCCGGATACATGCTGACAGGCCGCGGAGAATTCCTCTCGCGAACGCGTCAGCCGGGTACGGTCGATATACGCGTTCAGGGAAACGACCTCCGCGCCGAGTTTGCCGAGGATGTTCGGGAAGATCGACGAGGCGATGCCGTAGGAATAGTCGATGACGATCTTGAACGACTTGCTCGACACCAGTTCGTGGTTGAGCGTCGAGAGGAAGCGTTCACGGTAAGCCTCCGTGGTACGTTCGGGGAAGTACATCGAACCGATCACGTCATATTCGGCACGCAGAAAATCCTCCGAGAAGAAATGCCGCTCGATCGCCTTGGTTCTCTTGCTCGACAGATCCTGTCCGTCGGCATCGAAGAAGATGATGTCCATCGAACGCTTGTCGAAGGGAGATTTCCGGACGTGGAAACCGGCCATGTACTTCCCGCTGCGAAGCACCTGACGGACCATCGGGATGGCCGTCGTCTGCATGTCATGCACATTCACGCCGGAGGACATCAATCCCGCGGCGATCGCCCGTTTGATCATGCGCGAAGCGTTGTCCGGATCCCGCGATGCGAGGACCTGCCCGCCTTCCCCGAGCGCAGCACCGAGGCACGCACCCAGTTTCGCGCCGAATTCCGGGTTGATCTCGATATTGGCCGTGCCGGTAATGCGCGCATCCGCGAACAGCTCTCGAAGCCATTTGTCCTCCCAGACCAGGGATTTTGAAAGTACCGCGCCATCCTGCACGACTTTCTCCGGCCAGAGCTTGATATTCGAGAGCAGCGACGCGTCACGCCCGATGTTGCAGCGATCGCTGATGAAGACATTGTCCGCGACCGTCGCTCCGGCATGCAGTATGGAATCGAAACCGACGACGGAGTTCGAGATCTGCACCGACTGCTCGAGCGTGCAGCCGTTCCAGATCACGGAATTGAGAATGACGGCGCCGTCGTGAACGGTCACGTTGTCCCCGATGACGCTGTTGATGATCTTCGCCGAATCGGCAACACGGGCGTTCTTTCCAATCACCACACGTCCGCTCCAGTGCGAGCGATCAGCCGGTACGATGCTTCCGTTTCCGACATAGACCTCGTTTTCCCGCGTACCGTCGATTTCCACCTTCACCGCGCCCGTGAGGCAGTCCATGCTCGCCTCGTGATATTCCCCGAGATTGCCGACATCGCGCCAGTATCCGTCCGAGATGTACCCGCACAGCTTTTTCCCTTCCTGCATCATCAGCGGGAAAAGGTTCTTGCTGAAATCGTAATCTTCTTTGTAGGGGATCATTTCAAGGACGCTGTTCTCGAGAATATAAATGCCGGTGTTGATCGTGTCGCTGAATACCTCACCCCATGACGGCTTCTCGAGAAAGCGGGTGATGTTCCCGTCTTCGTCCACAATGACGACGCCGAACTGGAGAGGATTCGGAACCCGTGTGAGTACGATCGTCGCATCCGCACCCTTCTCCTCGTGAAAACGGATCGCCTCGCTCAGGTCAAAATCGGTGAGGACATCGCCGCTGATGATGAGCACACGATCCTTTCCGATTTTATCGTAGGCGTTACGGACGCTGCCCGCCGTCCCGAAATCCGCCTCTGCGTGCGTGTACTGCATCGATATTCCGAATTCTTTCCCCTCGGAGAAAAAATTCCGGATGACGTTCGGATGGTAGAACAACAGGGAGATGATATCGGTGAAGCCGTGTTTCTTCAGCAAATCGACGATATGCAGCATCATGGGTCGATTTACCATGGGAACCATGGGCTTCGGGATATTGCAGGTCAGCGGGCGCAGCCGGGTGCCGAATCCGCCTGCCATAATGACAGCTTTCATAGATATCAGGATTTGATGGACGTAAAATGCAGGTTTATTGAAGCTACGAAAATGCCCTCCTGCGTGCAAGAGGGCAGAATTTCCATCCGTGTTAGAAGGCTGTTAGAACGGCTGCGGCGGAAGGTTAATGAAGTCGACATCCAGGTCGATCTCTCTGAGATACCTGCCTGTGCCAAGGTCGATGGGTGCAGGAATCGTGAAGTCCCCTGCCAGATTATACACCCCGACTGCCCGCCACTGTCTGAACGGATCCGGTCCGTAATTCTGCGCCACGACGACGTATTCAAATATCCCTTTGAGATCTGCGCTTCGGACACTGTACCGGATCGTATCCGCACCGTACGGCAGTTCGTCGCTGAACACCGCCGATCCGTTCACGATTTCCGATAGGATGTCCGTCGGAGGATAATGCCGAAATGCCGCAACGCGCAGATCCCGGACGCTGTCCTGCGGAGGCCAGGTGCTTCGGATCAGAATCGTCCCGCTGAAGCCGGGTGTCTCAACGGCGTTGACGGGAGACAGTCCGTGATCCTCGCATGCCGCGAGTGCCACGACAATGACCAGTGCCGCGGTCACATGCCGCCATACGGAGGTCCAGGGCATGTGATACGGCGATTTCATTTCACGATCGCTCCCTCGGAAATAAGCACTTCCGGAGTCAGCACGACGGGACCTTCATCCTCGTTCGAGGCTGCGAGGATCATCCCCTGCGATTCGATACCGAAGAGTTTTGCCGCCTTGAGATTCGCGACAATGACGATCTGCTTCCCGACCAGATCGGCCGGTTTGTATTTCGCGGCGATACCCGCCACAAGCTGCCGCTTTTCCGATCCGATGTCGACTTTCAGCTTAAGGAGTTTGTTTGACTTGGGAACGCTCTCCGCTTCGATGACTTTTCCGATCCGAAGATCGATCTTCATGAAATCATCGATGGTGATCTGCTCTTTCAGCGCAGGGTAGTTTCGCGACGGTCCGTCGGTGAGCTTCCCGAGTTTGGCGGTTTCTTCATCGATCGTCGCGTCTTCGATTTTCTCGAACAGGATAACGCGCTCGCCGATCGGATGGCCCGACGGCAGCCGCCAGCTCTTCACCGATTCCCAGGTCAGCGCCGCCGTGTCGTCGATGCTCAGGAGTTCCCGCAGCTTCAGAGCGGTAAACGGCAGGGTCGGTTCGATCAGCACCGAGAGCGCGTAAACTGCCTGCAGACTGCAGTTGATCGTGTTTGCGCATTTCTGCGGATCGGTTTTAATGGACTTCCACGGTTCGCGGTCGTTGAAATACTTGTTTGCCGCGCGGGCAAGGTTCATCGTCGCGGTCACGGCATCCCGGAATCGGAAGCGTTCGAAACAGTCTCCGACCTGGTCGGCGATCGCACCGAACTGCGCGAGGAAGGCAGTGTCTTCCTCGTCGAGGTCGACGGCAGCGGGTACCGTACCGTTGAAGTTCTTATGCGCGAAATGAACGGTGCGATTCACGAAATTCCCGAGAATATCCGCCAGTTCATTGTTATTCCTCGCCTGGAAGTCCTTCCAGAAAAAGTCGCTGTCACGGGTCTCCGGCATGTTCATCGCCAGCGTATACCGCAGCGGATCCGCCGGGTATGTCTCAAGAAATTCGTTCAGTTCTATCGACCATCCTGTGCTCTTGCTGAACTTTTTCCCTTCAAGATTCAGGAACTCGTTCGCAGGGACGTTGTCCGGAAGAACGTACCCCCCCTTCTCCATCAGCATGGCGGGAAACATCAGGCAGTGGAAGACGATATTGTCTTTCCCGATGAACGGAATATAGCGCGTATCCTCACCGCACCAGTATTCCTTCCATTTCTCCGGATCGCCCTGACGCGCAGCCCATTCCTTACTGGCCGAAATATATCCCAGGACTGCCTCAAACCAGACGTAAATCACCTTCCCCGCCTCTTCCTCGCCGGGAACCTTGATTCCCCAGTCCATATCGCGTGATATCGGACGATCGCTCAGTCCGCTCTTCAGCCACGAACGCACCTGCTGCAGGACATTTTCCTTCCATCGACCGGCATTGCTCTCGATGTATTCTTCCAGCCTCTGCTGGTACGCTCCGAGCGGGAAATGCCAGTGCCGTGCTTCTCGCACCTCCGGAGTCGCATCGCTGAGCAGACTCTTGGGATTGACGAGTTCGGTCTGATCGTAGTATTTGCTGCAGTTTTCACACTGGTCCCCGTAAGCGCGTTCGTACCCGCAGTGCGGACAGGTCCCGATGACGAAACGATCCGGCAGAAACATGCGCGCTTCCGGATCATACAGCTGCTTCTCGTTGCTCTGGGTAAGGACGCCCTTGTCCCGGAATTCGACGAACCACTCGCGGGCGGTTTCGTGATGCACGGGCAGGGACGTGCGTGAGTAGTTATCGAAGCTCATGCCAATGCGCTCGAACGCGGTACGGTTGAGATTATGATACCGGTCGATAATCTCCTGCGGCGCTACCCCTTCCTTCCGTGCGGAAATAAGAATGCTCACCCCATGTTCATCGGATCCGCATATGAAAAGGACATCCTGCTTTTTCAGGCGCTGATAGCGTACGAACATGTCGGCCGGAAGATACGCCCCGGCAAGATGGCCAAAGTGGATGGCGCCGTTCGCGTACGGCAGCGCCGAGGTGACGAGGATTCGATTGTTACTCATGAACGCGGATTACCAGGTCAATAGTGAAAGCATTATGCGTGCACAGACACGCGTGAAGAACGGTATAATATGGAATTCGGCCTGCTTGAGCAATACTGGCTGCGCCGGAAGCACCCGCGAACCCCTTCGCGCAGCCGCACAGCGCAGCAGCAGACAGGATTAAACCTCCGGGCGCGCGGGTTGTCAAACCGAAGTGTTTCGAGCAACTTCAATTCAGGAACATCCCCGCATGCGTTCGCCCAGTTTCCCCCTGCTGCTGTTAACCGCTGCTGCACTGATTGCAGCCTGCTCATCCTCGGAATCCGAAAATCGAATGGAGCGCGACCCGGAGCAGCTTTTCCTCCGACTCGACCGGGACGGCGACAAGCGCCTCTCTTGGGACGAATTCCGTGAAATGCCCTCGCGAAACGGCAGCCCGGAGGAGCGATTCGAGCGGATGGACAAGGATCTGGATGGATATGTGAGCCATGACGAGTTCCTCACGGCAAGAGAAGAATTCCGCCGTTCCGGACAGGGCGGTCCCGGTTCCGGCAGGCACGGCGGCGGCCGCTCCGGAGGCGGACGCTACTGATCAGGGCAATGTTCCGGGAGCACATACATATCGGAACAGATTCATGCGGTTCGTACATTTCGACATACATGCAATCATCGCACGACGCAGACATACTCGACGCCTGCCGGCGGGGAGATCGCTCCGCATTCAACCTCGTGGTACGCAGGTATCAGGACCGCGTGTATCAGGTCGTGCAGCATATCGTCAGCGATCCGGACGATGCTCTCGATATCGCACAGGAAGTGTTCATCAAGGCCTTTCAGAAGGTCGCCGATTTCCGTGGAGACGCACAGGTTTTCACCTGGCTGTACCGCATCGCGGTCAATCTCAGCTTGAATCACATTCGGAAGAAACGGCTCCATACAATCTTCCGAATGACGGAAGAGCACCACGCGGTCCAGGACAGCTCCCCGATTCCTTCACGCACTCTGGAGCAGGAGGAACTTCGCCGTCTCGTCCAGAATGCGGTCGCCGCCCTTCCCGAAAAACAGAAAGCGGTGTTCATCCTTCGTTACTATGAAGAACTCTCCTATGAGGAAATTGCCGATATCCTGAAAACATCCATCGGCGGCCTGAAAGCCAATTACCATCATGCGACCAAAAAGATTGAATCATATGTCAAGTCTCGAATGTAAGATCTGCAGCGGCCGGCTCCCCGATTATGTGGACGGAAAGCTCGATCCGCGGGACGCAGCGCTGCTGCGGGAGCACCTGTCGCATTCGCCAGGCTGTGCGGCCGATGAGCGTGCGTACCGCATGCTGTTCCAGCAGGCTCTCCGCCGCGAATCCTCTGCTGGGATACCTGATCCGGGAAGCTTTCTCGTCCGCATAAATGCAGGCATCGACTCCAGCACGGGCGGTTTCACTGCGATCCGCCGGCGTGTTCTGCGTCCCGGCGTTCTGGCGCCCGTGCTTTCGGCCGCGGTGATCCTTGTCATCGCAGGCGTCTTTTTCTTTCATCCTGCCGCCGATCAGGGAGCGGGTGATTCATTGTTCTCCGGACTGATAAACGAATCGGATCTGACGGAGCTCACTGAAATATCTCCCTCGTCGGCCGTGCTCGATGATGTTACGATCTCCGACCTCTCGCTCGACCGCGAGTACCTGGCAGAAGACGGCCCTGCAATGCGGGATCCTGCATCGCTCAGCGCGGAGATCGATTTGACATTGCTCGAGGATGTCCCGTATTCTGCAGTCGTCTCTGCCAGCCTCGAGTACATATCCCCGGATGACGTACTTGAAAATCTGAGCGACACCGAGGCCGACCGCATTGTCACAACTCTTGAACAGCAACCGATCAGGCTATTGTGAGGCAGCCATGAAATCCGCACCGTTTTTTCTCTTGCTTACGGTTTTAATCTGCGTTCCGGCAAAAAGCCAGGATGAACCCATGCCGGAAGGCAGAGGTCGGGACAGACTTGAACAGCTGCGGCGGATCAAGCTGATCGAAGCCCTCGACCTGAACGAGGATCAGGCGGTCCGGCTTTCCGTGCGTGAAAAGGAATTCCGTAAGAGCGAACGGGCCCTGTTCGACAAACGGCAGGACCTGCTAAAAGAGCTGCGCACACTCGTCGAGAGCAAGGCGGATGACAATACGCTGCGAAATCAGCTTGAACGGATCGACGAAATCGATGCGCAGATCTCCCATGAAAAGCACAAGTATCTGCTGTCATTGAATGATTTCCTCAGCATGCAGCAGATCGCGAAAATCATTCTCTTCGAACAGCATTTCAGAAAAGAGGTCCGCCGACTCCTCGAGAAGGCGGGACGCCCTCCGCACCCTTGATTTCGAGACACATGCGGCGAAACCGGCTCCTTCGGGAGCCCTTTTCGTATAGGAAAAAACGGGGCAAAAGCGTAATTTTTGGGAATGAAACAGATCGCCCAACATATCAAGACCGGCGCCATGAAAGTGTCCGATGTCCCTTCCCCGGGGCTCGGCGCGGGCATGGTGCTCGTAAAAAACTATTTCTCCGTCATCAGTGCGGGGACCGAAAAAACCTCTGTCGACTCCAGAAAATCATCCATGCTTCAGCGAGCGAAAAGCCAGCCGGATGAAGTTCGGAAAGTCATCGATGAAGTAAAGAAAAACGGATTGACGCGCACCTACAAGCGCATCATGGGAAAACTCGATTCGTACGCAGGACTCGGCTACAGTACTGCCGGCATCGTCGTCGCGGTGGAGGAAAGCGTACAGGACATCGAGATCGGCGACCGCGTCGCCTGTGCGGGGGCGGAGTATGCCTTCCACGGGGATCTCGTCGCCGTCCCTCGAAATCTTGTCGCGCGGATTCCTCAAGGCGTATCCATGGAATCCGCGGCGTACACCACCATTGCGGCGATCGCACTGCAGGGCGTCAGGCAGACCGCACCGCTCCTCGGCGAAACCATCGTCGTTATCGGACTCGGACTGCTGGGGCAGTTCACCGTGCAGTTCCTCAAGGCGAACGGATGCACGGTCATTGGCGTCGATCTCGACCCGCTGGCCGTTCAGATGGCCCTGAAATCGGGAGCAGACGCCGCGCTGCACCGGCATGACGACCCCGTTGGCAGCGTCGTCCAGACGATGACCGGCGGGCATGGCGCGGACGCGGTCATCATAACCGCGGGCACTTCCAGCAACGACCCGGTGGATCTCGCGGGAAAAATCACCCGGGAACGCGGACGCGTGGTCATTGTCGGAGCGGCTTCGATGAATATTCCGCGCGGCCCGTATTACATGAAGGAAATCGACATTCGCATCTCGCGTTCCTACGGTCCGGGACGATACAACAAGCATTACGAAGAAGAAGGCCTGGATTACCCCATCGGGTACGTGCGATGGACGGAAAACCGGAACATGCAGGCATACCTTCAGCTTCTTGCACAAGGCAGCGTTACGACGGATGTCCTGACGACCCATCGTTTCGGCATCGATGACGCGCTTGAGGCCTACGCGCTCATTGAGGGCGAGAAAAAGGAACCGTATGTCGGAATCGTACTCGCGTACGACGACATGGACGCTGACGAACTGAAGTCGCTCGCACAGCAGACTCCTGTTCCCGCCGCTCCGGTCATCTCCTCTCGCCGCAGTTCACTGACGGTCGGGTTCATCGGCGCGGGAAGTTTTGCATCCGGCTACCTTCTCCCCCACCTGAAAGCAATGGATGACGTGACGCTCGACTGCGTCTGCAACCGCAGCGGTCTGACCGGCGCGGATATGCGCAGTAAATTCGGATTCCGCAGGTCGGGCACCAATCCGGAAGAGATCCTGTCAGACGAGGTGATCGGTACCGTTTTCATCGCGACACGACACGGCCAGCATGCGCCGTACGCATTCGAAGCGCTCCGGCATGGCAAACACGTTTTCGTTGAGAAGCCGCTCGCGCTGAACGAGGAAGAACTAGCACCGATCGAATCGCTTCTGAAATCCGATCCGCAGCTCGCCGGGAAGGTGCAGCTCATGGTGGGATTCAACCGCCGCTTCGCTCCCCTGGTGCAGGACATGCAGAAGTTCTTTGCTCAATACCGCGAGCCGTCGGTGGTGCACTACTACGTAAATGCGGGATTCCTCCCGAAGGATCACTGGACTCAGCATCCGCAGGATGGCGGAGGACGCATCGTGGGTGAAGTGTGTCATTTCATCGATACGATACAGTTCCTCACCGGTGCGACACCGCAGCGCATCAGTGCCGAGAGCATCGCGTCGGAGAGCGAGGCCGTTACCAATCATGACAGCGTCAATATTACGATGCGGATGACCGACGGTTCCGTCGGAATAATTACCTATGTCGCGAACGGAGATTCCTCCATTCCGAAGGAACGCATCGTGATGAGCTGCGGAAACGCCACCGCTGTCATGGATAATTTCCAGAACCTGGTTCTGGCGAGGGACGGGAAACAGACGCGCAAGAAAAGCGACGGCGACAAGGGGCACCATAACGAGGTCGTCGCCTTCATGGACGCGATCCGGAACAAGTCTGCCTCCCCGATTCCCCTGGACAGTATTCTCGCGACTACGCGAACCACATACCGTATCCTCGAAGCGCTCAACCGGAAGGAAGTTGTCACGCTGTGATCGGATGCGGCAACAGGAGCGGATCGCATGAGTCTGCTTGAGGCTGTCGTCCTTGGCATCGTGCAGGGACTGACCGAATTCCTTCCGGTCAGCAGCACGGCACATCTGCGTATCGTCCCCGCCCTTCTCGGATGGAACGATCCCGGTGCCGCTTTCACCGCTGTGACGCAGATCGGAACGCTTCTTGCCGTTTTCGTCTACTTTCGAAGGGATATCGCAGAGCTGTCTGCCGCCTTCGCCCGATCGTTGATCACGTTGAAACCATTTGGTACGCAGGAATCCCGGATGGCCTGGTGGATTTTATTCGGAACACTGCCCATCGGTATATTCGGCCTGCTGTTCAAGGATTTCATCGAAACGGACTTCCGCTCCCTCACAGTGATTGCGGTCTCACTCATCGCGCTTGCCGTTCTCCTGAGCATCGCGGAAAGAGCAGGAAAACGCCGCCGTACGCTCGCAGAAATGAAACTCATCGATACACAGGCTATCGGACTCGCCCAGGCGCTCGCCCTCATCCCGGGCGCGTCGCGTTCGGGCACGACGATTACCGCGGGCCTGTTTCTGAACCTGAAAAGAGAGGATGCCGCGCGTTTCTCTTTTCTCCTGAGCATTCCCGCGATTACGCTGAGCGGACTGTATCAGCTGTATCAGCTCCGGTCGCAGCTTGCCGGGGAATTCGGAATTGCGCTTCTGGTGGCGGTGGTCGTGTCCGGTATCGTCGGATACCTGTCGATCGGCTTCCTGCTCCGCTACCTGCGTTCACACAGCACATGGCTGTTCATCGGGTATCGCATCGCACTCGGAATCGTTATTCTCATCCTGCTATCCATCGATTTTGTTCAACCATACTAAGGAGCCTCGATATGCGCGCATTACGCATACTCACCATACTCTTTGTCGCCGTTTTCGCGAGCGTTTCATTCGCCAGCGCTCAGAATGTCAAATCATCCAATAAAAAGGAGAAGAAGGTGGAGAAGGAAATCGTCGTCATCGAAACCAATATGGGTAACATCGAAATCGAAATGTACCGTGCAGACGCGCCTAAAACCGTCGAGAACTTTGTCCAGCTCGCCAAGAAGGGCTATTATGACGGTATCATTTTTCACCGCGTCATCAGCGGGTTTGTGATCCAGGGTGGCGATCCTACCGGCACCGGGACCGGAGGCGAGAGTATCTACGGCAAGAAGTTCGAAGACGAAACCAATGCCTCGTCCCCGCTTTACAAAACCGGCTACAAGCGCGGCGTCGTCGCAATGGCGAATTCCGGTCCCAACACGAACGGCAGCCAGTTCTTCATCTGCCACAAAGACATCGTTCTGCCTCCCAACTACACCATCTTCGGCAAGGTGGTTGAGGGTATGGACACTGTCGACAAAATCGCCACGACGAAGACCGGCTCCGGTGACCGTCCCGTCGAAAAGATGGTCATGAATAAAGTGCATCTCAAATAAGAATCCCCTTTCGTCAGCGCTGGCAGCACTTTGACTGACAAAGATCTACAACAGCACGTCAAAAGCAGAACCTTCCTCCCCGTATATCTTCTTTACGGGGAGGAAGAGTTTTTGGTGGAACGCAGGGCCAAACTGCTGATGCGCAGCGCACTTGGCGAGAGCGACCCCTCTTTCAATCTCGACCTGTTTCGCGGAAGCGAGCAGAAAGCGGAAGAGATCACCGTCGCGGCCAACGCCTTTCCTTTCATGGGCGAGAAACGTGTGGTATATGTGCGTGAAAGCGACGGCCTGCTCAAGCAGCCGGCACTTGCGCAGTATGTCCAGAACCCTTCGCGGGATACCGTTCTCATCCTGTGTGCCGGTGTCCTCAAGCCGGGAAAATCTAAAAGCCGAAAAAGCGCGTCGTCCTCCATCGACATTCCTGCATTCCTTACCGAACAGGATCGGAGCAAGGATCCGCTGGGCTGCGCCGTGGAGTACAAGGCGCTGAAGGATATTGCCGCGCAGCAATGGATCGTGCATGAAATCGAACAGGGCGGAAAGACGATCTCTCCTGAAGCATGTACGATTTTCCATGCCCTGAAGGGCAACGCGGCGAGGGAACTCTCATCAGAAATCGAGAAGCTGATCCTGGCGGTAGCGGAAAGGGATACCATCGAGGTCGATGATGTCTACGAAAACCTGGGGGCATCCCGGCAGTACAATGTTTTTGAATTGAGTACCGCGATATTTGAACGCGACGGCCGCCGGGCGCAGGAAATCCTTCAGCACCTCCTCGCGACGGAAGAACCCCTGATGATCGTCAACATGCTGTTCCGTCAGCTCCTCCTGCTCTGGCGCATACGCAGCTACCGTTTCAGCGGCCGGACCACCGACGAGGACGCGAGAAGCCTCGGCCTCATCTGGGCCTGGCAGGTTGAAAACGTCCGGAAGTACGTGAAATATTTTCCGGACGCGACGTATTTTGACACCTGTTTTGAATATATTCTCGATACAGACGTCGCCATCAAATCGCAACCCGTTGATCCATCCGTCGCCGTGACGCGGCTGGTCGTTCAACTGACATCCGTTTCGCCATAACCATACAGGCACTGACAGTCCATGGAGCCAACCCGGGAACTTTCCCTGGAGAACAAGGTAGAAGAGCTTATCGAGGTCAAGAAGCTGGACCGTGTCACCCTCGATTCGCTGTCCGATGAAGAACTCATGCTGCTGTTTCAACGTGATGTACAGCTTGCGTTCGACATCCTGGTGGAGCGATATCAAAATCCCCTGATGAATTATATTTTCCGCTTCACCGGAAACAGCGAAGACGCTGCGGATCTTCTTCAGGATACCTTCATTCGCGTCTACAGGAAGAAGCACCTGTACAAGACAATCGCCCGGTTTTCAACGTGGGTCTACACGATTGCCGGAAACCTCGCCAAAAGCGAGCTGCGAAAAGGTCACCGGAAGTACCTTACTCCGATCGAGCGAAAAAGGAACGACGAAGAAGAGTATGCCATCCCGCTGCCGGATGGAGATCCGCTGCCCGACCGCAGTGCCGACAGCAGCATCGTGTACGATCGGATCCAGGCCGCATTGCTTCAGCTCCCCGATGTGTTCCGGGAAGCGGTGATATTGCGTGATGTCCAGGAACTGAGTTACGAAGAAATCGCCGAAATCGTGGATATGCCTATCGGCACGGTGAAGTCCCGCATCAGCCGCGGCCGGCTTCAGCTTCAAGAATTACTGAAAGACATTTATGAATAATTGCTCCAGTTTCCGCCATGTCTGATCCTAACGACACACAACTGGCCAATGGCGAAGAGCCGTTTGAGAACGAGCGACTCCTGAAGGACCTGAAATCGCTGCCCAGGATTTCAGCGCCGCTGGACTTTTCGCTGCACCTCCGGGAAGCGATCGGGGAAATCGAGGCCTCAGACGCATTGCCCTGGTGGAAACGTTTTTTCCGCCCGGCCTCTGAGGGAGGCTTCCAGATCCCGGCCTTCGCATACGGCGCCGCTGCCGCTATGGTCGTATTGATCGTATCGGTCTATGTCATTTCCGTGACCGATTTTGAGCGGGAAATGCAGCAGCAGCTGACGCCGCAGCCTCCAGCCGGGGAGCAGGTTCAGGAAGATCAGGTTCAGACAGGAAAGACGCCTGCCGAGAACGAAGCGCAGCCAAGGAAAGAACAGAAAGCCGCGACGCCGCGAACCGACGAGCAACAGTCCCCGGCCATGCAATTCGAGCACGTCGATCAGCCCGCTCCGGCTACACTGCCGCTCGAACGATCCGTCTACAAGTCCGGCGAGGAAGCCGGCACCCGCACCGGGCGCGTCAACAAGAAACCGGTTTCGATTGCCGAACCGCAATCCAAGACCGAAAAACAGCTCGAATTCCGGACTCGCGGACTTCTCATGGATGAAGGCTCGCTCCCGGAATTAAAGGACAGTCTTGCCGCCGACTCCCTTCGCAAGCTCGATTCACTTCGCAGATTGAGGAAGGACTCTCCGGCGAAGTCCGTGGACAATCCCCGCTGACCGGCATGGATCCCCGGCTTCCCGAAATTCCGCTCGCCGAGAGAATGCGGCCGCGACTGCTCGATGATTACGTCGGACAGAAGCATCTTATCGGAGAAGGCAAACCGATTTTCCAGATGCTGTCAAGAGGCGTGCTTTTCAGCATGGTCCTTTGGGGTCCTCCCGGTTCCGGGAAAACCACTCTCGCCCGATTGCTCAGCTCCCGAATCCACGCACATTTCGAACAGATTTCCGCGGTCTCTTCCGGCGTCAAGGACGTCCGGCAGATAATCGAGACGGCGCGCAGACGGAGAATGGAGCTTGAACAGCTTCAGACCGTCTTGTTCATTGACGAGATTCATCGCTTCAACAAAGCCCAGCAAGATGCGCTGCTGCAAGCAGTTGAACAGGGCGACATCATCCTGATCGGAGCGACTACCGAGAACCCTTCCTTCGAAATCATCCCGCCGCTGCGGTCACGCGCCCGAACATATGTGCTCAATCCGCTGACCATCGAAGAACTGACGACCCTACTCGACAGAGCGATAGAAAAAGACGATTACCTGCGGCGCATTGAAATCCGCTTTGACGATAGGGATATGCTCATCGCGTACAGCGGGGGCGACGCACGCAGCATGCTCAACGGACTGGAGATGTGCTGTCTTCTCGCCGAGGAGGACGGCAAGGTCCAGATCACACAGACCGTGCTCGAGGAGGCGTTCCAGAGGGCGTTCGCCAAATATGACAAGGGCGGCGAAGAGCACTACAACATTATCTCCGCGTTCATCAAATCCGTCAGGGGCAGCGATCCTGACGCTGCAGTATACTGGATGGCACGGATGCTCCAGGGAGGCGAAGATCCCCTGTTCATCGCCCGGCGACTGATCATTCTTGCATCCGAAGACATCGGGAATGCCGAACCCAACGCCCTGCTTCTCGCGACAGCCTGCTATCAGGCGGTCCATGCCATCGGGATGCCGGAAGCGCGGATCGTCCTGTCTCAGACTGCCACCTATCTTGCTGCTGCACCGAAAAGCAACGCTGCGTACAAGGCAATCAACGCAGCCATGGCAGATACCGACACCCTCCCTCCTTACGGGGTGCCTCTGCATCTGCGCAACGCGGCGACCGCCCTCATGAAATCCCAGGGATACGGCAAGGGATATAAGTACAGCCATGACTTCCCGGGACATTTCACCGAGCAGGAGTATCTTCCGGAAGAGCTCCGCCAGAAGCAGTATTACCGGCCCACGACGGAAGGACGGGAATCACGCATTCTGGAGCGCCTGCGCGCGCTTTGGAAGCGCCGATCCTACTGATCCTGCCCCTCAAGCCAACCATTCTCCGCAAAACTGACATAGCTGCTGCCACAGACGATGATGTGATCGTGCACCGGGATATCCATGAGCCGGCCGGCCTTTACCAGCTGTCGGGTAATCAGATGGTCTTCCCTGCTCGCCTCCCGGACGCCGCTGGGATGATTGTGCATGAGTATGACCGATGACGCCAGTTCCGTCACCGCGGCGCGAAACACCTCCCGCGGATGCACGAGACTGGCGTTTACTATTCCTTCGGATATCACGCATTCCCGGATGATCCGTCCCGCGTTATTGAGCAGCAGCACCATGAAGCGCTCATGCCGGAGATCACGAAGCCGGGGAATGTAGCGCTGGGCAACGTCTTCCGGACTGGCGACGGCATCATCGCTTTCCTCGCGGACGGCAGCCTGACGGCGTCCGAGCTCGAACGCCGCCAGGAGGGACACGGCGCGCGCGGTTCCAATGCCGGAAAAACGGCAGAGTTCCGGTACGGGCCTGAGCGAGAGCGCACGCAGATTCCCATGCGTGGTCAGCAGGTTCCGGGCAATGTCGAGCGCGGAGAGCTTCCCGCTGCCCGCATTGATGATGATTGCAAGCAATTCTGCGTCCGTCAGTGCTTCCGCCCCTTTCGCGACGAGCTTTTCTCTCGGCCGGTCACCTTCCGGCCAATCCTTGATCACGACATTGCGTTGCGCGTATTGATGATTTCCGTTCTGCATACCTTTTCTCCCTTGTTGTGTGCAGATCCATTGTCTCGGCAGGTTCTATTTCGCGTGAAAGGCATCCATCCTCTGTATCACTCCCCTGCGTGACACGAGAATGTTCATGGCGGCATTCACCCTCTGCCGCTGAAAGTTCACCGGTCCTCGGAGCCCGTCGAACACGTCCATGATCCGTTTTCTTACCTCCTGTCTCGTGCAGGTTTCGGAACGGATAAGGGAAAGCGCGAGATGCATCGCATCGAAACCAAAGAGTGCCTCACGGGAGAGTGCTCTCGCGCTCCGCTTTTGGAATGCCTCCTGGAGTCGTGCATAATCCGCGGCTGCGCTGTCCGCGACGACATCTGATTCGAAATACACGGTGCAGTCGCGGCCGTATCGGGCGAGAAGATCCGGATGATTCCAGTTGCCGCCGCCAACGACCGGAATGGAAAGCTGTGCATCACGTATCCCTTTCAGCACGGCGGTAATATCGTTCCTGCTCTGGACAGGCGCAAAGAGGATACAGTTTTTTGCCCCTGCATGTCCTGCGGCGGCTGCACACAATCGCCCGAGTTCATCCTCGCTTTCTCCGTACCATCCCGCAAGCTGCACAGGGATCTCAAGGGTACGGCAGCGATCGATAAATGCTTCCGCCATCTCGCGCGCATACGAATGCTTCGGCGCGATCACGACTGCACGCTCCGCGTTGAGTTCGAGCATCGTGAAATCTGCCAGGAGACGCGCACGCTGGAGGATCGGGGTGTTGAGCTGAAAAATGTTCGACCCGAGCTCAGGCAGGCCTCCCGCCGTCGCCGTGGGGAGCAGCACCAGAAGTCCCCGCTCTGCCGCGATGCGACAGACACGCTCCGCATCATCGCTGAATGCCCCGGCGAGGAGAACGAGGGCGTGGTCGTCGCGCTCGAGTCGGGTGATGGAGCTGCGGAGTGAATCCTCGTTCCCGCTGTCAAGAATCTCCAGCACCACCGCGGGTCCTTCGCCCGCGCGATGAAGATCCAATGCAGCCAGCATGCCGTCGCGCAGATCCCTTACCGCGTTGAAGCGGCGCGCATCCTGTTCGTGCATCGGGAGAGCCGCTGCGATCCGCAGGGGTTCTGCGCTCGCCGCGGGTGCATCGGTGCTTCCCCTTTTCTCGTTCGGCGTCGGTTGAACTGCGCGCGGCTGCAGGAGGGTCGTAAGCTCGCTGTCGTCAGGCATGCTCCGAAGCAGAGCCCGAACCGGCCTCTGTTCTCCGGCAGGGATCGCGTCGGGATGCAGTTCCGTGATTTTCCTTTTCAACAGTTGCCTGTCGTTGTTCTCGGCAAACCACGACTGGATATACCATTGAAGCGCGGTGCTCCTTGCGCCGGCGAGCAGCGCGGCATCTCCCGCGATCAGGAAACCTTCAGCGAGATAGGAGCTGCGCGGATACAGGCGCTGCATTTCCTCTATGAGGCGAAGGCTGAACGAAGGTTTACCGTCAAGAAAATACGCGCGCGCCGCCATGACGTAGGCTGCCGTGCTGCGGTGATTTCGGGGGAGTTTCCGCGCCACGGTTTCGAAACTGCCCGCGGCAGCATGCCAGTGCTCAAGATCAAACTGATGAAGTCCCTGCTCGAATTCCTTCTGCGCTTCTTCGAGGAACGGCGCTTCCTGCTGCGCCATCGCGGTGCAGCCGAGCAGCAGCAGCATGAGACATGCAGCACTATGACGAATGATTACCATTGGGAGTGAAATACCGGAGCTGTTCGAGCGCCTCTTCATTTTCCGGATCCGCGTCGAGCGCATCACGGAAATAGGATTCCGCTCTCCCGCGGTTCGACTTCACGAGGGCAAGCCGTCCGAGCAGGATAAGCGTCCGCGCCTGTTTCGGAGGACGAAGGAGCGCCTGCTTCAGCAGTTGCTCCGCCTCATCAAAGCGCTTCAGGGCGACATATGCGCCCGCCAGCGCGTGCAGGGCGTCATCATTCTCAGGAGACCGTGTGAGAATTCTCTGGAACTCGACCGTCGCGCTGTTCCACTGGCCGTCTGCTGCAAGCGCCTGTCCAAGGGTCTGCTCCACTGCATCGTCGCCGGGAGAAAGCATCGAAGCGCGTCGCAGGGCGTCCACCGCGGTCTTGGTTTTTCCAAGCCGAAGGCAGGTTTCCCCGAGGGCGAGCGCGGCATCG
The DNA here is from genome assembly GCA_003246455.1 of Bacteroidota bacterium. Classification (GTDB taxonomy): domain Bacteria; phylum Bacteroidota; class Ignavibacteria; order SZUA-365; family SZUA-365; genus SZUA-365. The sequence goes on from QKAF01000110.1 coordinate 85,478, forward strand.
GCATGATCGGGCTGAAAATCCAGTGCCATACGGAAGTGTCGCTCGGCGCTCTCGAAGTCGGACCGGCGCCAGAATATCAGTCCGAGGGAATAATGCACTTTCGGGATGCCCTTCCCTGCCAGCTGCTGGAGATAAAAGAGTGCCCGATCGAGATCTCCGCTTTGATAGCAGGCAAGCCCCAGCGCGTACAGCACCTCGGGGTTTTCGGCGTCATACCGCAGGGCCTGCAGGAGAACCTGTTCGGCGGCCTGGAGATTCCCCATTTCCAGGTACACCGTCCCGAGTCGCACGCGGTAATTCCACTCCTCGGGGACCTCGTGAATCAGACGCTGGTAGATCTGGATTGCATGCAGCCACATGCGGTGGTTTTCGTAATACACTGCCTCGTCGAGCAGCTGCGTTATACGATGCTCGTTCAACCGCCTATTCCCATTCGATGGTCGAAGGCGGTTTGGAACTGATATCGTAGACAACGCGGTTCACTCCGCGCACCTCGTTGATGACTCGGTTCGATATGCGCTCGAGAACGTTGTACGGGATACGCGCCCAGTCCGCTGTCATCCCGTCAATGCTTGTCACTGCGCGAAGCGCCACCGTGAACTCATATGTACGCGCATCGCCCATGACACCGACGGATTTGACCGGCAGCAAAACAGCGAACGCCTGCCAGATATTGTCGTACTCGCCCGCTTTCCGGATTTCATCGAGATACACTTCATCGACTTCCCGGAGCAGATCGAGTCTCGGGCGATCGATATCGCCGAGTACGCGGATGGCCAGTCCCGGTCCGGGAAACGGGTGGCGATCCAAAATATGCCCGGGCATTCCGAGTTCGCGGCCCACGTTCCGCACTTCATCCTTGAAGAGTTCACGGAATGGCTCGATAAGTCGGAAGTTCATCCGCTCCGGCAGTCCGCCGACGTTGTGATGCGACTTGATGGTCGCCGACGGACCCTTGAAGTTTACCGATTCTATCACATCCGGGTACAATGTCCCCTGCGCGAGAAACGCCGCGTCGCGAAATTCCGATGCTTCCTTCTCGAAGACGTCAATGAACGTGGCGCCGATGATTTTCCTTTTCTGTTCCGGATCCGAAACTCCGGCAAGCCGGTCGAGGAACAGATCCGTCGCGTCTACGAATTTCAGCGGGATGTGGAATTCGTCGCGGAACGTCTCCACGACCTGCGCGCTTTCATTCTTCCGCATCACACCGTTATCGATGTGAATGCACTGGAGCTGATCCCCGATCGCCTCGTGCAGGAGGACGGCCGCGACCGCGGAATCGACCCCTCCGCTCAGCGCGCAGATGACACGCTCCGATCCGACGGTCGCTCGAATGTCCTCGATCGCCTGTTCGATGAAGGAACGCGGATTCCAGCCGCCTTTCGCACCGCAGATACCGTACACGAAATTGGAGAGTATGGTCTTCCCCTCGACGGAATGCACGACCTCGGGATGGAACTGCACGCCGTACTGGCGCTTCGCCGCATTGCGAATCGCACAGATCGGCGCATTCGGCGTGTGGGCAATGACCTCGAAATGCTCGGGCAGACGCGTGAGGGAATCTCCATGACTCATCCACACGACGGTATCCTGCGAAACGTCCTTGAACAGATCCGTCTGGTTGTCGAGATTCAGCTCCGCTTTCCCGTACTCGCGCCGGGCCGCAGGATCCACCGCACCCTGATGATGAAGGGCGATGAGCTGCAGTCCGTAGCAGATCCCCAGAAGCGGAATGCCGAGTTCGAACACCGCGCCGTCTATCTGCGGCGCGCCTTCCTCATAGACGCTGCTGGGTCCGCCGGAAAGGATGATCCCGATCGGACGGTGCACACGCATGGCGTCGAGCGCGAGGTGAAAAGGATGGATCTCACAGTACACGCCGAGTTCGCGTATCCGGCGGGCTATCAGCTGTGTGTACTGCGATCCGAAATCAACGATACAAATCCATTCTGCATGCTGCATGGCGTTTCCGAAGGATGATAAATGCACAGACCGGACGGCCTTGGGACGGCTGTCCGGTCATGGCGAATACATGGAGAACGTTATTTGCCGATGAGAGCCTTGTATTTTTCAGCATCCATCAGGCCATTGAGTTCGTCGGCACTGTCGAAGGTCATCTTCACCATCCATCCCTTTCCATACGGATCGGCATTGACGAGTTCGGGACTTCCTTCGAGCTCGGGATTGATCTCGGTCATCGTACCGGCAAGAGGTGCGATCAGATCGGAGACTGTTTTCACTGCTTCGATGGATCCGAAGGATTCACCGCTCGCAAGCGTGCGCACTTCCGGAATGTCGACGAAAACGACATCACCGAGTTCGCCGGCTGCAAATTCCGTGATACCGATGGTAACAACGTCGCCATCCACTTTCACCCATTCATGAGTGTCGGTGTACTTGAGATCTTCCGGGAAATTCATGGGAACGCTCCTGAAATTCTGTTGGGATTTAGCAAGATTATGAGAATGTCTCGAGAAAATGCGTATCAAAATCACCTTCTCGAAACGCGGGGTGCTGCATGACCTTTTTATGGAAAGGCAACGTGGTGCTGATGCCCTCGATGACGAACTCGTCCAGCGCCTGCATCATGCGATCCAGGGCTTCTTCACGGGTATGCCCGTGAACAATCAGCTTCGCAATCATCGAATCGTAATACGGGGGAATCGTGTATCCCTGGTAGGCGTGTGAATCGACACGCACACCGAAACCGCTGGGCTGATGCCAGGTGGTGATGATGCCGGGAGACGGCCGGAAATCCTTCGACGGGTCCTCCGCGTTGATGCGGCATTCGATGGCATGTCCGAACGGGGTCGGGTAACCTCCCTCGGGGAGGGTTTCGCCTGCGGCGGCGCGGATCTGTTCGCGTATCAGGTCCACGCCCGTCACCTCTTCGGTCACGGGATGCTCGACCTGGATCCGCGTATTCATCTCCATGAAATAGAAATTCTTGTTCTTGTCGAGAAGGAACTCGATGGTTCCGGCCCCTTCGTACCGAATGCTTTTCGCAGCCGCCACCGCAGCTTCACCCATGCGCTGCCGCAGTTCGGGGGAAACCGCGGGCGACGGAGACTCCTCAATCAGCTTCTGATGGCGACGCTGCACCGAACAGTCGCGCTCGCCGAGGTGATACACATTCCCGTGCTGATCCCCGACGATCTGAATCTCCACATGGCGGGGTTTCTCGATATATTTTTCCAGATACAGGTCGCCGTTGTTGAACGCGGCTTCCGCCTCGGCTTTTGCCATGCGGAACTGTTTTTCAAATTCATCGCGGTTTCGAACGATCCGCATTCCCTTCCCGCCGCCGCCGGCAGACGCCTTCAGGATGACGGGGAACTCGATGTCGCGTATGATTTCGAGACCGTCTTCCAGATTCTGTACGAGTCCGTCACTGCCCGGCACCGTCGGCACTTCGGAAGCACGGACGGTTTCCTTCGCCAGTGATTTATTGCCCATCCGGTGAATCATCTCCGGCGACGGGCCGATGAACTTGATGCCGGATTCATGACAGATTTCCGAGAACGAAGCGTTCTCCGCAAGAAACCCGTACCCGGGATGGATGGCGTCCGCACCGGTGATCTCCGCGGCCGCGAGGATGCGAGGAATATTGAGGTAGCTCTCGCGTCCCATGGGAGGACCGATACACACCGCTTCATCGGCAAAACGGACGTGCAGAGAATGCTCGTCCGCTTTCGAATACACCGCAACGGTCTTGATACCCATCACCCTGCAGGTGCGTATGATGCGGAGAGCGATCTCCCCTCTATTTGCAATCAGGATCTTCGAAAACAAATGATCTCCTCCGGTAGGGTCACCGACCTGGCCGTCGCCGGTCAGGACGGATCGATGAGAAAGAGGGGTTGATCGTATTCGACGGGCTGCCCGTTTTCAACCAGAACCTTGACGATCCGGCCCGCGACATCCGATTCGATTTCGTTCATGATTTTCATCGCCTCGATGATGCAGAGGATCTGCCCCTGGCCGATGCTGTCGCCGACCTGGACATACGGAGCGGCATCCGGCGAGGACGACCGGTAGAACGTCCCGACGATCGGGGAGCGGACCTCATGATGATCCCCGGCAGTGTCCGCTGCGGCTGCTGCCGGAGCGGGAGATGCGGGTGCGTGAGCTGCCGGTGCAGCGGCGACGGGCGCCTGCTGCGCCGCGGGATACGGCATACTGATCACCTGCGATTCGTGCGCAAATGTCCGCGTGATCCGCAGCCGCTTTCCTTCTTCTTCAATCTCCAGTTCAGCGATCTGGGCGTCGTTGACGATCTTTATGCATTTCCGAACGAACTGTAAATCCATGCCAGCTCCGCTTGATGAATGTTACCGCAATTATTTAACGCGTTCGAGATAGGCGCCGCTGCGCGTGTCGATCCTGAGGACCTCGCCCTGCTCGATGAAGAGCGGAACGTTGACTGTCGCACCGGTTTCCACGACCGCACGCTTGCTGCCGCCCTGTGCGGTATCCCCACGCACTCCGGGTTCGGTTTCGGTCACTTCGAGCTCGACCGTAATCGGGAGCTCGCCGCTGATGGGGGTATCACCGTCCATCAGAATCTCGCAGACCTCGCCTTCTTTCAGGAACTTGACTGCGTCCCCGAACGCGGCGCCGGTGACATGGATCTGATCGTAGGTTTCCTGATCCATGAAACAGAGGTAATCTCCCTCCGGGTAGAGGTACTGATACTTCCTGCGTTCGACACGCACGACATCCACGGATTCGCCAGGTCGGAAGCGCTGTTCGAAGGTGGATCCGCTGCGCATGTTACGAAGTTTTGTCTGCACCATTGCGCCGCCCTTGCCGGGTTTGTGATGACGCCATTCGACGATCTGGTGCAGATCGCCGTTGAAGCGGATGATCAATCCGTTCCGAAAATCAGTTGTTGAACCCATACGATATACTGTGTAACGTCTAAAGTGAATATGAAATGAAACAGAAATGACAAGTTAGGGATGAAGCAAAATAAAGTCAAGCTGGGGCGCGGAGGCCTGATGAATCGAAATCCTTGATTCTCTGTGTGTTAGTGGGCGTTCCTCAAGTGATCCTTCCAAAACTGGCCGGCGACCCTCTCCGGGGCACGGTTCGATCTGTTTCGTGACCCGAGGGAATTCCTTATCTTTTGAGACTATGAAGCGTTTCGTTCCAGACAGATACATATCCCTCGGGCTTGCGGTGCTGGCCGCGATTCTCCTTGGACAGGCATGCGGAAATGAGCAGCGCGTGATACCGAAAGAGGAGACCGGCGAACCGAACACCCTCCCGCCGGAGATGCTGCTTTACCGCGAGGCGCGCGATGCGTTCATCCAGTGGACCGAAGTGTTCGCCCCCGAGCATGATGCCGCATCCGCGTACTCGCTGCTGAGCGCAGCGAGCCGCAGGTCGCTGCAATCGTATGGTGTCCGTGACGGCGCGACGTTCCGCTCCTGGTTCGATTCGCAGGCGGATGCAGGGAAAACGCCGTTCTCCTACACGCTGTCGCGGTTCGATGTACTCGATATCGAACTCGTTGACAGCAGCAGTGCGCTCGTTACCGCGACTTTTCTCGTGCACCACCATCAGAGCACGTTCGAAAGTGTCGGGACCTTCACTCTCCGGAGGGAACGGGGCGCGTGGGTCGTACCGTTTGCCGAATCCTCCAACTTCGAATCAGGATGGTGGCAGAAGGAGAAACAGTTCGCAATGCGCATGAGCGAGGAAGGACTGTCCCGCATCACCTCGGATTCCCTTTCCCTCTCCCTGAAATACCCCGTCGCCTGGGATGTCGTGAGCGTCAACCACACGGCACTTCCGACACAGCCGGCATCCCTTCGCGGAGTGGCATTGCAGTACATCGATCCGACCAGTCTTGCACCGGTCGCGTTCGTCCGCCTCGCCGCGCTCCCCCTCCCGCTTCCCGATTCCCTGCTGCACAGAACGGACTCCACGGCTCGCGGCACCCTGGAGTTTCTCCGCACGGAACGGGTGAGCAGCGACAACGGAGCCGTCGTCCAGGGAGAGCTCCGATGGTTCGCGGATCCCGCCAACAACCGGTACCTTCTATTCTATTCCGCGGTCGATCCCACATATGTGAAATACGAGAACTTTGCCGAAACGTTTGCCGCTATCCGTAAATCGATAATCACCACCAACGAGGTTCTGCCCTGATGTCTCTCCGCGCATTTCTCCTTCTTTTTATCTTCTTCGGCATGACTGCTTGCAGCACGGACCGCTCGAGCGATCGGGGACCTGGGCAAACGACTTCCGGAACGGAAGCGCCAGGCATGGAGGCGGAGACGCCTCAGCAACCTGGGGCGTACACCGGCGACCCTGAACTGCGAAAGAAACTGCTCGGGGACCTGGATGTGATCCGCAGAACGAATCTCGATGCGTCGCGATCCACGGACATTCAGACCCTGATAACAGAATTATACAGTCTGTGCCAGACGCTCGGCGTCACCGCCCGGGCCCTGGACAACAACGGCGCCTTTTCGTCAGAAATCGACACGGAGCTCAAACGCTTCAAAACGGGCGACAGCAAACATACCGACGAAGCGGGTAAAGTGATGAACGGCATGTCCGGCGTCTACAGCATGTATGCCCTGCTCGCAAAAATGAAGTTTGTCGGACAGGCGGAAAAGCAGACCGAAATCCAGGAGATCCACGACGAGACCATCAAGGCGCTGCGGCCCGACGCTCCCGCCGTCGAAGCTGCCGCGGCGATTGCCGATGCCTGTTATGCGCTGTCGAGCATGATCATTCGTGAAATCGACACTGAAAACCGCTACGGCAAAGCGTTCGAACAGATCGATCGCCAGTACCAGCAGGGTGTCCGTGTCGCAAAGAAGCAGGAGGACGTGTTCATCAACGGGATGTTCCGTACGTTCGAAGTTTCGCAGCTCTGGCTTCTGTCGATCGACACCAAGGCAAGCGAGCGCATCAGTGAGCTCAACAATGGCGTCCTGACCGACAGCGGCGAAGCCACCAACGTGGGAATGCAGATGGGGATCGCCGTCAAGTATCTGTTTCTGATATCCTACCTTATTGCACAGGGAACTGTGAACCTTACCACCTGACGCAGCGCCAATGCAGAATTGGTCCGTGCATACCGTTTCGCTGCATGATCAGCCTGCCCTGTGGGACACCCTGCATGCCTCCGCCGTCAACGCGACGGTGTTCAGCAGCACGCGGTGGATGACCCTGATGTCGCAGGTGTTCCAGCGCAGACCGCTCGCTTTCGTGCTCACCGGGTCCGAGGGGCCCGCCTGCGGCATACCGCTACTCATGCATAAACGGGGTCCGCTGCGCGTCGCTGCGGCACTGCCGATTACCCTCTATGCCGGACTGCTCCGCGCAGACCGCGACTGCGCCGGATTCCCTGTACTGATGTCCGCAATGGAACGGTATTTCCACTACATCGCCGTCAGTGCGATTACCCATCCCGACGAAGACGGCGTTCTGCTCCGGCGGGGCTGGCGGCTGCGGAAACAGCAGAGCATAAGAATCCCGATTCATGATATGAGCGCGGTGTGGGACGGATACAGCCAGTCTCTCCGACGCAAACTGCGGCGGGCGTCCGAGGGAGGATTCCGGCTCGACGACGATCCTCCGACATCGCTCATCGTACGAATGTTCGAACAGAGCTATCTCCGGCACGGGAATCTCCCCCCCATCCCTTCTGCGACCGTCGAGCGCTGGCTGACGCTGCTGCGGCAGCAGCGTCTCGTTCACTGCTTCGCCGCGCGCCACGCCGACGGACGGTGTGCGGCGGTCCGGGTCGTCATCAGGGACGGCGACATGCTGTACGACTGGCTTGCCGGCACTGATCCTGCTGTGGCGCCCGCGTCGTCGCACTGGCTCGTTCATTCCGTCCTGGAGCTCTTCTCGCAGGCCGGCTGCAGCGGCTTCGACTTCATGGGGGCCAATACGCCGGGCGTCAGTGATTTCAAACGGGGCTTCGGCGGACAGACCGTGGAATATCATGAAGCGGAATGGTACCGCCCGAACCTGCTTCGGCATGTAAACGCCATTCGCGGTAAACGACTGCGTCTCAGGAGAGGATTCCGATGAAATTTTATTCCTCCCTACTCGTTCTGGTGATTCTGACAGTACTGAACGCCGGTGCTCTCCTGTCCCAGATCGCCGAGCCAGACAGCGGCAGAACGAGTCTTGACACCACGATGGGAATTCCGGATGCTACACCCGCGCTCCTTCCGGCAGACAGCCTGCAACCGGGTGAGACGCCGCTCGCTGTGAAGCATGAGCACGCCGGGATCTCTCCCGCCGTCTGGCATTGGAGCAAGGATTCCATCGGACTGATGGAATATCACCATCTCGGGGAAATCGCAGCCGCGCATCCCGCGGTATCGCTGTACAGCCTCGGAAACTACGGACAGCCCGCATGGTTCGGCATCGGGGGGTCGTCTCCTCTTCAGTCGACGGTGACGGTGAACGGTATCGTCGCGGACGACCTCACGAGCGCGCTGCCCGACCCGAACCGCTTCTCCACAGAGGATGCCGCCTCGTTCACGTTGTATCCCCAGTACCAGGCATTCTGGTACGGGACGCCCGGGGACGCGGCGGTGATGGATGTCGAGGAAAAGACCTGGGATGCTCCCCGTCCCATCACGCGGCTCCGGCATACGGAAGCCGCAAACGAGTACCTGTACACTGACGCCATGTTCACGCTCAACACGAGCGAGAGCGACAACATCTATCTCGGACTCACACGTTCGAGTATCGGATCCTCGAGCGGAAATAACGCGGCCCGGTTCGAAAACAACCGCTTCGAGAGCTGGAATGTACGGCTCCGATTCCGTCATGCGATGAGCGCGGCGGTGGTCGTGACGACGCGTCTTCTGTACGACGAAAACCTGACGCTTCTCAACGGCGGCATCAGGGGAAACTTCACCCCCTTTACCGCGCAGCCATATTATTTCGAGGACGAATCGGTGGGCACGTTCTCGGCAACGGCGTTCGATCCGCTCGCCGCGCAGGTCGCAAACAGCACGATGAAGTCCGAGCGGCAGCACTACCTTGCGGAAGGCGGTCTGCGGGTTCAATGGAGCGCGGATTCCTCGCAGGTGACAAGTCTGCGAATATCCGCTGATGCGGATGTTCGGCGGTTTCGTGACAATCTTCTCACGCTGAACAACACGCTCACGATTGAGAATCCCTCACTGAATCTTACGGATGACTGGTCGCTGCTCAAAGCGGTGCTTGACCATGAGACGAATCTGAGCTGGGCGAAACTTGAGCTGCAGGGTCTTTTCGGACGATACGCCGCGGAAATGGGCGGAAACGCCCTGGATGATGCCGACGTCCTCGCGCACGCGCGAGGGAAACTCAGCCTTATTCTCGGGCCGGTATCCGTCTCGGGATTTGCGCGCCTCGACCAGCAGTTCGGAAACAGCACGATCTCCTTTGGTGCTGGCGGCGAACTCCCGCTCGGATTCCTCAGTCTCTGGGGCGGCGCCTCTTTTGCCGCGCGTCCTCGTTCACTCGTGGAACGTCTCTTCTCCGGTTCCGATGTCCGCGTCACCGGTGATCGGACACCCGACCTCGACAAGATTGCCATCGCGGAAGCGGGAGTGCGCATTCATGCGGACTGGATCGATCTGGGAATGCGCGGCTTTGTCCGCAACGAAACCCGGTATACCGACATCCGCGCGTATTCCTTCACCGATTCCCTGCTCGGACGCTATCGCCTGGAGATCACCGAATTGCCCGGCGGCGTTCAGCGCAGGTTTTACGGGGGAAGCGTGGACGCGCGTCTTACGTTCTGGAGATTTCACATCGATCAGCAGGCGGCGTTCATGTCCACGGACGGGACGGCGTATGACCTGCTCGCGCCGCAGGTCAGGTATTCAGCGGAACTCTTCTATCGCGGGGTGCTGATCGAAGGGACTCTGGATCTCCGAGTGGGCGGGAGATTCTCCTATGCGGATCGCTTCACGCCGCTGCTCTATCATCCGGAAACAGGACTGTTTCTTCGTTCCGCCGTCATCGATCCCGCCCCGAGAAGCTATACCGACATGAAACGGATCGATCTCTTTCTCTTTGCCACGATCAAGCAGAGGGCGACACTGCATCTCGCTCTGTACAACCTGCTCGATGACCAGTACATCACCACGGAATTCTATCCCATGTTCGACCGGGCGTTCAGGCTTGGCGTGGACTGGGTCTTTTTCGACTGATTCACGGATGTTTCCGTGGAATCGGGATAAAACGATTCAATTCTATCATAACACATTCAGCGTTTCAATCAGACGCGATATTTCTGGAGGAACAACGTGAAAGACATCCGGAACAAGAAATTCGAAACCCAGGCCGTGCATGCCGGAACAGAAGAAAACGAGCATGGCGCAGTCGTGACGCCGATTTACCAGACCTCGACGTTCAAATTCAAAAACGTGCAGCACGGAGCGAACCTGTTTTCCGGAGAGGAAGAGGGCTACATCTATACACGCATGCGCAACCCCACCGTCGAAGCGATGGAAAATGCCATTGCCGTCCTTGAGGGCGGAGCACGGGCCCTGGGCTGCGGCAGCGGGATGGCCGCGGTACATACCGCTTTCGCCGCCCTCCTCAAGGCTGGCGACCACGTGGTGTGCAGCGAATCGGTGTACGGCCCGACAACCACACTCCTCAAGACGGTTCTGCATGGCTTCGGCGTGGAATCCACCTTTGTCAACACGGCTGATATCGATGCCGTACGCGGCGCTGTTCGCCCCGGCACAAAAGTGATCTACGTGGAAACCCCGGGGAACCCGACGCTGGTCATCAGCGACATTCAGGCCATTGCCGAGATCGCGCATGCACACGACGCAAAACTCGTCGTCGACAATACCTTCATGGGACCGGCCATGCAGCGTCCGTTTGAACTCGGCGCGGATGTCATTATCCACAGCCTGACGAAGTCTCTCAACGGACATGCCGATGTCGTCGGCGGTGTCGTCGTGGTCAGGGACGAGGAGATGTATCCGCATTTCCGCAAGACACTCAATCAGATCGGCGGTGTGATCGACCCCTTCAACTCATTCCTGGTCCATCGCGGGCTGAAAACACTCTCCCTCCGCATTCAGCGCGCGTCCGAAAGCGCCATGCGCGTCGCACAGTACCTCGAGAAACATCCCAAGGTTGCATGGGTGCGCTACCCCGGGCTCCCCAGCCATCCGCAGTACGAAATCGGACTGAAGCAGATGTCCGGTCACGGCGCCATGATCGCGTTCGAGCTTTCGGACGGACTCGAAGCCGGCAAAACGCTGATGGACAATGTGCACCTGTGCCAGCTTGCGGTCAGCCTCGGCGGCGTCGAAAGCCTGATTCAGCATCCCGCATCCATGACGCACGCGAGTATGGGGAAGGAACAGCGCGAACAGGCGGCGATCACGGACGGCCTCGTGCGTCTTTCCGTTGGAATCGAGGACGTGGACGAAATCATTGCGGATCTCGACGCGGCTCTCGCACTCTGCTGACCTCATCCCGCTGCAGAAAAGAAAAGAGGCCTTCGGGCCTCTTTTTTCATGATGCGATCTGCTCCGTAATCGGTGCCCCGGAGACCCGGGTGACCCGTCTCAGGAGCGGGAAGAGTATCGCAACACACAGCACCTCGGTTATCCCGGCGGCGAGGAACGACGCAGCATACCCGAAGGCATCGCTGATCACGGCGCCTGCAATGGGTCCGAGAGCAAAGCCGATCGAACCCGCCGCATTGAACCCGCCCATCGCGGAGGTACGCATGTCAGCCGGCGCTCCTGATGCCGCAAGCCAAAGCGTCGGTGCATACATGATCGACGCCAGGACGCCGCAGACGATCATCAGGGGCAGAAGGCCGGAGACGGGGACGTATCCGACGAGCATCACCGCCACACCGTAGAGCAGCGATCCGATCAGCAGCAGGCGAATTCCGCCGATACGATCAACCACGCGCCCCATCGGCATCGTCAGCAGGGAAAACGGCAGCAGGTAGCCTGCGAGCAGGCGTCCGCTCTCTGCTGCGTTCAATCCGAATGCCGTCGCGGCATACAGCGGGAAGGTAACGGCAAAGAAGCCCACCGTGAATCGATCGATGAACGTGAAGGCATAAGGAATGGACAGCGCCGGGCGTTCGCGGAGCACCAGCAGCGCATCACGAAGCGAACGCGCCCTCCCTCCTGCCTGCGGATCGATGTAGCGGTATGCGAGAGCGGCGCAGGCCAGAAGGATCACCGCGCCGATCGAGCACAACAGGACCATGGAGCGTGCACCGATTGCTCCGCCGAGCGGAAACGCGAGGGTTGTCCCGAGGGCGATCGCGCCCCCGAGCGTGCCCATGACGCGTCCATAATGGCCTTTTCGCGCGACGTCGACGGCAAGCGCCATGACCAGCGAAAACCCCAGAACGCTCATGGCGCCTTCACCGAACCGAAGAAGCAGGAGCAGTGGGTAATTGTCGACGAACGGGAGCGCGAAGTGAAAGATCGCCGTCGCGGTATATCCGAGGACGAGCAGTTCCCTTTTCCTTCCGCTTCGATCCGCCACCGCGCCCCAGATGAACGCAAACACGACGTGCGGGACCAGGTAAGACACCGCGAACAGAGAGGCCGCCGTATCTGATAATACGAACCGGTCGCGTACAAAGCTGCCGATATTCGGAAAAACGACCGCAGTCGACAGGGTGCTTGCGAAACCGAGAAAAGCCAGCAGCATCGTCTGGCGGAATTCCTCGTTCCTGTCATGAGTCATTCGATTCTCGTTCATGTTCTTTACAACATGCGAACCGCTGCGCATAGTTCGCGTTCTGCGCCTGTTTTCGCAAATAGTTATCTCTTGCCGGTTTTGCTTGACAATGAATTCTCCTCGTGTTATTTTTGAGATCTGAATGATAATTGACTGACTTTCAACCAGTTAGCTAGGAGAATTACTTGATCGGCATCATCGTCCAGGAAAACGAACCCATCGACCGCGCTATCAAGCGCTTCAAGAAAAAATACGAGCGTTCGGGCATTCTGAAAGAATTCAAGAAGCGGACCTATTACACCAAGCCTTCCATCAAGAAGAGAATGAAGAAGCAGAAGGCCGTCCGCCGCGCAAAGCGCACTTCTGACGAATCCTGAAACTGACGCTGTTCTGGGAGGATCGAGGCGGCCACCCCGCCCGTCCGTAACATAAAACACTGTCCCTTTCACACCCGGTACTGGATGCGGTTTGGACTATCATTTCTATTACCACACCATGGCCGACGGCACAGTCAAGCAGGTCAACCCGTTTACCGGTGTCGAGGTCTGGTCTGTCCCGGGACGTGGAAGCAAACCGCTGAGCGACACATTTCGATCCTCCGACTCCTCCCCGGTCGAGAAGCAGGATCCGGAATCGTATTGCGCGTTCTGCCGTGCGCGCTACTTTGAAACCGCTCCGGAAAAGGCCCGCGTCGTGCGTGACGGCGGACACTTCCAGACGCTGCATCATGTGTCTCCTACCGATTACTACGCCACCGCTCCGATATTCCGCCGTATCTCCAACCTCTTCGAGATTCTCTCCGTCGACTACTGGCGCAGGAATTACAACTACAAACTCTCCGCCCGCAATCTCCACTGGAAGGAAGCGTATCTCTCGCATACCGTCGGCCTCAAGCACGTCATGGATCTGCTTGACTACAAGCTGAAGCGAAGCGGGAAATCCGATGAGGAAATCGCCTCCATCAGCGCGGAAGAGAAGTTCCTGCTTGCGGACGCGTTCTTCGGCGGTGGCCATGAAATGATCATCGTAGCCCCGCATTATCAAGCCTCTCCCGGTCGGCCGACCTCGCTGTTCTCCACCGCGGACATGACTGACGACGAGCATTACCAGTATTACGCGTTTATCATCGACGCGATGGAAGACATCTCGAGCAACAACCGGTACGTTCGCTCCATCAGCGTTTTCAAGAACTGGCTGCGTCCCGCAGGTGCGACGTTCGACCATCTTCACACACAGATCGTGGCCATCGACGAATGGGGCGAGTCGATGGAGCGGCAGATCAAGATGGTTATCCAGGACAAGAACGTGTACAACACGTACGGTCCGAATTTCGCGGGACATCAGAACCTGGTGTTCGCGGAGAATGATTACGCACTCGCTTTCGTCGGCATCGGGCATCGCTACCCGACGATCGAGATTTTCTCGAAAAGCGTGAATGCACGTCCGAACGATCACACCGATGCAGAGGTGCGCGGCATGAGCGATCTCGTCCGCGCCGTGCATGCCGCCGTTGGGGGCGACGTTTCCGTGAACGAAGAGTGGCATCACACGCCGATGGACAGCATTTTCAAAATCCCATGGCACGTGTTCATCAAGCTCCGCGTCAATACGCCGGCGGGTTTCGAAGGCGGAACGAACATTTTCATCAACCCGATCACTCCGGTCGGACTGCGCGACAGAATCGTCCCGCAGATGTACATCCTGCGTCTCGAAGGGAAAATCGCCCCGACCATCCGCATAGCGGAGGAATGCCACCTCACGCCGAATCCCCTTCACTATTACAAGACCACCTGACGCGTGACTATTCTCGGCATAGAATCCTCCTGCGATGAAACGTCGGCCGCGATCGTCACTGACGGGGTCCTCCGATCGAATATCATCTCGTCGCAGTATTTTCATACCGAGTACGGCGGCGTTGTCCCCGAGCTCGCCTCCCGCGCGCATCTGCGTTCCGTTCTGCCGATCGTTCGTGAAGCGCTTCATGAGGCACAGGTCGACGTATCCGAACTGAACGCTGTCGCGGCGACGCAGGGACCCGGGCTCATAGGTTCACTGCTCGTCGGACTCAACGTCGGGAAATCCCTGTCGGTCAGCCTCGGCATTCCGTTCATTCCGATCCATCACATCGAAGCGCACCTCTTCTCGACCTTCCTGCAGGATCCGCACCCCGCCTTCCCTTTTCTGGGGCTGGTCGTATCCGGCGGTCATACGCTTCTGGTCCGCGTCAACGGAATCGGCCGCTATGAACTCCTCGGCAGCACGATAGACGATGCGGCCGGCGAGGCGTTCGACAAGGTGGCAAAGATGATGGGACTCGGATTCCCCGGAGGCCCCGTCATGGACCGCCTCGCCTCGCAGGGAAATCCCCGCGCGCATGCATTCCCCCGCCCCCTGCTCGACAGTGATGACTATCGATTCAGTTTTTCGGGTCTGAAAACCTCTGTACTGTACCACCTCAGGCGGATCGCCAGGGATGGTGTGCTGGACCTCACGGATACCGAGAGAAACGACATCTGTGCCAGTTTCCAGGCGGCGG
The DNA here is from genome assembly GCA_003246455.1 of Bacteroidota bacterium. GTDB lineage: Bacteria > Bacteroidota > Ignavibacteria > SZUA-365 > SZUA-365 > SZUA-365. Next base: position 100,722 of record QKAF01000110.1, read on the forward strand.
TCGTGGACGTCCTCGTCGGCAAGGCAGCCCGTGCGGCGGTCGAGCACGGCATTCATGATATCGCCATCGTAGGAGGCGTCTCCGCGAACAGCGAACTCCAGCGGCGGCTTCGGGGCGCCGGTGAACGGAATGGATTTCGCGTCTTCATTCCGGATCTGATTTACTCCACCGACAATGCGGCGATGGTCGCGCGGCTTGCGTCGCTGAAGCTCGAGACGAATGCCGAGGGGACACTGAACGCACCGGCATTCGCCCGCATCGGAGATACGCTGTTTGATGCGCATTCGTAACATTCTCATCATCGCGGCATCTGTCCTGGCCCTATTCGCAGCCGGAGGATACTACAGCGTTCACTCACCGCATGCACGGAGCACTGCCGAACCAGTCAGCATACCGCGCGGAACCCCTCTGAAGAGTATCGCCGCCATACTCGCGGATAATGACGTCATCTCCAACGAGTTCCTTTTCATGGTGGCCGCGAAGCTGTCGGATAAAGGGAAGCATCTTCAGAGCGGGCTGTATCTCTTCCCTCCTCATCTCTCGATAATGGATGCTCTGACAATCCTGGCCAACGGCAGCCATCAGGCCTATCGCAACATCACGGTCCGTGAAGGGCTCACCGTGCGTCAGATTGCAGCGATCCTTTTAGACCGTGCAGGAATCCCTGCTGATACAACGCTGCGATTGTGCGGGGACCGCGCGTTCATAAAAGAATTGGGGCTGAACACGGGCTCCCTCGAAGGATATCTCCTTCCTGAAACGTACCGCGTCCGATTCGACGAAGGCGCCCGTGTACTGCTCAGGCGGATGGCGGAGGCGCAGACGGCACTGTTCACCGACGATGCGTTGCAGCGGATGCGCTCGCTCGGAAGAAGCCGGCATGAAATCCTGACCATGGCCTCGCTTGTCGAGGGCGAGACGAGACTCGCCGGCGAACGCGCCCGGGTTGCCGGGGTGTATTACAACCGTCTTCGCCGCGGGATGCTGCTGCAGGCCGACCCGACGATTCAGTACATCATTCCGGACGGCCCCCGCCGTCTTCTGTACCGGGACCTCTCGATCAACAATCCCTACAACACGTACATGTATGCCGGACTGCCTCCCGGTCCCGTCAACAATCCCGGGAAAGAATCCATCCTTGCAGCCCTGTCCCCGGAGTCGCATCATTTCTTATATTTCGTTGCGGACGGAAACGGCGGACATACGTTCTCGCGAAACATCGATGAACACAACCGTGCCGTCGCAGCCTATCGCAAATCCAGACGGAAATGACATGAGCGGCCCAGACCGGAAACATGCATCGTTCTTGCTCGCAGCCCTGCTGGCGTTCATTCTGGCTGGCTGCGCATCGCAGCGGCCTCCTGAAGGCGGTCCTCCAGATACGGAGCCCCCGTTCGTCGTCGAGACGGATCCTGCGGACGGGACAGTTTTCTTTACAGGCCAGGAAGTAACGATCGAGTTCAACGAATACGTGCAGCGTCAGTCATTCCAGGACGCAGTGCATATATCCCCTCTCCTCGAGGTACCGCCGAACTACGAGTGGTCCGGAAGTTCGGTCACCATCGTATTCCCGGAACCCCTGCTGGAAGACCGCACCTACGTCATCACTGTCGGGACAAAAGTGCGCGACCTGCGCGCCGGCAACGCGATGAAGGAAACGATGCATCTTGCTTTTGCCACGGGTGACAGCCTTGACAACGGAAGCTTCAGCGGAACCGTTTTCGGAGATCCGCCGTCCGGCGTCAGCCTCTTCGCGTATCTGCTGTCCCCCGGTCGATCCGATACACTGGACCCTGCAGAGGACCGCCCCGATTACGCCGTACAATCATCGGAAGACGGCAGCTTCCATTTCTTCAATCTCGCTCCCGGAGACTACCGAGTCTTCGCCGTGCGGGACAAGAGCAACGATATGCTCTACAATGCGGAACAAGAGGAGATCGGTATTCCGGATCACGATATGATCGTCGAGGATTCTCTTTCCGCTTCGTCCGCGCTTCGTTTCTATATGCATGCGGATGACACCACACGCCCTGCGATCCAGCGGGTCGAGGCGATAAACGAGCGCATCGTCCGCGTGAAATTCAATGAGACGGTGTATCCCCAGCCGCTCCCGCTTCGCCATGTTCACATCTCCGACTCCGCCAGCGGCGAACAGCTTCCCCTGATTTCAACCGTCCCATCGGCGGGGGAGCGTTTTGGATGGGACTTCCTCCTTGGTACGGCGATGAAGGAAGCGACCTACGTTGTCGTCATCGACTCCCTTGCCGACGGTGCCGGCAATCTCATGAGCGACAGCCCTGCGCCTGAATCCTTCACGGGATCCGTGCTGCCCGATACCGCCCGTCCGCTCATCACCGAACAGATCCCTGCAGACCGCGCAAAAAACGTGGTGCCCGACAGCAGTTTCCGTTTCTCGTTTGACCGGCCCCTTCTGCTCGGTCCGGCGTTCTCACTCACGGATTCAACAGGCGCGAAGGTCGAACTGACGTTACGACAGGAGACGCGGACCGACATCGTCATCCTTCATCCTGCCCTGATGCCGGAAGCCTCGTACTCCCTTTGCTTCGATATGCGTGAAATGCGTGATTCGCTCAACGGACGCGGCGTCGGTGACAGCACACTCTGTATTACCTTCACGACGGGTGTTTCAGACCAGGGCGGCACGCTCTCGGGAAGCATCAAAACGCAGGACTCTTCGGCTGCGGTCGTCGTACGCGCACGTGAAATCTCCCGGCAGCCGAAAGTGCGATCCGTACGTACCGACAGCAGCAAAACATTCCGCATGGAAGGACTGCAGGAAGGGAAATACCTGCTCGATGCCTATATCGACAGCAACGGCAACGGCCGTTATGATTTCGGAAAAGCATTTCCGCTGCAGAAGCCGGAACCCTATGGAGCGATCCGCGATACTCTGCGGGTGCGTGCCCGGTGGGAAACGAACGGAATCATCATCCCGGTACAGACTGGGCCCACTCCCTGAAAGCGTCGCATGCCCCATCGCGCCTGTCGTCCTCGTGCTCACAGGCGGTCCCGCCACCGTGACATTTCTTGACAACTTCTGACCCCCGCGTAACAACCGGGATAAGGCATTCCCGTAGTATGGACTGTGCGAATTGCCGAACCGACCTGTTACGTAAAAGGAGAGGAAGTCATGAAAACCATACGGATACCGCTGATCACCCTGCTGACGATCCTCGCTGTGTCAATCCTCCATGCGCAGTCCGACACCGCCGACGGATCGGGAAGTCTGGATCTCGGAACCGCACGTCCGGAAAGGATCGAGGTGGCGGAAGAAAACTATGCGGCAGGACTTGCTTCCGACAATGACGGGCTCGTCGAATCCAGTCTGTACTATGCTGTTCGGATGCGTCTCGCATTCCCTGAGCGGACTTTCACCGCACTGCAGTCCGCAGTCGACAGGCTGGTGAAGTGCGGCCGAACCCACTGTATTCGCTACAAGGCCTCCCTCGCCAGCACCATCTTTTCTTCACCGGCCCTGATCGACGTGGATCGAGTCGGCCTTCCGACGGACATGAACGCATACTTCTCCGACATTGCCCGACAGCTCGAACAGAAACTCCTGGTAAGCAACGACTGAATCAGGTCATGCAAGAACAGAAAAGCGCTCCGATCGGAGCGCTTTTCTGTTCATTTCTTTCGTTCGCGAATCACCTTGAATACATTATCCCGTACAACCCAGGCCTCCGTGATCCCGGCTGCTCTGAGTTTCTCCCGAAGGGATTCCGCTTCCGCTTTGAGTATGAAATCTCCCGCGCGGATCTTGTAATACGGCGCATCGTACCCCATGTCGAGACGACCGGTAATGATCTCCAGGGAATCTGTTTTTGATCGCAGCTGCTCGAGCCTTTCCCTCGCATCGTCGATATTCGTGGTCGAATACAACTGCACGCGAAAACCCATGGTTTTCTCTTTGCGTTCGATCCATTCCGGCTGCTTCTCCGGTATTGTCTGCCGCTGCTCTGCCGTGGTATCCTTCGGCTGTACCGTCTCGCGACGGTATTCAGAAGGATCGAAATTCCGCTCCTGTTCGCGGATGGTTTTCGCAGGCGCATCCTGTACCGAGTCGCCGCTGGAGGAGCAGGCGGCGAAGAGAAGGAATGAACCGAAAAGCGCCGCCGAATATTTGTAAGGGAAATAACTCATGCGGGCAACGGGCCGTTATCGTTCCGTTTCATCGCGCTACTTCCACGGTAAATGCATCCGGGTAGCCGCGGGACTGCACTTCGAGTTTGAACTCCGCTGCCTGTTCCCGCGTCTGGTACGATCCGAGAGTGACTTTGTAGTATCCCGTCACCGGATCGTAGCGTTTGTACACCGGCTGATTGAATTTCTGTTTCAGTTCCTCGATGAGCTGGAACGCCCCGGCTTCCGCCTTGAACGCACCAAGCTGAACGCTCCACATCATACTCCCCGCACGGGGTGCGGCTGCAGGAGCGGCTGTTTCCGGAGCGGGTTTTTGAGGAACGGATTCCTGCCGGGCAGGCGGCGCAGCGACGGGCGGTTCCGCATCCCCACCGGTCCTGACCGGTACAGGTTTCTCCTCCGCAGGCATATCCTCATCCTCCACAGCTTCCAGCTGAACGGGCTCGTCCGTTTCCGGAATGATCGGCTCCTCCCTGTCAACACGCTGGAATGCGCCGTTCTCATCCGGCTTCTGCTCATCGGTATTGCTCAGTTCATCGCTGGAACTGCAGCCGACGAGGAGCGCCGTGATTAGAAACAGCGGAATGATTGTTCTCAAATAGCGAATCGACATAGTACCTCCGGTCTATCTTCTCGGACTGACAATTGCAATGCTGGAACTCGTTCCGATGCGGTTTGCGCCCGCCTCGATCATTCGTTCCGCCGTTTCCCTGTCCCGGATCCCCCCGCTCGCTTTCACACCGAAATGCTCGCCGACGACGGAGCGCATCAACCGAACCGCTTCGGGGGTCGCGCCGCCGCTGGCGAAGCCGGTGGACGTCTTCACATAATCCGCCCCTGCATCCCTGACGATGCGGCACGCCGTTATAATTTCATCTTCCGTCAGGAGGCAGGTCTCGAGGATGACTTTCACTGTCGCATTCTCCGAAGCGGACCTGATAAGCTGCGTCACCTCGGTGATGTCGTGCGCGACATATGCACCGTCGCCCTGCTTGAGCCGACCGACATGCAGCACCATGTCGAACTCTTCCGCACCGTCACGCAGGGCTATCTCCGCCTCCCGCGCTTTTACTTCCGTATGACTCGCACCCAGGGGAAAGCCGATGACCGTACAGACACGCGAAGCGCTCTCGTGCAGCACATTGCTGCAGAGACGCACCCAGGTCGGGTTCACGCAGACGGAAGCGAAACCGAATGCGCGCGCCTCGTCACAAAGCCGTAAAATATCACTTTCCCCTGCTTCGGGCTTGAGCAGCGTATGATCGATCATCGAAGCGAGCTTCGTATCGATTATTCGCCCGTCTGCCCCCGCGATCGAACGTTCGTGAGCAGTCATCAGATACCGAACCTCAGGACAATCGATGAACGGAGAGTGGGGATTTTCCAGTCCGCAGTGCCGTCAAGCACGGATGTAAGCGGGTAGTCGAGCTGAACCTCCGGCGCCACGGTGAAACCGCGCACAATCGGAAAATCGTAGCCGACGCCGAGCAGCAGTCCGGCGCGAAGCAGCGGATCGTGCTGCGTGTCGAGATTCTCATCGGCCAGCATTCGGCTGCTGGTCCCTGAAGCCGCATAGGTGTAATTCGGGGATGTAATGAACTCTTCATCACGCAGCGTCCCATCGAGATAGAATCCCGCCGTCGCACCCGCCATAAGGTACAGTCCATTCAAACCGGAATACCATGTCAGCGCGAACGCCGTGCCGAAGTACCTGAGTCCAACCTCTGCCCGTCGATGAAAATCAACAACAGCAGAACTCCCGTCCGATACAAGCATCGGGCTGGAATAATCCTTGACATACTCGGTGGAATAATCTTCATATAACCCGTGCAACCGTATGCCAAACCATCTGTTGATGAAGATGTCCAGATGTACTCCTGCATGGTATCCGACACCGTTCCCTCCGTCGAATACGCAGTTGCACTCATTCGGCGGGCCCGTGAGCCCGAAATTGAAATTCGGACCGGCCTCGAGTCCCACGGCGATCGCACCGGGATAGGCCTGCCTAAAACCGTGTGCATGCGGAATCCGCTGCGCAGCCGATTCCGTGACAAGAATGATCGTGAGGATGAACGCGATCGTTGAGATGCGAATGATGGCCGAAGTGTTGCGTGCCATGGAATTCCAGAGAAATGTTGGTATCAGATAGCGAACCGAAGGTACAGATTGAATTGCCACGCGGCGAGTTTCCAGCTGGAGTAATCCGAGACGACCGGTGTGAGCGGCATCGACATCATGAGTTCCGGGGCAACGGCCAGTCGTTCGTGTATCGGCACGATATAGCCCAGTCGCGCGGCCAGTCCCAGACGGATCGCGGCGGCACCGGAATAGTATCTGTCGAGATTATCGTCCATGAATACCTGTTCGGTCCTTCCGTTCGAATCATAGACGATTCCCGCGGTTTTGATCGTTTCCGTCTCCTCAATGCGATCGCTGATAATCAGTCCCAGTTCGGGCCCGGCTGCCAGATAGAGACCGTTGACCGGCAGGTCCCATTTCGCGGCGACGCCGAGTTCGATCATCGAAAGCGAAAGAACCGTTTCGAGATCAAAATCCACCCACGTGAATTCACCCCCTCCGGACAGCGGGACATACTCCAGTCGTTTCTGGCTTTTCTCATATGTCGTGCTGAACCGGCGGTACCCCAGTGTGGCGAACAGGGAAAAATCCTTCGAGAGAGGATAGTCGGCAAACCCACCCAATTGCAGCCCCAGGCCTGATCCGGTGCCGTATTCGCAGTCACAGAGCGTTTTGAAACTTCCCATACTGCTGATCCACGCCGCCCCGGCATAGGGTCCGACATGCATGCTCCATGGAACCGGACGCAAAATATCGTCTTCGCCACCTGGCGGCCGTTCCGCGAGCAACGTGACCGGAAGAGCGATAAAACAGAGGATAAGGATACTCTTTCGCATGAATGCCATCAGGTGAATTGAACAGCAGGCATATTACAACGGACCGGAGAAAGATACAACCGGTCAGATCCGGACCAGCACGGACTTCTCTACCCAGCCGGTCTTTCCGTCCTCGAGACGGATGCGGTAGTAATCGCTCTTCGATCCGAGTATTTTCACCTTCAGGCCCTCATGGACGATGAAACTCTCCACTCCCGTTTCATCGGGCGTACTCCGGACCGTCACTTCCGACGGCATGATCACGGCATTTCGGTGTTCTTCGAGTTCGTTCGATTTCAGCACGGTCAGTGACACTGCCGCACCGAAAAAGAGGAGCAAGACGATCCCTGCCACGAGCGCAAAGCGCCGGAGAATCACCTGCCGGAACCCGAAAAAGACAAAACCGGAAACACAGAGGAGACAGAACAGAATCAGCGACGAGGTGAAGAACGCCGACGGCTGATGTGCATCCTTGATATCGTTCCACCACCGAACGAAAAACAGCAGCGGGATCGGCTCCACCCTGTCTCGCAGTCGCGCCCGCACGACATTGAGATTATGGGCCACATCCGCATTGCCGGGTTCGAACTGCAATGCCCGTTCATAGGACAGGATACTGACGGCAAGTTCCCCGTTTTTGTACGCCGCGTTTCCGAGGTTATAGTACAGATCGACATCGGCATATCCGTCATCGATCAGGGACTGAAAAATGGCGATGGCCTGTTTGTATTCTGCCTTTTTATAGAGTTCGACGCCCTGCTGATAGCGCTCGAATGGATCCTGCTGCTGCCCTGCGGCAATCGGGTGCAGCAGCAGAAGGAGGATGCCGATGCGAAGCATGGTGGTCATGTCAACACCTTCATGGCCTGTTCCGTATGGATGATCGCCTCTTTCGCCTGGTCGTAAAGCGCCCGCATCTCTTCCGAACTCGCGCGGGAAGGCGAGAACCGCGCATATTCGACGGCGTTGAGGGCGGTACGCATGCGCTCCACCAGATCCGGGGCGACGTTGCGGCTTTGCAGCCTTTCGACGACGGTTTCGATCGCGATCTCGGAAGTCGGCATCGCGAGCTTGTCCTGGACGTAGCCCCAGAGGGCTCGCGCGATTTCGAGATAATACGCGTCGGTATTTCCGGCTTCGAGATATTTCTTCGATGCACTCAGGCGCCGTTCCGCGACGCGGGTAGCGCGTCGCCGCTTCATGCCGGCGATATCTTCGTGCTCGCGATCATAGCGCTGCTTCCACATCAGGGCAGCCAGCAGCAGGACGAGTGGAAGCAGATACCAGAGCAGCATGACTGCCGGACGTACTCCGAGCGAAACGTCCCGACTGAGCTGCGGCCGGCGTTCGCGTATGGGCCTGACATCCATCGAGAGATAGTCCACATATTTCTGGGTAAGATCGCCGGCGTTCTTCCTGGCATCCCCTTCGGCGATGTCCATGCTGAACGCCTGCGACTCGAGGGTGACATACTTCTTTTTTCCAAGATCGAAGTAGGAAAAAACCACGGGAGGAATCGTGACTTTTCCGGCATACCGCGGCACGAGCAGATACTCGAACGTCTTGCTGCCTGCGAGCGTCCCATCCTCGGCGCGGGCGTCTTCGTCTATGGTCGGATCGTAATGATCCACACCCGAGGGGAACGTCACCGCAGGTTCGTCGAGCAGCCTGATGTTCCCCTTCCCGGAGAGGACGATCGAGAGCGTCGCGGTTTCATTCGCCTTCAGGGCATTACGGTCAAGCGTCGCACGCATCTCATACGAACCGACAACCCCGGTGAATCCGGTCGGTTTGCCCTCTTCCGGGAGAGGACGAACCTTCACCTTCACTTTCTGTGTCAGAAGGGTTTTCTTCACATGATCGTAGCTGTCGAAAAGCGGGTCGCTGAAGAAACGGTCAAACGCGTCGCTCCCCCTCCTTCGCTGTTTCCTCACCCGCACGGTGGTCCCGATTTCGAACGGTTCGATTGTCAGGTCGCCCGCCTGGGTGGGGAAATACAGCACTTTCCGCAGCATGTACGTTTCGTACTGCCGGCCGTTATAGACCTCGACACGAGGCTGCAGCTGCGTCGGTGCCTCGACGTCTTCGGACCAGAATCCGACCATGCGGGGAAGTTTGATGGGATTGTCGAGTTGGAATGCGACACGGGAATAGAGCTTATAGGTCACGGTCAGTGGTTCGCCGAGGAACACGTCCGTTTTGTTCGGAATCGCCCGGATGAACAGGTTGTCCCCCAGATCCACATCAGGGGTCTTGCTCTGCTGTTTGGCGCCGCTGTTCGGAACGGCGCGTGTGACGGTGATCCGAACCGTATTGGTGGTGAGCTGTTTTCCGTCATAGGTAATCGTGGCGGATGGAAGCGGAAACGACCCTGTCGTGCGCGGCTGCAGAAGGTAGGTCCAGGAAATGCTGGTGGAAACGCGGCCATTGATGATCTGCATCTGCTGCGAGGTCGAGGGACCGTTCAGCGTCAGAAAATTCCGATTGAGATCAGGCGCCCGGAAGTCTCCGTACTGTCGGAGTGTCCCGCCCGACAGTGTATATGTCACCTGGAACTGCTCTCCGAGCGGCACCTCCGTACGATCGACCGAGCAGAGGAACTGCGTCTCCTGCGAGAGAGAGAACCCGACGGGCACGAAGCCGATCATCAATATAAGGAGCAATCTCCGTATCATGCTTCTCACCAATCCTTGTCGACATTGACGCGTCTCCCCTGCTGCTGACGCTTCTTTTTCTGTAGTTCCTTTTCATCGCGCTGCAGGGCCCGCAGAATCTGCTCGGCCTGCTGTTTCGACATATTCTGCTCTTTCTGCGGCTTCGGCTGCTGCTGCTGATCCTGCTTCGCCTTGTCCTGCTGCTGGTTGTCTTTCTGATTCTGCTGCTGCTGCTGATCCTTGTCCTGCTTGTCCTTCTTCTGCTGCTCTTCCTGCTTGTTCTTATCCTGGTTTTTCTGATCCTGCTGCTTGTCCTGCTTCTGATCCTTCTTCTGCTGATCTTTCTTCTGATCCTGGTTCTGGTTCTGCTGCTGCTTCTGCAGATCTTCCAGCTTTTTCCTCGCGTACGTCAGGTTGTAGCGCGCGTCCTGGTCGGTCGGATCCACCTTGAGCGCTTTCTTGAACATCTCAATGGCCTGCTTGTAACCCTCCATCTGAAGATTCCCCGCCTGCTCGCCTGCGGCCTGCTTGAGCGCAGGGTTGTCCATTCCCTTGTCCGCCGCGTTCAGGAAGGTGTTTCCCGCGTTATACAGCGTGCGGGAGAGCGTCTCCCGGTCCTTTATGCGCAAGCCCGCTTTTTCGTACTGCTCCAGGGCCGCCTTGATATCATCGCTGCGATATGCGGCATTTCCCGCGTTGAAAAAGCTTTCCGGGCGCTCCGGCTCGGCGATCGCCGCCTGCTCGTATTTCTCGCGGGCCCTGTCGTATTTCTTCTCATGATACAGGTCGTTGCCGTCATTGACGGTGCCCCGATACGACTGTGCCGATGCGGCGGCGCCGCAAGCGACGATGAATAACAGGAACACGATGAGGTGACGCATCATGTCAGCTTCTCCTCCGTTTCTCGTTCGGTGCGAAAATCGAAAACCGCGCCAGGAAGCGGTTGCGGGTTTCGGAAAGGAACAGTTCCGAGATCAGGAGAATCAGGCCCAGAAATACGAGATACTGAAATCGATCTTCATAATCCGTGAATTGCTTGGTGCCGAACTCCTTCTTCTCCATGCGTTCGATCTGATCGAATACCGTGGCGAGATTGTCACGCCCGCTCAGCGCCTGCGTGAAGGTGCCGCCGGTCGCCGCCGCCACCTTCTTCAGCGTCTCCGCATCGAGTCGCGAGAGTACGAGTGATCCGTCATTGTCTTTCTTGTATCCCGGCTGTCCGCCGCCCGACGAAATCGGGATCGGCGCGCCTTCGAGGGAGCCCATACCGATGGTGTGGATGACGATGCCTTCATTCGCGGCCTCGACGGCCGCCGCGACCGGATCATCCTCGTGATTTTCTCCGTCGGTGATGATGACCATCGCCTTGTATTTGCCCTCTTCCTTTCGGAACGATTCCCGCGCAAGTTCGATGGCGGAGCCGATGGCCGTTCCCGGGGTGGGCGCCATACCGGCATCGATGACATCGGTCAGCATGAGTGCCGCACTGTAATCGGATGTCAGGGGCAGCTGCGTATAGGCATCCCCGGAAAACACGACGATGCCGATTCTGTCGCCCTTGAGGTTATTGATGAGATTCTGCAGTTCTTTCCTCGCCGCGCTGATGCGGTTGGGCTGAATATCTTCCGCACGCATGCTTGCCGACACATCGATGGCTACGATCAGATCGATGCCGCTTCGCGTCACCTCCTCGAATTTTGTGCCGATCAGGGGATTTGCGTACGCAAGGATCAACGCGGTAAATGCGAGCAGCGTGATTCCCCCGCGGAGCCAGTATTTGACACGGCTCCGCCGATCGACAAGCGCAAGCACGCTCCCCTGTTCACCGTAGCTGCGAATGCTTCTGTTCTTCAGGTACCATGCGAACCAGAGCACCGCCGCGACAGCGGGAACAATCAGCAGGTAAATGAAATATTCGGGATGGGCGAATTTTATCATGGTCGGCGCAGGCCTGTTCGATTGTCAGGGAATTTTGCGGAAAACGAAAGCAGAAAGCCCGAGTTCCAGCAGCAGCATTGCGAGCGCTGCGAGTACATAATCGTAGAACAGCTCGGTGTAACGGTGGAATTCCGTTACCTCGATCTTCGTCCGCTCCAGCTTGTCGATATCTTCATAGATCTGCTTGAGCTTTTTGTTGCCCGTCGCACGGAAGTACTCTCCCCCCGTAATCTGGGCGACCTGGCGAAGCATATCTTCGTCGATCTCAACGGGGACGGGCTGATACTGGATTCCGTATGCCGTTTTGAACGGATACGGTGCCATGCCGCGCGTGCCGACGCCGATCGTGTATATGCGCACGCCGAAGGTCTGCGCGATGTCCGCGGCCGTGGCCGGATCGATCGACCCCATGTTGTTGACACCGTCGGTCAGGAGGATCATGACCTTGCTCTTGGACTTGCTGTCTTTCATGCGATTGACCGCATTGGCGATGCCTTCTCCGATCGCGGTGCCATCCTGCAGATACCCGGTTTCCACTTTCCGCAGGAGATCGATCAGAACGCTGTAATCCGTGGTCAGCGGACATTGGGTAAAGCTCTCACCGGCGAAGATTACGAGTCCGATGCGATCGTTGACGCGGGCGCGGATGAAATCCTCACCCACGGCTTTTGCCGCTTCCAGACGGTTCGGACGAAAATCCTCCGCGAGCATGGAGCCGGAGATGTCGAGGACGATGGTGATGTCGATCCCCTCGCGGTACACCTTTTCTCCGCGCGCGGAAGACTGCGGTCGCGCGAACGCGACGATCAGAAGCGCGAGTCCCAGCATGCGGAGGATAAACGGGAGATGACGCAGCCGCACCCGCCAGCCGGCAGGCAGCGCATCGAATACCGCGATCGAAGAATGTCGTATGGACGCGGTCAAGCGTCCCTGCTTCCAGAAGTGCCACACCGCCAGCAGAGGAATGACGAGCAGCAGCCAGAGGAAAGCGGGATTGGCAAACTGCGTGATCTGCTCAAACATCGCCCAACCCTCCTTCCGTCCGCTCCGGGTCATGCACCGCGTCTGCGGGCTCGGAGGAGACAACTGCTTCGGATTCCGAAACACGGGGCACGGCCGGCAGGTCACCAGCCTGCCTGGTGCTCTCCACGAACTGCACCGACACGTTCATCGCGTCTTCGTGCTGAAGCGAGGAGGGCGTGAATTTTGCAAACTTCGTCAGGTCCGCCGTTTTCAGGACCCGTTCAACCTTCTCGACGGTCTGCGGAGAAAGCCCCAGCATTGCCAGCCCGGGCATGATCTCGGATGTCGTCTGTTCCATCGCGGGCACGCGGAAGCGGCGCTCAATATACATGCGAAGGATGTCCGTCACGCCGGACTGATATGCCTTGTGTTCCCCGTGCTGCCACAGTTTCTGCTCACGCAGCGAATGCAGCGCCTGCAGCGCGGCGATGTGCGCGGGAATATCCGGCTCGGGCGCTTCAGGTACTTCTTCCGGGCGGTTTTTCCTTCTCAGGTACCAGCGATACCCGAACCAGCCCGCGAGAAGGACAAGAAGGATCACGCCGGCGTACAGCAGGTAGTCCCAGATCGTCAGCGGCACATGCAAGACATCCTTGATGTCTTTGAAGGCCTGCGTCGTATCGAGGGCGACGGTTCCCATTTCGAATTCGAAGGAAGGACTGTAGGCGAAATATGACGCCGTGTCACCGGGGATGCTGTATTTCACACGCACGCGAAGCGCGATACTTCCCGTATCGAAAATGGTTGCGACCACGTCCTGCCGATACTCCCTGCGATCCCCCTTCATTCCGATCTCCGCCTCGTCGGCGGAGACGAATTCCCCGCCTTCGAAATCGTCGTCCGTCGAAGGGAGCTGCACGGTGTATTTCGCAGGCGCGTCAACGGTCAGGTGAAGGGTGATCCACTGGCCGATCTGAAAGCGGTTGGAATCCGCGCGTGCCGAAACGTGGACATCCTGCGCGTGCAGACCGGTACCGCAGGCGACTGCAATGAGTATTGCCAGAAAAAGGTGTTTCATCAGTAGCGTTTCTCCCGCATCCGGAAAAATTCAACCAGCGGCTGGATGTATCCCTGCTGCACATCGATGGAAATGCGGTCAACGTTCGAGAGAAGGAACCGGCGACGACGCTCCGCACTCCGCTCTTCCCATTGACGCCGGTAGCCGAGGCGCACCGCGGCGCGCGAGGTATCGATCCATTTCTCCGCGCCGGTCTCCGCGTCCCGCAGTTTGACGAGCCCGATGTCCGGCAGATCCATTTCCCGGGGGTCCGTCAGTTCGACCGCGATGAGATCATGCTTTCGCGCGACAATTTTGAGAGGACGATCGTATCCCTCGGCCATGAAGTCCGAGACGAGAAAGGCAATCGACCGTTTCTTTGTCACGTGGTTGAAATACTCGAGCGCGCCGCGAATGTCGGTGCCGCTTCCTTCGGGCTCGAACGCGATGATGTCGCGGATGATCCGCAGAATATGGGACCGGCCTTTTTTCGGGGGAATGAACTTCTCGATGCGGTCGGTGAAGATGATCATACCGACTTTGTCAGAGTTTTTGATCGCGCTGAACGCGAGAACGGCACAGAGCTCGGCCGCGATATCCCGCTTGAATTTCGGCGACGTCCCGTAGTCCTGCGATGCGCTCATGTCCACGAGCAGCATGACGGTCAGCTCCCGCTCCTCCTCAAACACCTTGACGAAAGGCCGGTTGAAGCGCGCGGAGACGTTCCAGTCGATCGTGCGCACGTCGTCGCCGAACTGGTATTCCCGCACTTCGGAGAATTCCATGCCGCGTCCCTTGAACACGGAATGGTATTCACCGGAAAAGAGCTGATTGACGAGTCCCCGGGTGCGGATCTCGATCTGCCGGACGTTTTTCAGAATCTGTTTGGTATCCAAGATCAGGGAACCTCGATGGTGTCGAGAATCTCCTGCACGATCATTTCGGAGTTCATCTCCTCCGCCTCTGCCTCGTAGGTGACGGCGACACGGTGACGGAGCACGTCGAAACAGATCGCGCGAATATCTTCCGGTATGACATACCCGCGACGATTGACGAAGGCATGGGCCTTCCCGGCGATCGCGAGGTTGATGCTCGCACGCGGGGAACCGCCGTAGGCGATGTAGCTGCTGATGCGATCGAGCTTGAAATCACGGGGCCGCCGCGTCGCTTCGACGATGTCGAGGATGTAGCGTTCGATTTTCTCATCCATGTACACCGCGTGCAGCGCCTTCCGCGCACGGAGCACGTCATCGGTCGAGACGACCGGATTGGCGACAGGGATCTCCTGCGAGATCTGCTGGCGCATGATCGCAAGTTCTTCCTCACGCGCGGGATAGTCGATCTTGATCTTCAGCATGAAGCGGTCAACCTGCGCCTCGGGCAGCGGATAGGTTCCCTCCTGCTCGATCGGGTTCTGCGTCGCCATGACGAGAAACGGCGACGGAAGCGGATAGGTATGTTCGCCGATGGTCACCTGCCGCTCCTGCATGGCTTCGAGCAGCGCACTCTGCACCTTTGCGGGTGAACGGTTGATTTCATCGGCAAGAATGAAATTGGCGAACACCGGGCCCTGTTTCGTCTGAAACTCACCGGTCTTCTGATTGTATATCATCGTACCCACCAGGTCGGCAGGGAGAAGATCCGGTGTAAACTGGATGCGGTGGAAGCTCGCCTTCATGGAGGCTGCGAGCGTCTTGATCGCCGTCGTTTTGGCAAGGCCCGGCACCCCTTCGAGAAGGATGTGGCCGTCGCCCAGCAGACCGATCAGCAGACGTTCCACCATTCCTTTCTGGCCGATTATAACCTTTCCGATTTCCATTTTCAGGGCGTCGACAAATGCGCTTTCCTGCTGAATGCGTTCGTTGATTTCCTGGATATTGACTTGCATTGGCACTCCAATGGTCCGAATGATGATGAGCGATGCGATACGCAGGACAACGGCCTCACTGTCGCGAAACGGCAATCCCTGCGAAAAGAGTTATCAGGGTAAATTAAACATCCGACGGAATCGCGTGCAAACCCAAACGAAACACCCTGCGCGTACAATCGTTCACCGCGCGGGCGGGACGGGACAATCCGTTTTGACGTACCGGCAGGCCGGTTTGTTCCCTTTTTCCCTTCAGAGGAAATGCAGCGCCGCCATTCCGCGATTCACCGTTTGCGAAGAGACTGGATGACGTACTTCGAATATCCGTACTTGATCTTCGACGGAATGGACGCGAGGGAGAGCCTGTTTGTGGGAAACGCGAACGACGGTTCGAAATAACAGTTGATCGTGCATCCCTCGCAGAATGCGTGCCGTCCTTCGTGCTGCTGATGCCAGCGCACGCGGTCGGAACGGAGCGCCGCAGCGAGGTCGTTGCCGACAGGGATTTTTTCATAATGCAGGTGATAGCATGGGAGAAGGATTTCGTTCTGCGGTGAAATAACCAGGACGCGGCTCACTGCCCGGCACAGGGGATCCGCAACCCTGTTTCCGCCGTTCCGCCGCAGCGTCAGGAATGAGGGATTGAGGTACACCATGGGTTTCCGCGCGAACTCCTCGGTTCTCCGCATCGCCTCATCGCTCAGTCCCTCTGCGCGGAAATACTGGAAGATGGGGTTGAGCAGCAGCATCAGGCCGTGTTCTCTCGCGAGGTCGTACACCCCTGAGAGCTGATCGGTATT
Source organism: Bacteroidota bacterium (assembly GCA_003246455.1). GTDB lineage: Bacteria > Bacteroidota > Ignavibacteria > SZUA-365 > SZUA-365 > SZUA-365. The sequence continues at coordinate 117,059 of QKAF01000110.1, forward strand.
CTCATTCGTTACCGTGAAGAGCAGGTCCGGTTTTTCGCCGAGCTGCTTCGCGATCTCGATGCTTTCGAGCACGTGCCCGAAACAGTCGACACCCCGCATCGCGTTATGCTGTTCCGCATCGGCGCTGTCGAGGGAGAAATGCAGAAGATCGACTTTTCCTGCCAGTTCCTCCGCCCGCTTCGGATACAGCAGGGCGTTCGTCGTGATGCTCGACCTCATGCCGAGACGCCGAACCTCCGCCGCAATCTCGCCGATGTCCGGATGCAGCAGGGGCTCGCCGCCGGTCAGGTCGACGAATCGGACACCGAGCGGGCGCATGGCGCTGAGATTCCGCATGACATCCTCCGTCCGGGCATGACGGGAATCGCGAAAAGCCGCGTGATCTCCGAAATGGCAGAAATCGCAGTAGGCGTTGCACCGGTACGTCAGGTAATAGTTGCAGAGCAGAGGCATGCGCCGGGACCTTTCACAGCAGCGAATATTCAGCTTCAGGAATCGAGGACATGCGGAATGATACAAAACCGTCGGCGCATTTCCATATTCCCCGGATGCGGAACGGGATTGTCCGGAATCGAGTTTTTCTTCATACTGGTGCACGACAAGCTACGACTGAAGCCATGCGTTACCACGAACTGACCGAAATGATCGAGGCGGGCGAAGGACTCAAAACGGAGTTCAAGCGACGCGTCTCCTCCGGCAAGAAGATTGCCAAGGAGATGATCGCATTCGCCAATACCCGCGGCGGGGTGATCATCTTCGGAATCGATGACGACAAGTCCGTTGTGGGAGTTGACAGCGAAAAAGCGGAACTCGAGGACATCTCTCACGCCGCGGCGCATCTCTGCGATCCCCCGATCCCGCACCGGGTGACGATATTCAACATGAGCAACCGTGATGTCATCTGCATTGAAATCCCTGAAAGCGACTGCAAGCCGCATTACCTGATCGAGGAAAACGACGAACGAACGGCCTATGTTCGCGTGGGAGAAAACAGCGTGCAGGCAAGCCGCGAAATGGTCCGCGTGCTGCGGCACCAGTACGGAGAGTCTGAGCCTGTACGCCTCGTTTTCGGCGAGGCGGAAAAACGGCTTTTCGCCTGGTTCGAGAAACACGACCGGATCACCGTGAAGGAATATGCGAAGCTGATAAACGTTTCCGAGCGACGCGCATCCCGTCTCCTCGTGCGCCTGATCCGGGCAGGCGCCGTGGCGATTCATACGCATGAGAAGACCGATTACTTCACGCCCATGCTCTGACCCCGGCGTCTCCCGCATGGGCCGGCGATCGCACGCTGCGTGCAGAGACCTGTCCCTGCCGAGAATATTGCCGTTTGCATATTTCATCGGATAGGCGTAACTTTATAAACCCTTCGGGCCCATAGCTCAGTTGGGAGAGCGCTACAATGGCATTGTAGAGGTCGTCGGTTCGATCCCGTCTGGGTCCACAAAGGTCTGATTCATCAGACCTTTTCTTTTTCCAGTCCACTTGCACAGTTTCGCGGAGCCCCCATGTCCCTTCCCGAAGATATCGTCGAGCCGCTGGTCGAAGCAGCCAGGGAGGTACGCGCAGCGGCATACGCGCCGTATTCCGGATTTCGTGTCGGCGCGGCATTGCTCTGCGACGACGGCACGGTGTATACCGGGTGCAATGTGGAGAACAGTTCCTACGGCCTCACCTGCTGCGCCGAACGAAATGCCGTGTACGCGGCAGTCGCCGCGGGTGCCCGGATCTTCCTCGCAATCGCCGTGGCGGCCGACGGCATGCCGGTTCCGCCATGCGGCGCATGCCGACAGGTGCTCAGCGAGTTCGCCCCCGACCTTCCGGTGATCCTTGCCGGCGGCGCTGGCGGACACCGGGTCCTTTCCCTGACCAACCTCCTCCCCGAGCCCTTCACATCGGATTACCTCAGCGCTGAATCGAACGAATAGCCACCGGCGCGACCCCGCCGCAGCTTCGCGGCAATCCCTCCCCGGCAATCCCGAATCGGTCGACGCCGTGTCTCCCGGGCATCGTGAGACTTGCGTCTCTGGCCGATAGTTTCTATAATTGCCGCATATCCGACATCCATACTTTGCATGGCGCCCGATGCAGTGTACCGCGGCGTTTCCATCCATTACCGACACACAATGTCACACAGAGGAATCATGGACATGCGAAAACTGATATGCAGGTCGCTGTGCCTCGGACTTTTACTCGGCACATTAACGATAACCATCCCGGCGCGTGCATTCGCGCACGATCCCGGTAAATATACCTTGTCCTGGCTCGCCAGCGACGGAGGGGACGTCCTGCGTCCCGAGCGCTCCGGCGGCGCCTACCACTGGTACCTGGGGCTCGATGCCGGTCTGACGTACTCCATTTTCCAGAACGGACCGGTGAGTCTCTACATGCCGAATCCGCACAACAGCAAGTATCCCCTGCAGGCAACGGATGACGGCGGCAACGGCCTCGGCTTCGTGATCGGGGGAGCGCTCGATCTCCCCCTGTCGGAAAGCATCGGCCTGATGGGACGGCTGAATTACCACACGCGTTCCGGCACCGCCACGACAACCACGTTCCCGGTTCCCGCGGTTCGGTACTACCCTGACGGCAGCACGGAACTCGTCGACGCGACGATCGAGGATAAGGTCACCTGGACTTTCGATCATCTGCAGCTCGACCTCCTCCTGCGGATCCAGCTTCAGAAGGATGCGTGGTACCTGTTTTTCGGCCCCTCCTTTTCTTCCATTCTTTCGAACAAAGCCGAGCTCGATCAGCGTATCGTCGCACCCGAGGACATCTACTACGTGGAGGAGGTCAACGGTTTCGACGACATCGTCAACAATCTTCGCACCGCTTCGAACAGCGCCGAAATCGCCGGCATACGCAGCGGACGCTTCGATCTGAAATTCGGTCTCGGGACCTGGATCCCTCTCACCGAGACGCTTTTCCTGACTCCCGAGCTCTCCCTTGCGTATCCCCTGCTCAAACTGGTGGAGGCCGATTACGCACATGACCGCTTCGGGCAGATCGGGGACAACGCGGCAATATTCGAACGCACGGAGCCCTTCATCGAAAACAATGCTGATTTCAACATGATCACTGTTTTCTTCACCCTCGGCCTTCGCTGGCGGATCGGATCATAAAGGAGGATCGTACCATGAACAAGCATACACGCATCATGACGCTGCTCCTGCCGATCCTGCTTCTGAGTCTTCCGGCATGGGCACAGGACGAAAAGCCGATCCGTCCATCCATCACTCCCGAGGCGTACGATGTTTCCATCCGGGCGCTGAGCGCGCTGAATTCCAGTGCGAACGATTTTGCGCCGCTGCTTCTCGGCAACGGCCGCGTCATGTACTTCACCTCGGACCGGGACGGAGATCAGAACATTTACTCCGCGGTCCAGGGCGGCAGCAACTGGGAGCAGGCGCAGGAAGCCGGTCCTCCCCTGAACACCTCGGGTGACGAAGGCGGGACCACCATCACTCCTGACGGACACTGGATGGTGTTCACCGCCTGCGACCGGTCGGACGGACTCGGCGACTGCGACCTGTACATTGCGGAGTACGTCGGGGGAAGCTGGCGCAACGTGAAGAATCTCGGTGCGAAGGTGAATTCTCCGTCCTGGGATTCGCAGCCCAGCATTTCTCCCGACGGTCTCATGCTCTTCTTCGTTTCCGAACGGCCGGGCGGATCAGGAGGAACGGACATCTGGATGAGTTCCCGCAGCTATGGCGGGGAATGGCAGCAGGCCGTCAACCTGGGAAGGACCGTCAACACCAGCGGCGACGAACTCGCGCCCTGCATTGCTGCCGACAACACGACACTGTACTTCTCGAGCGACATGCATCCGGGAATCGGCGGACAGGACGTGTATCGGACGCGAAACACGGGCAGCAGCTGGTCATCGCCGCAGCATCTCGGCACGCCGGTGAACAGTGAGTACGACGACTATTTCTGCAGTCTGAAACTCAACAGTGAAGACATGTACTTCGCGTCCAATCGGGCCAGCAGCGGCGAGGATCTCGATATTTTTCTCGCGATACCGAACCCCCTCCCTCCGGGCTCTGTCACCACGGTGGTCGGTAACGTGACCGATTCGCAGTCCCAGACTCCTCTGGGAGCGACGCTCACGGTGCGCGACATCCAGAGCAATGAAATCGTCAGCAGTTTCGAGAGCGACGCGGTGGACGGGAGTTACGTCGTCGTGCTCCAACCGGGAAAAACCTATGTCATCACGGCGGAGTCTCCCGGGTACCTGTTCTACTCGGACCGCTTCGAGGTTCCTTCGGATTCAAAAAACACCAGTGTCCGGAAGGATATCGCGATGACGCGTGACATCGTCCGGCTTCTCGTGTATTTCGATTTCGACCAGGCATCGCTCCAGCCGGCTTCCGCCGTCGACCTCAACCGTGCCGTCGACTGGCTGAAAGCGAATCCGACAGTGAAGGTCGAACTTTCGGGACACACCGATAATGTCGGCGCGAAAGATTACAACAAGAAACTGTCGCAGGACCGCGCTCAATCCGTCATGGATTACCTCGTCGGCAAAGGCGTCTCTCCCGCCCGGCTCCGCGCAATGGGGTACGGCATGGAGCAGCCCATCACCACGAACGACACGGACGAAGGACGAGCCATGAACAGACGGGTCGAGTTTCGCGTCGTTTCACGCTGAAGCCAGAGCACTCTGCAGTGCGGCCACGCTTCCTGCTGCCTCACTGACGGAAACGGAAAAGGCGCCACAGGCGCCTTTTCTCATACGGTCGAAACAAAATCTCGATCATGCTTTCTCAGGTGTTCCGTCCATTTCCACCCGGATAAGCTCGATCTTCGAATTCACGAGCAGCGGCTCGATACGGTCGATTTTGTAGGGCTTGAGGTAGAAAATGCGCCGGATACCGGTATTCATCAGCGTTTTCAGGCAATGATAACAGGGGCTAGCCGTGATATAGATATCCGCGTCGTTGATCTCCACTCCATGTTTCGCCGCCTGGGCGATGGCATTTATTTCCGCGTGGATCGTGCGAAAGCAGTTTTCCTCTTCCTCCCCGTCGGGGTTCCGCGAGACGTAGATAAGGCAGCCGACGTCGGTGCAATGCGGGTGACCGGCCGGGGAACCGTTATAGCCCGTCGCGATCACATTCTTGTCCTTGACGATCACCGCGCCGATTTTGGCACGCGTACAGGTTGCGCGATCTGCGACCAGCGTCGCAATACGCATGAAATACTGGTCCCAGCTGAGACGTGTCGACATTCCTGCTCCACTTTTGTGATTGGAAAGAATATACATCCCCGCACGGGTAACACACAAAAACCGCGGCGGGGTACGGCCACCTTGTGATTCAAAAAATTCTGCTTCATTTTACCGGAAATCGCTGTCCCAACACCCCGGGGTATTTTTCATGCCGCAAAAAGCCAAGAAAATATTCGTTGTCGATACAAACGTCATCCTTCATGACAGTTCATGCATCTACAAGTTCGAGGAGCATGATGTCGTCATTCCGATCGCCGTGCTGGAGGAACTCGACCAGTTCAAGAAAGGAAACGAATCGCTGAATTTCCATGCACGCGAATTCGTTCGCGCGCTCGATGCGCTGAGCGGAGACAAACTCTTTGACGGAGGCGTCAAGATCGGTCGGGGAATGGGAAATATCAGCATCCGTCTCGACGAAGAGATCGAACGCGATTTCGCGCTGAGTTTCCCGGCCGGTTCGCCCGATCACCGGATACTGCACTGCGCTTACTCGCTGAACAAGAAGTATCCGCGACGACAGGTTATCGTCCTCACCAAGGATGTGAATCTGCGCATGAAGGCCAAGGGCGTCGGTCTCATGGCCCAGGATTTCGTCAACGACATGGTGAAGGATATCGATACGCTGTACACCGGACGGCGTGTCATCGAAGCAGTGGAAGAATCGCTTATCGACGCGCTTTATCAGCCGCCGTTCGAGGTGCCCGCGGAGCAGTTCGCCGAGTACAAGACCTTCCGTCCGAACGAGTTCTTCATTGTCCGCTGCGGAAAGAAATCGGCCCTTGCGACGTATGAGCCGGTCTCCCGGCTGATGAAGCGTGTGGATAAAGTGCCGTCATACGGCATAACCCCGAGAAATTCCGAACAGACCTTCGCGCTCGATGCGCTCATCAACCCCGACATTCCCCTTGTCTCCCTTTGCGGCAAGGCGGGAACGGGCAAGACGCTTCTCGCACTGGCCGCCGCTCTCGAGAAGCGAAAACTGTATCGTCAGATCTACATCGGCCGTCCTGTCGTCCCGCTCAGCAACAAGGATCTCGGCTTCCTTCCCGGCGACATCCAGTCAAAGCTCGATCCGTACATGCAGCCGCTGTTCGATAACCTGGGCGTGATCCAGAACCAGTTTCCGGAATCGGATGTCAAGCACCGCCGCATTCAGGAAATGCTCAAGGAGGAGAAGCTCGTCATCTCCCCCCTCGCGTACATACGCGGCCGCAGCCTCGTCAACATTTACTTCATCGTCGATGAAGCGCAGAACCTGACGCCGCACGAGGTGAAAACCATTATCACGCGTGCGGGTGAGGGTACGAAGTTCGTCTTCACCGGCGATATCTACCAGATCGATCACCCGTATCTCGACAGCCGTTCCAACGGACTGAGTTTCCTGATCGACAAGATGAAAGGGCAGAAACTCTACGCGCATGTGACCCTGGAAAAGGGGGAACGTTCGGAGCTCGCCGAGCTCGCGAGCGATCTCCTGTAGGATGCCGGCATGCGAAGCGTAACACGTCTCCTCGTCGTCGGCGACCGGGTGCTGGTGACACCGGAAGACCCGGACTCGATGACAAAATCCGGGCTGTACCTCCCTCCCAGCGTGCAGGAAAAGGAGAAAATCCAGAGCGGGTACGTTGTGAAAACCGGACCGGGCTATGCCGTCCCGAATCCGGGATACGACGATCAGCCGTGGACCGAGCAGAAGGAAATGATCAAGTACATCCCTCTCCAGGTCGAGGAAGGCGACTTCGTCATTTTCATGAAGTCACAGGGCATCGAAGTGGAGTTCGAAGAGCGGAAATACATCATCGTTCCGCATGCGGCGATACTGCTCATCGTCCGAAACGAACTGCTCCCGGAATAGCGCCTTCCCTTCCGAACGTACGCCGCGGCCACGATCGCCGGAGGGGGTTCTGCTTTCATATCTGACAGCAAAAATGTAATTTTCCGTACGCGATTCACTTGACACTATTTGAAAGAGGAGGTTGTATGCGAAAGACAGCCATACCGCTGCTGTTACTGCTCTGTATGTGGACCATCTCGCTCCAGGCGCAGCAGACAACGGTCGTTGCCGATAACGCCGAAGAAGAAGATCTGCACCTGAAAATCGGGGCTCTCGCCGGATTGACGCTTGCGATGAATACCGCAGACTACCAGGTCAGCCGGGTCTCCCGTTTTCTCGCCCTCGGTTCCCATTTCGGCGTCCGCGCCAGTGTTCCCCTCGGACGCAAGACGCGCATCGTCGGCGGCCTCGGCTATCACACGCTGTCGTTCAAGGACGAAAACAAGCGCATCTCCTTCAATGATAATATCGACAACCACAGCACCGATATTCCGAACAACGGGACGCTGACAACGAGCGGAACGTTCCAGTACACCGTCGTCACGGCCCTGCTGCAGTTCAGTCAGTTCTTCATCGGGGTCAATGTCGGCATCCCCGTCTCCAGCGAAATGAAAAACGAAGGAGACAATTTCACCATTCCCGAAGGCGGAATCGATCCCGCATCCGACTGGGTCGACAACAGTTCGCTGAGCGTCGGACGACGCATCCGGCCGGACATCACCCCGGAGAAAGATGATATCAACACCCTCATCGAGCTGCGTGCCGGCGGAGAATTCCCGATCATGAAATCGCCCGTGGGCGACCTGAATTTCGGGATCAGTCTCGGCTGGACCTTCAACGAGATTCTCAAGGACTCAAGAGCGAATCTCCCGAACTACGCCGATCAGTTCTATCTGCCGAACGTCCTCTTCCACGTGTCATACATGTTCAACATCTGACACCTGCCCCAGAGTATTGGAGGGTCCCAAGGGACCCTCTTTTTTATCGCCTTCATTCCCTGCCGCCTTTCTCCCGCAATCGGTATTTCGTAACTTGCTGATTCACGATACCAGAGATCAGCAGATACCATGATGCGCAGTACCGCCTCCGTCGAAGACATTTACCGGATCATCTATACCGAGCACTTCGATCCCTACGCCGTGCTCGGCATACACCAGGTACGTTACAGGAACAGGGACTGTGTCGCCGTACGGGCTTTCATGCCCCTGGCGGCGCATGCGTTTGTCGTGCGGGAATTTGCCGATGGCCGTGTTGAGGAATTCCCGATGCTGCGCGTGCACGAAGAAGGTTTCTTCGAACACGTATTCGAGCAGGAATCCGATCCGTTCCCGTACAAGCTTCGCCGCGAAACCCTCGACGGCGAGTCGTACACCTTCTTCGATTCGTATTCCTTCCTTCCGCAGCTGACAGAATACGATCTCCATCTCTTCGGCGAGGGAAACCACTACCGGGTCTATGAGAAGCTCGGAGCGCACTACACGGAGATCGCAGGAATCGGAGGAGTCGAGTTCGCGGTGTGGGCGCCGAATGCCCGCAGTGTGAGCGTCATCGGATCGTTCAACGACTGGGACCGCCGTCGGCATGCGATGCGCGTGCTCGGCACCTCAGGGGTATGGGAAATTTTCATTCCCGGTGTCGCGGACGGCGAACTCTACAAGTATGAGATCAAGACGAAAGACGGACACGTCCTCGCGAAGGCCGATCCTTTCGGAACGGCGATGGAGGTGCGGCCGCGGACCGCCTCCGTCGTGCATCTGCCTTCCCCATTCGACTGGACTGACGCATCCTGGCTCGAGACGAGACGGGATGCGGATCTCCTGCATGCCCCGGTGTCCATCTACGAGGTACACGCCGGATCGTGGCGCAAGCAATCCGTCGAGGACGGCCCGGACCGCCTGCTCACGTACCGTGAGCTTGCCGACGAGCTTCTTCCCTACCTCGTGGAGAACGGGTACACGCATGCGGAGTTCCTGCCGATCACCGAGCACCCATTCGACGGATCCTGGGGGTACCAGGTGTCCGGATACTATGCGCCGACCAGCCGCTACGGCTCACCCGAGGATTTCATGTACCTCGTCGACCGCTTCCACGCGAGCGGCATCGGGGTCATCCTCGACTGGGTCCCCGCGCACTTTCCGAAGGATTCGCATGCGCTGGGATGGTTCGACGGCTCGCATCTCTTCGAGCACGACGACCCCAGGAAGGGCGAGCACATGGACTGGGGAACCCTGATCTTCAACTTCGGTAGGAAGGAAGTCCGCAACTTCCTTATCGCGAACGCCCTCTACTGGCTCGACCGTTTCCACATCGACGGACTGCGTATCGACGCTGTCGCCTCCATGCTGTATCTCGATTACTCGCGGAACGATGGCGAATGGATTCCGAACGAATTCGGCGGCAGGGAAAACCTCGAAGCGATCGATTTCCTTCGACAGCTCAACTGGGTCGTGCACTCGTACTACCCCGGCGTGGTCGTCATGGCAGAGGAATCGACGGCGTTCACCGGCGTCACACACAACGTCGACAGCAACGGACTCGGGTTCGACCTCAAGTGGAACATGGGCTGGATGAACGATACCCTGGAATACTTCGAAAAGGATCCGATATTCCGGAAATATCATCACAACAATCTCACGTTCAGCCTCCTCTACGCGTTCAGCGAACGCTTCATGCTGCCGATATCCCATGACGAAGTCGTCCACGGGAAGAAGGCGCTCATCAGCAAGATGCCCGGCGACTACTGGCAGAAGTTCGCCAATATGCGTCTCTTCTTCGGCTATCAGTATGGCCATCCGGGAAAAAAGCTCCTGTTCATGGGACAGGAATTCGGGCAGTGGGACGAATGGAACCATGACACGCAGCTGGACTGGAAACTGCTGGACTTCGATGCGCACCGCCAGCTTCTTGCGTGGGTTCGCGACCTGAATCATCTCTATCGCCGCGAAAAGGCACTGTATGAAGACGATCTTTCCTGGGAAGGCTTCCAGTGGATCGACCTCGAAGATGCCGATCGAAGCATCCTTTCGTTCGAACGCATCGCTGCCGACAAAAATGACCGGGTTGTGTTTCTCTGCAATTTCACCCCGACGGTTCATCACGGGTACCGTCTCGGTGTCAGCCAGCCGGGGACATACCAGGAGCTGCTCAACAGTGATGCGGAGTGCTATGGCGGCAGCGGCGTCGGCAATTTCGGTCAGGTTGTGTCGGAGGATGTCCCCATGCACGCCCGTGCGCAGTCGGTTCTGCTCTCCGTCCCCCCGCTGGGTGTCCTGGTGCTCAAGCGCGTCACGGACTGAGCCGCGCGGCGGACCGGAACACCCCCGGCTCAGTTTTCCGCGACCAGCACGAAACAGCAGCCTGGCTCGACCACGATGTGATCGGATTCTACATGGCGCATCGCATCGGTTCCCGCCGCATGCGCATCGACCATCACCCCCCATCGTCTCCCCTCTGGCAGCGGATACCGCGCCGCTTCGCCCGAGTTCCCGTTGATCAGCACGATCAGATCCGGTTCTCCGTCCATCCCCTTCAGCTCGAATCCTCCAGCTATTCCCACGTCCGCCGCCAGGAAGCGATAATGTCCTATCGGGGCGCGCCGAAGTGACCGGTGCGCCTTTCGCAGAGCGATCAGTCCTCGATAGTAGGCGACGAGTTCCCTGTTCCATTCCGCATGAGAATAATTCAGCCAGTTCGTTTCGTCGTCTTTTTCGTAGCTGTTATGGTCGAGGGTTCCGGGTCGCGTATCGGCCAATCCGCGATCCGCAATCACCTTGCTGCGTGCAAATTCCTGGCCGGCGTGCAGCATCACCGCCCCCTGTGCGGTGAGCAGAATGACTGCCGCCATGCGTGCGATCCTGAGCTGTTCCGCCGTCAGCCGGACATGTTCTTCCATGTCGCGGATAGGCTGCCCGGGCCGCGCCGTTCCGGTCGCAATACGGATGAAATCGCCGAGGGTGTAATCGTCGTGTGATTCGAGATAGTTCACCGCATGCGCGGAGCTGCGAAACGGGCCGTTCTTCTCAACCGTGGATCCGAGCATCCACTTTCCGAAATCTTCGGGCTCGCTCGTTCCCCAGGAGCCGAAGAGATATCCACGCGCCCGCATCGCATCGCTGCCCTTCACACCGTTCCGGAAGATATCGTTCCAGGCGCTGTACCCGAGCTCGGAAAACGACTTCAGGTCGTACCGCCCTCCTCCCCAGGGCTCCGCAATCAGCAGGACACCCGGGTGCACCGCCTGCGCGGCCTTTCTGACTTCCGCAAGCGTTTCCCGGTCAATCATCGCGGCGAGATCGAAACGGAATCCGTCGATATGATACTCGGTAATCCAGTGCATGATGCTGTCGACGATGAGTCTTCGCGCCATCGGCATTTCCGTTGCGAAGTCGTTACCGCAGCCGCTCTCCTCAAGGAATGTGCCATTGGGCGCCCGGCGATAATAGTATTTCCGGTCGATGTACTTCAGCGGCTGGTAGTCGTACTGCGAGGTATGATTGTACACGACATCCATGATCACCGCAATCCCTGCGCGATGAAACGCCTTCACCATGTCGCGGAACTCATTCACATGTGCCGGCGCCGCGAGATTCCAGGTTCCGTCCAAGTTGTTCGCCTGCTCCGAATACCGGGGTTCCGGTGCAAAGAAATACGACGTCATGTATCCCCAGTGATTGCGCTCGTAGGGATTCCAGTAATTGTACATGCCGTCACTGACATGCCTGTGGTACGGAAGTTCAATACTGGCGAAATGCTGGCAGGGCATCAGCTCCACTGCGTTGACACCCAGATTGCGGATGTGGCTGATGCCGCCGCGCTTCCCTTCCTGTACGAGGCCTCGATATGTCCCGGCTTTTCCGCCTGCGATTCCGCTCGATGCATGCGCGGTCATGTCCCGGACATGCATTTCATACACGACGAGATCCGAAGGATCGACGGTCACGTGTGTGTCGCCTTCCCAGTCGTATCCGGGAATGTGGCCCGGCAGCACCGACCGTGCGGGATGCCGCCAGACATTCGCCGTCACGACCGCCGTGGCGTAGGGATCCGCGATGGGGATCTGGCTGTTGAACATTTCACCGATTCCGCGCGGGCCGTCGATACGGTACGCGTAGTACCTCTCACTGTCCTTGCAGCGCAGCGATATTTCCCATACGCCCGCCTCACCGGGTGAGAGGAAATACTCGGTACCGACGCTCTGCTCGGGGTGCTCGAAGAGATACAGGCGTACGGCGGTCGCCCGCGGCGCAAAGATCCGAAAGATGTGATTCCCGTCTTCCAGCGTACAACCCAGCCGCGCCGTCGGACGGAGCATCTCGAGGCAGGGACCGATATCGACAGGCACGATGCCTCTCCGCCGTACCAGGACGGTGTACTCCTTCCCCAGATCGAACGGTTCGGTGGTCAGCAGAAGGTCCATCCCTTCCACTTGCATTTCCCGCACGGCAATCAACGGAGTTACGATGATGTCGGCCGGGGAAAGTGCTTCCGGAGATTCGGCAAACACCAGGCGGAGCCGGGTCGGTTGTTCAAGCTGTGCGTGGAGGACGCTCATGCGGTTTCGGCAGGAAGTGATCGCTACGGGTGACTGCATGCCGGTTTCATTCGGCACGAATTGAAAATAGGGCAGATCGGAACCCGGATCAATTTGTATGTTCCGACAAAACGGGTTTACTTTGGTGGCGATGAAACTTGCCGATCATACCACGCACTACAAACGCGATGCGGAACAGTTCGATTACTTCGCCGAACGAAGCGGCGCGGACCTCGATGCTGCCAGGCGGCTTCAGGAGACTGTCTTCCACAGTATTTCCGCTGCCGCTCCGCACAGGGTGCTGGATCTCGGCAGCGGCGGAGGTTGGCTTCTGGACGCATACGACGCGCGTCGCGGTACACCGACACATGTGGTGTCGGCGGACTTGGGCATCGCAAACCTCCGTAAACTTCGTTCGCGGCACCCGGACGCACTGCTTGTTGCGGCGGACGCGGAACGCCTGCCGTTTCGCGGGTCCAGTTTCGACGTCGTCGTCGCTTCGGAGGTCCTCGAACATCTCAACAGGCCGGCGCACGTGGTTCGTCAGGCCGCCGCGATCCTCAGACCCTCGGGTCAGCTTGTTGTGAGTACGCCCTACCGCGAAAAGCTGCGGTATTATCTCTGCATCCACTGCAACCAGCCCACTCCCGTGAACGCTCACCTCCACTCTTTTGATGAACATTCCCTTTCCGCAATGTTCGGGGAAGCAGGCTTGCGGGGGATACGCTTCCGGCTGTTCCAGAACAAGGCCATGGTCGTGCTGCGTGTTTCATGGATGCTGCGTTTTCTGCCGTGGTCGCTATGGGGAATGATCGACCGATTGTTTAATTTTATCCTACGAAAACCGCACTCCATTGTGTTGACTGCTGACAAGACTGACACACATGACCATTGACCGCTTCCTCGGTTCAGCGTTTCTCCCCCCCCTCTATCGCACCTTACCCCGGGTGATTATAACCTTTCTTTTGATGGTCGTCAGTCCCGTCGTGTCGTCAGGACAGGTATTGTCTCCACTGGCCGCACCTTCCTGCGGCATGCAATCCGCTCCGCAGCACGCTCTGTTCAAAGGCATCGCCCCGCATGGCGGCGCGCATCTGCCGACGCGCGGTGCTCTGCGCGGCCTCGTCGTTTTCGTTGAGACACTCAACGACACCTCGCCGGATCTTTCCTGGCCGCTGGGGACTATGCCCTCCTGGAGCGCCGCCTATAAGGACCGTGTTGAACGGTACTTCGCGGACATGTCCGGCGGAGCCATGCAACTCCAGCTCGATGTGTACCCGGACCTGATGATCACACGCGGAACAGAGGACGGCTACGTGTACTGGAGTCAGAACTTCGGGCATGCCATCAATGAAATACTCGATTCCATCGATACGAAGCTGGATTTCGGGATCTATGATCTGTGGGATGCCGAGGGAAAGGTTTACCGCCTTCAGCCCGGTCCGGACGGGAGAGTCGATCTCCTGATCTTCATTTTCCGGAGCATCGCGAACACGACGTTTCTTCCCTTTTCCGGCGTTTCGGACCTCGGATTCGCCGGATACCATTTTCTTGACGGTTCCCTGGCGCGGTGGGTGTACGGCGGTACCGGGCAGTTCAACGATGCCGGCGCTTCCGGACTGACGATCTGCAGAGCCCCGGGATACCGTATGGTCATCGACCAGGAATTCGCCTTCCAGGTGACGCTTCATGAACTGGGACACAAGCTGTTCGGCGAAGGGCATCCGGCCGAAATTTTCGGCGGTCTCGGGCTGATGGCCAATGCCGGAAACGGCTATGCGATGAACGGCTTCGAACGGCAGCTCGCGGGGTACATCGATTTTCGCGAAGTCGCAGCGGATCAGGATACCGTTGTCACCCTGCGGGATTATGTCACGACCGGTGAAGCGGTACTCATCCCGATTCCCGAGGTGGATCGAGCATATTACAGCCTCGAATACCATACCCGGCAATCGGAATGGGATTCCGCCCCTGTCGAAGGCCTGTATGCATTCCGCATTTACGACAGCTGGAGCAAGAACCAGAAAGAAGTCCATGTCGTGAGTGCGGAAGGAAAATACAACTGGGCGCTCGATACGATCTCAGGAACGATCTATCCCACGACACCCTCTCCGCTCAAGGGGTACAATCGTTTCCAGCGGATTCCCATTAATGGAAAGAACTACTGGGCCGAGGGCTGGTGGGGCGACTCCCGCTGTGCTTTCACGCTCGACCGGCCGGAATTTGCGGTGCTGAAGAATCCGACACCGGATTTTCTTTTCGGCACGGATACCATACGGACAAATCTTCATATTTCCCTGCTCACGGCTGACGAAAGCAGCGCAACGGTGCGAATCTCGTATCAGAGCCCGGTGATCCTGTCGACCGGCAGCAGCCCCGCGTCCGCGTTTTCTCTCTCTCTTCCGTACCCGCATCCACTCCGGGATCATGGCAGCGGCGTGATACCGTTCACGACCTCCCGCGGCGGCCCGGTACGCCTCAATCTGTATGACGCGACCGGACGCATGCTTCGAACCCTGCTGGAGAAAGAAGTCCCGGCGGGAAGCCAGAAGTGCTCGATAAACGTCGATGGCCTTCCCGCGGGGGTCTACCAGCTCGTCCTTCAATCTGCTGAAGGCAGAAGCACGCAATCCATTGTCATTACTCGCTAAACCGGATCTCAAATGAAGACGCTTGGAATAGAACAGAACTTCCTCGGAATCGAAGATGCGCATTCAACGCTCGACAATGCGGAGATCGCCATCGTGTCCGCGCCGTACGAACACACGGTATCTTATGGCGGAGGAACCGCACGGGGACCCGCGGCAATCCTCGAGGCATCGCACTATGTTGAATTCTGGGATGAAGAATTCCGGCGCGAGCTCTGTTTCGAGAAAGGGATCGCCACGGTGGAACCCATCGATTTCGGCTCGGCGGCTGATGGCGAGGCCCTGGGGATGATCGAGGAACAGGTCCGTGCGCTTCTCGCCAGGGATAAATTCGTGGTCACGCTCGGTGGGGAGCACACGATCTCTGCCGCCCCGATCAGGGCGCATCTGGAAAAGTACCCCGAAATGACGGTCCTCCAGATCGACGCGCATTCCGATCTCCGCGAGTCGTACGAGGGCTCCGAATACAGTCACGCCTCCGTGATGGCCCGCGTCCTGGAATTTCTCCCACCCGCGCGCCTCGTCCAGGCGGGTATCCGTGCGCAGTGCCGGGAAGAGTATGAACGCATCGAGCGCGACGGGCTTCAGACGTTTTTCGGGTGGGAAATCCGACAGGGCGTCTATGGCCAGTCGTGGAAGGAACGGGTCCTGGACGCGCTCGGCGAGACGGTCTATATCACCTTCGATATCGACGGTCTCGATCCCTCCATCATGCCCTCGACGGGAACGCCCGAACCGGGAGGACTGCTCTGGGATGAGACGATTCAGCTCATGAAACTGATCGGGAAACACCGGAAAATCGTCGGTTTCGACATCGTCGAACTCGCCCCGGTCAGCGGTGTGACATGGCCGGACTTTCTTGCCGCCAAACTTGTATCGAAAATGCTCAACGCCGCGTATCTCGGCGTGTGACCTGCTGAGCCCCCGGGAATAACCTCTATTCTTCTGCCACGTAATCGCGAATACGCTGGAGCGCTTCCTGCATATCCGGAGGCAGAGGGCTTTCGAATGCCACGCGTTCCCCTGTCACCGGATGCGTGAAGCCCAGAGTTCGCGCATGAAGGGCCTGCCGGGTGAGCAGCAGCAGCAATTCATGGATGAAGCTTTTGTAGCGGCCGGTGACTGCGCCATAATGGATGCGCCTCCCGCCGTAGGTTGGATCGCCGAAAACCGGGTGGCGGACGTGAGCCATATGCACGCGAATCTGATGCGTCCTGCCTGTCCGCAGCTTCAATCGAACCAGTGAGACGAAGCCGAAGTCTTCAATAACCGTGTATTCGGTTGCGGCATACTTCCCCCCCTCCACTACCGCCACCTTTTTCCTGTCGCTCGGGTGCCGCGCGAGCGGCTCCTCGATCAGTCCGGTGGAGTTCTTGAAACTGCCCCATACGATGGCCTGGTATTCCCGATCGATGCTGTGATCGGCGAACTGCCGCGATATTCCCTGGTGCGCCACGGTGTTTTTCGCGACCGCCAGCAGGCCGGAAGTGTCTTTATCAAGCCGATGCAGGATTCCCGGGCGATCTTCTCCCCGTTCCCGTGACAGGTTCTCGGTGTGGTACAGGAGGCCGTTTACCAGGGTCCCGGTGTAATTCCCGAATGCGGGATGGGTGACCATGCCTGCGGGTTTATTGACGATGATGACTGATTCGTCCTCGTACACGATATCGAGGGGAATGGGCTCGGCCTGCACTTCGGGCGGCGGCGGTTTCGGGACGGTGCAGACGACCTGGTCGCCCGGGCAGACGATTCTTCCCGCTTTGGTCACGACCACACCGTTGACCACGACCCCTCCCGCTTCAATGAGCAGTTTCACTTTCGTGCGGGAGGCGTTCTCAACGCTTCGTGTGATAAACTGATCGAGCCGCACCCTGCGCGCATTCGGCGCCGAGCGCAGCTCGTAGACGGTAACCTCGGGACTGTCGTCGTCCTGGAGATCGTTGTCGTTTTCAGGAAGTTCCAGATCGGAAGATTCAGGCATGCCCTTCGCCGGGAGACGTATGTGACTGCTCGTCGGAGGGTTTGCCTTCAGGCGAGGAAGCGACATTTTTTTCCTCATGCGGAAGGCCGGTGATGAGAAGCATCACCACCCCGACGGAAACCGCCGCATCCGCGATGTTGAAAATGGGCCAGAACTTGAATCCGCCTCCACCCAGGTGCACCGTGAAAAGATCGATATCGAGGAAATCGACGACATTGCCGTAGAACATTGGGGCGGTATCGTAAAGGACCCCGTAGAACGTCCGGTCTACCAGGTTCCCGAGCGCACCAGCCAGAATCATGGCAAGTGAAAGACGGAGCAGCAGCTTTGCGTTCCGATGGCGATAGAGGTAATACACGATACCGATCGAGGCGAGAAGCGAGAAGATCACAAGGAACAGCTTTCCGCCGAGGTCCAGCCCGAAAGCCATATTGGGATTTTCGATGTAGGTGATCTTCAGCCAGTCTCCGACGACGGGGATGGATTCACCATACCTCATCCCATCGATCACGATGCCGAGTGCGGGAAGAGAGATCCCTTTGACGATCAGCTTCGAGAGCTGATCGGCAAAGAGGATACCGAGGGATAAAAAGAGTATTCGCATAACGTGTACGGCCTTTCCCGTTCAGGATCAGCGCGCTTTCGTCTCCTGTTTGCAGTTCACGCACATCCGCGCATGGGGCACCGCTTCGAGCCGGCCCTTTTCGATCAGATTGCTGCAAACGATGCAGATACCGTAGTTCCCGCTTTTGATGCGCTGAAGTGCGTCCGTCAGATGAGAGATGAATTTTCGCTCACGGGCGGCGAACAGATATGCTTTCTCGCGCTCCATTGCATCGGTGCCCTGATCCGCCATGTGCAGGGAATACGTTGAATCCTCGCTGAATTCCCCAGAAGACGAATCGTTGAGACGCTCCTCGATACTCATGAGTTCTTCATTCGCATCGTGGATTTTCTGCATGATGATCACGCGGAAATAATCAAGATCCTTATCCGAATAGGTCTTCTGCGTACGCGGTTTTACCGGCGCGTTGGATTCCCCTTTCTTCTTGACGAGCAGCCCCTGCTTGCCCTGGTATTTCGGGACGGCAACCGGCGCTTTCTTCGAACGGCGCGTGTATTTCCGCTTTGTGCGGGTTTCCGGCACCGCAGCTTCTTCCGTCGGTACGGCAGCGTCGACGGCGACAGGTTTCGCGGGGCGCGATTTCCTGACGGGTGCGGCTTTCCCCGGCGCTTTCGCGGCGGCCGTTTTCCGTGCTGCGCCGGTCGCTTCCGTCTTCACCGCGGCTTTTTTCGCGGCAGCTTTCGCTTTCGGGGCCTCTTTCGCTTTCGGGGCAGCTTTGGTCTTCGCCGCGGCCTTCGATTTCACCGCAGGTTTTGCTTTTTCGGCATCCTTGGATTTCGACGCGGGCCTGGATTTGGAAGCGGCATCTCTCTTCGCCGCAGGCTTCGTCTTCGCTGCCGCGCTCTTGCTGTCCGCTTTGGATTTTGCAGCCGGCTTGGACTTCGCCGTCCCTGCGCTGGTTTTGGCGGTTTTGCCGTCTGCTTTTTTCGGCGCGCTGCTGGTCTTTGCCTTCGCGCTCGAGGCGGATTTCGCCTTCACCGCTTTTCCGTCGGTCTTGGAATTTTTCGTGTTTTCTTTCACTGAGGCCGCTTTTGCTTTCTTATTTTCAACGGCGTCATCACCCTTGCGGGCGGATGCACTCGTTTTTGAGGGTGTCTTTTTTTTCGCTGCCATCACAGTATCTCCTAATCAAGGAAAACAGGGCACCGCGCTGGGAGTCAGTCGGTGATGGTGGTGGTAATATACACGCTGCAGGTAAATTCGTTCACGTCAAGACGCGATCCGCTTCCATCAGGGATCGTTGCCCTAACGATTTTTTCCGCAAGTGTTTCATCGCAAATATACGATTCCATTCTGAGAATTGCCCGTGTCAGGGCTTCATCCGTCGAATCAAAGGTGATGACGATTCTGTCGGTGACAGAATACCCGCTTTCCTTTCGAAGCGTCTGTATCTTGCTCACGAACTCGCGTGCCGTCCCTTCGTCCAGTAATTCATCCGTCAGGACGGTATCGAGCGCGACCACAAGGTCATTGTCCGCGCCGATCGTCCAGCCTTCGATATCCTGATGCTGGATTTCGATATCCTCGCGTGAGAGGGTGACTTCCTCTCCGTCGAGAGAGAGAACGATGCTTCCCTCGGATTCCACCCGGTTGATTTCATCCAGCGTGAATGCATTCACCCTGGCGGTGATCGCTTTCACCAGCTTGCCGAATTTGGGACCGATCGCCTTGAAATTCGGTTTCGCTTTCTTCCGGAGCATCTCCGAATCGTTCGCGATGAATTCGATATCCTTGATGTTCGTTTCGTCGATGATGATCGAGTGCATCGCACGGACATGCTCCACGATTTCAGGTGACGTGGTCGCGACCAGGATGCGCGCAAGCGGCTGGCGGGTTTTGATGCGCGTCTGCTCACGAAGCCCGCGTGCGAGATAGACAACCCGCTGCGCGATGTTCATGCGGCTCTTGAGATTGACGTCGATCATTCCCGGCTCGGGGAGCAGTGCGAGGTGCACGGACTCAGCGGCCGTCTCCTGCGCGAAGTTCACCGTCAGTCGCTGGTACAGATGCTCAGACAGAAACGGTGCGAACGGGGACATGAGCTGTGCGACCGTAAGCATGCATGTGTGCAGCGTCTGGTACGCGGCGAGTTTGTCTTCAGACATCTGCCCTTTCCAGAATCGGCGGCGGTTCCGACGCACATACCAGTTGGAAAGCTGGTCCACGGTAAACTCCGTGATTGCGCGCGCCGCCGGCGTCACGTCATAGGCATCCATGGAACTGCGGACATCGCGGACTAGTGCGTGGAGTTCGGTCATGATCCACTGGTCGATTTCGGGGCGCCGGTCGACAGGGATTTCCGCTTCCGTTCCTTCGTACCCGTCGATGTTCGCGTACAGAGCGAAGAACTGGTACGTGTTGATCAGGGCACGGAAGAAATTCCGCTGCACGCCTTCGATGTCTTTTTCGTTGAACATGGTCTGCCGCCATGGAGGGCTTCCCACCGTCAGATACCACCGGGTGGCGTCCGCGCCGTACTGCTCCAGCACGACGAACGGATCGACGACATTCCCCTTCGACTTCGACATCTTCTGGCCATTCTTGTCGAGGACGAGTTCATTGACGATCAGGTTCCGGAACGCGGGTTTGTCGAAAAGCGCGGAGGAGATCGCGTGCAGGGTATAGAACCAGCCGCGCGTCTGATCGATGCCTTCGCAGATGAAATCCGCGGGGAAGCTCGCCTCGAACGTTTCCCTGTTTTCGAAGGGATAATGATACTGCGCGAAAGGCATCGCGCCGGAATCGAACCACACGTCGATCAACTCCGAGGTCCGCCGGTAAATTGTGCCGTTTTTCTCAAAGAGGATTTCGTCGACCCACGGTTTATGCAGATCGATATCCTCACGTGTCGGAGCGACGCGTTCACCGTCGACGACGCGGAAACCCTGAAGGAGCTCTTCGATCGACCCGACGATGAACATGTCCGAACCATCTTCGGCGATCCAGATCGGAAGCGGGGTTCCCCAGTAGCGGTCACGGGAAAGCGACCAGTCCTTGTTGTCTTCGAGCCAGTTTCCAAAACGTCCGGCACCCACTTCAGGCGGACACCAGTTGATCTCCCTGTTCAGTTCAATCATCCGGGAGGCATACTCGGTCGTCCGGATGTACCAGCTGTCGCGGGCGTAGTAGATCAGCGGATTGTCGCAGCGCCAGCAATGAGGGTAGCTGTGCATGTAATCCTTCGAAGACCGGTAGATACGCCCTTTCTCTTTGAGCATGCGGATGATCTCAGGGTCTACCCCGTCTTCCTTGTGCGTGGCGAACTGAATTGTCTTGACCAGCCGTCCGGCGAAATCCGTCACTTCTTCCGTGAAGCGGCCACTCGTCGTCACGGGAAGCACAAACGGCAGATCATACTTCTTCATCATTTCGTAGTCATCAACGCCGAATGCCGGCGCCATATGCACGATACCCGATCCATCTTCGGTGGTGACGAAATCCCCGCCGACGATGTAGAAGGCCTTTTTGTCCACCGGCACGTAATCGAAAAGTCGCTCGTATTCCTTGCCCAGGAGGTCACTCCCCTTCATTTCCGCGAGCGTTTCATATTCTTCGCTGATAACGGCGAGGCGCTCCTTCGCGAGGTACAGGACGCCATGCTCCGCCGTCCGGATTTTCACGTAGTCGACGTCCGGATGCACGGCGAGTGCGACATTCGAGATCAGCGTCCACGGAGTGGTCGTCCACACGAGGATGTTCGCATCCTCATCGACGCATTTGAACTTCACGTAGACATTCATGTCCTGCACATCGGCATAGCCGAGGGCGAGTTCATGCGACGACAGCGGTGTCTCGCAGTGCGGACACTGCGGGACGATCTTGAATCCCTTGTAGACGAGCCCCTTCTTGTAAAACTCCTTCAGCGCCCACCAAACCGACTCGATATAATCGTTGGTGCAGGTGATGTACGCGTCCTGGAGGTTGATCCAGTAGCCCATCCGTTCGGTAAGCTTCTGCCATCCTTCGGGGTATTCGATATGGTGATAGACGAAGTCTTTCGCTTTCTGGTTGAATTTCTCAACCCCGTATTTCTCGATATCGGACTTCTGCTCAAACTTCAGCTCTTTCTCCAGCGCGACCTCGATCGGAAGCCCGTGGGTATCCCAGCCGGCTTTCCGCATCACCTGGTGGCCCGTGACGGTCTTGTAGCGGCACACCATGTCTTTCAGCGTCCGCGCCATCACGTGATGGATACCGGGTTTGCCGTTTACCGACGGCGGTCCTTCATAGAACGTGAATCGTTTTGCGCCGGCGCGTTCGTCGATGCTTTTCTGAAAGATCTGGTGTTCGCGCCAGAATGCGAGGATTTCCTGTTCCAGTTCGGCGTAGCTGAATTTTTCCGGAAAGGGCTGAAAGGTGGCCATGATCGTGCTGTTATTTCCTGGATAAAGATTGTATTGCGTATGCGACAAACGTGAGCAGCAGGCTCAGGAGAACACTGGTCGCGAGCGGGACATAAAGGGAACCGCCCGGAATATCGATCTCGAAATCACCGGGGAGTTCTCCGATAAGCGGAATTCCGTGAAAGTACATCGCCACCCACAGAAGGAGCACGCTCAGAAGGAGCAGCGCCGCGATGAGCCTGACTGGTGTGAAGCGATCGTCCATCGAGATTCCGCCTATACGTCCAGCCGGGCGATGACGCCCTTCATGAGCGCCCGCAGCCGCGGTTCCGTACCGTTGGCGATCTTGATGATCGACGGGACATCCACGGGTTCGAGGGCGTCGGGGAAGCACTCATCGGTGATGATGGAAAACGCGAGCACTTTCATTCCCATATGAATGGCGACGATGTTTTCGGGCACCGTCGACATTCCGACGACATCGGCACCGATGCCGCGCAAGAAACGGTACTCGGCCCGGGTTTCAAGATTCGGACCGGCCACGGCGACGAAAACTCCTTTTCGCAGCGGGATGCGCTCCTCGAGTGCAACAGACTCCGCCAGTTCGATATAATGCTCGGAGTACGCCTCGCTCATATCGGGGAAACGTGGCCCGAGGGTTTCGTCGTTGGGGCCGATGAGCGGATTGTCCCCGATCAGATTGATGTGATCATAGATCACCATGATATCTCCCCTGCGAAACGTCGGATTCATTCCGCCTGCCGCGTTGGAGATCAGCAGGGAACGCACGCCCAGCGCGTGCATGACGCGCACGGGAAAAGTCACCTGTTTCAGGGTGTAGCCTTCGTAGAAATGAAAGCGGCCCTGCATGGCGACGACCGATTTCCCGCCAAGTTTTCCGAAGATCAGCTTTCCTTTGTGGGACTCCACCGTTGAAATCGGGAAATGCGGTATGTCCTTGTATTCGAGTACGATTTCCGTTTCGATTTCCTCGACGAGTCCCCCGAGGCCGGTACCGAGGATGATACCGACGGAAGGCGTGCTCGCCGTATGGCTTCGGATGAAGTTTACGGCATCCTGCATCTGTGCGCGTATTTCAGACATTATTGTATTCCCTGCTGATCTAATCGCTCAATGATTTCATCCATCGCGTCGGTATCGAGCCCTTCCCTGGTGCGGGTTGCACGCTGGAGAGCCGAGGCCATCGGACGCGACGGTTTCCCGCGCTCGAGCGCGGCGAGAAAATCCACCTGCGCCCGGAGGATCGATTTGATACGCGTGATAAGCGCGAGTTTTTTCGTTTCCAGCAGGTCGATCTGCTCCTTGAGCCCCTGGAGACGCGCATTGCCCTGCATGAGCTGCCGCTCCGCCCGCCGTTCCGCATCGCGGATCACGATTTCCGCTTCGCGGCGGGCATTTTCCAGAACGGCTTTCCGCTCCTGTTCGACCTTGTACGACATCGCGGCAGCGCTGGCCTCCGCCTGTCCGACCATTTTCTTCGAAGCGTCCTTCATTTCCGCGAGCATGCCGCGGACGCGCTGTTCGAGAACCTGGGATTGACGAAGCTGCTGTTCGAGCGAGCGGATTTCATTTCGCAGGGCATGATTCTCATCATACATCCCCACGATCTCTTCCGCCAGGAGTCGGAGATACGCCTGGACCTCTTCCGGGTTCAACCCTTTTTTGACGGTCGAAAAGGATTTGCGGGAAATCGATTCTACGTTCACGGCAATCACCTCACGCTCTGGGTCCAAAAATGGCGCTTCCTATACGGATAAGCGTGGCGCCTTCTTCAATTGCGACTTCAAAATCGTTTGTCATACCCATGGACAGTTCGCCGACGGATTTTCCGGGATACCTGCTGACCAGTTCGTCGCGCAGCGATCGCATCAGCCGAAACGCGGGGCGAACCCGTTCGGGATCGTCTTCATATGCGGCGACGGTCATCAGGCCTCGCAGCCGCACATGCGCCGTTTGCATGATATGATCGGCAAGCGCGGGCAGCGCGTCCGGAGTCACCCCGAATTTGGATTCCTCGCCGCTGCTGTTCACTTCTATCAGAACATCGCAGACGCGGTCGAGTTGACTGCACTGCCGATCGATTTCATCGGCAAGCGCCGCGGTATCGACCGAATGCACCAGCACGACCGATTCGGCGATGTACTTCACCTTGTTGCGCTGCAGGTGGCCGATCATATGAAACCGGTGCGAACCCAGAGCGCCGCGTTTATCCAGATATTCCTGAACCCGATTTTCACCGATATCGCGAAGGCCTTCCGCGAGGACTTCGTTGACGCG
Source organism: Bacteroidota bacterium (assembly GCA_003246455.1). GTDB lineage: Bacteria > Bacteroidota > Ignavibacteria > SZUA-365 > SZUA-365 > SZUA-365. The sequence goes on from QKAF01000110.1 coordinate 141,554, forward strand.
TTGAGCACTCTGCGTCTTCGTCACCGCGACCAGTGTGACCTCTTCTCGCGCGCGACCGCTTCGTTCGCAGGCGCCGCGTATACGTTCCTCGATATTCGTGATGCGCTCTGCCAACATAAGACAATGAATATATTCGCCCGGCACCTCAATTCCAAGGCACACCGCAGTTCCAGGCCCCTCGCCCGCCCTGTTGAAAGGGTTCGGACGCGATGCAGGAATATCCGGTGCCGGCCGCGTATCCATTTTGAATATCACTGCATTATTGCATAACTTCCAGCGACTTACCGTACCATTTGTTTTTGTCCTCCGCCGGACAAAGCACAAACTCTGAAGAGGAGCAAAGGGATGAACGACTTGAGAGTGCCACCCCCGGTTATCTACGATTTGACCACGGTCGGTGAAGCGTTCGTTGAGCTGCGTGCGGAAGACTCCGCCCTGCCGGAAGCCACGAACTTCGTCAAACGGATCACCGGATCCGCGGCCATGATCTCGATCTACTACAGCATGCTGGGCGGAAAGACCAACTGCATCGCTTCCGTGGGAGCGGATGCGCACGGGACATTCGTACAGAACACCCTGCGTCAGCATAAAGTCAACGTCTCCACCATGCAGTTCTCGCGCGAGCATCAGACGAGCCTGCTGTTCACTTCGCGGCTCGGGCGCATAATCCAGTCCGCCTACTACCGGCTTTCGGAGTGGCAGCTGCACAACACGAAGGAGCACGTGACGCTCGCGCAGGGCAGCCGCATTGTCCACGGAAGCGGCTTCTGCCTCTGGAAGCACCCCGCGCGGCACAGCGTGTTCGAGATTCTTCGCCTTTCGAAGAAATTCGAAAGCACCACGGTGCTGCAGCCGTTCTATGAGCCGGCGCTGTGGCGCAACAGGAATGACGCGCTGTCAACCATCAAAAAGACCCTGCAGTTCGCCGACATTCTGACACCGACGATCGACGACGCCGAGAATCTCTTCGGGAAGGCTACGCGCGAGGATTATCTGAAGAACTACCACGACATGGGCGCGAAAACCGTGATCATGACGATGGGGAAACAGGGCGCGCTGGTATCGGACGGAAACAAGGTCGTTCGCGTCCCCGCGGTGGAAGCCGAGGTGGTGGATCCGAGCGGCGTGCACGACGCTTGGCATGCAGGACTCTTCTACGCGATCAACAACGGCAAGCCGCTGGCCAACGCCACCTACTTCGCCAATGCCGTCGCGGCATGGGTGCTGAGCCGAGACGGTTCACTGGTGGATCTTCCCGCCCCCGGGGAAATCACCCAGCAGCTTCTCGACAAACCGTTCGAAGACGTGTAACAGCATCAATCAAGAAAGCGGACAGGGATCTGCAGTGCTTCTTCGAGGCGCTGCAGATATTCGTCCCGCGATATCTCGAAGGCGCCGAACCGGAGGAGATGCGACGTGGTATACTGCACGTCCAGCAGCGTCATCCCGCGGTCATTCATCCGGGCGCAGAGCGCAGCCATCGCGACCTTTGATGCGTCGCGCTTCAGGAAAAACATCGACTCCCCGAAAAACGCCCCTCCCATCGACACGCCATACAGCCCCCCGGCCAGTTCCCCGTCCTGCCATGCTTCGACCGAATGCGCATACCCCAGCTCATGGAGTGCGACGTATGACGCGATAATCGCTTCCGAAATCCACGTGTCGTCGCGCGCGGCGCAGTGCCGCATCACGCTTTCGAAACAGGTATTGATGCGGATCTCGAATCTTCCGGATTGGAGGGTTTTACGGAGACTGCCGGAAATGTGCAGCCGGGAGGGTTCAATAATCGTGCGCGGATCGGGACTGTAGAGCATGATCGGCCCCTCCCTGCCCTCCGCCATGGGAAAAATGCCCGAGGCGTACATGGTGAGCAGGTCGGAGACGGAGATGGCTGTCATGGATCATTGCTCCCGTTCGTCGTCCATGTCCTCTTTCAGCCGCTGCAGGGTTTTAAGCGACGATACGCCCAGGACGCGTGCCACGGTCTCGAGCGGTTTCCCGGCCTGAAGCGCCGACGCTGCATAGGTATTCCGCAGCATCGAGGGGGTGATTTCATTCATGCCGGCGTTCCGTCCGACGCGTTTCACCAGCTGGTCCACCGCTTGCTGGGTCAGCGCGGTCCCGTCGTAGGTAATGAACAGCGGTTCCTTCCGCAAACGCTTGGCCATGATGGCCACGCCGCGCCATCGCATGTACTGGCGAAGCGCGTTCTGCGCGCGGGATGTCAGGTAGACGAAGCGGGTGGTCTTGCCGCGCACGCCCTTGATGAAGAGGCGGGCCTCACGCGGGGTCATGTGCACATCACCGACGGTGATCGCACAGAGTTCGCTGCTGCGCAGCCCGCTGTGCAGCAGCAGCAGGATGACGGCGGCCTCGAGGGGACCGGGATTCCGTTCCGCCGTGCGGGCCAGCAGCAAGGCGTCCTTTCGCGGCAGCACGATCGGTGCGCGGGGTTCCGCGTTGATCCCGCTTATCGCGGAAGCCGGGTTGTTCTCCATCGCGCCGTTCTGCACGCAGTATTCGAAAAACTGACGCAGCGCCGTGATTTTCCGGTTCACGGAAGCAGGTGAGGAATTCCTTGTCAACAAAAAGGTCCGGAAATCCTGGACATCGCTTCGCGTCAGCTGGGTCAGCGCAAATTCTTCCCCGAACGTGTTTCCGCACCACTGGGAAAACTGGCGAAGGTCGTTCGCATAGGAGCGGATAGTGTTGAGGTGCTTTCCCTCCCGGGTGAGATGCGCTTCAAAAGCCAGTTGTATTTCGAGTACCTGTTGTCCTGCCATAATTCAGGAGAGACGTCTTTTTTCTGTAACAGCGAATCAATCAGGAAATATCTCACGCCGGAGAGAAAAAACAAAACTCCGTCATTCCAACGCACGGATTCCGCATTGAAACAGCCGCAGCCGCTTTCAGGAATGGCCGATATTTTGTATTTTAGGATGATATATTTAAACCATCCGTACACCTGACAGGCCTATGTCAACTCCCACCGAAAAGATCCTCCGCGTCAGCATCGAGGACGAACTTAAAAGCTCCTATATAGATTATTCGATGTCGGTTATCGTCTCCCGCGCGCTGCCGGATGTGCGGGACGGTCTCAAGCCCGTGCATCGCCGTATCCTGTATGGGATGAACGAACTGAGCCTCACCCCGACCCGTCCGTACAAGAAATCCGCCCGTATCGTCGGAGAAGTGCTCGGCAAGTACCATCCGCACGGCGATTCCGCCGTGTACGATACCATGGTGCGCATGGTGCAGGATTTCTCCCTGCGCTATCCCCTGGTGCAGGGACAGGGCAACTTCGGTTCCGTCGACGGTGATTCCGCCGCCGCCATGCGTTATACCGAAGCGCGCATGGCCCCGATCGCCCTTGAAATGCTGCGGGACCTGGAAAAAGACACGGTTGATTTCCAGCCGAATTTCGACGATTCGCTGCAGGAACCGCGCGTCATGCCTGCCCTGCTGCCGAATCTGCTCGTGAACGGGACAGGCGGTATCGCCGTGGGAATGGCGACCAACATCCCGCCGCATAACCTCGGCGAAATCATCGACGGACTGTCGGCGATGATCGAAAATCCGGATATCAGTCCTGAAGACCTGATGAAGCTGGTGAAGGCGCCGGATTTTCCGACCGGCGGCATCATTTTCGGCTACCAGGGTGTGCAGGATGCCTACCTGACCGGCCGCGGGAAGATCATCGTGCGGGGACGCGCGAACATCGAGACGCTGAAGAACGGCCGCGAGAATATCATCATCAGCGAACTTCCCTATCAGGTGAACAAGGCGAACCTGATCGAAAAAATCGCGGAACTCGTCAAGGCCGGGAAAATCGAAGGCATCAGCAACATCCGCGACGAATCCGACCGCGACGGCATGCGCATCGTGATCGAGACCAAGCGCGACGGCAACCCCGAGGTCGTGCTCAACAACCTGTACAAGCACACGCAGATGCAGGTCACCTTCGGTGCGATCATGCTGGCCCTCGTCGACGGGCGGCCGAAAGTGCTCGCGCTGAAGGAGATCATGCAGCATTTCCTCGAGTTCCGGCACGAAGTCGTGATTCGGCGCACGAAGTTCGAACTCGCCGAGGCAGAGCGCCGCGCACATATTCTCGAAGGCTACCTCATCGCGCTCGACAACATCGACGAGGTCATCGAAACGATCAAGAAATCGCGGGATGTTGATGCGGCGCGCAGCAATCTCATGCGCAAATTCAAGCTCAGTGAGATCCAGGCCAAGGCCATTCTCGACATGCGTCTCCAGCGCCTGACCGGTCTCGAGCGGAAGAAAATCGAGGACGAGTACAAGGAAACCATCAAGCTCATCGCGCGTCTCCGCGGGATCCTCGAAAACGCGACGCTGCGCTGGCAGGTCATCGGTGACGAACTCCGCGCCCTTCGCGACAAGTACAGCGATGATCGCCGCACGGAGGTCATTTATGACTACGCGGACTTCAAACTCGAGGACATGATCGCCGAAGAGGACGTCGTCATTACGATCAGCCACCAGGGCTTCATCAAACGCACCCCGGTCAGCACGTATCGCCGCCAGGGCCGCGGCGGGAAGGGCGTCGCCGGTTCGGCCACGCGTGACGACGATTTCGTCGAACACATGTTCATCGCCTCGACGCATCACTATATCCTGTTCTTCACCGACAAGGGACGCTGCTACTGGCTGAAAGTGTTCGAGGTGCCGGAAGGCGGCCGTACGGCACGCGGACGCGCGATCATCAACCTGATCAGCAAGCAGAAAGATGAGAATGTAGCGGCCTTCGTCACCGTGAAGGAATTTACCGACACCCAGTACATCATGATGAGCACCTCGCTCGGAACCGTCAAAAAGACCGTTCTCAGTGCGTACGGCAATCCGCGTTCCACCGGAATCATCGCCATCAATCTGTCGGAAGGCGACAACCTCATCGACGCGAAAATCACCGACGGCAACAGCGATATCCTTATCGCCACCCGAAACGGGCAGGCGATCCGCTTTACGGAATCCGACGTCCGCGACATGGGACGAAACGCGACCGGTGTACGCGGAATCGCGCTCGCCGGTGACGATATCGTCATCGGTATGGTCGTGGGACGCCCGAACGGGAACGTTCTGGTGGTCAGCGAGCACGGCTACGGAAAGCGCAGCGAGGTTTCCTCCTACCGCCATACCAAGCGCGGCGGCAAAGGGGTGATCACGATGAACGTCACCGCGAAAACCGGGCCGGTACTTTCGATCAAGGACGTTTCTGATCAGGATGACATTGTGATCATCACCTCACGCGGCCAGGTCATCCGTCAGCACGTCAGGAAGCTCCGCGTCATGGGACGAAACACCCAGGGCGTCCGACTCATCGATCTTCGCGACGGGGACTCGATCGCCGACGTGGCGAGAGTATCCTCCGATACAGAAATCGAGAACGGATCGGAAGCGACGGACGACGTACAGTAACGGGAACGGAACCCTCCCATCCGAAGGGTGCCGGCCGGTGTACGCGGCATATTGAAGTGTCGATTTTTCGTGCGTCAACTTCGAGCGCTTCGGCAACTCGGAAGCGGTAACCCATGATGCGTGAAGAAGGTAGGTCGCTCACATTATAGAGATTTCAGAGCTAAAAGTGAGCTTCCTATTGACTTTTTTCCCATTCCTGACTAGGTTCCGAGTATTCCTGTATAAGAGGTACTGTACCATCATACCCTTTTTCGATCAGAACACGATCCGTCCCGAAGCTGCTTGCCTCCCGAGGCTGGTCGTTCATTCCACAGTCTGAGGTGTCCATGAACTGCATTCGTATCGCATTCAGCACGCTTTTGCTGACAATGTTTCTCCTGCCCTCCCTGAGTTTCGGACAGGGCAACGAAGGAACGATCGAGGCGTCCTGGAACCGAGCCCCTTCCCAGCCGGCCGAACGGATCGTGACGCCTCCGCCTCCCGCCCCCGCTCCGAAAACCGGAGACATGAGCTATACGAAAACCGCGTGGGAGAGCCAGCGTGCCAATACTTCGCGTCCCTGGCCTGCCCTTTCCGCCAATCCCACGATGAAAGAATATTTCGACGTCAACACTGCAGTGATCGATTCGCTGTCCCATTTGTACTGCCTTTCCAGCAACTACATCGGTACGCTGCGCATTCGTAACCAACAGGCAATGCAGAGCAAGGAACCCGGCATGCGGCAATTCGACTACGACGGCAAGGCGAAGCCGGCCGACAGCGGTCAGCCGTCCCTGCAGGCGCTGCACAAGGAACTGCTGCAATTGCTGGATCGCTGTCTTGTCGGTCGCTGACCGGATGGCCTCCATTATCCGTGAATACTACTTTGGCACACATATCAGGAGCCTGCTCATGAAACACTGTGTTCGTTTCTCTCTTATCGCCCTTCTGCTGATTCCTCTCTTTTCCGGCTGCCAGCCGATCGTGGAGGACCAGGATAACAACTGGATCACGTATGAAGTGCGTGAAGGACTGAATTACAACGACGCATGGATGGTTGTCGTCGACGCCCTGCTCACCCGGGGATATCAGTTCGAGACGCTTTCGAAGGATGATGGCTACATGAAATCCGAGTGGCTGCACGAGACCGTGGAGTCGCAGGGCGTTGAAATCCGGACCCGCATTTCCGTGAAATTCACCTACGGCCGCCGGACGGTGCGCGTGAAAATCGACGAGGATTATCTGATCGGCTATAAGGAACCTGGTATTGACATTCCCCGTGTCGCTGACCTGAAGGTCGAACTTCGCGACCGCCTGCTTTGATCCCAGCTGACACCAGGAATGCTATTTCACCAACTCCGGAGGCCAATATGAACGCTCACACTGCAACACATCCCCGCCGCGCTCGCGTGTCTTGCACGGTACTCTGGGCGATGGTGGCGGTTTTGAGTATTTCGGTGCTCAGCCCCGCACAAAGCCGTGCCCAGGGACGGGCCCTCGTGGATGTGGCGCGCCAGGCCGTCGTACAGATTCCCGACGGCATGACCAGCCTGAACATGTCCATCTATGGTGTCACGCTCGGCATGCCGTGGGGTGAGGCGCGGAACATCCTCGACCGTGGCAATGTGCCGTACATTTTCCAGAAGGGCACCTCCCCGGTGGTGTATATTCCGCCGACGAATTCGACCTATTACTTCATTCTCAATCCGAGCTCCTATGCCGTGATCGAGATGGGCGTCATCGGGACGGCCGATCTCCCCCTCGACAATCAGTACCTGTTCGACGGGCATCGGTGGAGACTGACGACGGCGCGCACGCAGTTCTTCGGAAACGAAGGCGAGTACGTGGTCAACGAAGAAGGTGAGATGTACAATTTCCCCTATCACGGTTTCGTGCTGAAGTATCTCACTCCCGAGACATTCCGTTTCGTCATGGTCGCCCCGACGAATTCCCCGCTGACGACATACGGACAGCAGTTCAAACCGGGCAGCCACACTCCTCCCCCGCCCCCTCCGCCCGTAACCCAGCAGCCGGTCAAACTGCAGCAGCCGGAACTTGAAATGTGGCTGCAGAAGTTTCAGATGGCACGCGACAATTTCGAGTCCCGCCGTTACAGCACCGCACTCAGCGTATTCCAGGAGATTTCCGAGCAGGCTCCCGACGCATTGCTGAAAGTGCGCAGCATGTACTGGATGGGCGAAACGTATTTCGGGATGAAGCGATACAGGGACGCGCGTGAACAGTTCGAGCGGGTCCTGAGCGCAACCGACATCGAAACGCTTCGCGCACCGGCGAAACTGATGATCGGGAAGTGCAACAAGTTTCTGTGAGTCGCTGACATCGCAGCATTACGGGATCCCACGGGATCCCGTTTTTTTTCTCTATCCCTCAATTTCCTAACTTGCATTGATACGGTGAATCCGCCGTTTTCTTGTTTCACTAGCAGACGCAAACCAATGATCAAACGCATCGCGCATATCGGTATCGCCGTGAAGGATCTCACGGATGCGCAGAAAACCTTTGAAACGCTGCTGAACCTGCAGCCATCCCACGTCGAACGCGTGGAAGCACAAAAAGTCGACGTCAGCAGCTTTCACGTCGACGACACCAACCTCGAACTGACCAGCGGCATCAGCGAGGATTCTCCCATCAGCCGTTTCATCGAAAAACGCGGCGAAGGAATTCATCACATGGCGTTCGAAGTGGACGATATCCATGCGGAACTCGCCCGGCTGAAGCAGGCCGGAATTCGGCTCATCGACGAGGAACCGCGCATGGGCGCTGACAATTTCCTCGTCGCCTTCATTCACCCGAAATCGGCAGGCGGCGTTCTCCTGGAGCTTTGCCAGCCGGCTGACTGACCCACGGGTACGATGACAGAACACGCGATTCCGGACGATCTGCGCTTCAAACTGGACAACCTCCCGAAGTCCCCGGGCGTGTACCAGTTCAAGAACGCCGACGGCAAGATCATTTATGTCGGCAAGGCGAAGAACCTCCGGAATCGCGTTCGTTCATATTTCCAGGAGAAGGGCGCATACGATCCGAAAAGGGAGATGCTCGTGTCCCGGATCGCCGATCTCGAACTCGTGGTCACCGACTCCGAAGTCGAAGCGCTGCTCCTGGAGAACAACCTGATCAAGGAGCATAATCCGCGATACAACATCCGGCTCAAGGACGACAAGAGCTATCCGTATATCGTCGTCACGAACGAGCCGTACCCCAGAATCTTCCCTACCCGTAACATCCGTCGCGACGGTTCCCGCTACTACGGGCCGTACACCGACGTCAAGGCGATGCACCTGATGCTCCGAACGATACGGAGCATTTTCCCCATCAGGAGCTGCGATTATCAGCTCAGCGCGGAGACGATCGCTCGTGGGACGATACGCGTGTGTCTCGATTATCATATCCAGAAATGCGAGGGACCATGCGAGGGGCTCGTCAGTCAGGAGCATTATCGCGACATGATCGAGCAGGTCGAGCAGCTGCTGAAAGGAAAGACGCGCGCCCTCCGGCAGCATCTCGAAGAAGAAATGGAATCACATGCCGAGCAGCTCGCATTCGAGAAAGCCGCGGAACTTCGAAACCGTCTCAATGCGCTGAAGATTTACCAGGACAAACAGAAAGTCGCGTCGTCCGATTTCAAGGACCGCGACATCATTGCGCTCGCGCGAAAAGAAGGCGACGCGGTCGGTGTCGTCTTCCGCGTGCGTGACGGGAAAATCGTCGGGAAGCAGCACTTCCCCTTCACCGGAGCGGAGATCGAGGCGGATGCAGACATCATCGAGCACATCGTCCACCGGTATTACACGAAGACCATGGACATTCCCGCGGAGATCGTCACGCCCTATGAACTCGAATCGCAGGCTGCGCTCGAGGAGTGGCTGCGTGAGAAGGCGCAGATGCGCGTGCAGTTCACCGTGCCCAAAATCGGCGACAAGCTCAAACTGCTCAACATGTGCCGCGCGAATGCCGTATTCATCCTGGATGAGATCGTGCTGCAGAAACTGAAAGCGGCCAGCACCCTGCCGAAATCGGTGGAGATGCTGCAGGCGGACCTGCACCTTGCCGAAACTCCCCGGCGGATAGAGTGCTTCGACATTTCCCATTTCCAGGGCGCCGAAACCGTGGCCTCTATGGTTTCATTCCTTGACGGGAAGCCCCGGAAAAGCGAATACAGGAAATACGGAATTCGGACCGTCGAGGGTGTCGATGATTTCGCCAGCATGCGCGAGGTGGTCTATCGACGGTATTCCCGGCTGCTAGAAGAAGGCCAGCCCCTGCCCGACCTCATCGTCATCGATGGCGGCAAGGGTCAGCTCTCCTCCGCCGTCGAAATGCTGAAGGAACTCGGTCTCGAATCGCAGCCGGTCATCGGTCTGGCAAAGCGTCTCGAGGAAGTGTTTGTTCCCGGCGAGAGTCTCCCGATGAATATCGCAAAGACGTCCGCCGGACTGAAGCTCCTGCAGCGCATCCGCGACGAAGCCCACCGCTTCGCAATTACCTACCACCGCGAGAGGCGGAGCAAGAGCACCCTGCAGACCGAACTCGAGGCAATCGACGGAGTGGGCCCCAAACGCGCGCAGACGCTTCTCACGGAATTCGGATCAGTCCGCGCGGTTCAGGAGGCGGATGTTGAAACGCTGGCCGCGCACGTCGGTTGGTCGGCTGCGAAAAACGTGCATCAATATTTCCATTCCCAGGACTTGCAGAACGGGGTCACGTCGGAAGGCGATGATACCGACGATCCCGGGACGATCACAGAGAACGGAGATTCATGATACGGTCGATTTTCCTCATTGCCTGCCTGCTGCTTTCCTTCGGCACGCATGATCTCCGGGCGCAGCGCATTCCAGACGCTTCCCTTCACGAAATCATCCGTCGCGGCATACAGCTTTCGGGTCAGCAGAATTACACCGCTGCCATGAGCGCGTTCGACCGTGCGATT